>CAZVYX010000003.1:0-159447 GCA_964631725.1 uncultured Rhodospirillaceae bacterium | reverse complement strand
GAATATTCATGCTCCTGTTTAAGAATAGGTATTCCCGCCCGCCGTTGCGAGGTACAAACTGAAATTTCTGCATTTACATCAATTTGGAAAAGACGGGAGGCCATGATGGCGGGAGAAATCGAGGCGCGGCTGCGGGCATTGGAGATCACCTTGCCCGATGCGCCGGCGCCGGCGGCGAATTATGTACCCTACGTTTGCACGGGAAATCAGGTGTTCGTATCCGGCCAGGTACCCTGGGTGGGCGGCGAACGCAACTTTGTCGGCAAGGTTGGCGCCGATTTCACTGTCGAGGAGGGTCAGGCCGCCGCCCGCGTCGTGGTCTTGAATATCATCGCGCAACTGAAATCGGCCTGCGATGGCGATCTGGATCGGGTCGTGCGCTGCGTCAAATTGGGCGGGTTCGTGAATTGCACTCCGGATTTTGAAAATCACCCACAGGTCATCAATGGCGCGTCCGACCTGATGGTTGATATATTTGGCGATGCCGGGCGCCATGCCCGCTTCGCCGTCGGCGCCCCCGCCCTGCCGTTCAACGTGGCGGTGGAAATTGATGCGGTGTTCGAGGTGAAATAGGGGTGTTACGGGCCGGGTGCCCATGCAGGGGAACTATGCGGGATAGAGTATGAGCGATAGCGGCGGCGAAGGGGTGGTGGCGCGCATTGTGCAGTCGATGGCCGATATTCCGGCCGGGCACTGGGATGCCTGCGCCGGTGATGGCGATCCCTTTCTATCCCATGCCTTCCTCGCGGCGCTGGAGGAAAGCGGCTGCGTGCATGGTCAAACAGGCTGGGGGCCGGTGCATCTGCTGCTCGATGACCCCCAGGGCGGCCCGCCGGCGGGCTGCGTGCCGTTGTATGTGAAAAGCCACAGCCGCGGCGAGTTCATCTTCGATTATGGCTGGGCCGATGCCTACGAGCGGGCCGGCGGGCGCTATTATCCGAAGTTGTTGGCCGCCGTGCCCTTTACCCCGGCCACGGGTTCGCGTCTGTTGGTGCGCCGGGGCTTGGACAAGGTCACGGTGCAGCGGCAACTGGCGGCGGGCCTGATCGGCGCGGCGGAACATCTGAACATCGCCACGGTCAGCGTCAATTTCCTGCCCGAGGACGAGTGGGATCTGTTGGAAGACGCTGATTTTCTAAAACGCGCCGACCAGCAGTATCATTGGTACAATCAGGGCTATGGCAGCTTTGACGACTTCCTTGACGAGCTATCCTCGCGCAAGCGCAAGACCATTCGGCGGGAGCGGCGCGGCGCGCTGGAGAATGATATCGAAATCGAATGGATCAGCGGCGCTGATTTGACCGAGGCGCATTGGGACGCCTTCTATCAATTCTACACCGACACCGGCAGCCGCAAATGGGGTTCGCCCTATCTAAACCGCGCGTTTTTCTCCCTGATAACGGAAAGCATGGCTGATCGGATCCTGCTGATCATGTGCCGGAGGCAAGGACGCTATATTGCCGGCGCCCTGAACCTGATCGGCGATGAGGCTCTGTTTGGCCGCTATTGGGGCTGTATCGAGGATCATCCGTTCTTGCATTTCGAGGTCTGCTATTATCAGGCCATCGACTATGCCATCCGGCACGGTCTGGCTCGGGTCGAGGCCGGCGCGCAAGGCCCGCACAAGATCGCCAGGGGATACCGCCCGACCCGGACACACAGCGCACATTATATCCGCGATCAGGGCTTTCGCGACGCGGTGGCGAATTATCTCGAACATGAACGGACCGAGGTCGGCAACGATATCGAGTATCTCGCCGAACGCGGTCCCTTCCGCAAGGGCGAGCGACCGTCCCTGGACTAGTGCGTTTCCGCGGCTGAACCGCCCGCTCCCCCTCCTGGCCACCCACGGGATCTTGGTCAATGGGTGGCCGGGAGGGGGAGCGGGCAGGCCGGGTGATCCGACGAAAGTCGGAAACGCACTAAAGTTTCAATAGCGCAGACGCTGTCCACAGCGCCGACAGTGGTGTCCGTCGGTGACGCCCATTAGTGAAGTCGCGGTGTCGCATTCGGGGCAACGCAGATGCGCCAGGGCGCCGTATAGGGGAAACAGCAAAATGACGCCGATTGCGGTCAGATAGAATCCCCCTAAGGTAAGCACGACCGCGCCGAAGGCCGCCGCCAAAATCCAACGTTTGAAGGTATCCCGACGATAGGTGAATTCGGTGATTATGGGCCATTCGTCGGGGTGCGGCGAAGTGAGTTTCGGCCTGATCCCAGGACCTTTGCCGGTTCGTCGATCCGGATGCTTATTCTTGGCCATCGGCTGATCGGGGCGGCGACCCAGCAGCAGGGCCAACACGAACGGCGCCATGAATTGCGCCACCAGCAGCAATATCAGCGTGCCGTCCCTGGACATGGTTGCAGCCTCGTCCTTGGTAACACGGATACGATGATGCTAGCGCGGTCATGGTAATAATGAAATAGACTTCGGACTGGCGGTCTCAAGGCAAGTTGCCTAAATTCATGAAGCAATACTTATTGATGGAACCAAACCATGGCCGATACCGACTGCATTTTTTGTAAGATCATCGCCGGTGAAATCCCTTCGTTCAAGCTGTACGAAGATGAGCGTACATTTGCGATGATGGATATAAACCCATTTAACGATGGCCATTGCCTGGTCATCACCAAGGCGCATGCGGTCAATCTGCTGGACGCCGATCCGGAGGATTTGGCGGCTGTCCTGCCGACGGCGCAAAAGGTTGCCCGCGCAGTGGAAGCCGCCTTGGAACCGGAAGGCATCAATATCATCCAGGCCAATGGCCCAGCGGCGGGCCAGACCGTGTTCCACTATCACAGCCATATCTTTCCCCGCCTCCTAAACGACGGCGCCCTGCTCAATTGGGGCCATACGCCCGGCGACATGGCGCGGGTGGAGGAGGTCTACAAGAAGATCATGGCTGAGCTGAACTAGACCACGCCGCGCTGGCGCAGATCGTCGATCCGGGCTTGGTCGTAGCCCAGTTCCGCCAGCACCTCGTCCGTATTGCCGCCCGGTTCGGGTGTTGCCTTGCGTATTTCCGGCGGCTGTGGCGTACGCTCCAGATGAACCGGCTGGCCGACAACCTCTACCGTGCCCACGGCCGGATGATGCATGGGCTGGGCGATACCAAGGTGCTGCACTTGCGGCTCGGCGAAGGTTTGATCGATACTGTTGATCGGACCGCAAGGCACGCCGGCCTCGCTTAACGACTCGATCCAGTCCTGGCTGGTCCGCTTGGCCATGATCTCGCCCACGACCTCGTTCAACTGCGCCCGGTTGTTGGAGCGCAGCTTGGCCGAGGCGTAGTCGGGATGCTCGGCCAATTCCTCCGCCCCGGCCACCTCCAGAAAACGTTGCCAAAGACGGCCGCCGGAGGCGGCAATATTGACGGCGCCGTCGGCGGTCTTGAAAGCGCCCATGGGAATATTGGTCGGGTGGTCGTTGCCCGCCTGGCCCGGCACATCTTGGTCGATCAGCCAGCGCGCGGCCTGGAAATCAAGCATGGAGATCTGTGCTTCCAACAGCGAGGTATGGACCCACTGGCCCTCTCCTGACTGGCCCCGCTCGATCAGGGCCAGCAGAATGCCCTGCGCCAGATACATCCCCGCCGTCAGGTCGGCGATGGGGATACCCACCCGTACCGGGCCCTGGCCGGGCAGCCCGGTGATGGACATCAGGCCGCCCATGCCCTGGGCGATCTGATCGACCCCGGCCCGCTTCGAGATGGGGCCGGTCTGGCCGAAGCCGGAAATCGAGCCGTAGATGATGCGCGGGTTGATGGCGCGCACGCTGTCATAATCCACGCCCAGGCGATGCTTCACCTCGGCCCGGAAGTTCTCGACGATGACATCGGCGTCCTTGGCCAGGGCCATAAAAATTTCCAGCCCCTCGGGCTTTTTCAAATTCAGGCTCAAGGCGCGCTTGTTGCGGTGCAGATTCAGGAAATCCGGTCCGTGGCGGGCGCCGCCCAGGCCCTGGCCCTCGTCCTTGTCCACCGGCACCTCGATCTTGATGGCATCGGCGCCCCAATCGGCCAGTTGCCGCACGGCGGTGGGCCCGGCCCGGGCATGGGTCAGATCAAGCACGCGGATGCCCTTCAGGGGCAGTTTACTCTCGCTCATGGTGGAATCCTCAAATTTGCGCTTGGTCCGATTATGCCTCGAAACCGAGCATCGCGGGAAGGGCGGCCATGTCATCAAACACCTGGGCGCCTTCGTCGGCCAATTGCCTGGCGAAACCGCTGCCGGCGTAGCCCAGGACGGGCATGCCGGCGGCCCTGGCGGCCCGGGCGCCGTAAAAGCTGTCTTCAATCACCATGCAGTCCTTGGGCGCGACACCCATCCGTTCGGCCGCAAAGAGGAACAGGTCCGGAAAGGGCTTGCCGCGGGCGACCTGCTCGGCGGAATAGTAGTTCTCGCCAAACAGCGGTAACAGGCCTGTCTGGGTCAATGACAGGGCAATCTTGTCCCGTTCCGATGACGAGGCGACGCAACGGGGTAGGGGTATGGCCTCAATCGCCCGCCTAATGCCGGGCACCGGCTGCAGTTCCTCACGGATAGCCTCGTATGTGCGGTCCTGCACCGTGTCAAAGAAACCATCCGGCACCGATTTTCCGTGCCATTCCTCCGCCAACTCGAAACAGCGGGGCAGGGGCAGGCCGATCATCTCGGCGACGCACGTTTCGTAACTGATGGGAAAGCCGGCGGCCTGAAAACACTCCGACAGCACCCGGTTGGCCAGCGGCTCGCTGTCGACCAAAACACCGTCACAGTCGAAAATAACCAGCTCGCAAGCCATCCGTGGAACCATCTACTTGAACAGATTTTCACCCTTCATGCCATCATACAGACTGGCGACCTGTTCGCCATAACCGTTGTACAGCAATGTCGGCACCCGTTTGTTGCTGCCCAGGACCCGTTCGCTGGCCTGGCTCCAGCGGGGATGAGTAACCTTTGGATTGACGTTGGCCCAGAAACCGTACTCCGCCGACTGGACCTTCTCCCAAAACGTTACCGGGCGCTGGTCGGTGAATTTGAAGCGAACAATGGATTTGACTGACTTGAAGCCGTATTTCCACGGCACCGCCAGACGCAGCGGCGCGCCGAACTGTTTCGGCAGGGGCTTGCCATAGATGCCGGTGACCATGAACGCCAACTCGTTGGTCGCCTCGGCCATGGTCAGGCCCTCGGTATAGGGCCAGGGATACCAGACCTGCTTCTGCCCGGAGGCCATCTTGGCGTCATGGAATGTCTGCATCATGACATATTTTGCCGACGACAGCGGCTTGGCGTATTTCACCAGTTCCGACATGGCGAAACCGGACCAAGGCACGGCCATGGACCAGGCCTCGACACAGCGCATGCGGTACAGGCGTTCCTCCAACGGCATGGCCCGTATCAAGGTATCGATATCGACCTGGCGTTCCTTTTCCACCATGCCTTCGAACGAGACCGTCCAGGGCCGGATCTTCAGTTTCCGGGCTTCCATCGCGATACGCTTGTGGGAACCGAATTCATAGAAATTATTATAACTGGCGGCATCGGATTCCTTGGTCAGCGGCCGGTCCAAAACAAAATCGCCGTTGCGTTTGGCCGGATATAAATCCGCCGTCGGGTCGGCCGCCTTGGCCGCGAAGGCGCTGCCGCCGATCAGGGCGGTGGTGCCGGCCGCCAAGGCGCCCAGGAAACGCCGTCGGTTAAGGAAAACATGCTCCGGCGTGGCCTCGCGTTCCGGCATCTGCCAGGACGGCGGTGATTTGATCAACATGAACGGTCCCCCAAGACTGTGTCGGCTATTCCCAATGTAATGTTGATCATTTATCGCGATCGGCAAGCGCCGTCGCCTCAAACCCGCGTGATCAAGCCTAGGTGAACGAAACCTTGACCAAGCCCAGGGTTCCGAAATCAGCCTCGATCACATCACCTTTTTCGGCGTCGTTGACGGCAATCATGGTGCCGGTTGTGATCAGTTGTCCGGATTTCAGCGACGTTCCCCTGGCGCAGAGGTGATTGGCCAGCCAGGCGACAACGTTCAAGGGATTATCCAATACGTTGGCGCTATTACCCTGCTCCGCGGCGATGCCGTTGCGCCGCACGAGAACAGCATGGTCGGCCAAATCCAGGCTATCGATATCGGTTGTCTCCTGGCCGTAAACCCAAAAGCCCGTGCAGGCATTGTCGGCGATAAGCTGCGGCGCACCGGCGGTGGTCCAATCGTCATAGCGCGAATCCACCACTTCGATGGCGCCGAAGGCCGCGGCCAGAGCCGGGCGCACCGAGGCGGCGTCATAAGGCGCGCCGGAGGCGGGCAGGTCCCGGCCCAGGCGAAAGCCGATCTCCGCCTCGATCATGCGCATGAAGCCATCTTCGGAAGATATGCTGGCGGGACCGGTCAGGGCAAAGGCCTCCAGCAATAGTCCGGCGAACGGTGAGGAAAGGCCCAATTGCTGTTGCGCCGTCACATTGGTGCAGCCGGCCTTGTAGCCGATGATACCGCCGCCCCCGCTTCCATAGTGGGCCAGCATGCGGTCGACATAGCGGTCCTGAACCTGATAGGCCTCGGCCTCGTCGCCGGGGCGGCAATCATCGGGCAGGGCCGCCAGGCGCTGACGATCCAGCCGCGCCCGCATTAACAGATCGGCGGCCCGGTTACATTGGACGGCATCCATCGGGTCTAGGTTCCGAAGCGTACGCTGACCTTGCCCAGGCTGCCGAAGTCGGCGACCGCTTCATCGCCCGCCTGGGCCGGCGTCGGCGCGGTGCAGGAACCGGCGGTAACGATGTCGCCCGCCTTCAGACCGCCGCCCCGCAGGCACAGGCTGTTGGCCAGCCAGGTCAACGAGTTTAGCGGGCTGTCCATGACGTTACCGCTGTTGCCCTCCGCCACCAACTCGCCGTTGATGTGCAGGGTCACCGGCCAATCCTCGAAATCGATGGCGTCCAGATCCGTGAACTCCGCCCCGGCCAGCCAAAAACCGGCGGCGGCATTGTCCGCGATCACCTGCAGGCCGCCGGCCGCGATACCACCCGTATAACGCAGATCAACCACTTCGATGGAGGTCATGACGCTGCCAACCGCCGCCAACACGCCGTCCGGATCATAAGGTGCGGCGGCAGCGGGCAGATCGTCGGCCATGCGGAAGGCGAATTCCGGCTCCAACAGCTTGGCCTTGCAGGCGGCGTCGGGAATGGTGTCGCCGCTTTTCAGCAAGTAGGACGAGATCAGGACGCCAATAAAGGGTGCGTCGAGGCCAAAATTTTTCAACGCGGCCTCGTTCGTGGCGCCGCCCTTATAACCGGCGCGCCGGCCATTGGAGAGTTCCTCGATCAAGGGTATCAGGGTGTCTTGGATCTGATAGGCATCGTCAAGGCTTTGCGGTTGCAAATGCTTCGGCAAGCCATCGATATTCTGGCCGCTACGGCGAGCCTGTGCCAATATTTCCGCCGCTTCCGCGGCTGCGGATTGTTCCAACTTAAACGTCCCCCATCCAATATGGTGTTGGTGGTTGTCAGGCTATGCCGCGACATCCTCGTTATGGGCAGCGACGACGTCATCCGCCAGCCGACCCGTCAATTCCTGCAAACGGTCGAAACTGGCGGTATAGCTGCCCGTTCCTTGGGTGGCGGAGCGCAATTCGATGATCAGATCATGCAGCTCCGACTGCGGCATATGGGCCGAAACCACGTCCCAACCGCTCCAGCCCAGGCGGGTATCGAAACCGAGGATCTGGCCGCGCCGGCCGGAAACTATGGCGTTGATCTTCGGCGTATGCTCGGACGGCGCCGCGATATCGACCTGCAGGATTGGTTCCAGCAGAACCGGGCTGCATTGTTTCATGCCTTCGTTCATGGCAATCCGCGCCGCCGTCTTGAAGGCGATTTCCGATGAATCCACGGCATGAAACTGGCCGTCGAACAATTTCACCGAGACATCGACCACCGGAAAGCCCAAGGGACCCTTGATGAGGTATTCCTTGACGCCCGCCTCGACCGCCGGAATGTATTGCCGGGGTATGGCGCCGCCGACGATCTTGTCGATGAACTCAAAGCCCGAGCCCCTGGGCAGCGGCTTGATCTCAATCTGTACATCGCCGAACTGGCCATGGCCGCCCGATTGCTTCTTGTGCCGGCCATGCTGCTCAATGCTTTTGCGAATGGCTTCCATGTAGGGCACCTTCGGCCGTTCCGAGGTGACCTCCAGGCCATATTTCAGTTTCAGCCGGTCCATGGTGATTTTCAGATGAATGTCGCCTTGGCCGCGCAGCACCAGTTGATGGGTGGTATCATCGTGGCCGGCGAATATGGACGGATCCTCGTCCCGCACCTTGGCCAGCGCCGTCGACAGCTTGACCTCGTCATCCCGATGCACGGCGGCGATCGCCAGGGCATATACGGAAGGTAGAATTTCCGGTGTGGGCAGGGCATCGGCGCCGCTGTCCGAGAGGGTTTCTCCCGTGGCCACCTCTTCCATGCGGCCCAGGCCAACCACCTCGCCCGGCTTGGCCGAGGCAATCTTTTGCTGCTCGTGCCCCATCATGTGGAACAGGCCGGAAACCCGTTGACCGTTCAGGGTCATGCCGTCCTTGACCTCACCGGCCCAGACCCGGGCGATGGATAGCTTGCCGCCATGCTGGGTGTGATAGGTCTTCAACACCTGGGCCACGGTACCGGATGCGCCATCGGCGCCGCTGCGTTCGGCGGCCGCCTCGGCGCCGGGCACTTCGTGGCGCAGGGCCTTCAAAAGACGGAAAATGCCGCCGTCGTGTTCCGCCGCGCCCAAAAGAACGGGAATAATCTGGCCGTCCCGGAAATCCTTGGTCAGGTTCGCGTAAAGCTCGTCCTTTTCCGGCGTGACGTCTTCCAGCACCTTTTCCATCAGGTCGTCGTCGAAGTCGGCCAGGGCTTCCAGCATGCCGTAGCGGGCCTCGGCAAAGGCGTCTTCTTCGGTGCCGGGCAGCTCCACCACTTCGGAAATCTGCCCCGGCTGGTAATGATACGCCCGTTCCGAGGCCAGATCGATATAACCGGAAATCTCGTCGCCTTCCTGGACCGGAATGTGGCGCAGCACCAACGGCTTGGTCGAGATCGGCTGCAGCGCATCCAACAGGGCCTGCACCGTGATCGTTGCCTTGTCGATCTTGTTGACGAACAGCATGTGCGGGATGCCCTGGGCATCAAGCGCGTGCAACAGGGGCGATAGCGCCTGGGCCTTGTCGGCGTCCGGTTCACAGACCACCACGGCGGCATCGACGCCGGGAAGCACGAACAGGCTTTCCTGCAGCAGCTCGATCGAGCCGGGACAGTCCAAAAAGGTAAACTCGCTGTCCATGAAGGTGGCGGAGGCGACATTGAGCTCGGTGCTCATATTGCGGTTGCGGGCTTCCTGGGCGCTGTCGCCGACGGTGTTGCCTTCGGTGACCGAGCCCTTGCGCCCGGTGGCGCCGGATGTATGCAACAGTCCTTCCAGCAATGTCGTCTTGCCGGATAGATAAGGGCCGATCAGGGCGACACTGCGGGGGCCGGTGGGTATGCTATTGGTCATGATGCTTCCCTATCTACGCTGTCAAATACACTGTCCGTTGATGGGCCGATGCGGACCGTTTGAGGATCACGGCCTCCATTGATCAACCAAGGATCAATTTAATCAATGGCGAGGGGTTTGGTGCAAGTGGATTCGCACCAAAAAGCAAAGAAACGCCAATTTATATGGACTGTTGGCGCCAATTATGCGTTGGGCGGACCGTTCACATATGGCCTAAGCGCCGCGTAGACGACCTGATGCACCGGCGTCGGCACGCCCAGTTCCGTGCCCATGCGCACCACGGCACCCTGCAGGCCGTCAAGCTCGATGCGATTGCCGGCCTCCAAATCATGCAGCATCGATGGTTTCGCATCCGCGAAGCCATTCATCATGTCCATGCGGCTTTGCAGAGCGTCGGGGGGCAAAGGCACGCCCTTGGCCTCCGCCACGGCAATGACTTCCCGCATAGCGGCGAAGGCGACTTCCTGGACATACGGATCCTCGATCATGATCCTGCCTGTTTGGCGGGTCAGGCAACAGACATCCGCGAACGGTGCCAGAATTGCCAACTTCAACCAGATCGCGACCTCGATATTGTCAACCAGATAGCTTTGAATTCCGGCGTCCTCGCAGGCCTTGTGAAAAGCGCGCAGGCGCGGACTGTCGCGGCCGTCCATTTCGCCAAAATCCAGCTCGGCGAAGGCTCCCATGTGTTGGATTACTCCGGGCTCCGCGATATTCGAGGGTATGCGCGCGACGCCGCCGACCACCGCGTCCACGCCGAGGATCGCTTGCATGCGTTCCTCGGAATCGACGCCGTTCAGGAATGAGATTACCGCCGTATCGGGCCCGACGATGGGCTTGATCAATTCGCAGGCCTGCTCCACGTCGTACAGCTTGACGCAGAACATGACGATATCGACCGGGCCAATTGTGGCTGCATCATTCGTCGCCTTGACCGGCGCAATATGGGCATCGCCCAGGGGGCTGACAATACGCAGGCCGTCCCTTTGCATGGCGGCCAGATGCGGCCCCCGGGCGATGAACGTCACATCTTCGCCGTTGGCGGCCAGGCGGCCACCGAAGTAGCCGCCGATGCCGCCCGAACCCATGACGGCAATTTTCATTTCAGGCTACCGCAGAAGCGCTGGATGCGCTGGCAGGCATCTTCCAGGGCCTCGGTCGAGGTGGCGTAGGAGATGCGGAAATGCGGCGACAGACCGAACGCCTCGCCATGCACAACCGCCACGCCCTCGGCCGCCAGCAGTTCCGTGGCGAAATCAAGATCACTTTCGATCGTCTTGCCCGAGGGGGAGGTCTTGCCGATGGTGCCGGCGCAGGAAGGGTAGACGTAAAAAGCGCCGTCGGGGGTCAGGCAATCGATGCCGTTGGCCTGGTTTAGCATGCCGACCACCAGATCGCGCCGCGCCTTGAAACTGACATTGTGTTCGGCGATGAAATCCTGGGCCCCGTTCAGAGCCTCGACCGCCGCCGCCTGACTGATCGAGCAGGGGTTGGAGGTGCTTTGCGACTGTACCTTCGACATCGCCTTGATCAGGTCCGCCGGGCCCGCCGCATAGCCAATGCGCCAGCCAGTCATGCAATAGGCCTTGGAGACGCCGTTGACGGTCAGGGTGCGGTCATAAAGCCCAGGCTCCACCTGGGCCGGGGTGGCGAAGGTGAAGTCGTCATAGACCAGGTGTTCGTACATATCGTCGGTCATCACCCAGACCTGGGGATGGCGCATCAGGACATCGGTCAACGCTTTCAACTCGTCCCGGCTGTAAGCCGCGCCGGAGGGGTTGGAGGGCGAATTGAAGATCAGCCACTTGGTCTTTGGCGTGATGGCGGCTTCCAACGCCTCTGCGGTCATGCGGAAGGCGGTTTCCGCCGTGACATCGACGATCACCGGGGTGCCGCCCGCCAGATACACCATGTCCGGATAGGAAACCCAAAAAGGCGCTGGAATGACCACCTCGTCACCGGGATTGATGGTCGCTATCAGGGCGCTGTACAGCACCTGCTTGCCGCCCGTGCAGACGATGATTTGATCCGTGCCGTAGTCCAGGCCGTTGTCGCGCTTGTACTTGGCCGCGATGGCCGCCTTCAGGGCCGGCGTGCCGGAAACATCGGTGTATTTCGTGTCGCCCTCCTGGATCGCCCGAATGGCGGCGGCCTTGATGTTGTCGGGCGTATCGAAATCCGGCTCGCCGGCGCTGAGCGAGATGACATCGTTGCCCGCTGCTTTCAGATTGCGGGCCTGGTCGCTGATCGCCATGGTGGCGGATGGCTTCACGCGCGCGAGGGAGTCGGCAAGGAATGGCATGATACCGGGACCTTTCATGAATGCGTCGAAACACTTGATTTTGGCGTTCCGGAACCTAGACCCCTGGGCCACTCAGCGCAACGGGGAACCGCCGAAATAGTATCGTCGCCGAGATGAGGTCACCGAAGCAGGCTAGCCCGTGTTGTTGATGTCCCGTGCCGCTCTTTCACGCAGCTCGGCCTTTACCACCTTGCCGTTCACATTGCGCGGCAGGTCGTCGAGGCAAAAGAGGTATTTCGGCTTTTTGTAGCCGGCGATATAATCGCGGCAATGGGCGATAAGTTCCTCCGCCGTCGCCGTCTGTCCCGGTTTCAGCGCCACGTAGGCGACGACGCATTCGCCGAAATCCGCGTCGGGGCCGGCGACCACGGCAACCTCACGTACCGCCGGCGCGGCCTCCAGGGCCTGCTCGACCTCCCGTGAGTAGACATTCAGGCCGCCCGAGAGGATCATGTCCTTGACCCGGTCGACCAGATACAAATAGCCGTCTTCATCGAAGCGGCCGACATCTCCGGTGCGGAACCAGCCGTCCTTGTAGGCCTCGCCATTGGCTTCCGGCCGGTTGAAATATTCCCGCGCCACCATGGCCTGGCCTGGTACGCCACTGCGCAGCAGCACTTCACCGGTTTGCCCGGTCTCCACATCCATGCCGGACTCGTCCGTCAACCGAATTTCCACACCGGGCATGGGCCGCCCCACGGAAGTTGGTTTCAGGCTCTGCTCATCGGGTCGTAAGACCGCTGGTATGCCGCCCTCCGTCATGCCGTAAAAGACCCACAGCCCCACGTGCGGCAGCGCCAACGCCAGGCGTTCCTTCAGGCTGACGGGAAAGGCCTCGCCGGTTGCCGTCATGGCGCGCAGGCTCGGGCACACCGCACCGGTGGCCTCGATCCGCTCCAACAGCAGCCGCGCCACCGTGGGCACCAGCGAGATGATCGTAATTTGGTGTTGGTTGATCAACGTGATGGCCGCCGCCGCCTCGAACCGGGGCATCACCACGACGGAAGCGCCAAGCGTGAAACAGGTCACCAGCCGCGCCATGCCGACCCGGTGCGCGATCGGCGTCATGATCATGAAGATATCGTCGCCGCTATGGTTGCAATAGGTGGAAACCAGCAATTGCGCCGTGATCAAATTCGCATGCGTCGTGATCGAGCCTTTCGGCTTGCCCGTGGTGCCGGAGGTATAGCCGATCATGGCATCGTCTGGCCGGGGGGGCAGCGGCGGCGGCGGCGCGTCATCGCCGGCCGCGATCAATGCCGCCAGGTCCAGACCATGCTCCGACGGCGCCGTCATGATATGCATCACATCGCCGGGCAGTTCGGCGCTTTGCACCTCCGCGATCTGCTCCGGGCCATAGAGCACGGCGAAGGGTTTCGAGTCCGAGACCAGAAAAGCCAGCTCGCGGCCGACGGTCCAGGTGGTGATGGGGATCGGCAGGGCGCCGGCCTTCCACAGAGCGGCGATGGCAACCACAAGCTCCAGCGAGTTGCCGACATAGAGAATGACCCGATCGCCCTGGCGCAGCCCCTTTGCCAACAGGGCATTGGCCATGCGGTTGCTTTGCCGTTCGAGCTCACCGAAGGTCAGTACATCGTCGCCATAGATAACCGCGGGCTTACTGGGCGCCCGGCCCGCATGCTGGCTTAACAAGCTCGCGATTTTCATACCGGCCCCCTATTGCCCCACGCATACACCACGCGTGCTCATGGGCAATCATGCCTGAATTTCAGCCATGATCAAAGAGAGCGGCAAGACGAGGTCTAGGCGTCCTTGTTCGGATTTATCAGGAATTTCTCGCCCGTGGCCTGTTTGCCGTAGACCGCCATGGCCTCCGGGGTCAGCAGTTCCGGCAGGGAGACGACCTGGGTGTAGCTGGAGGCAAAGGTGGTCTTGATCTCCGCCGCGACCCGCTGACGCAGGCGGTTGGCCACCTCCTTGCCCGCCTTTTGCAGGAACGGCGTCAGCAACCAGCCGCCGACGCCCCACATCATGCCGAAGCCGCGGTTGAACTCCGTTGGGCCACGGTCCAGGCCACCGTAGATGTAGACCTGCTTGTGGGTGGTCGAGCCATAGCGGCTGTATTCCGTCGCCGTGCGGTTCAGGGCCGCCTCCATGCAGGACAGGATCCGCCCGGCCAACCGCCCGCCGCCGATGGCGTCAAAGGCGATGGTGGCGCCGGTGGCGACCAGGGCCTCCGTTAGCTCATCCATGAAATCGGGCGACGACAAATCGCAGACATATTTGGCGCCCAGGTCCCGCAGCAACGCCGCCTGTTCCGGCTTTCGTACGATGTTGACCAGGTCAATACCGTCGGCGATGCAGATCTTGTTTAGCATCTGGCCCAGGTTGGAGGCCGCCGCCGTATGCACCAGCGCTGTATGCCCTTCCATGCGCATGGTTTCCACCATGCCCTGGGCGGTCATCGGATTGACGAACCAGGAGGCGGCCTCGGCCGGCGTCACGCCTTCGGGCATTTCCAGGCATTGATTGACCCGCACGGCCCGGTACTGGGCGTACATGGCCCCGCCGATGATCGAAACGGTCTTGCCCATCAGGGCCTGGGCGCTATCGGAGGCACCGGCGGCGACGACGACGCCGGCGGCCTCGTTGCCAACGGGCAGGGATTGATCCAAACGTCCGGCCATGGACCGCATCAAGCCTTCGGGCACGTCCGCCGTAACCACGGGGCTGTCGGCGCTGCCCGAGAATTTGGCCGTCGTCATATCGGCGACGCCAAACAGCAGACCCAGATCGGACGGGTTGACCGGCGTTGCCTCGACCCGGACCACGACCTCGTTATCCAGAGGCTCAGGCATCGCCACCTCCGCCAGAGCAATTTCAAGGCTGCCGCCGGTTTTGATGGTGGAGCGAAGTTCTAGTGGCATGGTCTCGGTTCCGTTCTGCTGAATGACTGATCGAATTTGCTTAAGGTGCTCTATAACATGAACCGGGCGGCCAACAACGGAATGGTGCCGGAATCATGAGGGGAGAAAATCGATGAGCCAGACAAACGCGGTGAAATTCGGCACGGCGCTACGCTCGCCCTACGGCGTGGCCGAGCTGTCGCGGCAGATCGAGGGCCTGGACTACGACGTACTTGGCTGCGGCGAACATGTCAGCTTCCATGGCGATACCGCGAACGGTTTTGTTTCCCTTTCCGTGGCCGCGGGCGCGACCACAACTATTGAACTGATGAGCACGATCACCCTGGTGCCGCTGTACCCGGCGGCCTTGCTGGCCAAGATGGGCGCGGCGCTGGACGTCGCCTCGAACGGGCGCTTTTCCCTGGGCGTCGGTGTTGGCGGCGAGTTCGCCAATGAATTCGCCGCCTGCGGCGTGCCGGTGAAGGAACGCGGCGCCCGCACCGACGATGCCCTGGAGGTCATCACGCGTACCTGGACGGACACGGATGTCAACTATGACGGCCGTTTCACGAAGCTGGAGAATTTCAGCCTGAAGCCACTGCCGATCCAGAAACCCCGGCCGCCGATCTGGGTCTCCGGCCGTTCGGACGCCGCCATGCGCCGGGCCGCAAAGTACGCCGACGGCTGGCTGCCATATATGTACACGCCGGAACAACTGGCCGACAGCATCGCCAAGATCCGCGCCTATGGCGAGGATTTGGGCCGCGATATGTCGAATTTCACCTATGGTCTGTATATCTTCACCGCCATCCACGAAGACAACGAACTGGCCATCAGGTACGCCGCCGACCGCCTGAGCACCCAATACGCCCAGGACTTCTCCAAGCTGGTGTACAAGTTCGCCCTGGCCGGCGACCCGGAGCGTTATCAGGCCCGCCTGCGTGAGTATGTCGATGCCGGGGCCTCGCTGATATTCGTCTCGTCCGCCTGCCCGGACGACTATATCGACCGCAATGTGGCGATGATCGCCGAGACGGTATTCCCCGCCTTTCGCCCCTGAAATCCGGTTCCCGGCCGTGTCCGCGATGGCAACGGCCTTTCCTCGGGCGCGGTTTCGCATAAACTGGTGAATTGAAGCCCTGAGGAGTGGGGCGCGATTTTGGCGAAAACCGGTTTTTTGACAAGTATACCTGCCTGCCAGGCCATGGCTTATTGCCGGGATGGGCGGCGCGCTGAATTGGCCGGCGCGGGACGGGAGGCGCGATGACCGCCACCACCGGCGCCGACGGCACGGCGCTGCATCAACGGTTTGGGCCGCTCTACATCTGGCTGGTGACCCTGACCGTGATGTCGGGGGGCGTCACCATGGGCTTGGCCTCGTCCATGGTCAATGTGGCGGTGCCATCGGTGATCGGTGCCTTTGGCGTTGGGCTGGATCAGGCGCAATGGATGGCGACCGGTTTTCTGGCCACCATGTCCGCCTCCATGCTGGTCAGTTCCTGGTTGATCGAGGTGCTGGGCCAGCGCATCACCTTTATCGCGATCCTGACGATATTCGGCATCGGCTCCTTCATGTGCGCCCTGGCGCCCAATATGGACATTCTGATCGTCGGCCGCGTCCTGCAAGGGGCCGCCAACGGCGTCGGGCAGCCGCTGGCCATGTTCACCATGTTCTCCGTCTTCCCGCCCGAGAGGCGCGGCATGGCGATCGGTATTCAGGGGTTGGTCAGCGTCCTGGCGCCGACCTTCGGTCCCATCGTCGGCGGCATCGCGATCGACAGTATTTCCTGGCGCTATCTGTTTTTCCTGCCGCTGCCGTTCTGTGCCCCCGCCTTTATGCTGGGTCTGGTGTTCATGCCGACCAGGAAACTGGCCAAGCGCCTGCCCCCCTTCGACTGGGTCGGCCTGGCCCTGATCCTGCTCATTGTCTTCAGCGCATTTAGCGCTATTTCCAACGGCCCGCGCGCGGGCTGGGATGATGATTCAGTGGTTTACCTGCTGTGCGGCAGCGCGCTGGGCCTGGCGATTTTCATTCTATGGGAATTGCGGGCGCCCTATCCCTTGCTGGACCTCAGCCTGTTTCGAAATCCGCAGTTTGCCTTGACCATGGTGGCGGGCTTTGTCTTCGGCGCGGGGCTGTTTGCGTCGGGCTATTTCATCCCGATTTTCGTCCAGACCATTCAAAGTTACAGCGCCACCCGCGCCGGGCTGCTGCTGGCCACGGGTGGTTTGGTGATGATGATATTTTTTCCGATTTCGGGCCGTATCACGGATTCCATTCCGGCGCATATCCCCATTGCCACCGGTTTGCTGATCTTTGGCATTGGTTTTTTCATGATCCGGGCGGTCGATGTGAACACCACATTCTGGGCCATGGTGGCCTACACCGCCGTCAACCGCGTCGGCCTCTCCCTCGCCATTCCCTCCCTTAGCGTGGCGGCGTTGCGCGCGGTCTCAGCGGAGAAGCTGGCGCGCGCCGCCTCCGTCGGGACCTTCTTCCGAAATTTCGGCGGCGGCCTGGGCATCACCCTGCTGACCGCGTTCTTCCTGCAACGCAGCCAGTATCATGGCGAGGCCTTCACCGACACCCAGACCTGGGCCAACGAAACAACCCTGGAGCTGCTGGCCGATGTCCGCCACCTGCTGGCCGGCACCGGCCTGCCGGAAGTCACCCAGAAGGCGGGCGCGCTCAACTATCTTACCGAAGTCCTGCTGGCCCAGGCCTCCACCCTGGCCTTCAAGGATACCTTCCTGGCGATATCCCTGGTGGCGTTTTTTGCCGTCGGCCCGGCCTGGCTGATCGGCCGCACGGGAAAGCGGCAAAGTTAGCGGGATACCAAATCGTCAAGACTGCATCGCGGGCTCACGCCTTTGCTAAGTCCCACCGGCCATGCAGAAAAAAGCGATCTTGTGGCCCTCGGGATCGCGGATATAGGCAAACTCCGTTTTCCGCGTGCCCCGCGGCCCCGGCGCGCCTTCATCGCTGCCGCCCAGCGAGAGCGCCATGGCATGCAATTTGCCGACCATATCCCTGCTTTCGACGGCGATCGCGGCCATGGAGCCATTGCCGGTCGTCGCGGCCTCGCCATTGAAGGGCTTGATAACTCCGAGCATGCCGCTGTTTGCTTCTTTTCCCCAAATCGTCAGATGGCCTGAATCAACAATACGCGTCGCCCCCAGTTCACCCAGCAGGGCGTCATAAAAGCCGCAGGCCTGATCCATGTTGTTGGTTCCCAAAGTCACGTAACTGATCATTCATGGTCCTTGAATTGAGGCGCAGTGATTAGAGCCGGATCACAAAGATATACCGTGCAGGGCGAAACGGCCAAGTATTCGCCGGCGATCAGACGTGGCTTACCAGGATGCAAGCCGCTAGACCGCCGCCATGTCAAAGAGCCCGCGACGCCTGCTCGACGCCCTCCGCAAGGCAGGCCTGCCCGAATGACGGCGGCGCGTCCGGGATCAGCGCGCACGTTGGCCTGTCGCCTCCTCCTTATGGGCGAACCCGCTATGGGTTGACGATTTCCAGATCCGAGAGATCGACGGCCTTTACCGTCGCACGGTCAAAATCCGGCGTGAACGGGTAGGGCCGCGTGGCATCAAACCCGACTTTTGTACCAAGATAGTCGGGGAATGTCGGATTGAGGCCATGGCCAAATACGTTCTCCACCCGCAAGATACCCATCGACGCATCCAGCCGGGTAATCATTGCCCATTCCACGTCCGAGGGATCGCGGATGTCGACGTCGTCATCTACAACGGTCACCATTTTCAAGGGTGCGAAGGCGGCGAAAGCGGCCATGATGGCCTGCTTGCCCCAGCCGGCCCGTGTCTGTCTGATCTGCACGACGGCATGATAGAAGCCGCAGCCGCCGTGGCTGAAATAGACGTCCCGCACGCCCGGCACTTGCTTGCGCAGAAGGCTCAAGACGTTGGCTTCGCCCAGCAGGCCGACGGAATTGTAAACCTCGGCGCCTGACAGGATGGAATGAAAGACCGGGTTCCTGCGCCGGTGAACCTTCAGCACGCGAACCTTGGGGCGCTTGTCCTGGCGCGCATAATAGCCGGTGACTTCGGCGAAGGGGCCTTCGTTGATGGTTTCGCCCGGTGTGATTTCGCATTCCAGCGCATACATTGCATTGGCCACCATCTCCACCTCGGACTTGATGCCCGGTACAAGTTCCAACGGCGCGCCGTGAATTTCACTGGCGATGCCCAGTTCGTCCCGCTCCGCCGGCGCCGCCTCGGCCGGGGCGGCGGCGGCGAAGTGGAGGCCCGGCCCAACACCGGCATTGATGGTCAATGGCAGCGGTTGGCCAAGCTTCGCGGCTTTTTCGAGGTAGAGTTCCAAATGGCGGCCGGCGTCGATGTTGACCGCCAGGGTGTTCTTGTTGACCACCTGAAAGCGTTGGATGGAGGCATTGCGCACCCCGGTTTCGGGATCCTTGGCGATCACCACGGCGGCATCAAGGTAGGGCCCGGCATCCTTCATGGCGTGGGTCGGCGCCGGCAGTTTCTTAAGGTTTACCACGCGCTCGGTCACCTCCAGAACCGGTGCGTCCTTGACCACCACAGGGTCGACCGGATTGGCCTGCCAATTGCCGATACAGTCCGAGATATACTGGGGCAGATCCGCCGCCGGGCGCGAAAAGATATCGCCCAGCAGCTCCCGCGACCAATAAAGGCCCATGAAGACGGCATGATCGTATCCCTTGACGTTTTCGAACAGAACGGCTTTCGGGCCGCCCTCGAACTTCGCCGCCACGCCCGCGAGGTCGAACTTGGGGTCGATCTCCGACCTAACCCGTACCAGCCGGCCCCGCTTATCAAGCGCCTCGATGATGGCGCCAAGATCGGCGATCAGGGCGCCGCCGGTGTTGGATTTGTGCATCGCGGGCTTCCCTCGTTTGTTTGGGCTAGTGTTCCGGTTCTTTCGACCGGCTAATCCCCCTCCACCGTCCGCCGTTCCACCTCCAGCAGGCGTTCCAGGCCGATGGTGTCGTGCATGTCGTCCTGCAGCTTGCTCCAATCCTCCGCAGGGCGGGAGGTCAGGCTGAAGCCGTCGGCCATCTCGGTGTAGACGGCGCGCATGGCTTCGTAAGCGGCGGTCAGGGGCGTCGCCGGGTCGACCAGGATGCAATAGCCCATGGCGCCGAGGTCAGCCAGGCTCATGTCGAAATTGGCGACGCCGCCGGAACGCAGCAGCAGCATCAACGGACCGCCCAGGCTTTCAGCCACCTGGCGGACCTCCTCCTGATTGCGCGGGCTGAGCAGGATGATATCGGCGCCGGCCTTGCGGTAAGCCTCGCCCCGGCGCAGGGCGTCATCCATGTTGGAGGCGCGGACGCCATTGCTGCGGCCGATGATCAGGGTATCGGGGTTGCGCCGGACCGCCACCGCCTCGCGCAGTTTGTCGGCCATGGCCTCGAGCTCCACCATGTGTTCGATGCCCGCGTGATGGTGGGCCCGTTTCGGCAGAATCTGATCCTCGATCTCGATGGCGGCGAAACCGGCGGCCTCGGTCATGCCCATGGTGCGGTGGATATGCATGGGATCGCCCCAGCCGGCAGCGGCATCCAGGATCAGCGGCAGATCCGTCACCGTTCGCACATCCAGGCCGGCCTGGCACATTTCCGTCAGGCTTAAATTCGCCTCCAGATGCGCCTTGCGGTAGCCGGTGGCGCCGCCGCCCAGATACAGTGCCCCGAAGCCGGCCTGTTCCGCCAGCTTGGCCATCATGGGGTCGAGTACCAGGGGGGCGCAAACGGGCGCACCGTCCTGGATCATTTGCCGCAGAGTGGCCACGATATCCTCCTAGTCCGCCGCGCCGTCGATCACTTCGCGGGCGGCTTTCTGTTCGGCCTCCTTGGCCGCCATGTGTGCCTTCAACTGCTCCGGCGTCAGACGCACGATATCCTCGTTCTGATGGCTGTAGATGTCGTAGGGCTGGGTGTCCAGGTCCTCCAGGGCGATCGTGCCATCGAGCACCTGTGCCTTCCAGGCCTCATGCGCCGGTTGCCGTTCGTGGAACTCCGGCATCACTTCATCGGCGAACATCTTCAGGCTGTCGCAAATATCCCGATGCGATGTCTTGCCGGCCTGGTTCAACAATATGACCTGATCCACATGGGCCTCTTCATATTGCCGCAGTTTTTCGCGGATTGTCGCGGGTGAACCGATCAGCCCGGCGGTCAAGGCCTGCTGCGCCTTTTCCGAACCGCGCCAATCCTGATACAGCTTCCACAGATCCGACTTGCCCGGCGCATCGACGCCCGCCCGTCCGTAATGCGACAAGGCGAAGATGAAGAAGGTCCAGCCGGCGGCCTTTTCAATGGCCTCCTCGTCCGTCTCGGCACACATGAAACCCGAGACCATGGCGACGTTCGGGTTCACGGGATAGTCGGTCAACAGTTTCTGATTGTGCAGAAGATTATTGTAGTAGTGGTTGACCCAGGCCCTCGCCGCATCGGGCGAGACAAAGGTGAAGCCCAGGGCGCCCAGGCCCCACTGCCCGGCCTGTGTGATGGTGTTGATGTTGGAGCAGGCGACCCAAAGCGGCGGGTGCGGTTTCTGGAACGGCTTCGGCAACACGCTGCGCGCCGGAAAGTCATGGTACTCGCCGTGGAATTCCCAATCTTCCTTGGTGAACATCGGAATGATGGCTTGCACGGCCTCTTCCCAACGCTCCCGCTTGTCACGTACCCGGGTGCCGAAGGGATGCAGCTCCGCCGGGCCAGCGCCTTCGCCCATGCCGAATTCAACCCGCCCGCCGGAAAGCAGATCCAGGGTCGAGACTTTCTCCGCCACCCGATGTGGCTGGTTGGTGGTCAGCTGCACGATGCCATAGCCCAGACGGATGTTCGTCGTCCGCTGGCTCGCCGCGCCCAGAAAGGTCTCGGGCGAGGAGGCATGGGAATATTCTTCGAGAAAATGATGCTCCACCATCCAGGCATAGTCATAGCCCAGGCGGTCGGCCAGTTCGATCTGGCTTAACGAATTCTGCAGCAGCTTATATTCGCTGTCGGCCTCCCAGGGCCGCGGTAGTTGATGCTCGTAGAAAATACCAAACTTCATGATGTCGTTTCCCCAGTTTTTTTTACCTAGTCCAGAATGCTCCATGTTGGGCCATCCAATCGAGAAAATCCAGAAATGCTGTTTCCGGATCGGCCGGCAGGCTGTGGCCGATATCCTCCGCCAGGCGTTCGCCGGACAAGGGTCGACGGTCCCGATCGCCATGCAGATTGATGTTCGCCGCCGCTGCCGGACTGGCCAGGGCATGGCGGAAATCGGGATAGCGCGAAGCCAGGGCACCGCACCAATCGATCACGCCGCACGGCGTCGCGGAAGCGATATGATAGAGATCGTGGCGCGGTGCCGGCGCGTCCAGTAATGCCAGCAGCGCCGTGGCCACGTCCCGGGAATAGACCCAGTCCTGGCTGTCCCGGCGCGGCAGGATGACATTCTCTCCCTGCAAGGCGGCGAGAGCCACTTGCATCAAGGGCGACAGTGTATCGCGGGCACCGCTGTCTATTTCCCACGGGCCATACACCGCCGCCAGACGGACGGAGCGGATATCGAGACCGAGCAGATCCGCCAAACGCCGGCTGACCGCCTCGGTCGCATGTTTGGAAATACCATACAGGCTTTCCGGCTCCGACGGCGTTTGTTCTTCGATCACGGGCCCCTCACCATCCAGGCGGTGCCGGCCATATGCCGAGCCCGAGCCAATATTGATGATCCGCCGAACACCGCCGGCATCGGCGGCGGCCTTGATGATATTGACAAGACCCAACAGATTGACCTGCAGAACCTGGGCCGGCGCGTCCCGCTCCCGCTCGGGGCCGGAGGTCATGGCGGCGCCATAGAACACGGCTTCGATATCCTGCCCGGCAAAGGCTACCGCGGCCGAGGCCGGATCCCGCACATCGCCATGGAGCACCTTGAAAGACCCGGGCAACGCGTCGAAAGCGGCGGCGGCGGCGGGATGCAAGGGATTGGCGTCAAACAGCACCGCATCATCGCCACGGCGCAACAGCGCCTCGGCGATATTCAGGCCGACGAAACCGCAGCCGCCGACGATCAACGCCCGCATCAGCGAACGCTCCTATACGACGGCATTGCCACCATCCACGTTCAGGACCTGACCGGTCAGAAAGGCGGCGGCGTCACTGGCCAGAAAGACGGCGGTGCCGGCAATTTCGTGGGGGTCGCCGATGCGGCGTAGCGGGATTAGATTTTCCACCCGTTCCAGGCGTTTCGGATTGGTCCACAGGGTCTTGGCGAAATCGGTCTTGATCAAACCCGGCGCGATGGCGTTGACGCGGATACCCATGGGACCAAATTCGACCGCCAGATTGCGGGCGATCTGATGTTCCGCCACTTTCGAAATGGCATAGCCGCATAATTCGACGGAACCCTTCAGGCCGGAGTTCGAAGCGATGATTGTGATCGTTCCACTGCCCGCCTCGACCATGCCGGGCAGGACCATGTGACAAAGCTTGAAGACGCTTTTGACATTGACTTCCCAGATCTTGTCAAAGGCGGATTCCGGCATTTCAGCCGAGGGGCCGTAGTAGGGATTGGCCGCCGCGTTGGGCACAAGAGTGGTGATCTTGCCCCATTTGTCCAAGGTTTTGTCGACCAAATTGCGCAGGTCATCCTCGACCCCGACGTGGGCGGGAATGGAGATGGCCTCGCCGCCATTGGCGGCATAATCGCGGTTGATCTCCGCCGTCACCGCCTCGCAGGCATCCGCCTTGCGCGACGAGATCACCACCTTGGCTCCGTGCTGGCACATGCGCGCCGCGATGGCCTTGCCGATGCCCTTGGTTGAACCGGTGATAATGGCGACCCGGCCGCTCAAATTGAATAATTCCACGCTACCCTCCTGATCACGTTGTCTTGGCGGGCAGCCTATACCATGGCGGTTGGGTCGGGGGCGGAAAGTTTGAACTATCCCATAACGGCTTGAATCAGGGCGTTTTCGATATCGCCGCTGCTCGCCACTGCTTCACTGATCGCATCACCGGTTTCGCTTGGTTCATGATCAAGCCGGGAGGCGACGCGCAGCGCCAGCGCGCTTTGTTCGAGCAATTCCATGCCCCTTACCTCCGGCGGCTTGCCAAACAATCTGGCCACGACACGGTCCAGGGATTCACAAAGGCTGGTCAAATCAGCGGCGTCGTCGGATGTCAAAGTCTTGCGGTATCGGCGGATCGCCTTGCCCAGCTTGAGCAATTCGCGCTCGTAGCGGTCCGGCAACGAAGGATCCGGCAGCGCTAGCTTCAAGGTTTCCGCCAAGTACCATATACGCCGCGCCAAATTGCGTAATTTCAGCCGCCGCAGTTCTGAAAGGGTGGCGTCTATCCTGGCCGCGTTCGGCGCCACGTCGTGCTGGCCCAGGACCTGGGCGGCGAGGGCATTCGGAACGGTTACGGATGTCGGGTCAGCCTGTAACAGGGACGCAGCCCGGCGATCGGGGCCGAAATATTCGTCTGTTACGACAAATGGCTTGCGGTCCTGCACCAGATTTTCGATCCGCTGCCCCATTTTGGCTGTCGAAAACGGATAGAGCAGAATGTCATCCGCACCGGATTCGATAACCGATCGGACCGCCTTCAGCTTGGCATCCCAGGTCGTCAACAAAATCGGTACGAACGGATCCACCCCACAACGTTGCCGGCGAATATCGTCGACCAGGCGCAAGACGCCACAATCGGCCGACTCCAGGGTCAGAACCAATACATCCACCCGTTGATTGCACAGAGTATAACGAACCCCTTCCAGATCCTGGAATTCCTGAAATTTCTTGAAACCCAGGACATTCAGGACCGAGCGGGTTTGCTTGCGGACCGCGCGTTGCCGGTCGAACAGTAAAACGGTCGCTTCAACGAAATTCGATGGCTGCATGATGGAACACCCCGTGTTTTCCTTCACGCCCTCAACCCACGCTAGCTTTTTGCCAGTCAATTTAGGTTGTGGTGATTTTCCACGGTAGGTCTTAACGAATTCTGAGCAACTATGGTTAATTCTAGCAAAAGTTCGACGTCGATATTCCGCGTTCCAATTATACTACCAGCCGAATTTGGCTGGCTGGTGATACGCTTGAGGGAGGTGCGAAATGAAATGGTGGGGGCCTGTAGGTTTGATCGCCGGCGTTGTATTGACCTGGTTCGGCGCTGATATTGCCATGCGGGCGCTGAACATCGGCTGGAGCCAATATCTACCACATCTTATGGTTGGCATTGCATGCTTCCTGGCCGGCCCGTTCGTGGCCGTGGTCGCATTGGTCAATGCCCGGCGTCACGGCCGCTCATAATTCGTGTCTGGTCCTTGTTCATGACTAATAGTCTTTCCGCCATGGCCTGCGCAGTTCTGCGTCAAGGCAACCCGGCGGCAAAAGTGCAGGCAGGCGCGGCCGTGGCCGAGGCATGGCGGGCTGGCCGCATTGGCCGGATCGGCACCTGCCAGCCACCGCCCCGGCCGGCCCGGCCAAAGCGGCCCGAATTGCGCCGGCCCGGCGACATGCCCCGGCGGCGGATCTCTGGCCAGCGCGGGCGCATAGCCCTGCTGCACGCGATCGCACATATTGAATTGAACGCGATCGATCTGGCGTGGGATTTGATCGCGCGGTTCACCAGCCAGGGTCTTCCCGGTGAATTCTACGATGACTGGATCACCGTCGCGGCTGATGAAGGCAGACATTTTTCCGCCATCAGCCACCGACTGGCGGAACTGGGCGCGGCCTATGGCGATTTGCCGGCCCACGACGGGCTGTGGCAGGCGGCAACCGATACCGCCGGCGACCTGACGGCGCGCCTGGCGGTTGTCCCAACGCTTCTGGAAGCGCGCGGCCTTGATGTAACGCCAGGCATGGTCGCGAAGTTGCGTTCCGCCGGCGACGATCAGTCCGCCGTCATGCTGCAAGTAATCCTCGACGAGGAAATCGGCCACGTGGCCGCCGGGTTGCGCTGGTTCAATTGGTGCTGCCGGCGCCAGGGCCTGGAGCCCGTCGGGCAATGGCGCCAGCTTGTTGATAAGTATTTCAAGGGGCAATTGAAACCGCCCTTCAACCATGGCGCCAGAAAGCAGGCCGGAATGGAAAGAGAATATTATCAACCTGATGCGTAAATAGCCCTTTACAGCGGACTCGGTCTGGGGCAACGACATTTCGAATCATTTCCCATTGCAATGCGGGCCGGGATCGGATGCAATGGGGAAAAAACAGGGCGGCGCGCAAGCGTTTGGAGAGAGCAAGGCATGAGTGAAGGCTTCACGGACGCCGTAAGGCGGCTGTTAGATCGCTATTATCCGGAACGGCAGATTATTTTGCGTAGCCGTGGCGAGGTCGGCTTTGTCACATTTGGACAGAAAAGCCAGGTCGCGCTCAGCCTTGTGGGCGTACTGTTTCTGGGCTGGCTGGCCTATTCCAGCCTTGGTATCTATCTGCAGCTTGAAATTATTGCCAGCAAGGATGCCCATATCGCCCGCATAGTCGGGGCGCATGAGCGTTTGAATGCGGATTTGCGCGCGGTGGAACACCGGTATCGGCAAATTACCGCCAATCTGGAAAGCAACCAAAGAGTGCTCGGCGATGTTCTGCGACAGCGCGCCAACCTGGACCGGATGCGGACTGAGTTGCTGCGTGAATTGAGCCTGACCCGAAAGCAGCGCGACTTGGCGCTGAACCGTGGCAAGCAGCTTCAATCCCGACTGGGTAGATTGGAAAGCAGCCTGCGGCGGACCCTGGATGAGTCGAATGATCTACAACTGAATTTGAGCCAGGTCACAAATCGGCTGAGCACCACGGAAACCGACCGCGACTGGGAGCAACGGCAACGCATGGCCCTGGCGCAGAATCTCAATACCATGCAACAGAACCTTTCGGGCCTGAAACGGGCACGGCAGGATCTGCAAGTTGACTTGGAAAGCAGCGAAGACATGGTGGCGCGGCTGACCGATCAGCGCGACCGTGCCTTTTCAACCAATCAGGCACTGAATAGGCGCATCGGCGATTTGGAAAGCCGCCTGGAACAGTTGCAATTGGCGCAAAGGACCCTGGTGGAGAACATCCACGAACGTACCGATGCCAATATTGTGGAGCTGGAAACAGTCGTGCAACTGACCGGTTTGAATCTAAACAGGTTGCTTGACCGCATTAGTCACAAGCAAGTCGGCACCGGTGGCCCGTTGCTGTCGTCGGAAGAGGATAAAGCCTTTGCCGGTGAATGGGTCTTGCAGGAATCTTCGCCGATGCTTGGCTCCCTCGGAATGTTGGAAAACCGCCTCTCGCGGTGGACCGCCCTGAATGCGGTGCTGGAGCGACTGCCCATAACGCCGCCCGTGGACAGCTTTTCCATTTCATCAGGTTACGGCAAGCGGCGTGATCCATTTACCAAACGCAGAGCATTTCATGGCGGCATTGATCTGGCCGGTGTCAGGCGGACGCGGGTCTACGCGACCTCACCGGGCACGGTAACTTATGTCGGTTGGAAAGGTCCCTACGGCCGTTTCGTGGAGATCGACCATGGCCTTGGATTACGCACCCGCTATGGACACTTGCAGAAAATTCTGGTCAAAAAGGGCCAAAAGGTGGAGTTTCGCCAAAAGATCGGTCTGATGGGCAGCAGTGGCCGCAGTACCGGGACACATGTTCACTACGAGGTGGTGTTTGACGGCAAGCCACTTAATCCGAGAAAATTCTTGAAGGCTGGAAAATATGTTTTCAAAGGCTGATAAGCACAAAGCTCAAAACAATGCGGTACGAGCGGCACCGTCATTGATTTCCACGGATTTGGAAATTGCCGGTAATCTGAGCACATCGGGTGAAGTGCAGCTTGATGGCACGGTGGCGGGCGACGTCAATTGCGGCAAACTGGTGATCGGCGAGAAGGCTTCGATCACCGGACAGATTGAAGCCGACGAAGTTATGGTCCGCGGCCGGGTCACGGGCCGGATCAAGGCTAGGGACGTGCGCCTGGCAAAAACGGCACATGTGAATGGCGATATTTGGCATGATAGTTTGGCGATCGAGGCCGGCGCTTTCCTTGACGGCCATTGCAAACGAAATGATGCCAGTCCGGTTAGCGAAGCGGTCAGCGATCCGGCCAGCAAGCTAACGTCCAACGCCGCGGCGAGGGTCGCGACGGCATCGGCCCGTAAATCCGAAGTGGTCGCCGCCCGCGGCGCGACCGCACAGGACGGCGCCGGCGAAGTGGTCGCCAAGACGGCGGCGAGAAGCTAGCGACCAATAGCTCTACGCGTCATCCTCGGTCTTGAGGTTTGGGTCGTCGCCGCCCAGACGCGCGGCCAGCGACGCTTCCATGAAGCGGTCCAGATCACCATCCAGCACGCGCTGCGCATCGCCGCGTTCCACGCCGGTCCGTAAATCCTTGACCATCTGATAGGGATGCAGGACGTAACTGCGGATTTGATGGCCCCAGCCGATATCGGTCTTCTGATCCTCGATCGCCTGTTTTTCGGACTCGCGTTTTTGCAGTTCCGCCTCATACAAACGCGCCTTCAGCATCTTCATGGCGGCGGCCCGGTTCTTGTGCTGGGATCGCTCGGCCTGGCATTGCACCACGATGCCGGTCGGTTCATGGGTAATGCGCACGGCGCTGTCGGTCCGGTTCACGTGCTGGCCGCCGGCACCCGATGCGCGGTAGGTATCAACCCGCAGATCGCCATCGTTGATCTCGATCTCGATTTCGTCATCGATCTCGGGATAGATCCACACGGACGCGAAGGAGGTGTGCCGGCGGGCGGCGGAATCGAAGGGTGATATGCGCACCAGGCGATGCACCCCGCTTTCGGTCTTCATCCAGCCATAGGCATCGTCACCGCGTACGTGCAAGGTGGCGGACTTCAGGCCGGCTTCCTCGCCGGCGCTCGCCTCAACCAGATCGCTCTTGAATTTTCGCTGATCGCTCCACCGGCTGTACATGCGCAGCAGCATTTCGGCCCAGTCCTGGGATTCGGTGCCGCCGGCGCCGGCATGTATTTCGACATAGCAATTATTGCCGTCCGCCTCGCCTGAAAGCATTGACTCCATGCGCAACCGGCTGGCCCGGGCAGATAACTCGGCCAACTGTGCTTCCGCCTCGGCGACGATCTCGGTATCGCCTTCGAGTTCGCCAAGCTCAATCAGCTCGACGACATCCGTGGTCTCTGTCTCCATGGCGCGCAGGCCGTTGATGCCATTATCCAGTCCGGTTCGTTCCCGCATCAGCTTTTGCGCGCGGGCGGCATCGTCCCAAAGGGTCGGGTCTTCGATCAGTTTGTTGAGTTCGTCGAGACGCTTGAGGGATACATCCCAGTCAAAGATGCCTCCTTAGAAGGGTCAGATTCTGACCGATCTCGTCTACGAGAGCCTGGGATTCGGCGCGCATGCAAATAATCTCCGGTACTGCAAATATCGTCCAACTAATACAAGCCGCCCGTTCCGGCCCGCTTGCCCCCGCTAATTGCCCGCGCGGCCTGGGTGCCGTCAAGCACCGGACCCGATATTTTTGGCACCGTGCCCGGCTTGAAAGCCTCCAGCACGACGCGGAGGTCGCCCGGCTGGGCCGGCAATCCCGTGTTGCCCGCGATGCGAACCAATTGAATGCCCGGCGGAATTCGGAATGGAATGGCCGGTTGATCCGCCAGTGCCCGCGCCATGAAGTCACGGAAAACCGGCACCGCCACCGAGCTGCCGGTCTCCCGCCGTCCCAGGCTGCGGGGGTTGTCAAAGCCGATATAGACGCCGACGGCGAGGTCGGGCGAGAAGCCAATGAACCAGGTATCGCGGCTTTTGTTGGTGGTCCCGGTCTTGCCGGCCAGCGGCTTTCGGACGGCCTTGATTCTGATGCCCGTACCTCGCTGCACAACCCCTTCCAGCATGGAAACCACCTGATAGGCCGTCCCGGGTTCGACGATCTGCGCCCTGACATCCGGCACCACCGGGACTTTTTGGTCGTGCCAGCCGCTGCTGACGCAGCCCGGACATTGCCGTTGATCGTGTCGGAACACCGTCCGGCCGCGGCGGTCCTGGATGCGGTCGATCAGCGCCGGCACCACCCGCTTGCCGCCGTTGACCAGCATGGCATACGCCGTCGTCAGGCGCAGCAGCGTCGTTTCGCCCGCCCCCAGGGACATCGGCAACAGCGGCGGCATGTTCGCCATGATGCCGAAACGCCCGGCATAGTCCACGACCCGTTCCATGCCGATATAGTTGGCCAGGCGTACGGTCATCAGGTTACGGGATTTCTCGATACCAAGCCGCAGCGTGGAGGGGCCATAAAATCGCTTGGTGTAGTTTGCCGGTTTCCACTTGCCCTGACCGGCGCCGGCATCAATGACGAACGGGGCATCCAGGACCATGGACGACGGCGTGAAGCCATGTTCCAGGGCGGCGGCATAGACGAAGGGCTTGAAGGCGGAACCGGGCTGGCGCTTAGCCTGAGTGGCACGGTTGAATTGCGAGGCGCGATAGGTATAGCCCCCCGTCATGGCCAGTACCCGGCCGGTATGGGGATCCATGGCGACCAGGGCGCCGTTGATGGCGGGGATCTGCCGCAGGCTGTAGCTTCCCGGTTGGTAATCCTCGTCATCCTTCGCCACGGCGGCGACAGCCACCACGTCGCCGACCGCCAGCACGCTGTCCGGATGGCGTACCCGCGGCCCCCGTGTCTCACCCTTGCGCCAGGCCCGGGCCCAGGCCAGATGTTTAAGAAGTATCTGCCCTTCGACACCATTGGAAAAACCGATCTCGGCCCGGTCGGCATGCAAGGCCAGCACCACGGCCATGTACCAGGAGCCAATCGCCGGCGGGATCGGCACCTTGGCCAAGGCCGCCATCCAATTCTCCGTATCTTCGATCCGCGCCAGGGGACCGCGCCAGCCGTGGCGGCGGTCATAGGCCAGCAATCCGGCCCGTAGCTCGGAATCGGCAATGGTCTGAAGGGCGGGCTCCAATGTGGTACGAACCGATAGGCCGTCTTCATACAGACGGTTGCCGCCGTATTTCTGTACCAGTTCCCGGCGCACTTCCTCGGCGAAGAATCCCGCCTCCAATATGCGCGTCGGATCGGACCTGCGCATCAACAAGGCCCGGCCCGAGGCGCGCCGGGCGTCCAGGGCGCTGATCACGCCGTTCTCCGCCATTTGCGCCAGGACCCAGTTGCGCCGGCCCTCGGCCGCCTTGCGGTTGCGAATTGGGTGATAATTGTTCGGCGCCTTTGGCAACGCCGCCAGATAGGCGGTCTCTTGCAGAGTTAGTTCATCAAGCGATTTATCGAAATAGTTCAGGGCGGCGGCGGCCACGCCATAGCTACCCTGACCAAGATAGATTTCGTTCAAATACAGCTCGAGTATCCGGTCCTTGGAAAATGCATGCTCGATGCGGAAGGCCAGAATTGCCTCCTTAATCTTGCGGGCCAGGGAAACTTCGTTGGTCAAAAGAAAATTCTTCGCCACCTGCTGCGTGATCGTCGAAGCGCCCACCGGCCGCCGCTTGCCTCCCAGGTTCTGGATATTGCGCAGCAGGGCCGAGGCGATGCCGGCGAAATCGATACCGGGATGGCTGTAGAAGGTCTTGTCCTCCGCCGAGAGGAAGGCCCGAATAACCCGGCGCGGCATGGCGGCGATCGGCACAAACAGACGGCGTTGATGGGCGAACTCGGCAATCAGCGTGCCGTCGCCGGCATGCACCCGGCTCATCACCGCCGGACGATAGTCGGCAAGCTGGCTATAGTCGGGCAGATCCCGGCCAAAGCGCCACAGCACATACAAGCCGCCGCCGCCCGCCGCCATGACCAGCAGCAGGATAAGGGAAAAAAGGACAACGAAAAATCGCATCATTAGGTTGTCAGATCGTCCTTCTGGCGCATCGGTTCAAGCCTTTCGGCGGGAGAATATCCATTTTTCAATACTTACCGGGAGATTGTGGCGGCATCGTGGCGTTGTCATTGTGCCGCAAGATGGGGAAATCTCAAATGATCGGAGTTGCTTACCCAATCCGTGATACTCCCACTTATTGGCCTTCTACTGCCAAAAACTGAACCCTTGGCGCCTATTATTTTTGTGCCTTGAAATAGTTTTGCACCGCCCGTGCGATGGCGGTGGCGATGGCAGACCGGGATTTTGGGTTTGTCAGCATTTTTTCGTCTCGCCAGTTCGACAGATAACCCAGTTCTATTAGGACAGAAGGCACGTCAGGCGCCTTCAAAACCCGAAATCCGGCGAATCGATGCGGCTTGCGGCGCATGTGGATCAACTGGCGAAGTTCCGGGACCAGGGCGGAAGCAAAAATGGCGGAATAATTCATCGTTTCGCGTTGGGTCAGATCGATCAGGATCGAGGCAACTTCGTCATCATGACCGCTCAAATTTACGCCTGCGATGACGTCGGAGCGATTTTCCTTGGCCGCCAGCGCCGCTGATTCCTTATCGGATGAAGTTTCCGACAGGGTATAGATGCCGCCACCGCGAACCCTGCGATTGGCGATCGAATCCGCGTGCACCGAGACGAACAGTTCCGCTCCCGCGGCGCGTGCGATTGCGACCCGGCGGCGCAGGGGAATGAAAACGTCACGGCTGCGGGTTAACAGCACCCGCTGTGCACCAAGACCCAGTATGGCCGCCCGGATCTGCTTTGCCATGCCAAGTGTTACCGTTTTTTCAAAGCTTCCCCCAACACCTATGGCGCCGGGATCCACGCCGCCGTGGCCGGGATCGATCACGACCAGCGGTTTTTGCAGCGAGCGCCGGTTTGATTTTACCTTTGGCGAAGGCACTATCTTTGGCGCGGCGGCCCGCGTGGGCGCCTTTTTCACCGGCTTCAAGGCCGCCAGGAATGCCTGGCGTGTGGCTTTCTTGATATCGATGACCAGGCGCGGCTCCCGGCCAGCCGACGCCGTTACGATGAATGACTTACTGACCACGCCGGGGCCGCGTAAATCCAGCACCACGCGGGAATTCCCCGGCTGGTACTGGCCATAGCGCAGACCTCCGACCAGACCACCCTTGCCGCGGGCGGCGGCGGGCGGCACCTGCCAGGCAATATCCGGCAGATCAACAACGATGCGGTAGGGATCGGCCAGGGCAAAGATGCGGAATTTGACCTCCGTCGACAAATCGAGGACGACGCGGGTCTTGCTGCTATGGATGCCAATTCTGATGTCATGGGCAATATTTTCGGCCCAGGCACCATGCGCAAACACGCAGCACACGGCGGCAAACAAATATATGCAAAAGTGTTTTCTCACAGGCATCGAATATCTAGTGGTTACGAATCGCTAAACCACAATATCCAATGTCACATGAATTAGGCAATGCAAGCTATTGGCGAAGGCAGGAAACCGAGATTGTTTTTTTGGGGGCAGTATTTTTCTTTGAGAATTGGGCAATGAAGCGTATATCATGAGGCTCGAGTAATAGTTCCGTCATCGTTTCGCTGATTTTTTGTTCTTGGCGATGGCGTGGCTGCGAAAGGCTGGGTTTTTCCGGCGCCATGACAGATTCGGTGGCCGCCGGTACCAGGCCGACGTTGCTACGCCGATGGATTGACGGATTGGATAGGTGAATTCGAAGCCAGGTTCGGCATGATGCGAAAAGCGTCATGCCGGTCGGGTGATGGTAGAAGGATCCCCGTCCTGGTCGGCGTAGGACACTGATGCGGTGATTAATTCGGCGCCAGTGATCCGGCAAGGCCGCTACGAGGTTAAGTTTGCCTGGCGAGACAGCCAGTATGGCAATTTTACCTGATAGTGTTCTTGGGCCGAACCGTTTGACGGGTTGATATCCCCATCACCGGCTTCGCTAGAATTAGGGGACCGTGACATCGGGCATGCTGTGCCGGATGGATGCGGGCATAAATATATGACGACGCGTATGTTGATTGACGCGACGCATGCGGAGGAAACCCGCATCGTCGTCGTTGACGGTAAGCGGCTGGTTGATTTCGATTTTGAAACGGCCACGAAACGACAACTCAAGGGCAATATCTATCTGGCCAAGGTAACGCGGGTGGAACCTTCGTTGCAGGCGGCTTTTGTCGACTATGGCGGCAACCGCCACGGCTTTTTGGCCTTCAACGAAATACATCCCGATTACTACCAAATTCCGGTCGCTGACAGGGAAGCCTTGTTGCTGGATGAGGCCGAGCAGGCCGCTCGTCAGGCGGAGCTGGAAGACCGTGTCGATGACAACGGCGGTGATGATGACGAGGAGGACGGTGAAGCGGTTCAGACCGCGGAACCGGACGCCGGCGGTATCGAGGCCGATGATGCGGCCATGGAGATTATTGAAACCGATACCGGCGCCGAGATTGATGCCGCCGCCAATGATCTACCTGCCGGCGACGAAGCCGATGGTGAAAATAGCGGCGACGACGGCGACGATGATGATGGCGATGCGCCTGAAGCGGCCCAGGAGGCCGGCGCCGTCGATGCCCTGGATGAAGTTCCCCGTCCCCGCGGCCGCAGCCGGCGCAGCTACAAGATCCAGGAAGTCATCAAGCGGCGGCAGATATTGCTGATCCAGGTGGTCAAGGAAGAACGCGGCAACAAGGGCGCGGCATTGACGACCTATTTGTCCCTGGCGGGCCGCTATTGCGTCCTGATGCCAAACACGGCCCGGGGCGGCGGTATCAGCCGCAAAATCGCCAATCAGACGCACCGGCGCAAGCTGAAGGATATCGTCTCTGATCTTGATGTCCCCGAAGGCATGGGCGTTATCGTCCGGACCGCCGGACAGAACCGGACGAAATCCGAGATACGGCGGGATTTCGAATATCTGCTTCGTCTTTGGGACAGCGTCCGTGATCTGACCCTCGATTCAACCGCGCCGATGGCGGTCTATGAAGAGGCTGATCTGATCAAACGGGCGATCCGTGACATGTACGCCAAGGATATCGACGAGATCCTGGTGGATGGCGAAGACGGCTACCGTGTCGCCAAGGACTTCATGCGCATGCTGATGCCGTCCCATGCCAAGAAGGTGCAGCCCTATCGCGACCGCATCCCGCTGTTGCACCGCTATCAGGTGGAACAACAGCTAGACAGCATGCATTCCAATGTTGTGCAGTTGAAATCCGGCGGTTATCTGGTGCTGGCGCAGACCGAGGCGTTGGTCGCCATCGACGTCAACTCGGGCCGTTCCACCAAGGAACGGAACATCGAGGAAACCGCGCTGAAGACCAACCTGGAAGCGGCCACTGAAGTCGGCCGGCAATTGCGCCTGCGGGATCTGGCCGGCCTGGTGGTGATCGATTTCATTGATATGGACGAAAACCGCAACAACCGTGCCGTTGAACGGCGCATGAAGGAAGCGTTGAAGGACGACAGGGCGCGTATCCAGGTGGGCCGCATATCGTCCTTTGGCCTGATGGAAATGTCGCGCCAGCGGCTGCGTCCCAGCCTGTTCGAGGCCTCCACCAAGGCCTGCGAGATTTGTGCCGGCACGGGTTTTGTCCGGACCACGGAATCCACCGCGTTGCATGTTCTCCGCGCGATCGAGGAAGAAGGCATCCGGGGCCGTGCCGCGCAATTGTCCGTGCACGCGCCGGCCGAGGTCGCGCTCTACATGCTGAACCAAAAGCGTGATCACCTGGCGGAAATCGAACTGCGCTACGGCATGCAGGTCTACGTCATGGGCGACGATGCCCTGGTGGCGCCTGACTGCCGCGTATCCATCGACCGGACCCGTACGGCGGAAGAGGTTGAAGAGCTTGAGACCGAGCGCCGGCGCAGTGCCGCGCTGTTGCCCGGCCCCGACGATGACGAGGCCGAGGCCGCTGACGAAGCGGCCGCCGCGAACGACGCTGACGAGGACCAGGAAAAAGCCAAGGAAAAACGCCCGCGCCGCCGGCGCCGTTCACGCCGCCGTGGTGAAGATAAGAAATCTGAAGAAGCCGCCGGTGAAAAGGAAGCCGCCGATGGCGATGCCGCCAACGATCAGCCGGAAGCGGCGGCTGGCGAGACCGCCTCGGACGATACCAACGGCGACGGTGAAGAAAAGCCACGCCGGCGGCGGCGCGGCCGCCGTGGCGGACGGCGGCGGCGGGCCGATGGCGAACAGGCTGCCAATGATGATCAGGCCGAGGGCGCGACGGAAAGCACTAATACCGGGGCCGCTGGAGCCGATTCAGTCGGCGGTGATCAGGGCTCGGTGGACGATGCAGTCGCAACCCCGCCGGAACCGGCGCAGGGTGAGACCGCTGGCAGCCCCACTGTGGCTGCTACCAGTTGGTCCGCGTCGCGCGAAGCAACCAGACCAATTGGCTTTACGGCATCCGGCATTACCGGGGGCGAGGTCCCGGCGGAACCTGCGGAACCGATCGTTGTGTCGGAAACGGTCGAACAAGCCGATGAACCGGCTGCGGCCATGACGACGTCGGCGGAGGACGCTATCGAAGCCGCCGATGAAGAGGCTGCCATTGAAGCCGAGCCTGCCGATCTTGTATCGACGCCGGAACCGCTGGCGGAGGCATCCGATGTCGCAACGGCGCCCGATGACGGCGCCCAGGCCGACCCGGACAAGCCCAAGCGGCGCGGCTGGTGGCAACGGGGCGGTTTGTTCTAGCGCATGTCGGGTTTAATCAAACCCGAACCCATGCGCTAAAACCTTTAGAATAGAGCAACTTATCCGCATTCAATTGAATGCGGGTTGCTCTAGAAAAAGGTCAGGAGCCGCCGAGCCAGTCTTGCAGGCGGCGGCAGGCCTCCGCCATGTCCTTGGTTGAGCCGGCGAAGGAAAAGCGGATATACGAGGCGCCGTCGACGGGATCGAAATCGTTGCCCGGCGTCGCCGCTATTCCCGTCTGTTCCAGCATTTGGGCACAGAAGGCCAGGGCGTCATTGGTGAACTTGCGGACATCGGCATAGATGTAAAACGCGCCGTCGGCCGGCGCGAATTCGTCCAGGCCTGCCTTGGGTAGTTCAGCCAACAATAGCTCCCGATTGCGGGCGTACCGGCTCACGTTGCCGTCCAGTTCGACGTCGCAGTCAAAGGCGGCGATGGCGGCGTGCTGGGCCAGACTGGGCGCGGAAATAAACAAATTCTGGGCCAATCGTTCAACCGGCCGCAGCATATCCTCGGGCAGCACCATCCAGCCCAGGCGCCAGCCGGTCATGGAATAGTATTTCGAGAATGAATTGATAACCACGGCGGTATCGTCAAAGGCAGCGGCGGTCACGGCGGCCTCGCCATAGGTGATGCCATGGTAGATCTCGTCTGAGATGTAGCGGATCGAATTGCGCCGGCAATAATCGAGGATCTGCCGCAGTTCATCAGGCCGCAGCATGGAGCCGGTCGGATTGGCGGGCGAGGCGATCAGCAAGCCGTCCAGTGCGTCGCCGCCCACCGCCTCAAGCATATCCAGCGTGGGTTGAAAGCGGCTTTCCGCTCCCACCGGCACTTCCACCGCCTCGATATCCAGGGCGCCGAGAATATTCCGGTAGCAGGGATAGCCGGGCCGCAGGATGGCGACCTTGTCGCCCGGATCAAAGGCGGCCAGGAACGTCAGCAGAAACCCGGCCGAGGATCCGGTGGTGACGCAAATCCGCCCGGCCGGAATTTCAACGCCGTAGAAATCCTGATAATGCCGCGCGATACGGTGCCGCAGGGGCTCTATCCCCGTGGCCAGGGTATAGCCCAAAACGTCGTCATCCAGGGCCTGCTTGGCCGCCGCTACCACGCCTTTTGGCGCCGGCGTGGAGGGCTGGCCGACCTCCATATGCAAAACGCCCTCGCCCGCCGCCTCGTGCTCGGCGGCGGCCTTCATCACGTCCATGACGATGAAAGGCGGAATGTCGCCCCGTTTTGAAATTTTCATCTCGGCCTCAGAATTTATCGGATGCGGCCAGACCAAATCCCTGGGGATCAGCGGCGAATTTGCAGCTTCCCGCACCGGTACGAATACCTTTCCGGCACCAAAACGCCTGCACGGAGCCCGCAGTGGCGATCTCGCCCCCTGGCACCATCATGGCCTGATCCAATGGTTTGCCATCAATCATCGCTGCCATGGTGACCGCGACCGCCGCCGCCGCACCCGCCGGCCCGCCCGCGCCCGCCGTGGCCAGGATCGCTTCGCGCACATGTTCATTGGCGGCGACCAAGGGCAGGGGATAGCCGGGCCAGCCGCTGCCGTCTTGCGCCCCGGCAGGGTTTGGAGATAGAAAAACACCCATGTTGGGGGCCACGACACCGTTGCCGAAAGCACCATTCATTTGAAATACGCAAGCCGCGGCGGAGCCAAAACTGTCACCCACCACGAATCCCGCCTCGCCACGGTCCGTTGTCCCGGCGATATCGGAGCTATCGAAAACCTGTGCCGCCGCCGCTGCCACGGGAGCTGATTTCAATAGCCGGCTCAGCTTCAATGCCGGGCTCTTTCCAGGCCGCAGCACCGGGAAATGCAGAACCTGATTGCCGATTTTCCGCCGCTCGGTCTTGCGCCAGACGGCGCGGTAGCGGCGCAGGTCGTCAATCGTCGCTTTGCCGCCCTGGCTGGTGCTCGCCGCCAGCCACTGCCGTCCCATGACGCCGCCGTACAAATCACTCAGCCCGCGGGTCCGGATGCGGGTCAGGACGGAGGCGAGTTCCACCTGAACCAGATTTTCAGACTCCACCAGCGGCGTGCCATCGGCATGCAGGAACAGCTTTGCCGCCGTTGCATCGGCCCGTAATTTCCCGGCCCTTGGTGCCAGGCGCTTTGCCAGGGCGCGGCTGACATTGTGGCCGAAGCGGGCCAGCTTTTCACTTGGCGCTACCAGTTGCCCCCAGGGCAGGCGGCCATAGCGGCTGTGCAACAGCGCCACGCCGCGCAAGGCGCCCGGCACCGCCACCGTGCCGCCCGTGGCCGGCATTTGGGCGCGAAAATCCAATGTCTCGGCCTTGTTGCCGCGATGATCGTAGTAGAGGCAGACACCGCCGCCGCCCAAACCAACGGCGACCGGATAGGTTACCGTCATGGCGAAAAAAGCTGCCGTCGCGGCATCCGCCGCCGTACCTCCGGCCGAAAGCATATCGCGGGCGACCAAAGCGGCCCGCGGCTCGCCGGCGACCGTGCCGCCCAGAAAGCCTTCGACCGCGCCGATTTCTCCGACTTTCGGCGGAGGAGCGGAGCAAGCCGCCAAGGCCAGCAGCAGAACACCGAGGCTCGCGCGTTGACGGCACCGAATGACGAACTTAGTTTGAGTCAGCTTGGCTGACGGAGCGATGGGCTTGCGATACATAATTGGGCTTCTACTACTTTCTATCTTAATGCTTTCGATCCTGGCCGGTCCGGTCCAGGCGCGAAAGTTCAGCTTCATCCGCGATGCGGAGATTGAGGATACCATCCGGCTGTTCGGCGCACCACTATTCGCGATCGCCGGTTTGGAGCCCTCGGCGGTGCGCGTATACCTGGTCAATGACCCCGCCCTCAATGCTTTTGTCGCCGGTGGACAAAAAATCTTTATCAATACCGGTCTGCTGATCGCCTCGGACAATGCCAACCAGGTGATCGGCGTCATCGCCCATGAAACCGGCCATATCACCGGCGGCCATTTGGCCCGCACCCAAGACGCCCTGCGCGATGCCTCGGCCCAATCGATCATGGCATTCGTTCTGGGCGCCGCCGCCGCCATTGCCGGCCAGGGCGGCGCCGGCACGGCCATCATCGCCGGCGGGGCACAGGTGGCGCAGCGTTCGTTCCTGAAATACAGCCGCATTCAGGAAGGGTCCGCCGATCAGGCCGCTATTTCCATGCTTGAACAGACCGGACAGTCGGCCCGCGGCATGCTGGCGTTTTTCGACAAGCTGGGTGATCAGGAAGCCCTATTGTCCTCCAGCCAGGATCCTTATGTGCGCACCCATCCGCTTACCCGGAACCGGGTCGACGGCATCCGCGCCCACGTGAAGCGATCGGCATATTCCGATGCGCCGGAGCGGCCGGAATTCGTCGAACGCCACGGCCGCATGCAGGCCAAACTGATCGCGTTCCTGCAATCCCCGGTGCAGTCCCTGCGCAAGTACCCGGTCACCGACAACAGCCTGCCGGGACGTTATGCCCGGGCCATTACCCGGCACAAGAAGCGTGAAACCGACAAGGCGTTGGCCTTGATCCAGGGATTGTTGAGCGAACGTCCCGACGACCCCTATTTCCATGAGCTGCACGGCCAGATCCTGTTTGAAAGCGGCAACGTGGAAGCCGCCGTCGCGCCGTATGAGCGGGCGGTGGCCCTGCGGCCGAATGAAGCACTGCTGCGCATCGGTCTGGGGCAGGCCCAGGTTTCCGTTCAGGACGACCGCCATGTTGAAGCCGCGGTGGGGAATATGCGCCGCGCCGTGCGTCTGGCGCCGGGCAACGCATCCGCGTGGCGCTGGCTGGGCATGGCCTATGGCCGTCGCGGCGATATCGGCCGCGCCGCCCTGGCCACGGCGGAACGATATATCCTGACCGGCAAGTTCCGCGATGCCGTGGGGCAGGCAAGCCGGGCCGAACGTCTGCTGCCCGAGGGTACGCCGGGCTGGCTGCGGGCCCAGGACCTGAAGGCCGCGGCGCAGCAAGCCATGAAGAAACGCAAGAAACAATGAGCCTGGTGTCATGACCCGGAACGGCCTTATCCTCGCCCTGGACCAGGGCACGACCTCCAGCCGCGCTGTTCTGTTCGACGGCGAAGGCGCCGCGCTGGCCAGTGCGCAACAGGAATTACCGCAAATTTTTCCCGCCCCCGGCCTGGTCGAGCATGACGCTGGGCAGATCTGGCGGGACACCCTTGCCACGGCCCGTGCCGCCCTGGAGGAAGGCGGCGTCGGCGCGGCGGAGATCGCGGGTATCGGCATCGCCAACCAGCGGGAAACCACCGTGATCTGGCGCCGGGATACGGGCCTGCCGATCCACAATGCGATTGTCTGGCAGGATCGGCGCACGGCGGACTTATGTGACGAACTGCGCCGCTCCGGCGACGACAAGCTGATCCAGTCACGCACCGGCCTGATCGTTGATCCTTATTTTTCCGCGACCAAGATCGCCTGGCTGCTGGAAAACGTCGATGGCGCCCGCGCTTCGGCGCAGGCGGGCGAACTGGCTTTCGGCACTATTGACAGCTGGCTTTTGTGGAACCTGACCGGCGGCGCGGTCCACGCCACCGATGCCACCAACGCCTCGCGCACGATGCTGTTCGATATTCACCGGCAATGCTGGGACGAGGACCTGTGCCAATTGTTCCATGTACCTTCGACCTTGCTGCCCGAGGTGCGCGACTGCGCCGCTGATTTCGGCGAGACTGACAAAGATCTGTTCGGCGCCCCCATCGCTATCGCCGGCATCGCCGGTGATCAGCAGGCCGCCACGGTGGGGCAGGCCTGTTTCACGCCCGGCATGATCAAATCCACCTATGGCACCGGCTGTTTCGTCATGCTGAACACCGGCATCAATGCTGTGACCTCGGAAAACCGTATGCTGACGACTGTCGCCTATCGCCTGGGCGGCCAAGCCACCTATGCACTGGAAGGCAGTATCTTCGTCGCCGGCGCCGCCATGCAATGGCTGCGCGACGGCCTGAAGCTGATCGATGCCGCCCCTGAATCGGAGGCCCTGGCGCGGGGTCTCGAGTCCACCGACGGCGTGGTCATGGTGCCTGCCTTCACGGGCCTGGGCGCGCCCTATTGGGATGCCGATGCCCGAGGCGCCATCATGGGCCTGACCCGGGATAGCTCGATTGCCCAGATCGTCCGTGCCGGGCTGGAAGCGGTTTGCTATCAGACCAGAGATTTGCTGCTGGCCATGCAGGCCGATGCGGCGGCGGCCGCTCCGACGGGGGATCTCTCGCTTGATGTGCTGCGGGTCGATGGCGGCATGGTGGAAAACGATTGGCTGATGCAGTTCCTGGCCGACATCCTCGACGTCTGCGTCGACCGCCCCGCCGTGACCGAGACCACGGCGTTGGGAGCCGCCTATCTGGCCGGTCTGCAAACGGGGCTCTATCCCTCGATCGAGACCATCGCCTCCCATTGGCGGCGCCAGGCCAGCTTTACGCCCAAGATGGCGCCAGCACGGCGGCAGCAGTTGTATGGCGCCTGGCGGGAGGCGGTGGCGCGGGTGCGCACAGTTACGTGATGCCCCCCCGATCGACCCTTGCGCGCGGCGGATTCCCACGACATGATCGGCGCAATGTTTCCCGGCCCGCTTCGGCCGGCGTATCAACGGAGGGACCATGGCCGTCCTAGGGTTTTCAGTGCTCCGCCGCGTCAGTCTGTTCATCGGTTTTGCTGCCATGGCGATTTTGCTGGTACAGACGCCTCTGTCGGCGGCGGATAGCAGTAAGGCGCAACAATCCTCCGACCCGGAGACCGCCCGCATCGAAAAGATCATCCGCAACTATCTGCTGCGGAACCCGGAGTTGATGTTGGAGGTCATGCAGAAGCTGGAAGCCCGGCAAAAGGCCGAGGAAGAGGCCGACATGGTCGGCAAGATCTGGAATAACCGCGATGCGCTGTTCGCCTCGGCTGATGATTTCGTCGTTAACCCAAACGGTAAGGTGCCGGTGGTGGAGTTTTTCGACTACCAGTGCGGCTATTGCAAACGCTTCCTGCCGACCATGGCGCGGCTGCTGAAGGCCGACCACGGCGTGCGCTTCGTGTTTAAGGAATTCCCTATTTTGGGCCCGGTCTCATTAACCGCCAGCCAGGCCGCGCTGGCAGCCAAGATGCAAGGCAAATATCGCGTTTTCCACGATACGGTGATGGGTCTGCGCCGGCGCCTGACGGAGGCGGCGGTTTATCAAACCGCCGAGGATGTCGGGCTGGATGTGGCGCGCCTGAAACGGGACATGAAAAGCCCTGAGATTTCCCGCATTATCAAGGCCAACCGGGACTTGGCAGCGAGCATGGGTATCCGTGGCACGCCCAGCCTTGTCGTTGGCGAGAAAATGGTTCCCGGCGCCATCGGGTACGACCAATTGGTGACACTGGTCGAACAGGCCAGAACAAGCTGCAGGGTCTGTTAGGCGAAATCGTTGTCCCATCGCGGCGAGTAGGGTTTCCGCCCAGACTGGTCCCGTCAGTCAATCGGCGCGAAGTTCGGCGGCCGTTTTTCATGGAACGAAGCAGTGCCCTCGGCAAAATCCGGTGAACGGTTGGTTTGCAGCATGATCTGGTTCGCGTCCCGGACGGATTCCTGCAGGGACTGAAACGGCGTGTCCCAGGTCTGCTGTTTGATATGGCGCATCGCCGTCGGCGAACACCAGGTGACCATTTCCCTGGCATAGGCCTGCGTCTCCTCGCGCAGCCGCTCGGGCGAAAAGATCCTGTTGACCAGGCCCAGTTGCAACGCCTCTTTGGCGCCGACCGTCCGGGCCGACAGCAGCAGATCCATGGCATTGGCGTGACCGACGACCCTGGGCAGCAACCAAGACATGCCGAACTCGGCCGCCAGGCCACGCTTGGCGAAGGCCGTCGTGAACAAGGCGCTGTCAGCGGCGAAGCGGATGTCGCAGCCCAGGGCGTAGAGCAGGCCCAGGCCCGCCGCCGGTCCGTTCACCATGCCGATGACCGGTTTGCGCAGGCTGGGCAAATAGGCGTGCCGGGTTTGGTAGTCGGCGCGAATGTTCATGTTGAAGAGGGTGGGGTTCTTAACGATCAGCTGTTCGGGCACCAGATTATTGAAGCCGTGGATATCGCCGCCGGCGCAAAAGCCGCGCCCGGCGCCGGTTAGAATAATGATCCGCACCTCCCTGTCTTGATCCGCCTGCTGCATCACCTGATAAAGCTCTGTAACCAATTCGTCATTCAGTGCGTTCAGGCGCTCCGGCCGGTTCAAGGTTACGGTCGCGATGTTGTCTTCGGTCTCATAGAGTACAGTGTTGCTTGTCATCCCTAGGCTCCATTCCCGCTGGCATCTCGGCCCAGTCTTCAGGAAATGTGCCGAACGTGCAAATGCGGGGTGGTGAATTTGGAGTTGGTGAATTGGCCCGGAACCAAGATTACAAAGTGCTTCTGCTGACCTCGGTGCCGGGGATCATCGAGGCAACCACGGCCATGGCGCGGACACATTTCGCCCATGTCGAAAGCATCTATTGGCAAATGGGCAACATGGCAACCAAGGCCGATGTCATGGGCCGGATCGAGGCCAGTGGCTACAACCTGATCATCTCCCATATCAGCAGCATCATTCTAAAGCCGCATCATCTTGCCCGGGCAACATTCGGCGCCATCAACATCCATCCCGCGCCGCCCGAACATCCGGGCGCTTGGGGCATTTACTGCCAGCCGGTCATCAGGCGGGATATTCGCGGCCATCATGGCGTCACCCTGCACGAGATCGATGAAGCGATCGACAGCGGACCGATCTACGCCGTCGAGCGCTGGCCGGTCGGCGAAGACGACAGCATCAAATCCGTCCTGAAGGAGAGCATGCTGAGATGCGAGGCAATGCTCACCTTCGCCGTGCAAACCCTGGCGGCCAGTCCCAATGGCTCACAATGCTTCACCCGGATCGATGAGGCATGGGACGCCAGCAACGGCCATCATGGTATTGGCGATGTCCGGGCCTGGTTCCGCGATCTTGATCCGGCGCATCCGGCCCATGGGGAACGGATCGTCCTGAACCATCCCAATGCCATCATGTCGCCGCCGTATTTCTCCGATCTGGACTGAACGAGCACCATTCGGCCGATCACAGCGCGGCGCTTGATGGGGTTGAGGCAAGGATTGCCGCCCATGACCTTTTATGGCAGCGTTCCCATTGGGGAAAGTCAGAGGAAATACGTGATGGAAAAGAGAAGTTTCGGCAACACCGGTCTTGAAGTCTCCCGCTTGACGTTCGGCTGCGGCGCCGTTGGCGGCCTGATGACCAAGGGTGACGCAGCCGATCAGGACCGCGCCATAGCCTGGGCACGGGACAACGGCATTAACTTTTTCGACACGGCGGCGAGTTACGGCAACGGCGTCTCGGAGACGAACCTCGGCCGTGCGCTGAACGGCAACACCGACGGCATCGTGGTCAGTACCAAGGTTGGCTTGAACAATGACGATTTGACCGACATCGCGGGCGCCGTGGCCAGGTCCCTTGATGCCAGCCTGACGCGGCTGAAGCTCGACCACGTGGACATTTTTCAGTTGCACAACACCTTGGGCCGTCCGGATTTCCGCGGCACACTTAACGTCGACCAGGTATTGGATGACGTTATCCCCGCCTTCGAAAAACTAAAGGATGCGGGCAAGACGCGCTTCCTGGGCTTCACGGCCAAGGGCGAAGCGGATGATCTGCACAAACTCGTTAAATGCGGCGCCTTTAGCAGCGCGCAGGTGTTCTACAACCTGCTTGTTCCCTCCGCCGGTGAAGCGGTGCCGGCCGATTATCCGGCCGATGATTTTCGCCAACTCCTTGATGCCGCTTTCGACAACGGCGTCGGCTCTATTGGCGTGCGCGTACTTGCCGGGGGCGCATTATCCGGCAGCGAGGCGCGCCACCCGCTCGGGATGCCGTCGGTCGATCCCATTGGGTCGGAGACCGACTACGCGACAGACGTGCGGCGCGCCCTTCAGTTCGCGCCGTTGGTTGAGGCTGGGCATGCCGCGAGCTTGCCGGAACTGGCGGTACGTTATGTCATTTCCAACCCGGCCCTGCCGACAACCGAGATTGGCATCGCGACGCTCGAAGAATTGCAGCAGGCGGCCGCGGCCATAAACAAAGGGCCGCTGTCGGACGAGGCGTTGGCGCAGATCAGAACGGTGCAGGCGGGATTTGCGCCTTAGGTTTAGGCGGATCCATCCGACATGACGAAACGGGTGTCGGCGCGTCGCTGGCGGACGATCAAACGCGGTACGACGCCGGCCCATTCCTGCCCCTAAATAGCCGTGCAAGTGGGGCCCTGGTCGCGCACGATGGCGATCCTTCGGAGTCGGGTCAATTATGCGCCATTGAATTTGTCGATCATACCATCCCAGACCGGCACCAGATCCATCAACCCATCCCACCAGGCCTGGTCGCGACGCGCATCGAAGTCCGACAGTTCAATACCCTGCTGCTCGACCCACGTGTAGTAACCTAGGTTGAAGATTCGTTCATGTCCGGCTCGATCCAGTTCAATCATATGATCCGTTGCCGCACCCAGCATATGGCGGCCATAGATTTCCGCCGCCATCAGAGCATCGAACCCGCCTGCACAAAGACGCTTTTCAACTTCAGTCAGTTCGGTCTGGTACATCTGTGCGCCGTCCGTGGCGACGGTCAGAACAGCATCATCTGACTTAAGGTCCATGTACTTGGCGTATTTGATGGCGCCGACGATGTTGGCAATGGACGAAAGGCCCAAATCGCCGAGGGCGGCGATGGATTGTTGGTCCATGCCGACACGCTCCGAGAGGTACTTGCGGCCGACAGTGGTGTTGAACAGGAGGTTGAGACTGTCGGAAGCCTGATCTGAAACGCCGATAACAAAGTCAGTATTCATAACATTGTGGATGAACGGCACATGTTTGTCGCCGATGCCCTGGATATTATGTTCGCCGTAGCCGTTATAGAGGAGGGTCGGACATTCGGTGGCTTCCACGGCGCAAACCTGCGCGCCCAAGGCGTCCTTCAGATAATCGCCGGCGGCAATTGTTCCGGCGGAGCCGGTGGCGGAGACAAAGGCGCGGGCCTTGAGGTCGCCTGTACCTTTCACTGCCCTGAACATGCGTTCAAAGGCAGGTCCGGTGACCGCACGATGGATGATGTAGTTTCCGAATTCGGCAAACTGGTTAAGGATGATGTTTCCCGGATCCTTTGATAGCTCGTGACAGGCGTCGTAGATTTCCTTGACGTTACTTTCAGTACCTGGCGTGCGCAGGATATCGGTTGGGTCGGTCGTCCAGTTTTCCAGCCACTGGAAACGCTCACGGCTCATCCCCTCGGGCAGAACCGCCACGCTGCGGCAACCCAGTATGCGGGAAATGGCCACGCCGCCACGACAATAGTTCCCGGTTGACGGCCATACGGCGCGGTGACGACTGACGTCAAAGATCCCCGACAACAGGCGCGGGACCAGGCATCCATAGGCCGCCAAGACCTTGTGGGCACGGACCATGGGAAATCGGTCACCCACGGCGACAATGATTTGGGCCTCGATCCCCGTCAGCGCGGAATCGAGTACAATATGCTCAGGCACATCGACCAAATGGCGGCGGGAGGCATCATTATGCCAGTGCACCCGGAACAGGTTGCCTCCGGCCGGCGTGTCCGGATCGACCTCAGCCAAGATGGCTGCCCGGTCCGCCAATTTGTTCGCCGGATCGGCCAGGTGCGCTATTTTCGGGAGTGTCACTCCAGCTGCTTGAACACTTTCAATATTTCGGTCGTAAGCCGATTGATCAATGATTTCCCGTTCCAGCCCGACGATCATGGTTCTTCTCCGAGATTTCTTGCGACGCACTTTGCCGACGCAATGCGTTTGCAGGATACCCGCTCGGTGCGGATCGCGAAGTTGAAAATATCAGCCTGAAGTCCTGATGCCGGTTTATGCTTTAGATGTGCCATTGCCGGAAATGAGGCTTCATCGATAGCACGCATGGATTCCCTGGACGCGGGCCGCTACACTCGGCTCCGTATCGGACAGGCCTCAAGGTAGACCGACAGCCATCGTTCCGGCCATTCGCACCCAGTGGACGCCAACGAAATCGAAACACGAGCGGCCATGAAGATGTATCGGCGCGAACAGATGGCTTTGAAAACCGTTCTTGGGCGCTTTTGCAGTGAGGAGTAATCATGAAACTGGGACGCTTTATCGTTGATACGCACGTCCACTCCCAACGGTTTGCTCCGGGCAAGGATAGCTTCAAGAATCCGAGAATAAAGGGGCATCTATCCTACAATGATCTGGCTGCCGTTATCGCCACGGCGGAACCCTATGACAATTCCAGCCGTTTGCTGTTCGACATGGATGCCTATCGCGTCGATATGTGCGTTCTGTTGCCGGCGTTCGGCATGACCAATGAACTGAACCTGGAATTGGTGGCGCGCCATCCCGACAAATTCGTCGCGGTGTGTTCGCCGACCGAGACCTTGCAAAAGTGCCGCGATACTGGTGAGCCCTGGTCGGCCAAGGCGGCGGCGGCGGAACTGGACAAGTTGCTGGCGAGCGGCAAGTTCGTCGGTATCGGCGAGGGTCTGCCGACCAATCACGACAGGCTCACAACCACCTCCCAGACCGATCGCCTGGACGAAATGCGGCCGACACTGGAGGTCGCCCGCAAGCACAAAACCGTGGTCCGCGTGCACAGCGGCGTGGTCATGGGCTATCCCCTGACCCACCATTTCTGGCCGGAGACCCTGCATCCGATGTGGTTGCTCGACATTGCCCAGGAATACCCGGACGTACCCATCGTGTTCGATCATGGCGGTGTGCAGGGCGGCGCCAGCACGCGCTTTTTCGACGAGGCGCTGTTGGTCGCGGGAGCCAACGACAACGTCTATCTGGAGACCGGCCTGTGGTGGCCCGAGCTTTATGAAAAGGCACTCAGGGATCCCAACGTTGGGCCCGAAAAACTGCTGTGGGGAACCGACTGGGGCGCCAGCATTCCCTTCCACAGCCAGCCTGGACAAGTGCCTTCGGAATATGCCGTTCAGCTTCGCAAGCAGCCGCCTCCCCACCATCAGGTCGACGTTTGGGGCTGGGCGCTGCGGCAATTACTAAGGCTCAATATCGTGCAGGACGATCTGAATTTGATTTTAGGTGGTAACGCCGCGCGCCTGTTTGGCCTGACGCTGCCCATGACGCGGCTGTTCAGGCCCGTCGGCGGGGATGTCGTGCCGCAATTCGGCGACCTCAACAATGGCGGAAAAGGCGGGTCTGGCGCGTAGCCCGCCAGGTTACAAGGTTTCAGTAGAACTTTTATGACGGAGAGGAAATGTCGGCATGAAGAACCTATTTTCGGTCGAAGGCAAAGTGGCGCTGGTCACCGGCGGCTCGCGCGGGATCGGCGAGATGATCGCAGCCGGTTTTCTGGCCAACGGCGTGAAGGTCTATATTTCCTCGCGCAAGGCGGAAGTATGCGATGCCACGGCCGAGCGTCTGATGGCGGAGCAGGGCGGTGAATGCATCTCGATCCCGGCCGACATCTCCAGCGCGGCGGGGGCGGAATATCTCGCCGGCGAGATCGCCGGGCGTGAGGACAGGCTCGACATCCTGGTCAATAATGCCGGCGCGGTCTGGGCCGCGCCGCTGGAGGAATTTCCCGAATCCGGCTGGGACAAGGTGATGAACACCAACGTCAAGGGTCCCTTCTATCTGACCAAATCCCTGTTGCCGCAACTGCGCGCGGCGGCCAGTGCCGATGAGCCCGCCCGGGTGATCAACATCGGCTCGATCGATGCGATGATGATTCCGTCGATCGAGAACTATTCCTATGCGGCATCGAAGGCCGGGCTGCATTACCTGACCCAGGTGTTGGCGGCCAAGCTGGCGGCCGACGACATCCTGGTCAACACCATCGCGCCGGGCGCCTTTCAAAGCCAGATGATGGCGGAAACCATTCGCGTCCACGGCGACCGCATCCGCGCAAGCAACCCGCGCAAGCGCATCGGCATGCCCGAGGACATCGCCGGCGTCGCCATCTTCCTGTCCTCCCGCGCCTCGGCCTACACCACGGGCGCGCTGATCACCTGCGACGGTGGCAGATCGACGGCGGTGTTCGGAACCTAAGGGGTATTCAAGGCAAACCAAGTGGCTGTCAGAGGACATATTCTTGCCCGCGTCGACGCGGGGATTCTTCTAGAGAGGTAATATGGTGAAGCTGAAATGGCTGCCTGCCACTGATATTGAGAGACTTGCCGAAATTGACCGGTCTGAACATATCGATCTCACCTATTCGATTGGTGAAGGCCAACTGGTTGCCACGGAAGCGGATATCGACGTTCCCAATTGGTTTCAGCATGGCGGCGGCGGCCATTCCCTTGAGGACACAAAAAAATTCTGCCTTGCCCACATGAAAGCGGGTGCGGACGCAATCGGAGCGTTTGACGGGTGCGGAATGATTGGCATCGGGATAATTCGATATGAGATTAGACCAAAAGTCGCCCAGCTTGCGTTTCTTCACGTAAGCAGGGCTCAGCGACGCAGTGGGATAGCGACACTGATCACGAAGAGAATGGAAGATGCATCGATAAAGGCTGGTGCATATCGGATCTATGTATCGGCGGCACCATCCAGGTCGGCGGTGAATTTCTATCGATCCCTTGGATTCGCGCCAACAGATGATCTCATTCCAGAACTCATGGAATTAGAGCCCGACGACATTCATATGACCAAGGACTTACGATCAGCGTAGATGCGGGACAAAGTTAGCTGACAAAGGCAAACACCGGCTACAAGACGAAAACAAGTATTTGGATAATTCGCAATAATGCGCGCTCCGGGTCAAACTCGGAAATGTGAAAATTCCAATGCCATGGCGGTTCTTGAGAGCGACGCGGAAATCCGTTTTGGCCGGGTTGGGCATCCCGCGCGCCATTTTCAGAGTAGTGGGGTTTGCCAGGGCGTCGAAATTCGATTGCAACCGGTCCGTTTGGAGGTGCCGTTGCCTCGACACCGTGCCGCAAATGAACGGCCGATCGGGCGCCCACGATGATTAGGGGAATGCCGGTGTATTTGTTCTATACTCATCGCGATGCCTTTTGAGCCAAGGGAATAGTCATGAAAAATGCGTCCGATCACGATCCGGTGGATGTTCTGATCATCGGGGCTGGCGCTTCCGGCGCCGCGGTTGCATGGAGTTTGGCCGAAACGCGGATGCGCATTCTGTGCCTGGAACAGGGTGATTGGACATCATCGTCAAAATATCCGACGGCCGCCAGGAATTGGGAGGCGCAGCAGTTTGGCGCCTATTCCATAGACCCGAACGTGCGGGGGCTGGATACGGACTATCCCATCAATGGCGACGACTCGCCCATTGATGTTGTCAATTTCAATGGCGTCGGCGGCAGCACCATTCTTTATGCGGCCCATTTCCCGCGTCTGCATCCCTCCGATTTCAAGGTGAAAACCCTGGATGGCGTGGCCGACGACTGGCCCGTCGATTATGAACAGCTACAGCCGTACTTCGTTGAAAACGACCGCATGATGGGGGTTTCCGGCCTGGCCGGGGATCCCATGTATCCACCGAAGGAAATGCCGCTGCCCCCCCTGCCCATGGGGCTTATGGGCGAGGTCATGGCGAAGGGATACAACAAGCTTGGATGGCACTGGTGGCCGTCCGATGGCGCCGTCATTTCGCAGCCCTATGACGGCCGGGACAAATGCATAAACCTTGGGACATGCATGTCGGGTTGTGCCCAGGGCGGCAAATCCAGCACCGACATCACCTATTGGCCCCAGGCAATCAGAAGCGGTGTTGAGCTGCGTACGGGATGCCGGGTGCGCGAGGTGACGATGAACGGTGACGGCATGGCCGATGGCGTGATCTATTACGATGCCGACGGCCGGGAGCACTTCCAGGGGGCGGAGGTCGTGATCATGGCCTGCAATGGTGTGGGCACGCCGCGCATCCTGCTGAATTCAAAGTCAGCGCAATTTCCCGACGGGCTTGCCAACAGCAGCGGTCTGGTCGGCAAGAACCTGATGTTTCACCCCATCAGTGTCGTGCGTGGCGTCTTCGAGGAACGGCTGGACAGCCACAAGGGCCCGCAGGCCTGCTGTATCATCAGCAAGGAATTCTATGAAACCGACCGGGACCGGGATTTTGTACGCGGCTACAATATGCAGATTTCCCGTGGCCCGGGCCCGCTGGTGATGGCAATGCGGGGCCACGCCTCGGGTGAGATACCGTGGGGCCCGGGGCATCACGAGGCATTTCGCGAACAGTTCGACCACATCGCCTCCATCGTCAATGTCTGCGAAGACCTGCCGGAGGAAAGCAACACGGTTACGCTCGATCCCCAGTTGACGGATTCCAACGGCATTCCGGCGCCGAAAATCACCTACCGGGTCAGCGAGAACAGCCGCAAGATGCTGGCCCATGGTTTGGAACGGGGCTGGGAGGTGATGCAGGCGGCGGGTGCCAGGAAGATCGATACGGTTGATTTATTGCGGCCGGCGGGCTGGCATTTGCTGGGCACGGCACGGATGGGCAATGACCCAAAATCGTCGGTGGTCAATTCCTGGGGGCGGAGCCATGACGTGAAGAATTTGTTCGTCGTCGACGGCAGCATCTTCGTCACCAGCGGCGGCGTCAATCCGACCAGCACCATCCAGGCGCTTGCGCTGTACATTGCCGATACCATGAAGAAGAACCTTGCCAATTTGTTTGATTAAGATCCGGAACCAGGTCCATGACAAATGATGCGATTACAACGGCTCATCCATTGAACAGCGCGCAGCTGCGGCGTTTGTCGGCGCTGCTTGATACGGTACTGCCGGCCAGCGAAGATGGCACAATGCCCAGTGCCTCGGAATTGGATTTTCTGGCCTATGTATTGGAACAATCGGGCGAATTCATGCCCGCGCTCGTGGCAATAGTGAATCATTTCGACGACGAATTTTCCGACCAGCCGTTGTCCGCCCGCCTTGCATTGGCGCAAGAATATTCCAGGACCGATCCACGGGCGTTTGATGCGCTGCTGTTCCGCATCTACGACTGTTACTATCAGGACGACCGCGTGCGCCGGCTTATCGGCGTGCAGCCGGGCCCGCCGTTCCCGCAAGGCAACACTGTAGAACCGGGCGATCTGTCCCTGCTGGATGCCGTCCTGGCGCGGCCACGGAGCTATCGCAGCTAGAGCGATTTTGTCGTATGCGGCCTTGCTTGATACTGGGCAATCAGCGGAAGCCGCGGTTCGAGGCGTCTCACCCCCGGCCAATCGCCTGCTTTGAAAGGCGGATATCGAAGGCCGCACGAATTCTGTCGTCCGTTTCGTCCGGGATATGCGCCGGGTGATGGTTCGACAATATGCGTTTCGTATAGGCCCTTGCCCGGTCCGCCACGCTCTGGGCGTCATCTTCCTCCCATTCCGTTATCGACTGGCGGTCGCTCAGAGTTGGATAGCGGTACTCGGATTGCATCAAATCCAGGGTCTGTGCCTCCCCCAGATAATGGCCGGCGCCATCGATGTTGACATCGGCGATGGTCTCAATCGATAGCGCCGATGTGGAGAGGTGGAAGCCTTCGATGGTGCGCAATACGTTGCCAAGCATATCGTCGTCGATGACGAAGCTTTCCAGCGAACAGCCCAACAGACTCGCATGCATGCCGGCGGATTCGTGGATCATCGCCGCGCCCGCCTGCCCCGCGAGGGTGGTGGTGATGCCTTTCTCGAAGCCGGACTGGGCATCGGGTAGTTTTGCATCCGTCATGCCGGCGGCGACACTGGCCGGAATGTTGAGATGACAGGCGACCTGAGCCGCCGCCGCCATCAGGACAGCCTGCTCGCCCGAGCCCCCCGACATGGCCCCGGTGCGCAGATCCGACACGAATGGCCACGCCGCGAAGGTCAGCGGACAACCTGGCACTACGGTATTGGCGTAAACGATGCCGGCCAGGACCTCGGCCGTGGTCTGAACGATGGAGCCGGCAAGCGCCGCCGGCGAAGTGGCGCCCGCTTGCGGCGCCGAGGCAACCATGATTGGAAAGCCTTGCCGGATGACTTCCTCCTTGATCAGGCATCGTCCATGGGAAAACCGCAGCGGCGGCACGCCGGCGCCCTGAACCATATGTGCGATCGGGGTGTGCTTGAATTGTCCCTCGCGGCCAAGTGCGAGGTCGAACATTTGTACCACCGACCTGACATTCTCAACCGAGCTCAAGGAAAGGCCAATCGGCATTGAGGTGCCGCGCAGCAATGCATAGGCGGTGTTGATATCCAGCAATTCGGCGGTTTCCATATCCCGCGCGACCGGTGTGCGGTAGCACCAATGAATGTTTGCCAAGGTATCGACCAGACGCGCCTGGTCGTATACGTCCCGCAACGCGGTTTCGCGGTATCTCCCGCTCTCGCCATCCAGGATCATGACCGCGCCGCCCGCGGTGCCGAAATGCGGCCGGCCCGGCGCGATCTCTATGGCGCGGTCGGGATCGAGGGCATGCAAGGTCCACGATGACGGCGTCTTGGCCACCGCATCCTCCACCATGGCGCGGGGAATCAGGATCCGTTCGTGCTCGCTCAGGCGCGCGCCATTCTCCAGCATCTGCCTGGCAGCGGGGGGCAACTCGCCGGAGAGGCCCATGCCGATGGTCTCAAGCAGTTGATGGGCGCTGTCGAGGATCTGCTTCAACTGGCCTTGCGACAGCGGCTTATAGGCACCTCCCTCGGGGCCATGTGGTGATTGCGCGCGCGAAGGTTCCCGGCGCCTTCGGACACGCGCTTCGCGGCCGCCGCGCCGGCCTTTTCGAGGTTTGGATGGGTCTGGTTTCGCATCAGTCATGAAGGAGTCCATGCTACCACAAATCAACTAGAGCAATTTTCAATTAATTGGGTCCGCTTTCGCGAACCAAGTGATTGGTTCAATTGCTCTTTCTCTTAAGAATCCGAGCATGCCCTGAAGAGACCTGCTCTAGGCAAAATTCTCCCTTCGCGCCGATACCGATATAGCTTTGAGATGGCTCCGCTCTATGGTGGAGCACGATATGTACAAGTCTTGCTGCTCTCGCATCGCCGCCCGGCCCAACCCTTCGAACATATTCATGGCAAATTAGGCTTTGCGCCGGCGCTTCCATGGGGTAGGCATCGAACAATCAAACACTGAATGGAACGGGGCGAAGGTATGCCTGAACGTTTAGCTGTTGCCGTGGTCGGGGTCGGTCATTTCGGCAGCCTGCATGCGCAAAAATACGCCGCCATGGACGACGTCGATCTGGTTGCCGTGGTTGACCAGGATGCCGAACGCGGGGCGGAGGTCGCGGCCGAGTTGAACTGCCGGGCCCTGCGGGACTATCGCGAACTGGCCGGTCTGGCCGATGCGGTATCGCTGACCGTGCCCACCAGCCTGCATCACCAGGTTGGCCTGGAATTGTTGGAAATGGGCCTGCATCTGTTGGTGGAGAAACCGATCACCGAGACCGTGGACAGCGCCAATGCCCTGGTCGCCACGGCCAAGGCCAGGGGCCTGACCCTGCAGGTGGGGCATCTGGAGCGGTTTTCCCCCGCCTACTTTGCCCTGGCCGAACGGGTCACGAAGCCGCTGTTTATCGAGGCCAACCGTATCGCGCCGTTTCAGCCCCGGGCCAAGGACGTCAATGTGGTGCTGGATCTGATGATCCACGATATCGACCTGATCATGGCCCTGGTGGGAGCGCCCTTGATTTCCGTCGATGCCGTGGGCGCGGCGGTGGTGTCCGAGGGCGAGGATATCGTCTCGGCCCGCCTGGGCTTCGGCTCCGGCTGCGCCGCCAATCTGACCGCCAGCCGGGTCAGCCTGAAGACCGAGCGCAGCATGCGGATCTTCCAGCCCGACACCTATCTGGTCGCCGATCTGGCTCAGCGCAAGGTGACGTCAAGGCGCAAGGGCGAAGGCGAGATGTTCCCCGGCATTCCCAACATCGAAACCGAGGAATTCAGTTTCGAGGAAGCCGACGCCCTGGCCCATGAAATAGCGGATTTCGTGCGCTGCGTGCGAAACCGGGAAACTCCGGCGGTCAACGGCGAAGCGGGCCGGGACGCGGTCCAGGCAGCCTTGATGATCACCGACAGTCTGCAGGCCCACCGCCGCCTGTTGGAGCAGAGCGGCGTTATCTAAGGCGCCGCTATTTGGGATTTTTCAGGAACGGAATCATGCGGGCCGGGATCTCATCCCGGTCGATAAAGGCATGCTTCAAGGTGGCGCCAAGGTGTCCGATCACCAGCAATGCCAGCAACCAGGCGCAGCTGCCGTGGATGACGTGAAACACCCCGGTCAGCGTCTCGCCCGACGGCAGCAGCGTGGTCAGGTTCAAAACACCAAAGGCATGCACCTCGAAATCCACGTAGCTGGCCGCATGCAGAAACCCCGCGATGGGCAGCAGGATCATCAACAGATAGAAACCATGCACCGTGCCATTGGCCCATTTCTGTTGAGCTGGGCTCATGCTGTCGGGATAGGGCGGTGCGGGATGGCGCCGCCGCCAGAACAGGCGAAACAGCGCCAGCAGCAGTAGTAACAAGCCCATGCTGGCATGCATGGGCAACGCCTCCCGCCGCTCCGCCAGAGTCAGGTCTTCCATCTGCATGCCGAACAGGAACATGATGATCAGCAACAGCGCCATGAGCCAATGCAGCAGACGGGCGAGCGGATCGTAGACCATGATCAGTTCCGGTATTCCGGCTCTTCCCGGTCCAGAATCCGCTTCAGGGCGGCAAAGTGCCGCTCAGCCACCTTGGACCGTTCAACGCCCATCTGCTGGCGCACCCTGTCACGCACCTCCTGCGAAATCGTGCGCAGCTTGCCACCGGTGGAGCGGGCCAAAATCTGAAACTCCGCCGCGCGTTCAAGGTAATAAAGGTCGTTGAAGGCATCGGCCACGGATGGCCCCACGGCCATGACGCCGTGACTGGCCATCATCAACAGGCTGCGGTTGCCCAATTTCTGCGCCAGGCGATCGCCCTCTTCGGCGCTTAGGGCCAGGCCCTCGTATTCGTCATCGTAGGCGATGCGCTCATCGAACATCAGGGCGTTTTGCTCGCACATTTCCAGCCGCCCGCCATCCAGCAGGGTCAGGGCGGTGGCTTGCGGCTGATGGGTATGCATGGCGACGGTGGCGGCGGGACAGGTCAGGTGCACCCGGCTGTGGATATAGAAGGCGGTATCTTCGACCTCGTTGTCGCCCTCCAGAACCTTGCCCTCGGCATCGCAGAGAACCAGGGAGGACGCGGTGATTTCGGACCAATGCCAGCCATAGGGATTGATCAGAAACCTATCGCCGTGCACGACGCCGTCATCGCCCGCCACCGCCATGGAAAAGTGATTGTCGACCCCTTCGTTCAGGCCAAGCCGGGCGGCCCAACGCAGGGACGCCGCCAAGTCGACGCGCATCTGTCCTATATCCAATGTTTCCTCCATCACGAAAACCTAACGGGCGCGCAATGTGCCGGTCCGAGCGGAAAATCGCAATCCCCAATCAGGGGTACGCCTACTGGACAGCGCAATCATCGCTCCTATACTTGGTACCTGTAATTTGGGGAAAAGAGTATGGGGATATGAGTTTGCCGATTCGAACAGATCCAGAAACCGGGCTGAAGGTTTTCAACACTCGCGCCTCCAAGGCCGCCGCCAACATCGCCGGCAAGGGCTACTCGGTGATTGACGACGAGGCGCTTAAGACACTTCCGCCGCCACCGCCGGGCGCTGTTTTCAACGCCGAGGAACAGGCAAAGTACCGTGAATTCAAGGAGGCGCGGCAGGGCGCAGCCGACTACATGGCGATGGAAGGCGCGTTCAGCAAATATCTTGAAGATGTCTATTCGGCGGCGCCCGTCGAACGGGAAGCCTTGAGCGACGAATGCGAAATCCTGGTGGTCGGCGCCGGCTTCGCCGGTCTGTTGCTGTGGTACAAGCTGCAGGCGGCCGGCTTTCGTGACGTCCGTTTTTGCGAGAAGGGCGGAGACGTCGGCGGTACCTGGTACTGGAACCGATACCCTGGCATCGCTTGCGACGTGGAATCCTACAGCTACCTGCCGCTGCTGGAGGAGATGGAATATTTCCCCACGATGAAGTTTGCCTCCGGTTTCGAAATTCTGGAATACTGTCAGAAGATCGCGGAAGAATACGGCTTCTACGAACGTTGCCTGTTTCACACCAACGTCGGCGAAAGCACCTGGGACGAGGCCACGGGCCGCTGGATCGTAACGACGGACCGCGGCGACAAAATGCGCGCCCGCTATCTCGTCCTGGCCAACGGTATCCTGACGACGCCACGCCTTGCCAGGATCGACGGCATGGAGACGTTTCAGGGTGACGCCTTCCACACCTCGCGCTGGGACTACAATGTGGACCTGAAGGACAAGCGGGTGGGCATCATCGGCACCGGCGCCACCGCCGTGCAGGTCATTCCCGAAATCGCGAAAATCGTCAAGGAACTGTATGTCTTCCAACGCACGCCCTCGTCCATCGACGTCCGCGACCAACGCGAGACAACAGCAGAGGAAATCGAGGCCTGGAAGAAGGAACCGGGCTGGTCGCGTGCCCGGCGCGAAAGGCTGGCAACGATATCCTCGGGCAGGACGGCCCTGAAGGGCAATGACGACTTCCTCTCGGGCAAGGTCACCGATTACAAAGTGCGCAAGATACATGCCAGGAAACTGTCACCGGAAGAGTTGATGGCGAAACAGCTCGACAGCAATTTCCGGATCATGGAACAGATCCGTGCCCGCGTTGATGCTACCGTTGAAGATCCGAAAACAGCTGCCGCGTTGAAGCCTTACTACACATACGGCTGCAAACGGCCGGCCTTTCACGACGAGTTCCTGACCACCTTCAACAAACCCCACGTTACCCTGGTCGATACCGCGCCGGTCGGGGTAAGCGAGATAAACAGCCACGGTGTTGTCCACGAAGACGTGGAATATCCCCTGGATGTGCTGATTTACGCCACCGGGTTTCAGTGGATGGCGACGGCCACGTTCGAGATGATCATCGGGCAGCATGGGCGCACCCTGCGGCAAAAGTGGCAGGACGAGGGCACGAAAACCTTCCTGGGTCTGCACAGCCAAGGCTTTCCCAATCTGTTGGTCATGTCGGGCCCCCAGGGCGGTGGCGGCCAGTTCAATTTCACCCGTGGGATCGAGGCGCATACGGATTACGTCGTCTGGATGCTCAGCACCTTGCGGGAGAGAGGTGCTGGCCGGGTCGACATCACGCCGGATTCGGAGATCGAATATGCCGAGCATTGCCGCCTGGCTGATTTGAATACCCGGCCGCTACGGGACTGTGTTTCGTACTATAATGGCGAAGGCAAGGCGGAACCGGGCAGCCTGGCCTATTATGGCGGCCCCGCCAAATGGCACGAACTGCGTGCCGCCGCCCAAGCGAGCATGGCACCGTATGTCTTTGCGCCGGCGCCGGAATTATCGGACGCAGCGCAATAGATGGCCGGGATCGGGAGATATCTAATCAAAAAGGGGATACAACTCATGGGCAAAAACAGCGAACGCGCCGTATTGGCCGGCGGATGTTTCTGGGGCATGCAGGATTTGATCCGCAAGCTTCCGGGCATCATCGATACCCGCGTGGGATACACGGGCGGCGATATTCCCAACGCCACCTACCCCAATCACGGCAGCCATGCCGAAGGCATCGAGATTATTTTTGATCCCGACAAGATCAGCTTCCGGACGCTGTTGGAGTTCTTCTTTCAAATCCACGATCCCTCCACCTCCAACCGCCAGGGCAATGACATGGGCCCCTCGTACCGTTCGGGCATCTACTATGTGGACGAGGCCCAAAGGGCGGAGGCGGAACGCACCATCGCGGACGTGGATGCCTCGGGCCTATGGCCGGGCAAGGTGGTGACGGAGGTCAGACCGGTCGGTGATTTCTGGGCGGCGGAGCCGGAACATCAGGATTATCTGGAGCGTATCCCCCACGGCTACACCTGCCATTTCATCCGCCCCAACTGGACGCTGCCCCGGCGTGAAGACGCGGGCGAGAACGCCGCCTGAGTGGCGTCGTCTGAATAGACGCAATCCACCTCGTTGGGTCTCAGCATTGACAATAGAGTACGCGGTGAACGGTTCCGGCCTGTCGCCAGTTTCTTGGATCTGCCGTAAGAGATGAGGCCATGGCCATAAGCTGTATCGTGAAAGCTCAAGGCGGATTTCCGCTGCCCTATTCCGTAAGCGTTTGTTAAGGCCAGGCGCTACATTATGGCAAATGACCGGCGTCGTGCCGGTTCCCGCCGGAGTAATACAATGAGCACGATATTTTGGTTTCTGGTCACCGTCGCCGCCATTGCCTATGCCTGGTACATCGCCATCATCCGCCGCCGCAACGGCGCCCAGGAAGGGTTGTCCCTGGTCGATGTGCAACTGAAGAAACGCCATGACCTGCTGCCCAATATCCTGCAGCTCACGGGCGGTTACTTGCAGCATGAAAAGCCCTTATTCGAGGCCATTGCCGCGCTGCGCGCGCAGTCGGAGCAGCCCTACGACCACAAGGACCCCGAACAGGTGCAAAGCCACCTGAACGCCGCCGGTGCCCTAAGCGGTATGCTCGGGCGCCTGATGGCGGTAGCGGAAAACTATCCCGACCTGAAGGCCGACGGCGTGGTGACCCGCGCCATGGGCACCCTGGAAGAGGTGGAGGGCCATATCGCGGCTGCCCGGCGCACCTATAATGCCGCCGTCACGGCGCTCAACAACGCGGTGCAGATCTTCCCCGGCAGCATGATCGCGGAAAAGGCCAATGTGCAGGCCATGCCCTATTTCGAGATCGAGGACCCCGCCGACAGGGAAAACATCGATGCGGCACAATACCTGCCCGGCCAGCAGGATGGCGCGGCCGGATAATTCGTCGTGATTCTGCTCCGCATTGGGGTAGGTTTCGCAGCCTGGGCGGCCGCTTTGTTAGCCCTGGCGCTGGCCCTTTTCATCCCGTTTGGCCGGGAGATGGGCGCCAATATCGGCGGCGGTATCGGCTTGCTGTTGTTCTTCGCCCTGATGGGTATGGCGGTGGCCGCACCCACCGTGCGTGTCACCTTCGGGCGCGGCTTGAAGGTTATCGGCGGCTGTTTCTGGGCCGCCATTGCGGTCGCCGCGATCATGCGTTATCCCCAGCCCCTCGCCTCGGCGGATCCGACGCAGCTGCAATTCGTTACCATCCCCACCCTTTTGATAGGCGGCCTGTTTGGCGGCGCCCTGTTCGTTCTCGGCCATTTCCTGACCCGCCGGCCGGAGCCGGGCGCGCCGGGCCTACTGGCCCGCAATCTGACGCCGTTCCTGGAGCGCTATATCGGCGGCCCGTTCAGCGCCCGCCGCGTCGATGCGCACCGCCGCTTGCAACTGGGTGCAGGCCAGGGCGTGGGCCGCTTTGACGAGAGCCTGCCGCATCTTCGCGGCTTCAACGCCTTCTACCGCGACAATATCGCTGCCTGGCTGGAAAAACAGGAAGACCGGCGCAAGGAAGCTTTGCGGTTCCGTACCAAGGTGCTGGTGATCGGGCTGCCCATCATGGCGGCGGTCACCCTGGGCCTGGACGGCCTGGTACCCTTCGGCGAAGGCTTCTGGGGTGGCGTTTTGGGCTGGATTGATCTCTTGGCCTGGCTGCTGGTTCTTGCCGTGGCGTTCGGCAAGGGCTTCAGCCTGCGCGACGATATCAAGGGCTTCATGATCGGCCATCTTTGCAATTTCTTTCGCCTCAGCCATGAAGCCGAGGAAAAGCCGGCGGATCTGAGCCCGTATGAAAAGCTGGACCTGATCCCCAGCCACACGGAAGCGAAAATCAGGGAGGCTTTCCGGGGCCGGCGGGAGCAAGTGGACATGTACATGGCCGAGGCCGTTGCCTATGTCTATCGGGGCGCTGGGGCCAGGCGGCGGCGGGCCGCGGTTTTCAACGGCGCGCTCTTGCAATTCACTTACCGCAAGCGTTTCCAGGGCCGCACCATCGCCATGTCGGACCGGGGCCTGGTCGGCAATCTGTTGAAGGGAAGCTGGCGTAGCGAGCAGCGTATTCGGCTCGAGGACCGGGCCTTTGAAGACCGCTTCGAAGTTTATGGCACCGACGAGGTGGAAAGCCGCTATCTGCTGACGCCGGCCTTTATGGAGCGCATGGTGGCCTTGTCGGATCTGATCGGTTCCTCCAAACGGCTACGCTTCGCCTTCGCCGAGGGCCGTTTCCTGCTGGTGGTGCCTGGCTGGGACCTGTTCGAAACGGCCTCTCTGGCGCACGCCATGACCGACCCGGTGCATGTGCAAACCTTCCTCAACGAAATCGGCCTGGTGCTTGATATCGCCGATATAATGAAGCTCAACCTGGACAGCCGAATCTAGTTTTGGGCGCAAAACGGATGGCAAATTGACGAGCTCCTGGATATGCTGCGCGCAATAGATTTGGAGTCGTAGACAGATGAAAATTTCCAGCACAATCCTGCGCAACATGCAGGTTAACGGCGGCGGCACGGCCACCATTTTTGCCGGCCGTCAACACAGTTGGCAGCAATTCGGTGAGCGTATCGCCAGACTGGCGGCGGGCCTGACGAACCTGGGCCTGCAGGGCGGCGACCGGGTCGCGGTGCTGTCGCTGAACAACGACCGTTACATGGAAAGCTATTTCGGCGTGCCCTGGGGCGGTTTTGTCCTGGTGCCCATCAATACCCGCCTGGCGCCGCCGGAAATCGAATTCTGGCTGAATGATTCCGGCGCCACGGTGTTGATGGTTGACGAAACCTTTGTGCCCATGCTGCCGAAGATCCAGGACCAGTTGGAAACCGTCAAACACGTGGTTTTCCTGGGCGATGGGCCCGCGCCCGAAGGCATGCTGTCGTTCGAAGGCCTGCTCGACGGTCAGAGCGCCAGGGCGGCGGCGGAAAGCAGCAGCGATGACATGGCGATTTTGCTTTATACCGGCGGCACCACGGGACGTTCCAAGGGCGTGATGCTGAGCCAGAACAACGTGCTCTTCAATGCCCTGCAGTTCGCGCCGACGGTGGGCTACCGCAACAATTCGGTCTATCTGCATGCCGCGCCGATGTTCCACATCGCCGATGGCACCTGTACCTATGCCATCGCCACCGCCGCCGGGACCTCCGTCATTATTCCCGGTTTCGAGCCGGAGGCGGCCCTGCGCGCGGTCCAGGATCACAAGGTCTCGGTCACCCTTTGGGTACCGACCATGGTCAATATGGCGGTGCATCATCCGGATGTGGAGAAATTCGATCTGTCCTCACTGATCGACATGATGTACGGCGCTTCGCCCATGCCCGAGGCGGTGGTTCGCCGGGCCATGGAGGTGATGCCCAATACCCGCTTCCATCACGCCTATGGCCAGACGGAAGCAGCACCCATACTGACAATCCTGGATCCCGCCCGCCATGTCCCCGATACGCCGACGGGCAAGCTTGGCTCCTGCGGGCAGGCGATCATGGGTGTGCAACTGAAAATCGTCGATGAGGATGACAATGAGGTGGCGCCGGGCGAAGTTGGCGAGCTTTGCGCCCGCGGCGACAATGTCATGCTGGGCTATTGGCAACAGCCGGAGATGACGGCCCAGGCCATGCGCAACGGCTGGCTGCACACCGGCGACGGCGCCCGCATGGATGAGGAAGGCTTTGTCTTCATCGTCGACCGGGTCAAGGACATGATTATCTCCGGCGGCGAGAACGTCTATTCGGCGGAAGTGGAGGACGCGGTATATCAGCACGAAGCCGTTGCCGAATGCGCGGTGATCGGCATTCCCCACGAAAAATGGGGCGAGCAGGTGCACGCCATCATCCGCCTGCACGATGGCCAGGAGGCCGATGAGCAGGCGATCATCGATCATTGCCATACCCTGATCGCCGCCTTCAAATGCCCCCGCTCCGTCGAATTCAGGGCCGAGCCCCTGCCGCTGTCGGGCGCCGGCAAGATTCTAAAGGCGCAGTTGCGGGAACCATTCTGGGCCGGCGAGGAAAAGGCCGTACATTAGACGCCATCGCCGAATGTTGATCTGTCGCCGAAATACAGACCAGGCCACATCCGGAAATGTGGTGATTTCGTCGATCAAAATCCTGGTCGGCTATGCGGCAAAGCCGGCCAGGCGCTTGGCGATGATATCCTCGGCTTCGGCGACGATGCGGCTGACCAGTTCGGCGCAGCTTGGGATGTCGTTGATCAGGCCGACCACCATGCCGGCGGACCAGATGCCGTGGTCCACATCGCCGTCCTCGAACACGACCTTGCCGCGCTTGCCGGAAAGGTACTCCGCCAGATCCTCGATCTTCAGATCAGGACCTTTCTCCCGTTCGATTTCCACCACCTTGCCGGCGACCTCGTTCTTGAAGACGCGGGAGGTGTTGCGCAGGGTGCGGTTGGTCAACTGGGTCTGCAATTCGCTGGCATCGACCATGGCCTGCTTGACGTTCTGGTGTACCGGCGCTTCCTTGGTGCACATGAAACGGCTGCCCATGTTGATGCCGTCGGCGCCCAGGGCCAGGGCCGCGACCAGGCCGCGGGCATCGCCGAAGCCGCCCGAGCCAATGAACGGTATGTTCAATTTGTCGGCGGCGGCGGGAAGCAGGATCAGGCCCGGAATATCGTCTTCGCCCGGATGGCCGGCGCATTCGAAACCATCGACACTGACCGCGTCACAGCCCACCGACTCCGCCTTCACCGAGTGCCGGACGGAGGTGCATTTGTGGATCACCTTGATGTCGTTGTCCTTGAAGGTGGGCATGAAGGGTTCGGGGCTGCGCCCGGCGGTCTCGACGATCTTGACGCCGCTATCGGCGATGGCGTCGACGTACTCCTGATAGGGTACCGGGTTCAGGGTTGGCAGAATGGTCAGGTTGACGCCAAACGGCTTGTCGGTCATTTCCCGGGTGCGGGCGATTTCCTTGCTCAGATCTTCCGGCGTCGGCTGGGTCAGGGCGGTGATGAAGCCCAGGGCGCCGGCGTTGGCCACGGCGGCGACCAGTTCGCCCCGGCCGACCCACTGCATGCCGCCCTGGACGATTGGATGTTCGATGCCGAAGAGTTCGGTAATTCTGGTTTTCATGACGCACACTCACGTTTCTATTGCTGCGATGGCTGTAATTTGATTACGGCCTATATAGGCCGAATGTGATTTGCTTGGGAAGTTTTTCCCTGACCCTGGCAGGAGCGGCCGTGTTAGAAGAGCGGCGGCGGGATTTTCAGCAGCAAGGACCGGATCCAAGATGACAAGCAACATGCGCTATGCGGATGGTGATTTTGACCGCGCGGCGGAATGGCGGGAAGACCCGGATTGGCTGGCCGGACGTCTGGCCGCCGCTGATAGCCGGGTTTACCCCATTTGGCGCCATCGTTTCCTGTTCGAAGATGAAAAGCATCCCATCACCCTGACGCCGGCGGCGGCGGCGAGAATTGGCGCGCTGGAGCAGACGGTATTGTTGGGCATCCTTGATGATACGGCGCATTTCACCATTGATATTTCCGCCCTGACCGAGGCCGGCCTGGCGAATGCGCTGCCCGGAACGGCCCATGATCTGCGCGATGTCGCCATGAATCTTTCGGACCGGATGGCCGCCATGCTGGCGTTCGGGCGTGGTATGTCGGTCTGGCATGGTGATCACCAGTTCTGCGGCCGCTGCGGTGGCCAGACCGTGTCGGAACGGGCCGGCCATGCCCGGCGCTGCCTGGACAAGGGATGCGGACGGCTGCATTTCCCGCGCACCGATCCCGCCGTTATCACCTTGGTTATCGATGGCGAGCGCTGTTTGCTGGCCCGCCGCGCGACGATCAGCATTCCCCGGTTCTCAACCGTGGCCGGCTTTGTCGAACCGGGCGAAACCCTGGAAGACGCGGTGCGCCGGGAGGTGGCGGAAGAGGTTGGTGTCCTCACCGGCCAGGTGTTGTACCGCGCCTCGCAGCCTTGGCCATTTCCCTCCTCCCTGATGATGGGTTTCTGGGCCCGCGCCACCAATCCGGCGATCAAGGTCGATGGCGAGGAGATCAGCGAAGCGGCCTGGTTCAGCCGCGACGATATCGACCGCGCCTTGGCCGAGGAAAAGATCATTCTGCCGCCGGAAGACTCCATATCCCGCCGTCTGGTGGAAGACTGGCGGGACCTGCCGGAGGGAACAATTGTTGAAGGTTTGGAGTGACGTAGGACACATTTGCACTATATACTTCGTGTTATGCATTGCTAGTTCCAAGACATGGTTGGCGAGGGTGGTTTAGCCATGTCGATATATCTGATAAGAAACGTGAATGTGAACCTAATGAAAAAGAGGGGATGGCTGTGAACATCATCAGGATTTCAGCGATTACACTGGTCGCGGCCGTGACGCTATCGGCGTGCGTCGGCACGCAACTGGAAAAGGCGAAAATGGCGGATGGCGTCAAGACGCCATTCAACTTTAATCTGGTCAACGGCTATATCAAGTTGTCGTCGATGGAGTACAAGGAAGGCGACTACGAAGATTCTGACCGGTTCGCCACGCGCGCCATGTCGGCGGCGGCGGCAAAAAAAGACACCAAGGTCAAGCCTGAAGGTTTCAAGGCGCGTATGCTGCCGGCCGACAAGGTCGACGATTTGCGCCGGGCCCGTGGCAAATTGATGATCGCGCTGGCCCAGGGCGGGCGCGAGAATTTCGCCCGGCTAGCGGCCCAGGCTCAGGTCAATTTCGATTGCTGGATGCAGGAGCAGGAAGAGAACTTCCAACCCAAGGACATCGCGGCCTGCAGGGCGAGTTTCGAAAAGTCGCTCGCGAATTTGCAAAAAGCGATGGCGCCGAAGCCCATGGCCAAGATGGCCATGAAGAAGCCGATGATGGCGGCCAAGCCCAGGGCGCCGGAGGCACCGGACGTGGACGGCATCTATATCGTCTTCTTTGATTTCAACAGCTCCAAGCTGAACACGGCATCACAGCGGACGCTGCGCAAGGCGGCGGCGGAATTTGCCTTGATCAAATCAACGGGTATGAGCATTACCGGCCATGCTGATATGTCGGGCAACGCGAAATACAATCAGGCGCTGTCGCGTCGGCGGTTGGATACGGTTTCCTCCTTCCTGTTGGATATGAAGGTTCCGCGCTGGGCCCTGCATCCCTCGGCCCATGGCGAGATGAAGCCGTTGGTCCCGACCAAGGACGGCAAGAAGGAAAAACGTAATCGGCGCGTCGAAATTATTTTCGAATAGGGTTCGACGCGACTCTGATTTCGGTTGTTGAGGTTTTGTGCGCGGGGCCATGCGTTGGCTCCGCGCCGATCTTTTGGGGATATGTATCATGCGGCTTTTGATCGCACTTTTGTTGCCGTGGCTTTTGTTTATTACTATAGGCCGCGTATTTGCCGGCATCATTTGCCTGATCCTGCAGTGCACCCTGATCGGCTGGGTGCCGGCGGCGATTTGGGCGGTCTATGCCCTTAGCCAATACAATATGGACAAGCGTTTCGAAGAGATGGACGGATCCTGACAGCGGAACCCAACGGGCGCTGGATCTGACGAGATAGGAAGGAATACCGACATGGCGGATGCCTATATTTACGACCACGTGCGCACTCCACGGGGCAAGGGACGGTCCAGCGGCGCGCTGCATTCGGTGACGCCGATTGAACTGGCCTCGACCGCTCTCAGGGCGATCCGTGACCGCAACGATCTCGATACCGCCAATGTCGAGGACGTCATGATGGGTTGCGTCGCGCCGGTGGGTGAACAGGGTGCCGATATTGCCCGCGTTGCCGTGATCAATTCCGACTATGCCGAAAGCACGGCGGGCGCCCAGGTCAACCGGTTCTGCGCCTCCGGGCTGGAGGCGGTGAATATCGCCGCTGGGCAGATCATGTCGGGCCAGTCGGAGATGGCGATCGGCGGCGGCGTCGAAAGTATGAGCCGCGTGCCCATGGGCTCCGACGGTGGCGCCTGGCCGACCGATCCGGCGGTGGCCTTCCGCAGCTATTTCGTACCGCAAGGCATCTCCGCCGATCTTGTGGCCACCAAGTATGGCTTCTCCCGCGATGACGTGGACAGCTATGCGGTGGAAAGCCAGAAGCGGTCCCAGCGGGCCTGGGACGAAGGCCGCTTTAAGGATGCCGTGGTGCCGGTGGTGGATATCAACGGCACGACTGTTCTGGATCATGACGAGCACATGCGGCCCGAGACCGATATGCAGTCCCTGGCGTCGCTGGAGCCTTCGTTCATCAATCACGGCGAACAGTTCGGCTTCAATTCCGTGGCGATCCAACGTTATCCGGAAATCGAGAAGATCGAGCACGTGCATCATGCGGGTAATTCCTCCGGCATCGTCGATGGTGCCTCCGCCATGTTGCTGGGAACCAAGGAGATGGGCGAGAAACTGGGCCTGACCCCACGTGCCCGTATCCGCAGCTTTGCCTCCATCGGCTCCGAGCCGACGATCATGCTGACCGGGCCGTCCCTGGCGGCGGAAAAAGCCCTCAAGCGTGCCGGCATGGAGAAGGGCGATATTGATCTGTGGGAATTGAATGAGGCCTTCGCCGCCGTCGTGCTGCGCTTCATGCAGGCTCTTGACATCGATCATGATGAAATCAACGTCTGCGGCGGCGCCATCGCCATGGGCCATCCCCTGGGCGCCACGGGCGCCATGATCCTGGGCACGGTCCTGGATGAATTGGAACGCACGGGCAAGAGCACCGCGCTGGCCACATTGTGCGTCGGTGCGGGCATGGGCACGGCAACAATTATTGAGCGGCTTTAGGCCCAACTCTCAAGGATAAGTACGATGATGGACTACAACGTGGATGGCGACGGCGTCGCCACCATCACCTGGAACGTTTCCAACCGTCCCATGAACGTCATGAATGTCGAGACCATGACGGCCTATGCCGAGGCGGTGGAAAAGGCCGTTGCCGACGAGGATGTCAAAGGCGTGATCGTCGCCTCCGCCCACAAGGAATTTCTGGTTGGCGCTGATCTGTCCGTCATGGGCGATGGTGATGTGAAAATGCTGGAAGAGTTCATGCGCGTGCTGCACGGCATCTTCCGGCGCATGGAAAAGAGCGGCAAGCCATTCGTTGCGGCCATCAACGGTCACGCCCTGGGCGGTGGCTACGAGATCTGCCTAGCCTGCCATCACCGTATCGCCGCCGATGATCCGAAGATCAAGATCGGCCTGCCCGAGGCCAAGATCGGTCTGCTGCCGGGCGGCGGCGGCACACAGCGGCTGCCCCGCATGATCGGCATGCAACAGGCTCTGCCCCTGATGTTGGAAGGGCGGGAGTTGGCGCCGCAGGCCGCCCTGAACATGGGCATGGTCGACGAAACGGTGCCGGCGGATGAGCTGCTGGCCGCGGCCAAGGCCTGGATCCTGGGCGATGGACAAAAAACCAAGGTGCAGCCCTGGGACAAGAAAAGCTTCAAGATGCCGGGCGGTGCGGTGCAATCGCCCATGGGCCAGCAGGCCTTCGCCGCCGGCAACGCCATGCTGCATCAACGCACCTACGGCAACTACCCGGCGCAACGGAACATCATGTCCTGTGTCTTCGAGGGCTGTCAGGTTGATATCGACACCGGCCTGACGATCGAGATCCGCTATCTCATCGCCACCGCGACCACGCCGGAATGCCGCAACATGATCCGGCTGTTCTTTGCCATGACCGAGGCCGGCAAGGGCGCGGGCCGGCCCAAGGATATCCCGGCCGCGGCACTGACCAAGATCGGCGTTCTGGGTGCCGGCATGATGGGCGCGGGCATTGCCTATGTCACCGCCATGGCCGGCCTGGACGTGGTTTTGCTGGATATGGAACAGGCCGGCGCCGACAAGGGCAAGGCGCATGCGGAAGAACTGATCAAGAAGCGGGTCTCCCGCCGCCGCATGGACAAGGATAAAGGCGAGGCGACCCTGGCCCGTATTCATGCGACGACGGATTTCAACGATCTGGCCGGCTGCGAGATGGTGATCGAGGCGGTGTTCGAGGATCGCGCGGTCAAGGCCGACGTCACCGCAAAAACCCTTGCCGTCACCGGTGATGGGATCGTTTTCGCGTCCAACACCTCGACGCTGCCCATTACCGGGCTGGCCGAGGCATCGTCCCGGCCCGATAACTTCATCGGCCTGCATTTCTTCTCGCCGGTGGACCGCATGCCCTTGGTGGAGATCATCATGGGCAAGGAAACCGGTGATGAGGCCCTGGCGGTGGCCATCGACTATGTCAAGGCGATCCGCAAGACGCCCATCGTGGTCAATGACTCCCGTGGTTTCTATACCTCCCGGGTGTTCGGCACCTATGTGCGCGAGGGCCTGGCCCTGTTGGCCGATGGCGTGGCGCCGGCGATGATCGAAAATGCCGGCAAGATGGCGGGCATGCCGGTCGGTCCTTTGGCCATGGCCGACGAGGTTTCGATCGACCTGATGTATAAAATCGGCAAGCAGACCCAGGAGGATATGGGTGACGACTATATTGCCGTTCCCGGCGACGATCTGGTCCGCCAGTTGGTCGAGGTTCTGGGCCGTCTGGGCCGCAAGACCGCCAAGGGGTTTTATGACTACCCCGAGAAGGGTGACAAGCGTCTGTGGCCGGGTCTTGGCGATCTTTGCCCGGCGGCGGCGGAACAACCGGATGTGGAAGACGTCAAGAAACGCCTGATGTACATCCAGTCCGTGGAAACCGCCCGCTGTATGGAAGAGGGCGTGGTGACCGAAAAGCGCGACGCCGATGTGGGCTCGATCATGGGCTGGGGTTTTCCGCCCTTCCGGGGCGGCGTGCTGAGTCTGGTGGATACCATCGGTATCGAGGATTTCGTCGCCGAATGCGACCGTTTGGCCCAGGCCCACGGCCCCCGCTTCAGTCCGCCGAAACTGCTGCGCGACATGGCTGCCAAGGGTGAAGGATTTTATGGCAAGGCGGCCTAGGAAAAGGAGAGGGGAAACATGGGGCAAGGAATGGAGATCAGGCGGGTTTCCGGCGCGCTAGGCGTTGAAATCCATGGTTTGGATCTGGGTGCTGAAATGGATAACAGCACCATGGCCGCGGTTCGAGAGGTGTTTTTCGATCAGGGCGTGGTCTTTTTCATGGATCAGGATCTGACGCCGGAACAGCATTTGGCCTTTGCCCGGCGTTTTGGCGGCGTTGACGTCAATAAGTTCTTTGAGAGCGTCGAGGGCTATCCGGAAATTGCCCAGGTCCGCAAGGAACCCGGCGATACCCAGAACATCGGCGGCGGCTGGCACACCGATCACAGTTACGATGAAGATCCCGCCATGGGCTCCATGCTGTATGCCAAGGAATTGCCCGAGCATGGCGGCGATACCCTGTTCGCCTGCATGTACGCGGCCTATGAAGCGCTTTCGCCCGGTATGAAAAAGATGCTGGATGGCCTAAAGGCGATACACAGCGGCGCCCGTGCCTTCGGTCCCGATGCTTATGCGTCCAACGAAGGACGCGACGCCAAGTTCAAGCTATCTGAGATCGCCTTGAAGGAGGTCGAACATCCGGTGGTCTGTACCCATTCGGATTCGGGACGCAAACATCTCTACGTCAATGGCGGCTTCACCACCCGCTTCGCCAATATGACCGAAGAAGAAAGCGCGCCCCTGCTGCATTATCTGCTGCAGCATGCGGCACGGCCGGAATTTACTCACCGTTTCCAATGGCGGCCCGGTGCCATGGCGTTTTGGGACAATCGTTGTACGCAACATTTCGCGCTGAACGACTATCATGGCCAGCGGCGTCTGATGCACCGGATTACCATCCAGGGCCAGCGCCCCAACGCATAAGAAACATAGGGAAACGCCATGTCTTTTCAGGAAGTGAACTACGAAGTTGAAGATGGAGTGGCGGTGGTTGCTCTGAACCGGCCCGACCGTCTGAACGCCATGACCTTGACCATGGCCGGCGAGATCCGCGCCGCCATGCAGAAGGCGACGGACGACGAAAATGTCCGGGTGATCGTGCTGACAGGCGAGGGCAGGGGTTTCTGCGCCGGCGCCGATGCCAGCCGCCTGCAAAATCGCGCCGCCGGCAACGCGATCGATGAAGAGGACACGCTGCCCTTCACCGGCGCCATTGAAGGCGGCCTTGATCTGCCGGAAGCCTTCGCCGCCAAATATGCCTGGATCGCCTCCGTGCCGAAGCCGGTGATCGCCGCCGTCAACGGCCCCGCGGTCGGCGTCGGCATGGTGCTGCCCATGTTCGCCGATATCCGCTTCGCCGCCGATACCGCGAAGTTCGGCACGGCTTTCACGAAACGCGGTCTGGTGCCTGAATACGGCCTGGGTTGGCTGCTGCCGCGCCTGATTGCGCCGTCGAAGGCATTTGATTTGATGTACAGCGCCCGGTTGGTGGATGCGGAGGAAGCCCTGGATATGGGCTTGGTGGATCGGGTTTATCCGACCAATGAATTGCGGGCCGCGGTCATGGAATATGCCCGCGAGATCGCCGAGGGGGTCTCGCCCCGCTCCACGCGGGTGGTGAAGGAGATGGTCTATCAGGGCCTGGACGAGGGTTTTGATAAAGCCATGGAAGATTGCCTGGCGGAAATGACAAAAGCCCAGAAATCGGACGATTTCAAGGAGGGCATTGCCGCCTGGAAGGACAAGCGGGTGCCCAACTTCACGGGCAAATAGGCGCTATTCTTCCGACAGCAATTTCCGCGTACAGGCAAGCTCGGCACTGACGCAGAAAATTTCCATGGCCTGGGTGACCTCGCCCAGGGTCGGGAAGGTCGGCGCCAGTCTGAGCGTGCGGTCATGGGGGTCCTTGCCATGGGGATGGCAGGAACCGGCCGGCGTCAGTTTCACGCCCGCCTCTTCCGCCAGTCGCACGGTCTCCCCGGCGCAACCGTCCAGCAGGTCAACGCTGACGAAGTAGCCGCCCTCGGGCGCGTTCCATTGCACGATATCCTTGCCGGCAAAGGCGTCTTGCAGGGACTCGCTCACTGCCTTGAACTTGGGCCGCAGCAGATCGCCATGCTTGGCCATGTGCTGCTTCAGCCCGGCCTTGTCCTTGAAAAAACGTACGTGGCGCAGCTGGTTCAGTTTGTCATGGCCGATTGTGGCGATGACCGTATGGCGTACGATGTCGTCCATGTTGGCCGTGGAACCGGCCACGATGGCGATGCCGGCGCCGGGAAGGGTTACTTTCGAGGTCGAGGCAAACAGCAAGGGGCGGTCGCCATTGCCGGCCTGCTCGGCAAGGACAAGGATATCGTCGATCTCCGCCAACTCGCCGTCGAAATTGTGGAAGGCATAGGCATTATCCCAGAAAATCCGGAAATCAGGCGCGGCGGTCTTCATGCCGGCCAGGCGCTTGATAACCTCCGGCGAATAGACAATGCCGGAAGGGTTGGAGTATTTCGGCACGCACCACATGCCCTTGATGGCCGGGTTGTCGGCGACCAGAGCCTCCACCGCGTCCATGTCGGGGCCGTCATCGAGCAGGTCGACCTGGAGCATCTTGACGCCCAGGGTCTCGCAGACCGCGAAGTGCCGGTCGTATCCGGGTATGGGGCAAATGAAGCTGACATCCTCCACATCGCGCCAGGGGCCATCGCCGCCCGGAACGCCGAACAGCATGGCCCGCGACAGGGCGTCATACATCAGTTGCAGCGAGGAATTGCCGCCGATAAAGATGTTCGCCGCCGGCACGTCCAGACATTCGGCGAAGAACGCCTTGGCCTCGGGTGTGCCCGACTGGGCGCCGTAGTTGCGGTAGTCCGTGCCGTCCTCGCCGGCATAGTTATCCTCGGTCACCATGGAGAACAGGCCGTTGCTCAGATCCAACTGCTCGGCCGAGGGTTTGCCGCGGGTCATATCGATATTCTGGTTACGGCCACGCAGGGCCTTGTGCTTTTCGACCAATTCGCCTTCGTGGCGGCGCAGGTCTTCCAATGACATATCCTGCAATGCTGGCATGGTACAGACGTCCTTTGGCGAAGATGATGACTTAATCTTCATCTAGGCTCAGTTGGCCAATTACGCAACAAAATGGATAGATTGTGGTCTAAAATATTCCGGCTTCCAGGCCGGCGGCCATGGCGGCGCCCAGTTCGTGGCATTGTTCCACGAATTCTTCCCGCCAATCGCCACGCAGAATGATCGGCTCCTGCACCGCCCGCCAACGCAGGCCGGTGACGATGGTCTCGACGCCGCGCCGGGTTCCGGTGCCGTCATGGCCGGCGCGGATGAACAGGCAATAGGGCCGGCCCTGGGTTTCCTCCAAACAGGGGTAATAGCTGCGGTCGAAAAAATCCTTCAGGGCGCCGCTCATATAACCGAGATTTTCCGTGGTGCCCAGAATGATGCCGTCGGACGCGAGCACATCGTCGGGTCCGGCCTGGAACGGGCTGCGTGCCACAATCTCGACGTTCTCGCTCTTGCCCGCCCCCGCGCATACCGCATCAAACAGCCGCCTGGTGTTGGCTGAAGGGGCATGCACGATAATAAGAAGCCGGCGTTTCATATGGCTCAGGCGTTGTTCAAGGCTTCCAAATCGAGCTCCTGGCGCATCTCCACCGTGGCCGCTTCCTTGGCATCTTCCAAGGGAATGCCCGTGGCATCGGCCATGCGCGGATAGGCATTGAAGGCCGCGATCATGGCGGCGGCATCGACCATCGCCGCTTCGCCCAGGGTCTCGACAATGGCCGCCCGCGCCTTCGCCGTGCGCTCGGCGTCGCGGGCGCAAATGGCTTCGCAGAACTCGTTCATCAGATCCCCCTGCGGCAGGCCCGAATCCACGACATCGCCCCCCATGACCAATTCCAGATCATATTCATTCCCGGTCTGTTGGCCGCTCACACGGAGCCGCATCGCATGGGAGGTGGTTCAGTAATAGCACCCGAGCAGGGCCGAGGCGCGGGCCGCCAGAAACTCCATCTGGGCCCTGGATATATGCCGCTCCATGCCGTCCAGTTCGAACAGGCGCGGGTCTTCCATATAGAGACAATTCAACAGATCCCACAGCCGCCGGGTCTCGTCAGGCAGCAGGGTTAGGGAGCGGCGAATATAGAAATGGCTGTCATTGTCGTAGTAGGCGGCGAAATCGGCGGCGGCGTCTTCCGGCGCGATGGTGCTGGCCCAGCCCGGTCCCTTTTGGGCGTCGGGCCGCCGTTGCCGTGGCGGTGAACCTGCTTCGGCGGGTGGCATGCCAGGTGAAGCCATGCCGATGCCGGCGGTAAAGCAATCGATCACCACGGCCTGTACTGCCACCGATATGACCTCGATAATTTCGTCTTCCGCCATGCCGCCCGACAGGGCCTCGTTGTACCAACGTTCGCTCAAGCGGCCCGAATCCGTGACGACGCGGTGGATGACATCGACCCAAGGTGCGGGCAGGTCCGCAACCTGGTCATGGGTGCCGTCCACGGCATATGGGGAAAGCGCCGCCCCGCGTTCCTGGCAGAGCGGACAATTCCAGGCGTGTCGGGCCTCGGCCAGAACGGCAAGGCGCTGTTTGCCGTCCAGCCAGTCGCCGGCCTGGGCCAGTCGTTCATGAGCACGGTTCAGGGCGCCGCGCAAATCAGCCCGGATCGCGAAGGGGGTATCATCGTAGGGCTGCGCCATGGAGGCTAAGCTTCCAGCTCCGTATCCCAATAGAGAAAATCACTCCAGGATTCGTGCAGGTAATTGGGCGGGAAGGCGCGGCCCTTGTCGTGCAATTGGCGCACGGTCGGTTGATGCGGCGCGGTCTTTGGATGCATGCCGCAGGCCTTGGGCATCCGGCCGCCCTTGCGCAGATTGCAGGGCGCGCAGGCCGCGACCACGTTCTCCCAGGTAGTGCGTCCGCCCCGGCTGCGCGGGATCACATGGTCGAAGGTAAGGTCATGCGGGGCGCCGCAATACTGACAGGCAAAGCGGTCGCGCAGGAACAGATTGAAGCGCGTGAAGGCAGGATGTTTCGCCGGTTGGATATAGCGCTTCAGCGCCACGACGGAAGGCAGCTCCATGGAAAAACCGGGGGAGCGGATGACCCGGTCATAGGCGGACAGTACCTGTACTCGTTCCAGGAACACCGCCTTCACCACATCCTGCCAGGACCAAAGCGACAGGGGGTAATAGCTCAACGGTTGGTAATCCGCGTTGAGAACCAGAGCCGGGCAACGTTCGAGTGAGGCCTCCATATCCACCGTGCCTTGATCAATACGAACTCGCGATTCATCAATTTTCGCAATTTGACGCCGATTATGCCAGCGTAAATTACCAAATGCAGGGCTGGGACGCAGCGGACCCACTAAGTGTCGTAATTTATCCCGCCGTATCGCGCCGGCTGATATGGCGATAATGCAGCCACAATGTGCGGGCGGCATAGGTGCGGTAGGGGCGCCAGGGCTCCGCCAAGGGCCCCATTTCCTTGAGCGTCGGCCGTTCGGCCAGATCCAGCAGGTCGCGCGCCGCCTCCATCAAGGCGACGTCGGCCGCCGGCCATATGTCGGGCCGTTGCATCACGGCGAGTAGATAAATTTCCGCCGTCCAGCGGCCTATGCCTTTGATTTGTATGAGGTTTTCGACGACGTCTTCATCATCCATGGCGCGCAGCTTGCGGAAGTTCAGGCTGCCGGAGGCAACCGCCTCGGCCAGGCTGCGGGCATAGGCGGCCTTTTGCCGTGACAAGCCGAAGGCGCGCAGGGCATCGTCGTCAAGGGCCAGGACCGCGCCGGGGTTCACCGTGCCCAGGCCGCGCCGCAACCGGCCCCAAATGGCATTGGCCGAGGCGATGGACACCTGCTGTTGCACGATGATCTTCAACACCGTCTCGAAGCCGCCGGGCCGCTTGCGCGAGGGCGGCTCGCCAAGGCGGCGCAGAACTTCCGCGAAACGCGGCTCCAACAAGCCGATCCGATGGAAACCGTCTTCCATTGCCTTATTCGCGCCGCCCTAGTCGTTGTCCGCCGGCGGTGGCCCGGACGGGCGTTCGCGGTCCAGCAATTCAAGCACCTTGGTCAACAGCGCGCCGGTCTGCTGTTGGTAGCCGGGCAGATCCATTTCCCGCCAATCATAAAACCCCGTGCCGGTTTTCGCCCCGAAATGACCGTCGGCGTATTTTTTTTGCACAACCGGGCTGGGCTCCCGGCTGAGATGCAGGGTGGGGATCAATTCGCGCTGTGCCAGGGCATGCGTGTCCAGGCCGGAAATATCCTTTTGTTCGATCATGCCGGTGACGGCCATGCGCGGGCCCAGCAACTGCTTGGCGGCCAGGTCAATGTCCGCGGCGCTGCATATGCCCCGGTCGATCAGGCTATAGGCCTCGTGATAGATGGCCTGTTGCAGGCGGTTGATCAGCAAGCCATCGACCGGCTCGGACAAGGTGATAGGCTGCTTGCCGGCCTGGCGCAGCACGGCCACGGCCCGTTCGATGGTGGCGCCATCGCTTTGCGCCACTGCCGCCACCTCGACGATGGGCGTGACATCGGCCGGTTGGAAATAGTGCATGCCGCAGAATTTCGCCGGATAGCGCAGGACATCGGCCAAGGCTTGCAGGGGCAGGGACGAGGTGTTGGAGGCGATGATGCTTTCGCCCTGGTAGGCCGCCTCGATCCGGGCATTCAGCTCCTGCTTCAGCTCCATCACCTCCGGAATGGTCTCGACGATCAACTCCGGCGCTGCGGCGGGCAAATCGCCCAGGACCTCCACGCCCGCTTGTACAGCGCCGACCGCGCCTGGGTTGCGGCTCAAGATTGCCGTTTTCAGACCGGCCCCGGCGAATGATTTGGCAATGCCTTTCCCCATGACACCGGAACCTGCAACCAGGACCGTGATCGTACCATCCGACATGCTATTCTCCCTGCAAGATTTTGTTGCCACCCTGATAACCCAATAGGCCCGCCCTTGTCACCGACTGCCGTCGTAAGATTTGCCCCCAGTCCCACCGGCCCCCTGCATTTGGGCAATGGTTTTTCGGCCCTGTACAGCTTTGCCGCCGCCCGGGTCTTGGGCGGGCGGTTCTTGTTGCGGGTGGAGGATATTGACCAAGGCCGCTGCCGGCCGGAGCACGAGACCGCCATGCTGGCGGATCTGGCCTGGCTGGGCCTGGAATGGGAACAGCCGGTACGCCGGCAATCGGAACATATGGATGACTATGCCGCCGCGTTGGAAACCCTGGCGGCGGCGGAGCTGACCTATCCCTGTTTTTGTACCCGCAAGGAGATCGCGGCGGAAATTGCCGCCGCGCCTTCCGCGCCCCATGGCCCCGACGGCGCGCTTTACCCCGGTACCTGCCGGCGGCTGTCCGAGGCGGCCTGCACTGAGCGGATGGCCGGCGGCGCGCCTTATGCCATCCGCCTGGACAGCGGCCTGGCGGCGGCGCGTGTCGGTCCCGGCCTATCCTGGCACGACCGGCAAAAAGGCCAACAATCATTGCAAGCAGCCCTGCACGGCGATGTGGTCCTGGCCCGCAAGGACACCCCCACGTCCTATCATCTCGCGGTGTCCGTGGATGATGCCCTGCAGGGCGTAACCCACGTCACGCGCGGCGCCGATTTATTCGCCGCCAGTCATGTGCACCGGCTGTTGCAGGCCTTGTTGGACCTGCCGACCCCCGAATATGACCATCACCGTTTGCTGCGCGACGATGAGGGCGTCCGTCTGGCCAAGCGTCAGGGCGCTATCAGTCTGTCGCAATTGCGCGCGGAGGGCTGGGACCCGGCGGAACTGCGCCGGTCCCTGGGGTTCGCCGATCTATGATCCGGCGGTAGGCGCTTGCCTTGGCGCTAGTGACAATGACCATCATCCAGTAGTCTTGCTACCTGTTGTCGTGATCAATCTGTAATGCTTCGACAAATCCAGAGGAAGAAGGAGACAGACCATGGCGCTGACCCTGGAAGAGGCCAATCGCATCGCGCAAGGCGCCTTGGCCAAGGCGGAAGAACTCAACATCAGGATCAACGTTGCCGTATGCGATACCGGCGGCCGATTGATGGCATTCCAGCGCATGGATAACGCCATGTGGGCCGGCGCCTATGGCAGCCAGGGCAAGGCGGTCGCCTCGGCCTCGTTTGGCCGTCCCAGCGGCGAGCTTACCGAACGGGCCGACCATCCCACATTCCGTGGAATCGTTGCCGCCGAAGGAGGCCACATGATCATGGGGCAGGGGGCGGTACCGATCATTCGAAATGGCATTGTCGAAGGCGCCTGCGGTGTCGGCGGCGGTACCGGGCAGGAAGACGAAGATTGCGCGCGCGCCGGTGTTGATCTGCTTTAGCGGCCGAATTGCGCCCATTCGGGCGAAATCGTTGGCATTTACTGAAATAGCGTGCGGCAAAGGTGTGATTGGGGGCGCGGATCGAACCTGCAACCTCTAGACCACCGCCATCTGCGCCGGAGGAAGGGTAACGGGGGTGGCCACTCTCACCAGAGGCCTCAGGCACCGATCCGCGCCTTGAACAAGAACCTAGCACCCAAAGACTTAGCGAAACATTGACGGCCATCACACTTTGGTCGATTTTTGCCACCATGGTTAGAATTGATTAACCAAAAAGAAACGGCGACCGGCATTTCGCCGGCCGCCGTCAGGTGCAGAGACAGAACGGTATTCGAACCGCCGATGCCAGGGGGGAGGGGTACTCGACATCGGGCCTCTGAGTCGCTAATCACGAGGAAGATCGTGGTGTGCCATTAACAGATGGGCCCGCCGGCGGATTTCGCGAGTGACCACCATCACCTATCGCTGAAATTCGTGGCCGGGTCCGGAGACAGATTGAAAGAGGAACATGATGCAAGCTGCCGACAGCCCCGAGGACGGAATCGCCGTTGAGGATTTATTGCAGTTATGCGGCAGCGCGCTGGCATCGGCTGACGATTTGCTGGCCCGGGCCCGGAACGGCGTCCGCGCCATGGTATCAAGGGACGGCGCCGTCAATGCCGGCCTGATAGAGGCGCAGCAGTTCGCCGTGCATGGCCTGGCCTGGCTGGCGACCTATAACGAGGCCCTGCGGCAAAGCCTGGCTTGGGCGGAGAAATTGTCGGCCGATGGCCGGTTCAGCCGATTGGAGCAGTTGCTGCTGCAATTGGGTTTTGGCGGCTATCTGACGGAAATGGCCAATGGCATCGCCATGAGCCAGATCGAGGTGGTGCGGCCCATCGATCTGGGCCTGGACGGTGATGATCTGGCGGCCTTTCGCACCGACGCGGTGCAGCGTCTGATCGCCCAGGGCAATACCCAGGCCGGCCGCGACCAACTGGCCCTGCTGTTGGTCGAGGCGGCCAGCAGTGCCGAATTCGGCGAACTGGGCCTGGATGAGACCCTGTCCATGGTGCGCGACCAATTCCGCCGCTTCACCGAGGAAAATGTCACCCCCGATGCCCATGGCTGGCATATGCGTGACGAGTTGATCCCCATGGACGTGGTCTCCGGCATGAGCGAGATGGGCGTCTTCGGCCTGACTATCCCCGAGCAATACGGCGGCCACGGCATGGGCAAGACCGCCATGTGCGTGGTGTCGGAGGAGCTTTGCCGGGGCTATATCGGTGTCGGCTCCCTTGGCACGCGATCCGAGATCGCCGCCGAATTGATCCTGCACGGCGGTACCGAGCAACAGCGTGAACATTGGCTACCCAAGATCGCCTCGGGCGAAATCCTGCCCACCGCCGTCTTTACCGAGCCGAATGTGGGCTCGGACCTGGGCAGTGTCGGCACCCGCGCCATCCGTGACGGCGATGCCTACAAGGTCCAGGGTAACAAGACCTGGATCACCCATGCCGCCCGGGCCGATATGATGACCCTGCTGGCGCGCACCGACCCCGATCAACGCGGTTACAGGGGCTTGTCCATGCTTCTGGCCGAAAAACCGCGCGGCACGGTCGATGATCCGTTCCCGGCGGAGGGCATGTCGGGCGGCGAGATCGAGGTGCTGGGCTATCGCGGCATGAAGGAATATGAGATCGCCTTCGATGGTTTTGAGGTCGGGGCCGACAATCTATTGGGCGGCGAGGAAGGCAACGGCTTCAAACAGCTCATGGCGACGTTTGAGTCCGCCCGCATCCAGACCGCCGCCCGGGCCGTCGGCGTGGCCCAGAATGCCTTCGAGCTTGGCCTGAACTACGGTATCGAGCGCCAGCAGTTCGGCGGCGCCATCGTGCGCTTCCCACGGGTCGCGGGCAAGCTGGCCTGGATGGCGGTGGAGATCATGCTGTCGCGGCAATTAACCTATTATGCCGCCCGGCAAAAGGATCAGGGCCGGCGCTGCGATCTGGAGGCGGGCATGGCCAAGCTGCTGGCGGCGCGGGTCGCCTGGTCATCGGCCGACAACGCGGTGCAGATCCACGGTGGCAATGGTTTTTCGTTGGAGTTCCCGATCTCCCGGGTGCTCTGCGATGCCCGTATTCTGAATATATTCGAGGGTGCGGGCGAAATTCAGGCCCAGGTCATCGCCCGGCGCTTGTTGGAAAGCCGCAATTAGCGCGACGGCATCTGGCGGCGGCGCAATTGCGCTTCCCAGGGCGCGGCTGATTTGCTACACGCGTGCAACCGAGCCGATGGATGGGTGGCCGAGTGGTTGAAGGCACTGGTCTTGAAAACCAGCAGGCGTGAAAGCGTCTCGTGGGTTCGAATCCCACCCCATCCGCCATTTTTGGCAGCTAACTTATTGAAATACATCAAATGCCGCGTCTACGTCTGTGATTAGCCCCACCCATAGTCCCACATTTGAAGCCGGCTGGGCCCTTCCGCTTTGGGCTCTCAGGAAGCGGGATTCGGTGTGATAATTCGGGACGGCGCAAGTCCCATTGGTCTACGATTGCCCGATGACACCGCGCGCAAGAAAATACACCGTTGCCGGAGCCATCATTGCGGCGTTGCTCCTCGGTCATATCCTTGAACGTTATGTGGGCTGGGACGAGGCCTTCATGGTCATCGGCGGTGCGACTGTCGCCATTTGCGGCGCCTGGTTGGTTGCGACCATTCTGGAGCGACGCCGCTAGCCCGTTGCAAAACCGGCAATGGCGTCGATCCACAGATTCTGGGAGAAATTATGATATGCAGATGTATTCATTATGGGCGGAGGCCAGAAGCTATCTCGACCTGACCGCCGAGACCAGCGCGGTCGGGTTCGACCGCTCGATCAATGTCGGCGAGACCTTCACGATCGATTATATCCTTCACAACACCGCGCCGGAGCAGGACAACACTGGCATGCCGGGGCTGTCGCAACCGAGAATCGCGTTCAGGGATCCGGCTCTCCTGATCCTGGGCAGCCAATATGCCGCGCCAATCGACAGTAAGGGGGACGAACTGCCGGTGCTGCAATTGAGCTTTCCGACCAGGTTTCTTGAGGGCGGCGGGACGACACGAACCGGACCGATCGAGATGCGCGCCAAGGCGGAACTGCCGGGGTCCGACTTGACGTTCGGTTCCGACGATTTCGACGCCCTGGAACGGATCGCCTCTGTGAACCTGTCAGCAAGGTTCGATATCGAGGGTTATTTCCAGGTTGCGAGGAATTTGGGGGTGTTCCAGGAAATCGACCCGGGCTAGTTGCGTCGCGACGCGCGCGGGTGGGACAATGGCCGCGCCTGCTTTCGCTGTTTCGATGCGAGGACAATCGGTCCCACCCGTCGGGCGGAAAGAGGAAGATGCCATGAGCGAGGACTATGGCTTTCGCGAACGGGCGCCGCACGAGGCGGGCTACGCGGCGGTCTTCGCGCGCATCGCCGCACCCGAGCTGCGCCGGTTGCAACCGACCGCCCGCCGCCGGCGTGGGGCGATGATCCGGCGCATCGTTCTGGGCGGGCTGGCGGGGCTTGCCGCCGCCATGGCCTGGATCGTCTATCGCTTCGATGGTCGGTTTTGGCAGCTGATGCTGGCCGGGGATACGGGCCTGGCCGCGCGGATCGATCTGGCTTGGCTTGGCGGCGGCCTGATCATCATCGGCCTTATCCTGGGCGGCCTGGGCGCCATGGATGTGGCGCGGCGGCAGAACCTGGACATCCGCGCCCTGCTGTTTCGCACCATTGCCGCGTTCCGGCCCGGCTGGCGGTACGAAATCGGCAGTGGGAAGGATTTTGACGCAACATCTTTTTTCAGGGCCGGGCTGGTGGCGGAATTTGCCCAGCCCCGGTGCCGCGCACTGTTCCGCCGGGGTTCGAACGGTAGCGCCTGCGAGATTGCCGACGTCGAACTGAGCATGATCTGGCCCGACGGCGACGATGAGACCGTGTTCGAGGGTTTCCTGGCCGCGTTGCCATCACCAATGCCGCTACAAGGCCGGCTGGCCTTGCTGGGCGCTGGCGTCAAATCCTGCTGGATCGCGGCGGCCAACCTGCCGTCGGAAGTCGGTGGAGGGCTGACTGGTAACTTCCAGGTTCGCGCCGACAACCCGGAAGACGCGGCCCAAGCCGCTGATAGCGGACTTGTCGAGGCGCTGGATGAACTAGCGTGGGCAATGAATTGCGACAGTATCCGTTGTCACGTGGACGGTGACGGCATCCTGTTGGCAGCGCCGCGCCCGGCCAGCTTCATCCACCGGCCCGCAGCCGTCGAGGACGAGGCCCGCGCCCTGCTGGGCCTGTGCCATTTCACTGAACGCAACGCCAAGACCGCCTGATGGCGTATGGCAGCTAATCGATCCCGTCGCAGAGTTCTGTAAATTGCTTTTCCGCCATCTTGCAATATCGGATTGGCTTATGTTTTCGCAGGACTTCCAAAACTTGCTGCATGCTATCAAGAACTGTTTTCATATCGGCCTTGGACCAGGACACTTCCTTGAAGAATTGCTTCCGCGATTCTATGGCTGCTTCCTGCTCTTGTATGGCGCGGTCGAATTGTCCGACTTCCGCATAGATGGGCGCCAGGGCCCTATGATGTCGCTCCGTCTTGTCATCGCGGAAAATTGGGAACTCCGCGGCCAATCGCAAAGCTTCCTTTCCCGACCTGCATTGGCGGCGCGGTGACGTCGTTAGGACATTTGTGAGGCCAATAGTGACATCTTCGAGAGTAAGGTAGTCAAAGTTGTCTTGGCGGGGTTTTCCCTTTGTCAGCTCAAGCAATAGATTACGCGCCCGCACTAGATCTTTGACAGCCGCCGCGCATTTGCCGAGTAGAGCTTGGTTGGAGGCCCGTCGCCACAATGCCACCGCCAAGTCTTTCAAAGCAGTAATCGGCGGGGCTGAAAGTTTCACGATGACCGCCGTACAGCCTTGGTTCCGCCGGCTTGGCGTCGATTCCCAATCCTCGCACGCCTTTTCATCGGCGATATCGGCTTGCGCCCGCGTTTTGGCGTCTTGCGCCGCCTTGGCCGCGTCTACCTTGCGCTTGAGCTTTGTTATGACCGCCGCCGCCATGATGCCTTCGGTGGTGTCGGGGCCGAATTTCGCCGCTTTTTCGTAATGGGCCAGGGCCTCCGCCTCGCGTTGCATGGCCTTCAGGGTCTCGGCGTAATAGTAGTGCGCCACCGGGTTCTCCGGATTGATGCTCAGGCCAAACTCGAACTGCTCCGCCGCGCCCGTCAGATCGCCGGCCCGGTACAGCTGCACCGCCTTGAGGAAGAAGCGGTCCGCCGCTTCGGATCGCGCGTCGGCCAGTTGCAGGACCACGGGCGCCTGCGGATCGCCGGCATTGGCGGGAGCATGGAGGGCGAGAACAAGAAAAACACCAAGCAGTGTCAACGGCAATCGGTATGTCAATGCGCGTGTCATATCAGATCTCAATGCATCATCGTTCGCCCAGGCTGGATCAGCTTACCTTGGCCATTATGGAGCTCGATACGGTTTCCCCTGACGATAGAGGGCCAATCGAGCCTGGAATTGTTTCAAGAATTGTTGTTTGCCGGAATCGGAAAGGTTTGCAATCGCCGCTTGCTGCTCCCTGACGGCATCCCCGAACCGACCGGCTTCGGCGTAGGCGGCGGCCAGGGTATCTTGCGCTTGCGGCCAGCGGTGCATACGAACGGCTTCAAGGGCGAGGCGAACCGCGTCAGCGCCCGAGCGGTAACGTTTGTCCCGACAGGTCGCCCGCAGCCAGGCGAATCCCCTGAGCGCTTCCCAACGCGTCATATCTGGAGTCGCTAATCCTGGGTAGTTTTCCCAAACGACCTGTTTCTCCAAATCCATGGATCTCTCGAAGTCACGAACAGCAGCAGAAAAATTGCCGTTCCGGAAGTATGCATTTGCGCGGATAGTGTGATAGTCGGCACCCATGTAGGCCGGATCCTTGAACATGAACTTCGACGGATTCACTTGTTGCTCCGCAAAGGCTCGAATTTTTTCACTGCACACCTTGATCACATCTGTCGTGCCGGTAGCGAAAGGCGAGCAATGAACCTTCTCGGCGGCGGCCTTTTTTTCCGCTTTCCTTTCCGTTTTCTTCTTTTCGGTCGCCTCGACCTTACGCCTGAGCCCTGGCATGACCGCCGCCGCCATGATGCCTTCGGTGGTGTCAGGGCCGAATTTCGCCGCTTTTTCGTAATGCGCCAGGGCCTCCGCCTCGCGCTGCATGGCCTTCAGGGTTTCGGCGTAATAGTAGTGCGCCACCGGGTTCTCCGGATTGATGCTCAGACCAAGCTTGAACTGCTCCGCCGCACCCGTCAGATCGCCGGAGCGATACAGCTTCACCGCCTTGAGGAAGAAGCGGTCCGCCGCCTCCGACCGCGCGTCCGCGACTTGCAGGACCACGGGCGCCTGCGGATCGCCGGCATTGGCGGGAGCATGGAGGGCGAGAACAAGAAAAACACCAAGCAGTGTCAACGGCAATCGGTATGTCAATGCGCGTGTCATATCAGATCTCAATGCATCATCGTTCGCCCAGGCTGGATCAGCTTACCTTGGCCATTATGGAGCTCGATACGGTTTCCCCTGACGATAGAGGGCCAATCGGGCCCGGAATTTCTTCAGATACAATTGTTTGCCTCTGTCGTTGAGCATGGCAATCGCGGCTTCCTGCTCACTGGCGGCATCCTCGAACCGACCGGCCTCGGCATAGGCGGCGGCCAGGGTGTCGCGATATTCCGGCCAGGGCCGCATGCGTACCGCCTCGGCCGCAAGACGAACCGCCTCGGCGCCTGAGCGATAACGACCATCCGGACAGGTGGCGCGCAGCCAGGCCAGTCCATTGGTTGCGCTGACAAGCGAATTGGCATTGTTTGTCTTGAACTCGCTATCCATGATGACAGGCTTGCGTATCGCGATGACCTGTTCGAAATCGTCAATGGCGGCGCTCCAGTCGCGGTTGTGTCCATGGGCGATGGCCCGCTGTAGAATGGCTCCGGCCAAACTGAACATGTGCATAGGATCAGGCGTCATCTCGTTCTTGGCCGAGTAATAGCGAATCAAGGCATTGCAGCCTTGCAGCATGGTTTTCGGTTGCTTGTTCTTGTAACAGCGGTCGATATTTTCCGTGCTGAGCAGCGCCGAGACCTCCTTCCGTTTCCGCTCTTCCTCGACGCGTTTCTGTTCGGCGGCGGCCTTATCCCGAAGCTTCTTCTCGAGGCTCTTTACAGTTGCCGCCGCAATAATGCCTTCCTTGGTGCCGGGGCCAAGTTCAGCCGCCTTCCGATAGTGGATCAACGCATCGTTGCGGCGCTTCAGGCCATCATAAGTCTTGGCCAGGTAGAAATGCCCGGCGGCATTATTGGGGTCGATCGACAGGCCCAGTTCGAACTGTTCCACCGCGCCGGCCAGATCACCGGCGCGGTAGAGCTTCACGGCCTCCAGAAAGACCTGATCTGCCGCCTCTGACTTCGCATCGGCCAGTTGCAGGAATCGGGACGTCTTTGGATCACGGGCCTGGGCGGAGCCAAGAACCGTTATGGCAAGCAAAACCGAGAGCGCTGCTGAAATACATCTGTATGGTCTGGTTCGTTTCATTTCGAACCTCAATCCAAATCTCGCGTCACGCGGAAGCCCAAACCAATTGCATGGAAGTCTTTGCCGTCAAGGCCCAGGACCATCGTAACGCCGCGTGCCGCCGATCGGACTGCGTGCCGGCCGTCGGAAAAGGAACCACCGCGCGTCATTCTGGCATGGCAATTGCTATAGGATCCCGACGGCGTATGTGCGCTGCCGTCTGACGGCACGCTGCCATACGCGCCCTGACAATCCTCGGTTATTTCGGCAACGTTTCCATGTACGTCGTAAACACCAAATGCGTTGGCTTGGTACCGCCCGACCGAAATCGGTGCGTAATGGCTTATTCCGCCATAGACATCCGAGAAATGCGCTTGGCTGACATCGATGTTCTGCCCGAAATTGAAGGCTGTCGTGGTGCCGGCGCGCGCCATATATTCCCACTCGGATTCGCTTGGTAATCGATAACGTAGGCCGGTCTTCAGGCTGAGCCATTGCAGGTATGATTTGACGCCGTTCCAACTCACTTTATGAACCGCGACATCGTCGGGTCTTTGGACCGGTTTGCCCCTATAGTCGAAATCTTTCGGCAGTTCCTTGCATTTAGCCGCCGCCACGCATGCCTTCCATTGACCGACGGTCACTTCATAGCGACCAATAGCGAAGGCGTAGCGCAGCGTGACCCGCCGGTTTGGAGATTCCATACCGTCATACATGCGCTTATGGGAGGCCCTTTCCGAGCTGTATTTGGCATCTGGCCAAGCGCTTTTGGCCGCCCAAATTCGTTCTTGCTCCCTCGAACCCATGATGAACGATCCCGCCGGAATGACGACCATTTCGGGGCAGCTATCGCAGTCTTTGAACACTTTTCCGGGCGCAAACTTTTGCGCCAGTTTCTTCAGCTTCAGGTTGGCGATGATGCCTTCCTCGGAACCGGGGGCCAGTTCCGACGCCTTTCGGTAGTGGGCCAGCGCGGCCTTGTCCCGCTTCATGTCGCTGAGGGTTTCGGCAAAGTAGAAATGCGCCACGGGGTTTTCGGGGTCGATGCTCAGGCCCATCTCGAAATTCTCCGCCGCGCCCTCCAGATCGCCGGCGCGGTAGAGCTTGATGGCCGTGAGGAACAGCCGGTCGGCGGCGCCCTTGCGGGCATCGGCAAGCTGCAGCCAAGTAGTTGATGGCACAGGCGTATTCCCGGCCGCCTTGACCGGAACACTGCACGCAAATGACGCCGCCAGCAGGCAGTAAATCCCGGCGGCCGAAGCCAACATGGCCTTGCGCGGGTAAGCAACGGAACCAAACATTACAAGGACCTCCGCAAGTGCAGGTAATAAAATACACAGCAAAATCCCATTGGCGAAACATATTATGGTAAGATCCATCACTGTTTGTGGCATGCCGCAGCTTGGGATCTGGTCATGACGAACCGCTGCATCGGACAGGGGCCAATCACCGGATGGGGAATATATGGGATAACCGCGCGGCGGTTGGCCATGGCTGCCGCTATCGCGGTGCTCGCGGCTATGCTCTTGGCGCCGGAGCCGGCAGCGGCACAACAGGGCTGCGCGCAATTGCGGAACCGTATGAACCAGGCGCTGAATTATGCCCGGCGGGGCCACAATCCGGCGGCGCAATATGCCGCGGCGCAGCAATACCGCAATGCCATTCAGGCCTATTGCACGGGCCGGCGCGGCGGCGGCTCTTACAGCGGCGGTGGTAGTGGTGGAAACAGGGCGGCGTCGGCCCTAACCGGCGTCATAGGCATTGTCGGCCTGATGAGCTCCTGGGCGGCGGAGGCTGAGCAAAAGGCCGCGGCGCATCGCCAGCGCATTCAGGCTTACGAGCAGAAGCAGGCCCGGGAACAGGCGCGCCTGCAGGCCGAGGCGGCACGCAAGTGGCAGGAAGAAGTTGCGCGTCAGGCCGAAATCAACCGGCGCAAGGCGGCGGAAGAAGCCCGCCGCGCCGAACAGGCCCGCATTGATGCCGGCCGGCGCAACGCCGCGTTCACCGCCTGTGACACCTCCGACCCGGCACAGATGGCCTTCAACTCGGCCTGCAAGAACAGGGGCGACGGCCCGTTCAAGGCGAAAACGCCGGAAGATTCCTTTCGGCAACATCGCCGTTGCGCCGAGCTGAAGAAAAAGGGCGTTGCCTGCGAGGATGCGCATTTGTGGGACAGCGTCGCCCAGCGCCTGTGTCGGGAAGTCGTTCTGGCCGGCGAAAAGTGCATTCCGGACGATTTTCGCAAGACCCTGAAATCGCTCAAGAACATGGCGGCGATCCACATCAAGAAGCCCAACGCACCCGACTATATGTCGGGTGTGCTGTCGGTGGAGGAGTTGAAACAACTGGCCGCCACGGGCGGCGCGCGCAACCAGCAGGCCATGTTGCAGCGCTTCGCCAAATACCGGGAACGCAAGCGGCGCGGCCGGGCGGGCGGTGGGCGAAAATCGTCAGGCGGACAGCAAAAACACGATCCCAGCGGAATTATAAGTACGCCCTGGGCCGAGCCGCCGGGCATCAAAACCGCCGCGCGGGCGCCCGCGTCCAATGCTGGAGTGAAAAAGCGGAAGGCGCGTCAACAGCGCTATGCCCTGGCCCGCTTCGAAGCGGGCACCGTCTCGCGCCTTCGCTACAAAATGCAGGCGATCCGCAAGAACAAGGGTGCCATTCTCGACCGCATCAAGAAGGAGGCGGCGATCATTGCGCGGACGCGGAACGTCTCCGCCGCGCGCCACTACATGCAGATCGCCACGGCGCTTGGCGCCTTTGGCGGGGCCGAGAAAAGCGACCGCATTGCGCTTGGCGCGACCCAGGATGTGCTCGCCAACCTGGCGCTTTCAACAGTCGGGCGGGGCGCGGCGGCGCCATCGAGCGCGACCTACTGCGGCGAACAGGCCAGCGTCTACTACCCCGGCGATACGCCGCCCCTAAACGATGCCTGCGAGGCGGATGATGCCCTGGTCGTCGATCTGACCATACCTAAGCAGGGCATCGAATTACTGGAGGCGATGGGCTACCGCCATGATGGGATCTGGGATGACCAGCCGCCTAACGCGTTCAACAATTACGGCCTGCCCGATCCGGTGACCCTGGCCTTTATTCAAGAGGCCTATGACGAATATTTTGACGACCCGGACTTCGCCAAAATCATGATCGAGCAGATAGAGCGGGCCACGGCAAGATATTGACCGGCCAGGCTGTCAAAGATCGACGCCGCGCTTGTCCGTGGCGCGCTGCCATTTGGTCTGCATCTCGCCGTCAAACACGATGCCGTCGTCGGGCGGCACCGTAATCCAGGACTTGCGCCGGATTTCGCCCACCAACTGGCCCGGCCCCCAGCCGGCATAGCCGACCGCCAGGAAACCCTTGGCCGGCCCCTTGCCCCGGGCCAGAGCGCGCAGGATATCTTCGTTACGGGTCATCGACACCTGCTTTGACACCACCATGGTGCCTTTGCCCCGGTAGTCGGAGGAGTGGAGGATATGCCAAAATCTCGGCTCGACCGGGCCGCCGTAGTGGATACGCACATCGCGGCCGCCGTCGTCGGGCCCCTTTTCGCCCACTATGCGCTGTAATAAATCCGATGCCGGTTCGACCGTGATCTGCCGGTTCACGATCAGGCCCATGGCGCCCTTGTCGTCGTGCTGGGCCAGGAAGATCACCGATCTGGCGAACCTTGGGTCGCGCAGGCGCGGCGTCGCGACCAGCAGCCAGCCCGTCAAATTGCCGGATACCGCCGGGCCGGGTGCCTTGTCCAGTGCAGCTTGCTCTATAGCGGCGGCGCTGGACGACAGCATCCCCACCAGCGCCAGAAATGCGGGCAGCCGGCCCAGCCATCTTCTGCGTGCGCGCCGTTGCGTCATTGGATCAGCCTATCATATGAAGGGTATTAACCCACCATGTTGCCGGCCGGCGGCAACGGATAGGAATGGAGGAAGCCATGGGCAATGACACAACGGCGGTGGGACTGGCGCCTTTTACCCTGGGACTGCCCGTGCGCTTCACTCATACGGACCCGGCGGGCTATGTCTTTTTTCCCCGCTATTTCGAGATGCTGCAGGCCGTGGTGGAGGAATGGTTCACCCAGGCGTTGGATTTGAAATACGCTGATTTTATCCTGGAGCGCCGGTTGGGGCTGCCCACGGCCCATACCGAATGCACATTCGAGGCACCCTGCCGCCTGGGCGAACCGTTGGAGATTACCCTTTACCTGGAGCATATCGGCACTTCGTCCATACGCGCCCGCTTTGTTGGCCGTGTGAATGGCGAACAGCGTCTGGTCGCCCGCTCCGCCCTGGTCGTGACCAACCTGGAAGACGGCCGGCCGCTGCCCATCGATGATGACCTGCGCCGCCGGCTGGAGGCGTATGTGGCCGCCTGCGGGCCGTAGCGCCGCGCTGGATCATTCTTCTTCCGCACTGCCGCCATTCATGGAAAAATGACGCCAAGGATAGGCAACCGGTCCGTGCCGGGTGCAGGCAGTTGAGGACATTTCAGCATGTTTGACAGCAAGACGCTGGCCGAGGCGGCGCAGCTTGAGCAACAGTGGAAGGCGAAATACGGCAAGATCGTCGATCGGTTCGGCGACGCGGCGCCCGGCCGGGCCCGGGGGCCGAAAACAATGTCCGGCCTGCCGTTGAAAAACGCCTATTTCCCGTCCGATGTGCAGGATATTGAATTCGGCAAGATTGGCGCGCCGGGGGAATATCCCTACACCCGTGGCAATCTGGCGGCGCAATACCAATTGATGCATTGGGCCAATCAACCGGTCATCGGCTATGGTCTGCCCGAGGATACCCGCGCCCGCATGGATGCCTTGAGCGGACAAGGCATGACCGGCTATTTCGGCCAATCATTCTACAATCTGCTCTACGATCTGGTCTCCCACGAGGGCCTCGACCCCGATGATCCCGCCGCCCGTGGCCGCATCGGCCAATGCGGCATGGCGGTCTATTCCGTGGCCGATATGGCGCGCCTGTTCGACGGCATGGATCTGGCCAAAATGAACGTGGTCCATATCACCGACTATCAGGTGATCCCCGCCCTGGCGCAGTACATCGCCTATGGCCAGCGCCGCGGTGTCGCGGCCAGGGATCTGCGCGGCAACACCATGAACTACTATCACCAGAGCGCTTTTTGCGGCATGTCCGCCTTTCCCCCTGAACAGGGGCACAAGCTGGCGGTGGCGCTGATCGGCTATTGTGCCGAACATATGCCCAGTTGGAACACCACCAATTTCGTCGGCTATGACCTCGAGGAGTCCGGCGGTAATGCAGTGCAGGAGGCCGGCATGTTGTTGGCCTATGGCATCGAGTTGGTGCGCTCCTGCGTCGAGGCGGGCGTGGACCCGACGGCGGCGCTGTCGCGCTTCGGCTTCCAGATCGCCCAGGGCAATGATTTCTTCGAGGAGGTCGTAAAGATACGCGCCCTGCGCCAGATCTGGGCCACCACCATGAAGGAACGCTTTGGCGTTACCGATCCCCGCGCCATGCATGTACGCATCCACACCCATACTTCCGGCGCCATGCTGACGGCGGAACAGCCCCTGGTGAACCTGGTGCGCACCACACTGCATGCCTTCGGCGCCGCGCTTTCCGGCGTGCAGGCCATGGAGGTCGCGGCCTATGACGAGGCCCTGGCCATCCCGACGGAGGAATCTGCTACCCTGACCCTGCGCATCCAGCAGGTCATTCAGGAGGAAACCAATATCACCGCCGTGGCCGATCCCCTGGCGGGGTCGTATTTCGTGGAAAATCTAACTGACCAAATGGCCAAGGCGGCATTGGAACTGGTGGATCAAATCGAGGACATGGGTGGCTACATCGCGGCCCAGCGCCAGGGCTGGATCCGCGCCGAGATCGAGGAGAATGCCGAACGCTGGCGTGATGATGTCACCGCCGGACGGCGCGGCGTGGTCGGCGTCAACTGCTACAAGACCGATGACGCGGAGGAGCCGGAGCTGTTCACCGTCGACGAGGATGTGGAACGGACCGCCATTGAGCGGGTCAAGGCTTTGCGGTCGGCGCGCGACGGTGCCCGATATGATGCCGCGATGGCCGCATTCTCCCAGGCGGTGACGGATTTCGCCGCCGCCAGCATGGCCGACATCAACCCCGGCCGGCTGATGACCACCGCCATCGAAGCGGCCCAGGCGGATGCCACCACGGGCGAAATGATGGCCGTGATGAAGAACGGGCTCGGCTGGGATGCGCCCTATAATTACGGCCCATAGGAATTTGTGATGACCGACGTTGTTCGCGTATTGCTCGCCAAACCCACCCATGACGGCCATGACCGTGGCGTCCGCTATATCGCGCGCAAATTCCGCGATGCCGGGTTTGAAGTGATTTTCACGACCTTTCTGCTGGCCGATGAAGTGGCCGCCATGGCGATTGAGGAAGACGTCGATGTGATCGGCATATCCTCGTCTTCCCACGGCCATATGGCGGTCTTCGAGGACTTGTTCAAAAGCCTGAAACAGCATGGCCTGGGGGATATCCTGGTGATTGGCGGCGGCGTGATCAGCGGCAAGGACCAGGCGATCTTGAAGGAATGGGGTGTGGCCCGGGTGTTCGGTCCCGGCTCGGCCTCGGAAGATTCCGTTGAATTCATCCGGCAGCAGTTATCCTCATGACCGAATGTCTGCGCATCGCCAGTTTCAACCTGGAAAACCTGGATGACAAACCGGGGCAGGTTCCCGAGCTGGCGGCGCGGATCGCCATTCTACGGCCGCAGATCGAACGGCTGCGCGCCGATGTGCTGTGCCTGCAGGAAGTCAATGGCCAGGATACCGCCGGACATGCGCCGCGCCGGCTGAGCGCCCTGGATGCCCTGCTGGAGGGCACGCCCTATCAACAATTCGATCGCGTCGTCACCGAGGGTGTCCACCCTGGCCCCATGGACGTCCATAATCTCGTTATCCTCTCCCGCCTCGGCGTGCTGGACACCGCGCAGTACCGCAATGACCTTGTGGAGGCGCCGCGTTTTCGCGCCGCGACGGCCGTGCCGCCGCCCAGCCAGGCGCAGCCCGTCGGTTGGGACCGGCCTATCCTGCAGGCCCGCCTGGATGCCGGCGATGGCCGGGTGCTGGAGCTTTTCAATGTGCACTACCGGGCGCCGTTGGCGGCATTTATTCCGGGCCAGAAATCCGAGCCGTTTGTCTGGAAAACCGTATCGGGCTGGGCCGAGGGCTACTATCTCGCGGCCATGAAACGCAGCGGCCAGGCACTGGAGACGCGCCTGGCGATCGAGAACTGTTTCGAGCGTGACGACGAGGCCCTGGTTTGCGTCACCGGCGATTTCAATGCCGGCCTGGACGAAATGCCGCTGCGTATTCTGATCGGCGCCGAGGAAGATACCGGCAGCGGTGATCTGGCCGGGCACAGCCTGGTGCCTTTGGAGCGTTCCCTGTCCGAAGACCGCCGCTATTCGGTGATCCATCATGGCAAGCGACAGATGTTGGACCATGTCCTGGCCTCGCGCCGCCTGGCCGGCTATTTCCGCAGCTTCGAAAGCCACAACGAGACCCTGGGCGATGAAATGGAGGGTTACGCCAACGTCGCGCACTCCCCTTCCTCCTACCACGCGCCCATCGTCGCCGAATTCATGCTGCCAGGATGATCGACTTATTCCAGGTGGTGGCGACGGTGTGCGTTGACTAAAGACTGGCAGGCATGCTCGATCTCCTTCTTCTGCTGTTGAAAGCCGGCCTGGCGGCCTCCGTCGTTGTTGCGGCAACCATGGCGGCGGAACGGTCGGGGCCCTTTTGGGGCGCCCTGATCACCTCGCTGCCTGTCTCGATCGGGCCGATCTATGTGGTCATGGCGATCGACGCGCCGGCCCAATTCATCTCACATGGCCTGCTCAGCAGTCTGGCGACGAATGTTTCGACTATCTGTTTTCTGGTTGCCGCCGCGCTTGCCGCGACGCGCGTGGGATTGGCGGGGACGGTCATGCTGGCCATACTGACCTGGATGGCCGCGACGGCGTTGATCCACCAAATCGCCTGGTCGGCGCTATATGCGAGTCTGCTCAACGTGGCAGCGCTCGTCATCGCGCTTGCCATCCTGCGCTTTTGGGTCCGGACGGGGACAGCCGCCCCGGCGCCCCGGCGTTGGTTTGATTTGCCCCTGCGCGCGCTGTTGGTCGGGTCCCTGACCGTCATTGTCGCCATGACCAGCGAGGCGCTGGGGCCGAAATATTCCGGCATTCTGGCGATTACGCCAATCGTTTTTATCTCCACCACGATCGTTCTGTTGAAACGTCTTGGCGGCCCCGCCACGGCGGCGACCTTATCCCGCGCGGTGGTGCCCATCGGCGGCTTCGGCCTGGCCCTGTTGGTGGCGCATTTGGCGACCGCGCGCCTAGGTTCGCCCGTGGGCCTGTCCCTGGGTCTGGCGGCTTCGCTCAGCTATTCAGGCTGCCTTGCGGTTTGGCACCTGCATTCCAGCCGGCGAAAAATCTAACCGTTGTAGAAAGCCCGGCCCCGGTGGCGCAGCCACAGGCGGATCAAATGACGGCGGCGCTCGGGCTCGGGCCAGTCGGTGAAGGCCGTGCGGGCGTGACCGCAGGTCAGGTTGTTGACGATCTGGATTTGGCCCGGTTGAAAGTGGAACTCCTTGCGCATGCCCGGCGCCATCATGATGGCCTCGAACGTTTCCAGCGCGGCGGCGGTAATGTTGTCCATCTCCGCCCCGGCCAGGGCATAGCCGCATTCCACCTGGCGCTTTGACAACCGGCCCAATAGACGCTGCCCATTCCAGGCGAACATGGGATGGTCCAGGGTCATCGGGTCACCGGGGGCGTGCTCGCGTTGCCTGTCAAAGGTGAAATCCCGATACAGCCGCGCCAGCAGCTCCGGCGCCTCGGCCCGCATGCGGTTGTGGGCGGCGTGAAAACTGACCACCTGGCTGACCCCGCCCTGCATGGCGGTCTGGCGGCAGAACAGGGCCACATAGTCCGGCGGGCAGAGGTTGTAGCTGTTGTCGGTGTGCAGGTTCTGCCCGATGTTGGTGATGTCCGGACGAACGCCGTTGCCCACCGGCTTACCGCTATCGCGCACATCGTAGAGCATCTTGCCGTCCCAGCTTTGCGCCACCGGGCGCGCCACCATGGCGGCCAACAGCCAATACAGCTTGTCGGCGATGTCCGCCTCGAGCCGGTCCAGGGGCAGACCGTCGACAATGACGAAGCCGTAGCCATGGTCCAGTTGATGGCTGACAGCCGACATCATTGCCCGGCAGGCCGGCAGTTCGAAATCATCGGGGTGCAGGGAGAGCACAGGCAAGGGATTCGCCGCCAACAGCGCCGCCAGTTGCAGCAACTCATTCAGGCAGTCGTCATCCAGCGGAACCAGGCCGGCGTCATCGGGCAGGTCCGCCCCGGTCCAGGCCTGGGGCGCGTCAATATCATGGTCCAGCATCGCGTTCATGACATCTAGCCTAAAGCCTGCATCACGTTTGCGAAAGGGCCGCTGGATACCGGGCAAAATCGGTTATACTGATCCCATGGCACACACATCCATGAAACAGATCCGGGGCAGCTTCGAACAGTCCCTGGCCGAGGCGGAACAGGCGACCTGGGTGCCGGCGCCCATTGCCCGGCCCGAGAAGGGCGAGGGCGGGCGGGCGTTCGAGCTGGTGTCGGAATACGAACCCGCTGGCGATCAGCCCCAGGCCATCACCGAACTGGTTGCCGGCGTGGAGGCGGGGGAACAGAATCAGGTACTATTGGGGGTAACGGGGTCGGGCAAGACCTATACCGTGGCGCAGGTTATTCAACGAACCCAGCGGCCGACCCTGGTGTTGGCGCCCAACAAAACCCTGGCGGCGCAGCTTTATGGCGAGATGAAGGGCTTTTTTCCCAACAACGCGGTGGAGTATTTCGTTTCCTACTATGACTACTATCAGCCCGAGGCCTATGTGCCGCGCACCGATACCTATATCGAGAAGGAGGCGCATATCAACCAACAGATCGACCGCATGCGCCATGCCGCCACCCGTTCCCTGCTGGAACGGGATGATGTGATCATCGTGGCCTCGGTCTCCTGCATCTACGGTATCGGCTCGGTCGAGACTTATTCCAAGATGACCATGGATCTCAAAGTGGGCGCGACGGTTGACCGCAATGCGCTTTTAAAGGGCTTCGTCGATTTGCAGTACCGCCGCAACGACAATTTCTTCGGCCGGGGCACCTTCCGGGTGCGGGGCGATGTGGTTGAGTTGTGGCCGGCGCATTTGGAGGATCAGGCCTGGCGCTTTGTTCTGTTCGGTGATGAGTTGGAGGAGATTGTTGAGTTCGATCCCCTGACCGGACAGCGCGCCGATACTTTCAAAAAGGTTCGCGTCTACGCCAACAGCCATTACGTGACGCCCCGCCCGACCTTGCAGCAGGCCATGAAGGGCATCAAGGCGGAGTTGGTGGAACAACTGGAACTGCTGCGCAAGAACGGCATGTTGTTGGAGGCCGAGCGTCTGGAACAGCGCATCATGCTGGATCTGGAGATGATGGATGCCGCTGGATTCTGCCCCGGTATCGAGAACTATTCCCGCTATCTGACCGGGCGCAATCCCGGCGAGCCGCCGCCGACGCTGTTTGAATACCTGCCCGAAGATGCCCTGATCGTCCTTGATGAAAGCCACGTCACGGTGCCGCAACTGGGCGGTATGTTCCGGGGCGACTACCGGCGCAAATGGACCCTGTCGGAGTTCGGTTTCCGGCTGCCGTCCTGCGTTGATAACCGGCCGCTGAAGTTTTCCGAATGGGAGGTGATGCGGCCGCAAAGCATGTTCATCTCCGCCACGCCGGGCAAGTGGGAGTTGGAGCGCACGGACGGCGTCTTTACCGAGCAGGTGATCCGCCCCACGGGCTTGATCGATCCAACCTGCATTATCCGCCCCGTGGAGCATCAGGTCGACGACCTGATCGCCGAATGCCGGGATGTGACCGGCGCCGGGGGCCGGGTTCTGGTCACCACCCTGACCAAGCGCATGGCCGAGGATCTGACCGAGTATATGCACGAGGCGGGCCTGAAGGTGCGCTATATGCATTCCGACATCGATACGCTGGAGCGGATCGAAATTATCCGCGATCTGCGTCTGGGCGTGTTCGATATTCTTGTCGGCATCAACCTGTTGCGCGAGGGGCTGGATATTCCCGAATGCGCCCTGGTGGCGATCCTGGATGCGGACAAGGAAGGCTTTTTGCGCTCCACCACTTCATTGGTGCAGACCATCGGACGGGCGGCGCGCAATGTGGATGGCCGGGTGATCCTGTATGCGGACAAGCGCACGCAAAGTCTCAACCAGGCCTTGGAAGAGACCGAGAGGCGGCGTCAGAAGCAGATGGCCTACAACGAAGCCAACGGCATCACCCCGGAATCCGTGAAGAAGAATATCGCCGATATTCTGGCCTCGGTTTACGAGGGCGATCACGTCACTGTCGACACCGGCGATGAGGAACGCAACCATCTGATCGGCCATAATCTGAAAAGCTACATGGAGGATCTGGAAAAGCGCATGCGCGCCGCCGCCGCTGATTTGGAGTTCGAGGAAGCCGCGCGTTTGCGGGACGAACTGCGCCGGCTGGAGGAAATGGAGTTGGAAGGCCTAACCGGCGAAGGCGGCAAGAAGTTCGACGGTCCCGCCGGTCGTTCCAGCGACGGCGCGGCACCCGGTATTGCGGCGGCCCGGCGCAAGCGCGGCGAAGACTACAAGCCGAAGGAGATCGCGACCGAGATTACGCCGGAAATGTTGGATGCCGCGCGCGGCCCCAAGGGCCGTTCCAGCGGCGGCCGGGCCGGTACCCGGGCTACCAAATTCCGCCGCCGGCGTGGTTGAGGCCGGTGCGTTCGCTAAAGCTTTACGGCAAGAGAGATGCCGGCGGCCGTTCCGCCAGCTTCAGGGCGGGGTCCGGCACGCCGGCGCCGATGTCGATGAACCGGAATCCTTCGCCCCGGAATAGCTGATTACTCTCCGATGCCGGCCCCTCCAGACGCATTTCCTCCAATGCCATGGAAAGACCGAAGATCTGGGGCGGCGCCGAGGGATCATCAGGCCAGACGGGAAAGGATACAATCTCCGTCGGTACGGTGCGTCCGGAACTGTAAGTGATGGAAAGAAGATAATGCGAGCCACAGGGCTGCCCGGCCACTTGGTGTGTGCGGGCAATACCTGGCGCGCGCGCCTCCGGCGTGGCGAAGTCAAAGAAATTGAGGCCGGTCAGCTCAAAACCCAAAGCCTCGCATAGGGCGGTGCCCGCGATGCGAAATCTGGCCAATTCCTGTGATACGACTTCGATTACGGATACCAGTTGGAGCAGTCTGCCGATGTCCTCAAGGCGCACGTCGGCGCGGCGCGGCACTGTTTCGCCGCCGCGCCAGTTTTGCCAGGCCTTGGCGAAGGCCCGGCATTCCCTTGTTTGAATGTCGTCCAACAACTGCACGAATTACCGTCCTTGTGCCATGTGGTTAGATTTTCCCCAATGCTCCGCGATCTTAGCTGCCCAATGGTTTCAATTGTCATAATACGCCGCGGGAAAATGATTGAGTCCGTCCGGCCTATCCGGCGCCGGGCGCAATTTGGGGCAATTTAACTGGCTTTTTGCAAGACAAAGGATGCTGACGGCCGCCCCGCCAGGTCCAGGCCTGGATCGGGGACCCCGGCGCCGATATCAACGAACTGAAAGCCATCCACCAGGGGCAGCCGGTTTGGCTCCGCCATGGGCCCTTCCATGCCTGTTTCTTCCAGCGCCATGGACATGGCAAAGATTTGCGGTGGCGCGGCCGGGTCGTCTGGCCACACGGGAAAGGACAAGACCTCTGATTGCACCGTTCGCCCGGATCTATAGGCGATGGGAAAAACAAAATGCGAACCGCAAGGCTGCTCGACGACCTTTTGGGTGCGCGCAATGCGGGGGCCACGTTCTTCCGGCGTCGTGAAGTCATAGAAGTTGAGGCCGGTTAGCTCAATGCCCATGGCTTCGCACAGGGCCGTGCCCGCGAGGCGGAACTTGGCCGTTTCCGGCCCCTTTATTTCGATGACCGAAATCAGATGCAACAGGTTGCTGATATCCTCGATCCGCACATCGGCGCGGTGCGGGACCAGCTTTGTACCCCGCCAAATCTGCCAAGTATTGGCGAAAATCAGGCATTCCTTGGTTTGAATATCATCAAGTAATTGCATGCCCCCAAACCCCCTCGCAGCCTTATATGGTTTGCTTATACCGTGCAGACGTTAATAATCAGTGATTGCGTGTACTGGCCGGAAGGTCGTTTTGGTTCGGATGGGAGATGGAAATGCGGATTTCGCCTTTGGGTTTGGATCATGTGGTCCTGCGGATCGCCGACTTGGAGCGTTCCCTGGCGTTCTATTGCGATGTTTTGGGCTGCCATATGGATCGGCGGCGGGATGATTTGGGGCTGTATCATTTGCGGGCGGGCAGTTGTCAAATCGATCTGGTTACGCTTGATGGCCAGTTGGGGCAAAAACACGGCGCGCCGCGTTCCGAGGGCCCGAACATGGATCATTTCTGCCTGCGTATCGAGCCCTTTGATGGCGCCGCACTGGTGGCGTATTTGCGCGGCCATGGCCTGGCGCCAAGCGAAATCGCGCAACGCTTTGGCGCCGAGGGGGAGGGGCCGTCCCTTTACGTTTCCGATCCTGATGGTAACGTTGTCGAATTGAAAGGCGCCGCGATCGATTAGACGGCGCCTCTGTATTATTTTTTGGCGTGGGGGAAAACCATGAAAATCGGTACAGATCTGAGCGTTTTGGCGGAGGCCGGGCGTTCTGATGCGGCTGTATTGGCGGAACATCTGGCGTTGGGTGATCTGGCGGAGCCTTTGGGTTTCGACAGCCTGTTCGGCCTGGAGCATCACTTCACGGGCTATTCCATGTCGCCGGCACCGCTGCAATTGCTGACCTATTTCGCGGGCCGGACCAAGCGCATTACGCTCGGCACCTGTGTCATCGTGCTGCCCTGGCAGGACCCGATCCGGGTGGCGGAACAGATTGCCTATCTGGATCTGCTCTGCGGCGGACGTTGCATGTTTGGTTTTGGCCGGGGCGCGGCGTCGGTGGAATATGCCGGCTTCCGCATTCCCATGGAGGAAGCGCGGCCGCGCTTCGCTGAATCGGCGCAACTGATCACCAAGGCCCTGCGCGATGAGGTTTTTGATTGGGATGGCGAATTTTTCCAGATCCCGGAAATGTCGATCCGACCCAGGCCCATGTCGCATCCCGAACGGCGTTTCTATGCCTCTTCCGTTAGTCCGGAATCAGCCGAAATCATGGCCAAATTGGGCTTCGGCATGATGGTCATCATGCAGAACGAATGGGTCAAGGCGGCAACGGATATTCAGAGCTTCCGCGAGATCGCCATGTCCGTCGGCCACACGCCGAAGCCGCCGTTGATCCTGACCAACGTTTCAGTCGCGGAAAGCCGGGAGGAAGCGAACGAGCGCGCCATGCAATATCTGGGCGCCAAGTGGGATTCCATCGATGCCCACTACAAGTTCTCGGACGGCCATCTGGCGACGCAGAAGGGTTACGAATCCTACGGCAAGATGGCCAAGACCTACTCCAAACTGAAGGAGGAGGAATCCCGCAGGAAGATGACCGAATTCTATGTGGGCATCCAGATCGTCGGTACGCCGGATGACTGCATCCAGAAAATCGCCGAATTGCAGCGCCTGACCGGCACCGATCACATCGTCTGCGATTTCTCCTACGGCGGCATGCCGCACGAGATGGGCGAGTTGAATATGCGCCTGTTCGCAACGGAGGTCATGCCGACCCTGCAGCACGACGCCGCCTTCAAGGGGCCCGTCGAACTGCCTGATTTGAAAGGCCCGCAGGAGGATGACATCTTCGCGCCAGCATAGGAACGATTACCCGGCGTTACCAAGGCAATTCAAGAATGGTTCATATTGGATCCGATTTTGTGCGATATTATCCGATTATATGCTAGAATGACTCGCGATAACGGAGTTACCAAGCAATGACGAAATTTTCGATCACGATGTCCGACGATCTCGGCTCCTATGTTCAAGGGGCCATGAACGAGCGAAAATTTGATACGGTCAGTGAATATTTTCGCCATCTTGTGCGCCAGGACTATGCCCGGCAAAAGGCTGACAAGGAATTGCGCGCGCTGATCGATGAAGGCCTGAGAAGTGGGGTGAGCGACGACACTGTTGAAGGCATTTGGGCGGAGGCAATTGCCGAAGGTTAGGCCTGACGCTTTGCCCTATTCTCTGTCGAAAGCGGTATCAGCGGACTTACGGGCCATTGCGCGATACACAGTACGGACCTTTGGGGCTCGGCAGGCTAAATCCTATGGTAAGGGCATCGAAGATTACCTTCTAGCGATCGGCGATAGTCCGGGCATGGGCCGTGCTTATGACCACATCCGTCCCGGCCTGCGCTGCTTCGGCCATAAAAGCCATTCGATCTATTATGTCTTGCGGGATCGGGGCATTCTGATCGTCCGCGTGCTGCATTCCCGTCAAGACGCATCGCGTCATCTCTAATCGGGTGCCGTGGCCGCCGCGGCGAGAGAGCGGGCGCGTTTTTCCAGCCACCAGGCATCGCGCGGCTGCCAGAAACGTTCGTAGGCGGCATCGCCCATCAGCGCGACGCTGGCCTGTAGTGGCCATTGCGGATTGAACAGGGCCTCGCGCCCGATGGCGATCAGGTCGGCGCGCCGCTCCTGCAACACACTTTCGGCGAATTCCGGCTCCATGATCATGCCGACGGTCATGGTTTTCAGCGCCGTATCCCGGCGGATCTGCGCCGCGAACGGCACCTGAAAGCCCTGCTCCCGTGGCGCCACCACGGGGGTGCCGCGCTGGCCCAGGCCGCGGGAGGAACAATCGATGACGTCGACGCCCAGGCGGCCTAGCTCCCGGGCCAAAACTACGGAATCTTCCAACGTCCAGCCGTCCGGCTCGTCATCAATGCAGGACAGGCGGCAAAACAGCGGTTTTCCCTCGGGCCATTCCGCACGGACCGCCGCCGCTACCTCCAGCGCCAGGCGCATGCGCCCGGCCAAGTCACCGCCATAGGCGTCATTGCGTTGATTGCTGATGGGCGAGAGGAAGGTATGGATCAGATAGCCGTGGGCGGCATGGATATCCAGAACCTCGAAACCGGCCTCATGGCAGCGCCTGGCCGCCGCGCCATGGGCCGCCACGACATCGGCGATTTCGGCCTCTGTCAAGGCATGCGGCGCCGGCCAGCCTGGGTTCGCCGGCAGGGGCGAAGGGCCGACCGTTTGCCAGGGCGCCTCGCCCCTGGCATCTCGGTCTTCCTCGCTCAGGGGCATATAGCCCTGCCATGGACGCTGCACCGATGCCTTGCGGCCGGCATGCAGGATTTGCGCCCCCGGCACGGCGCCCAAGTCGCGCATATTGTCGGCCAGGCGCTTCAACGGCGTGACGAAATCATCGCGCCAGACGCCCAGGTCGCTATAGGTCAGGCGGGCTTCGGGTGCGATGCACAGCGCCTCGGTAAACACCAGACCGGCGCCGCCCATGGCCAGGCGGCCATAATGCACGAAATGATGGTCGGCCGGCATGCCGTCGGCGCCGGCGGCGTACTGCTGCATGGGCGAGATGACGATGCGGTTCTTCAGCGTGACATCGCGCAAGCTTAGCGGCGTGAACAGCAGTGGGTCGGATGGTTCAGGCAAGGGCCGCCTCCGCCGCCTTGGCCAGGCGCAGGACCCGGCCTTCATTGTGGCCGGCCGCCATCAGGGACAACCCAACCGGCAATTCGCCAGGGCGTTGGCAGGGCAGGGTGACGCCACAGGTCTCCATGATATTGCCCAGGCGGGTGTTTCGGGTCATGGCCATATTGGCTTCGTCATAGGCTTCCGGGTCATGCTCCAGCTCGGCGATGGGCGGGGCAATGCGCGGGCAGGTCGGATGCACAACCGCCGCGAAGCCGGCCACGCGGGCCCGGAACCGCGCGGCAATCGCCTTGAGGCCGATATGGGCCGATTCCGCATCGATGGCTGTTAGTTTCTCGGCCTGTTCAAAGCGGGAGCGGACGCCCCAATACATCTCATCCCCCCGGCTTTCCACTTCATCGTGCCATAGGGCATTAACTTCCGCCGAGATGATATTGCCGTGTTTGGCGACCAATTCAAACGCCTCGGCGAACTCCGGCACCTCCGCCTCGACAATCTCGGCGCCGGCGTTGGCAAGGCTGTCCAGGGCGGCAGTCATGGCGCCGGCCACCGTGTCGTCCAGTTCGTCGAACATGATGTCCGTTGGCTTCAATAGCCTGACGCCGCGCAGCGATACGCCGCCGAGGTCGTAGGGGCGGGATTGGTTCAGCATGGCGAAAATCGCGTTGGCGTCGGCCACATCGCGGGTCAATGGCCCGATCGTGTCGAAGGTCGGCGACAGCGCCAGAATCCCGTCCAGGGGAAGGACGCCGATGGTCGTCTTCAGCCCGACGATGCCGTTCAGGGCGGCGGGGATGCGGACCGAGCCACCGGTATCGCTGCCGATGCCGGCCGGTGCCAGGCCGTTGGTAACCGAGACGGCGGCGCCGGAGGAGGAACCGCCCGGCACCCGCTCAACCTCTCCATCGGCGCCATTGGCCGGGGTGCCAAAGACCGGATTGATGCCCAGGCCTGAATAGGCGAATTCCGACAGGGTGGTTTTGCCCAGGCAGACCATGCCGGCCAGGGTGGCGCGGCGCAGCAGCAAGGCATCGCGCGTGGGTATCCGGTCGCGCAGCAGGGCCGAGCCAAACGTGGTTTCGGTGCCGGCTGTGTCGGTCAAGTCCTTCCAGGACATGGGCACCCCGTCCAGGGCGCCCTGCCGCAGGCCGGCCTTGGCCCGTTGCGCGGCGGCGGCGGCTTCCGCGCGCCCGTGATGCCGTGGCCCGGATATAAATCCGATGATCGGGGTCCTCACCCTCAATGCGGGCGAGGAAATGCTCCGTCAGATCGACGGGATCGATCTGACCGTTTTCGATGGCGGTACCTAGTGCCAGGGCCGTCATCTCGTGCCATGCTGTATCATTCATAATCCAAGATTATCCCGGGAATGGGCGCTGGACAACGGCCTGAACTAGGGCGATATGTTGTGCCATGGCAGGGAAGAAAGAAATTCGAACGGATGTGCTGATCATTGGCGGCGGCATGATCGGGCTAAGCCAGGCTTTGGCGCTGGCGGGCGCCGGGTTGCGCACGGTGGTGGTGGAGCGGCGGACGGCGGCGGCTTTGACGGCATCGGAACACGATGGCCGGGTTTCCACCCTGTCCTATGGTTCGGCGGCCCTGTTCGGGCAGATCGGTGCCTGGCAACATATGGCCGATCATGCCGAACCGATCGCGGAGATCCGCGTGGCCGACAACGGCGCGCCGCTGTTTCTGCATTTTGATCATCGGGAGGTCGGCGACCGTCCTTTCGGCTTCACGGTGGAAAACCGCCATATTCGTCTGGCCCTGCATGAAGCGCTGGCCGAGGCCAAGGGCATGGACCTGATTGCGCCCGGCGAACTGCTTGACCTGGCGCGGAACCAGGGCGGCGTGCGGGCCGAACTGGCCGATGGCCGGACTATTCGGGCGGCCCTGGCGGTCGGGGCCGAGGGGCGGCAGTCGCCCCTGCGGGACGCGGCCGGTATCCGCTGTCTGTCGTGGCAATATGACCAGACGGCCATCGTCACCACGGTGCGCCACGAGGGCGGCCACGGCGGCATAGCGGCGGAGCTATTTCTGCCCGCCGGGCCTTTCGCGCTGCTGCCCATGCGGGGCAACCGCTCGGCCCTGATCTGGACCGAAAAAGGCGCGGATGTGCCGGCCCTGCTGGCCTTGGATGATGACGCCTTCAATGCCGAGATCATGGCGCGGGCCGGCAATCATTGGGGCCGCATCGAATGCGATGCGCCGCGTTGGAGCTACCCCCTGGGCCTGCAAAACGCCGAACGCTACATCGATACCCGGCTGGCCCTGATCGGCGATGCCGCCCATGGCATGCACCCGGTGGCGGGCCAGGGCCTGAACCTGGGCTTGCGCGATGTCGCCGCCCTGGCCGAGGTGCTGGTCGACAGCGCGCGCCTGGGTCTTGATCTGGGTGGCGGCGAAGCCTTGCGCCGCTATCAGCAATGGCGCCGCTTCGACGCCCTGACGATGTTGATGATGACTGACGGTCTGGTGCGCCTGTTCTCGAATGACATCACACCGGTGCGGCTGGCCCGCGTTCTGGGCCTGGGCTTGGTCAACAGGATCGGTCCGGCCAAGCGGTTTTTCGAACGCCACGCCGCCGCCATGACGGGCGATTTGCCGAAACTGATCCGGGGCGAGGCGCTGTAGACGCCTATCTATCCAGGATTAGCCGTAGCCTTTGCGCCAGTTCCGCCTTGGCAAACGGTTTTTGCAGGAGTTCCACTTCCGCATCCAACTGGCCATGGTGGACGACGGCATCGTCGGTATAACCCGACATGTACAATACTTTCAGATCGGCGCGATGTTGGCGGGCGGCGAAGGCGATATCGGGTCCCGACATCCCGCCCGGTAGGACAACATCGCTGAGAATCAAATCAATTCGCCCTTCGCCCTGCCACTGCGTTTGCGCCGATGCCCCATCGCGGGCCTGAACAACATCGTAGCCCAGGTCCTCCAGCAAGGTGACGACAAGGGTCCTGACGGCTTCGTCATCCTCGACGACCAGGATGACCTCGCCCGGCCGTGCCTCCGGGGCCTCCGTCGCCTTGTCGGGTTCATCGGGGTCTGCTTCCTCCCTGGCCCGCGGCAGAAAGATCTTGAAGGTGGTGCCGACGCCGACCTCGCTTGCGACGCTGATGTGGCCAAAGGATTGTTTGACCAGACCGAAAACCATGCTCAGACCCAGGCCCGTGCCCTGGCCCACGTCCTTGGTGGTAAAGAACGGCTCGAAAATCTTCTCCGACACCTCTTGCGGCATGCCGGAACCATCGTCGCTTACCGTCAACAGAACGTATTCGCCCGGCGTGATGCCCAGCTGCCGGGCCGTCATTTGCGCTTCGATGGTGCTATTGCAGACCTGAAAAGTCAGCTTTCCACCGTCCGGCATGGCATCGCGCGCGTTAACGGCAAGGTTCAGGATAGCCTGCTCCAACTGCGTCGGATCCACGTTGCAATGCCAAAGGCCGGGCTCGCAGATCAGCGATGTGGAAATCGTTTCGCCAAGGCTGCTTTTCAGCATGCCATCCATGTTGCGGATCAAATCCGCCAGGTCGGCCGCGCGCATTTTGAGCGGCTGCCGCCGCACAAAGGCCAGGAGGCGGTGGGTCAAATCGGCGCCGCGTGTTGTGGCGCGGGCGGCGGGCGCGAGAAATCTGTGCAGGCGGCTATCGGGATCAATGGCGTTGTCGATAAGTTCGTGGTTGCCCTGGATGACGGCCAGAATATTGTTGAAGTCATGTGCCACGCCACCGGTAAGCTGGCCAACGGTCTCCATCTTCTGCGCCTCGCGCAATAGATCCTCTTGCTGGTGCAATTTGGTCGCGTCGACCAGCAGCATCAGCGAGCCGCCGCCCTGGGTGGTGACGTCATAGATATCCTGCCAAATCTCCTCTTTTCCCATGCGCCTGACCCGAACGGGACTGATTTTTTCTCTGTGTGCCGCCAATCGTTCCTGCAGCCATTCCTCAACCCGCCCCTCCGCCTCCGGCACGTAACCGGATTCGGCGGATTTGCGCAAAATCTCCTCGAAGGTGCAGCCGTAGGGATTGAAATTCCTGACCTGCCAGTAGGATTGCCGATAGGCGGCATTCTGAAAGATCAGGCGGTCGTCCTGGTCGAAAAGCACGACGGATTCGGGGAAATGTTCCAACGCGTCGGCCAACTGTTCCCGACCGGTGGCGGCCTCTACCTCCGCCGTGACATCCACGACCGTGGCCTGGACGGCAGCCTCACCATCCCAATCCACCGTATTGATCATGATGTCGAGCCAGATTACCGTGCCATCCCGGCGCTGGCCTTGGGCGCGATAATGCTCGGGCGCGAAATCACCCCTTGAACGCAGTTCGTTGAACTTACGTATGCGTTTCGCCTCTTCTGGCGGCAACAGCTTCTCGGTCGATACAAGGGCAATGATATCTTCGGGCGTTTCATAACCAAATATATTCGCCAGCGCCTGATTGGCGAAGAGTATGCGGTCTTCCCGCTCAATACAGACACCTTGGATGGAATTCTCAACAACGTTGCGAAATCTAGCTTCACTGCGGCGTAGCTGGTCGTCCGCCTGTTTTCGTGCCGTGATCTCATCTGTCGACGTTACGACGCCGACCATTGTGTCATTCTGGTCCTGTACCGGTACCACGCTAAAATTGAAGGTGCGGCCGGAGACGCGCGGGGGCGCGTTCTCATGATTCAGGATGGGTTTTCCGGTCTCGATAACCCGCGAAACCAATGTCTCCGTCGTAATGCCATCAACATCGCCAAATATTTCGGTCAGGGTCTTGCCGATGAATTCATTGGCCGGCCTGTCAAGAATAGCCGCCCCTTGCTTGTTCATGAATTGAATGCGGCCATCCAGGTCGCGATATGTCAGGCCGCCCGGTACGGCATCAAGGATCGCTTCCAGAAGAGACGCGGTTTTCGCCAATTCTTCCTGTGCTGTCCTACGTTCCGTAATATCCGTAAAACCCGTGATATAGGCCTTTTTGCCCTGGAAATCGGCGATGTTGGCGTTGAGTGAGGTCCAGAAAGTGACGCCATCCTTGCGTTGCAAGAGAACCTCGCGGTTGCGAATTCGTCCCCGTGCCTCCAGCTCGGCCACGATGGATTTTTGGTCTTCCCGATTCACATAGATTTGATGCGCGCCCATGCCGTCAAATTCTTCCTGACTGACGCCCAGAAGCCCGTACGCCAGTGCATTGCCATAGACGTGCATTCCGTCGACCGTAACCGTGATGGGCAGCGGGGCCGCATCGACCAGGGCGCTGAAATTGGCTTCCCGCTCTTGCAAGGCCCGTTCCATGCGAATGTGCTCGGTGACATCGGTGCCGACGCCCCGGTAACCCTTGAATTTGTCGTTTTCATCGAACACCGGCACGCCGCTAATCCGGTACCATTGACGCTTTCCATCTGGAAAAGTACGCGCATTGATGACATCGCGAAACGTTTCGTGTGCGGCCAGAACCCGTAAGAATTCATTGGCCAGGACCGGGTCGTCGATTTCGCGTTGGCTTTCGGACCGGGTCTTGCCAATAACGTCGTCAGGGGTCTCGCCGGTCAATTTGAAGAATTTATCCGAGACATATGTGAACCGGTGCTCGGTATCGGTTTCCCAGAACCAGTCGCTGGCGGCATCGGCGAAATCCTTGAACGCGGTTTCGGCATTCCGCCGTTCATGGGTTTCCAGGCTGCGCGAGACGAACTCCGCGAAAACGCCGGCGAAGGCCTGCTCCTCGGCTGTCCAGTGATGCGGTCCGGACAATTTCGAACAGGCCAAGGAACCGATAAAACGGCCTTCGCGCCGGATCGAGACGAGCAATATTGCCTTGATGCTCATCGGATCCAAGACATCCCGGTGAATGGCGGCGGCCTGCTTGTCCAGGCTTGTATCGTCTACCGCTAGAACGTGTCGGCGTTTCAGTTCGGCAAGATGGGCCTGGTGTTGCGCCAGTTGCAGGACCGCGCCCTCTTCGTGGCGGCGCGCGCGCCGGTCAAAGGCCTCCAGACAGGTCGCCTCCCCATCCAATGCGTCATGTTGCCAAAGACTGATGCGGTCGACATTTAAAGCCCGCGCCGCGGCTTCCGTGATTTCCTGCAGGGCGGCGCCAAGGCCTTGCTCCACCAAGACCGTGCTGGCCGCCAACTGGCCCACGCATTCGATCTGCCGCCGCAATATGCCGCTGTCGTGTGCCTTCCCGCTCTCCACGTTGCCCATTGGTCAGTTCACAACACCGTTCCGAGAATGACTAATACAAGAATAGCCTATGTATCAATAATCACGTGTTTTTTCCTGCCGCAAATTTGGTCCTAAATTAGGCCCGCCGCTGATGGACCTATTCCGTTTCCAACTCAACGATTATCGGGGCATGGTCGGAGGCTGGTTCATAACCCCTGGCCGGCCTGAAAACCTCGGCGCCGCGCAGCTTTGGCGCCAGCGCCGGCGTGACCCAGATGTGATCAAGGCGGCGGCCCTTGTCGGCCTGCTCCCAATCGCGCGCGCGATAGCTCCACCACGAGTAGAGCTTTTCTTCCTCGGGAATGAAATGGCGCACCGCATCGACCCAGTCATGCGAGGCGTACCAGGCATCCATGTGCTCGACCTCGATCGGGGTGTGGCTGACCACGCGCAGCAGCTGCTTGTGATTCCAGACATCGGTTTCCAATGGCGCCACGTTCAGATCGCCGAGCAGAACAAAGCGGTTTTTCTTGCGTTTGCGCCGCTTGAACCAGGCCGCGACCTCGGTCATGAAATCGAGTTTGTGGCGGAATTTTTCATTGGCTTCCACATCGGGTTTGTCACCGCCCGCCGGGACGTAGAAATTGTGCAATTCCAAACCGCCCGGCAGGGTGCAATAGACGTGCCGGGCCTGCTCGATATCGCACCAATGCTTGCGCGTGACCTTCGCCAACGGCAGTGCCGCCTTGGAAAAGATGGCGACGCCGTGATAGGCCTTTTGCCCATGCAGGGCATGATGCACATAGCCGTGCGCCTGGAACAGTTCCAGGGGGAACAGCTCGTTCGTCACCTTGATTTCCTGCAAGCAAAGAACATCCGGCTGCCGGTCGGCAAGGAATTGTTCGATGGTGGATAAATGGGCCCGGACGGAATTGACGTTCCAGGTGGCAATGGAGATTTTCACGGGCGCGCCGCCTCAGGATTTAGGATTGTAGGAGATCGACAGGGTTGCGATGCCTTCGACCCCGCCTTCCAGCCGGTCGCCGGGGCCGACGGCGGCCACGCCTTCCGGTGTGCCGGTCATGATCATATCGCCCGGGCGCAGTTCAAACAGGCCGGACAGATAGGCGATGGTCTCGGGCACGTTCCAGATCATCTGGTTGATATTGCCTTCCTGACGGCTCTGGCCATTTACCTTGAGCCAGATGCGGGCGTCGGTGGGATGGCCGACATCGGCAACCGTGTGCAGGGCGCCCATGGGCGCGCCGTTGTCAAAGCCCTTGCCGGTATCCCAGGGCCGGCCCTTTTCCTTGGCCTCGCCCTGAAGATCGCGCCGGGTCATGTCCAAGCCGACGGTATAGCCAAAGACATGGCCAAGGGCTTGATCTTCCGGAATATCCGCGCCGCCCTTGGACAGGGCCACCACCAGTTCGATCTCGTGATGCAGATCGGATGTTGCCGGCGGGTAGTCGATGGCACCGCCATCCATGGTCACGGCGTCCGCCGGCTTCATGAAGAAGAACGGCGGCTCCCGGTCCGGGTCGTGGCCCATTTCGCGGGCGTGGGCGGCGTAATTGCGGCCAACGCAATAGATCCGGCGCACCGGAAAGGGATCGCCGCCTTCAACGGGAACGGCGGACTGTGGCGGCGGGGTAATGGCGAATGCCATGGCGGGCTCCAATTCGTGGCTAAGTGATTGAGGCTAGAATATGTGAAAGCTGTTGCCGACGACGCCGATGGGCCAGCGGCCGGATTCAAACAGGCGGTATTTCAGGGCAAAAACATGGTGCTCGTCATCCTCATGCTCCGCCGCCAGCAGCAGCCCGGCCTGGTAGATCGCCTGGGCACCGGCACCGGCAGCGGCACGGATCAGTTCCTCGTCCGCCACACCACCCGCCTCGGCCGCCAATTCGGCCGGCTCCAGTACTGCTTCGATAGCCTGGTTTTGCAGATGTGTCAGGGCAACCATGACGGTCTCTTCATCGGCCCGCTGGCAGGCTTCGGTAACCAGGGCGACGCGGACCTGTTCCTCGGCTTCCCACCATTCCGTATTCCAGTCAGGATTGGCGGCGGCATCGGCTGCTTCTTCCCAATCCAGGACAGGCGCGATACGCGCGTCGGGAAAGCCCAGGGCCAGCAGATAATCCTCCGCCAGCAGTTCTTCCCGCCCGTCCAGTTCGGCGCCCAGGCCGCCGAACCAGGGCACTTCCCCCAGCATGCGGACGAACTGGCTGACTGCCATGAGGCCGGGAAAGTCGCTTAACTCCGCCTCGTCGAGGAATTCGTACTCGTTTGTCGCCATCTGTCTGTACTTTAATGGTTGCCGCGATCTTGCCGCCACAGGCCCAGTTTTTCCTGGACCGGCCGATCGGAAAAACTGAACAAGACCGCATCGCCGTCGACTTCATGGTGATGCCTGCACCAGCTTGGAATGACAAAGGTGTCGCGCGGGCCCCAGGTTAATTGCTGGCCATTGGCGAAGGTCCGGCCCGTCCCTTCGACCACGCTATAGACCATGCCGTCGGTGGCGCGGTAGGGCGCGGTAGTCAGGCCGGTCGGGATCAACTGCATGAACGTGGCCATGGTCGGCATGGCGTAGTCGCCACTGACCGGGTTGACATAGCGCATTTTCAGGCCGTGGCAGGGGTCCCATTCCTCGGCCTTGCGCATCTGTTCCAATGCCTCTCGGGTACGCTCGTAGGGATAGTTGAAGACCGGCGAGGCCGGGGAGACGCTTTCATAGCCCACGGGCAGCAAGCCGGCGCCGTAGCGCGCCTGACTGTCGCCGGGGGGGCGGGAAAGCGGCTGGCTGTCCTGATCCAGGTCCTCGGCGAACGAGGTATCGAAGAAATTGACGATGGGGATATCCAGGCCATCAAGCCAGACCATGGGCTCGTCGCTGTCGTTGCCGTGATCGTGCCAGGCCCAGGACGGCGTGGTCACGAAATCGCCGGGCTGCATGATGGTTTTCTCGCCTTCGACGGCGGTGTAGGCGCCCCGGCCCTCGACAATAAAACGCAGGGCGGACTGGCTGTGGCGATGAGCCGGCGCGACCTCGCCGGGCAGGATTAGCTGCAGGCCCGCGTACAGCGTGTTGGTGATTTTCGATTGCCCCGGGAGGCTCGGGTTTTCCAGAATCAATACACGTCGCACGGCTTCCTTGGCGGTAATAAGGCCGCCCGATTCCAAAATGAAGCCGCGGATATCGTCATAGTGCCAGATCGCGACGCCGGCCTGGACCTTCGGCTCCGGCGTGACCAGATCGGCAAAGACCTCCCACAGCGGCGTCAGGTTCGACGGCGCGATGCGGTCATAATAGGCCTGCCGAGACTCGTTTTGCTGGCTTTCGCTCATGGCTTTCCTGTTTTGTCCCTTCTTAGGGATCCTCGTCCAGCCAGGCCACTTCGCAATCGGTCAGGGGAATGGCGCTGCAAGCCAGGATCTGCCCCTGTCCACGCTCTGCATCGGTCAGGGCCAAGTCTGAATAGTCCGTCATCTCGACTTCACCGGCCAGCAGTTCTGATTTGCATGTACTGCACGTGCCCGACTGACAACTACATGGGTAGTCGATGTCAGCCGCCAGTGCCGCTTCCAGAATGGTTTCGTCCTTGCCGACCGTGATGACTTTGCCGGCACTCCGTATTTTGACTTGATAGCTCACTGCCCTAGTAATCCCCATTTAGGTCCATTAACTGTCAATCTAAAGCAGAAATCTCCTTTCTCCAATCGGCGAAGTGGCTTAGCTTCGCATTGTCATGCGTATTGCCAAGAACAGCCCTGATCAGGGCAACGAAGATTTTGACTACGACCTGCTGCCGGGCTTGATCGGTTACAACCTGCGCAAGGCCCAGGCGGCGGCGTTTCAGGATTTTTCCGAAAGCCTGAAGGGATGCGATATCACGCCGGGACAATTCGGTGTGCTGGTCCTGATCGAGGCGAATTCGGGCTTGAACCAGACCCGCCTGGGCAATGCTCTGGGGATTGACCGCTCGACGGTCGTCGCCGTGATCGACCGCCTGGAGGGGCGCGGTCTGGTCGCGCGCGAGCCGGCGCCAAGCGACCGCAGGTCATATGCCCTGCGCCTTACCGAGCCGGGGCGGACGTTGTTGCACCGGGCCCGCGGCTTGGTGGTGGCGCACGAGGCGCGCATCGCCAAGGGCCTGAACAGTAAGGAACAGGCGCAGTTGATCAAACTTTTGTCGCGGCTTGGCGGCTCGGATTGATGGCGGCGGAGATGACGGATAAGCGCGTCCTGGTGACCGCCGGAGGCAGCGGCATTGGCCGCGCCATGGCCCAGGCCTTTAGGCGGCAAGGCGCCCAGGTTGCTGTTTGCGACATCGATCAACAGGCGCTTGACGCCTTGTCTGTGGCGGAGCCGGATATCATCGCGGCCGCCGCGGATGTGGCGGAAGAGGCTGATGTGGCGGCGCTGTTTGAAACGGTCCAGGGCGGGCTGGGCGGCCTTGATGTATTGATCAACAACGCCGGTATCGCCGGCCCGGCCGGTTTTCTGGAGACCCTGTCACCTGAAGAATGGCGCCGTTGCCTAAGCGTCAATCTGGACGGTGGCTTCCTGTGCGCCCGCCAGGCCCTGCCCATGATGAAGGCCCAAGGTTCGGGCTGCATCATCAACATGGCCTCGAACGCCGGCATTATGGGCTTTCCCATGCGGTCGCCCTACGCCGCCGCGAAATGGGCCGTGGTTGGCCTGACCAAGAGCCTGGCAATGGAGGCGGGACCGTTCGGCATCCGGGTTAATGCCATCGCGCCCGGCTCCGTCGAGGGCGAGCGCATGGACCGGGTCATTGCGGCGGAGGCCAAGGCCAGGGGCGTCGGCGCGGCAGAGATCCGCCAGGACTATTACCGCACGACGTCGTTGCGAACCTTTGTTTCCGCCGACGAAGTGGCGGCCATGGCCTTGTTCCTGGCTTCGGACGCGGGCGCCAGGATCAGCGGCCAGGTGATATCATTGGATGGCCATACGGAAACCTTGGGCGGGCCATATTGAGATATAGAGGATGACCATGAACCGAAACGTTATAATCACCTGCGCCGTCACTGGGTCGGCGGATACGGTGGGCAAGCACCCGGCCATCCCGGTTACCCCGGAACAAATCGCGGCGTCCGCAATCGAGGCGGCCCAGGCGGGCGCGGCGGTGGTGCATCTGCATGTCCGTGATCCCGAAACCGGCGAGGGCAGCCGCGATCCCGCATTGTACCGGGAACTGGTCGAACGGATGCGCGACAGCGATTGCGATGTCGTTCTGAATTTGACCACGGGCATGGGGGGCGATGTGTATTTCGGCGGGCCGGACGATCCCATGCAGTTGGGCAACGCCACCGACATGGCCAGCGCGGAAACCCGATTGGAACACGTGGTCGAACTGAAGCCGGAGATTTGCACCCTGGATTGCGGCAGCATGAATTTCGGCGAAGGCAACTACGTCATGACCAATACGGTCGATATGCTCCGCGTCATGGCCAAGGGCATCCAGGACGCCGGCGTCAAGCCGGAGGTGGAGATCTTCGACTTTGGCCATCTGTGGTTCGTCAAGCAGATGCTCAGCGAAGGCCTGCTCGACCCGCCGCCGCTATACCAGCTATGCCTTGGCGTTCCTTATGGGGCCGAGGCCAATACCCAGACCATGAAGGCCATGGTCGATAACCTGCCCGACGGCGCCATTTGGGCCGGGTTCGGTCTTGGCCCGATGCAGATGCCCATGGTGGCGCAAGCGATGTTGCTGGGCGGCCATGTCCGCGTGGGGTTGGAGGACAACCTCTATCTCGACCGGGGCGTCTTCGCCTCCAACGCCGAACTGGTGGCGCGCGCCGTGACCATCGTCGAAAGCCTGGGCGGCAAGGTGCAAAGTTCGGCGGAGGCGCGAGAAACTCTGGGACTTGGCAATTGAGCTGTCCGAGCCGCTGGGGAATTCACTGAAGCTGGCAGTACTGGGCGGCGATGCTATTCCGGGTCGGCGTTATCTTCGAGAGATGGCCCCTCATAGGGCACGCCCTCGCGCTCGGCCTTTGCCCGCTCCGCCTTTTCCGCCTTGGCGGCCGCCTTGGCGGCCTTTTTCTCGGCCTTGCGGCGGTCCCGTTCCTGGCGTTCGAAATTGTAATTTGGTTTTCGCGCCATGAATACTATCCGCGTTGGGAGGCCTTGAATGGACGCGCACACGTCCCCTGGCCATCCTGGTTCCAGGATAAACACGATGCCTAAATCATGGCATCAAAAAAGAAGACACGGCCGGAAAGTTTGAATACTTTCCGGTCCGCCGATTCCTCGGTCCGAGTCCAGACGCGGTCGCTATATGCCGCCGCGCCTAGGAACGCGGGTCTTAACTCTGGCGCTTGTGCTAGTCGAGCGCGACTAGATTTTCGGCGGCCGACCGGCCGTCACGGCCTGCAACCAGCTCGAACTCAACCTTTTGACCCTCACGCAGGCTCTGCATGCCAGCCCGCTCCACGGCCGAGATGTGCACGAAGACATCCTTGGCGCCGTCCGACGGCTCGATAAAACCAAAACCCTTCGTCGGGTTAAACCACTTCACTGTTCCGGTAGCCATAGCTACTCCCTTCAACATGTATTTACAGCAGCGGCCATCGGTTTTAGCCGAGCCGCACCTCTAAAAGATGCACGAGTCACAGACGTATCCTGTCTATTTGCAGTCACTGCAAACAAGATACGTCGAGGCGAGGTGCAACGAGTGACCCTTCATGGCACTGCCAGCCTGACGTTGCAAGCACAGAATTGAAAAATTGTCGGCGTTTTATTTCGGCAAAGGCGCATATGGGCTGTCAATTTTCGTAGCCGCGCCTAGTCAGTTTCAGCTTTCCCGTGGTGGAACGCCGCCGCCCGGGCCCAGGCCCCGCTGCAGGATCACGGAATCGAGCCAACGGCCCGCTTTCCAGCCGATGTTTTCGATCAGTCCAACGCGGCAAAAACCCATCTTTTCGTGGAATCGGATTGAGGCATGATTGCCGCTGTCGCCAACCACGGCGATCATCTGACGAAACCCCAGCGCCGTGCAATCTTCAATCACCCGCTGCAAAAGTGGTTGCGCGATGCCCTGGCCCGGGCGGTCGGGATGCAGATAGATGGTGTTTTCCACGGTAAATCGATAGGCCGGCCGGGTCCGGTAGGGGCTGGCGGAGGCGTATCCCACCAACTCTTCCGCCAAAATAGCAACCACGTAAGGATAGCCGGCGCGCAACAAGCCATCGCGCCGGGCGGTCAATTCCGCGACATCGGGCGGTTCCAACTCCCACGAAGCCAGGCCGTTCAGGACATGATGGGCGTAAATCGCCTGTATGGCGGCCATGTCATGATCCGCCACCGGGCGAATTTCCATCTCGGCTTTTGCCGTCAAGCGACCCTGCCCATGTTGGCTCCCTTGGCGCGCGCGCTGGCATGGGCCGCGACGGCCTCGCCAAAAGCCTCGAAGAGGGCGCGGTAGAGGGCATGCTCCGAGGTGCGGTATTCGGCGTGCCATTGCACGCCAACGGTAAAGGTCGGTGACGCTGCAACGCGTACCGCCTCGATTGTGCCGTCGTCGGCAACCGCTTCGACAACCAGGCTTTCCGCCAGCCGGTCAATGCCTTGAGCATGCAGCGTGTTGACCATGACCTGCCGCGCACCGCCAGCCAGTTCCTGCAGAATGCCGCCGGGCGTCAGTGTAATGCGCTGACGCGGCGCCAGTTGCACGGACATTGGTTTTTCCCGTGGCCGGCGGTGATCAAAATGCGCCGGCACTTCGTGCATGTATTGATGCAGGCTGCCACCCAGGGCGACATTCATCTCCTGAATACCCCGGCAAATGCCAAACAGCGGCACATTGCGTTCGACGCAGGCGCGCACCAAATCCAGGGCCACGCCATCGCGCCGGGCATCAAGCAGGGACTTATCCCGCGCCTCGCCGCCGCCGTAATGATCCGGGTTCACGTTCGAAGCGCCGCCCGTCAGGATCACCCCGTCCACTCTGTCCAACAGGGTATCCATATCGGCGCCGGCGCCCAACGCCGGCAGCATCAACGGCAGGGCGCCGCAGATCTCGCGCACGACGACGATGTAGCGGTCGCCGACCCGGTGGCTGGCATGATTGTCATCATCATTGAAATTACTGATGATGATGACGATTCCCGTCGCCTGTTGATCCCCGGATGCGGGCGCGTTGCGGTTGGCGGCATCTTTTTGTTCAGTTCCCATGACCGTTCGCTATCACGACATGGCAGGGGCGGCAAGGGGCAGGGGCACTAGGCGTTCAATCGCGCCGCCTGGGCCATCACCTCGACCGCTTCGTCCTGATGGGCCCACACCACCAGCCCGGTCGCCCCGGAATCCTCCCAGGCGCGATAGCGCTGCTTGATCCGGGCGGGCGGTCCGACCAGGGATTTTTGATCGATCCATTCGTCGGGCACCGCGGCCGCGGCTTCCGCTTTGTGCCCGTCGAGAAACAGTTCCTGTATGCGCTCGGCCGCGTCGCCGAAGCCGCGGCGAATCATCAGGTCCTTGTGAAAATTCTTGTCCTTGTGGCCCATGCCGCCCACGTACAACGCCACATCGGGCTTCTGGCGGTCGAGGGCGGCCTGAACATCCTGGTCCACTTCCACATGGGTCAGGGCCATGATTTCGAAATCAGCGAGGGATTTTCCGCCGCCGGCGCGGGCAAATCCCTGTTCCAGCCAGGGTAGATACTCCGGCATGGATCCGGGAATGAAGCCGTGGGGCAGCCAGCCATCGGCGATCTCGGCCGTCAGGCGCACGGTGGCTTCGTTGCCGGTGCCCAGATAAATCGGAATATTCGGATTGCAATGCAGGATCGACTTCAGCGGCTTGCCCAAGCCAGCGGAGCCTTCGCCGGTGAAGGGCAATGAGATTTCCTTGCCTTCATGGCTCACCGGCGCCTCGCGGGCCCAGATGGCGCGCATGATGGCGACATAGTCCTTAATTCTGTAGTACGGCCGTCCCCAGGGCTGGCCATACCAGCCTTCGACGATTTGCGGGCCGGAGACGCCGATGCCGGCCATGAAACGGTCGCCGCCGGCAAGACTGTCCAGGGTCGCCGCTGTCATCGCGCAATTCGCCGGCGTCCGGGCGGACAGCTGCATGATCGCGGTTCCGAGCTTGATTTTCGAGGTCACGGCGGCCAGATAGGCTAGCGGCGTGATCGCATCGGAGCCATAGGCTTCCGCCGTCCAGACCGAATGAAAGCCCAATTCCTCGGCCCGTTGCACCCGCGCCACCGGAATATCCAACTGGGCGCCCGAATAACCCAGCATCAGGGACAGTTTCATCGCCACCTCCAATATTCTTGTTCTTGCCAATTCGTTCGGTAACAGGATCGGTGAAATTCAACCCATTGGAACATTTTTGCCATGATCATGTCACCGCCTGTTTGCGGCAACAAAAATGGCCCGACGGAACGAACCATCGGGCCATTTTATTTGGTGACTAAACGAGTGGTGCCAAAAGGCTCAGTATGCAGTTTCTTCCTTATCCGGCTTGGCGATGCTCTTTACCAGGCCTGAAACCGCGGAACGTATCGAGGGATTCTCGATCGCACCGAAATTGCGCACCAATTCGATGGTGGAGCGGTTCTTGCCACCATGGCCCAAAGGTTCGGCCTCTACTGTTTCGTCTAGCCCTTCGAAGAAGAAGCTGACGTCCGACTGAAGTATTTTCGACACTTCGTACAGCCGGCCAGCGCTGACCCTATTTGCGCCTGTTTCATATTTCTGTACCTGCTGGTAAGAAATATTCAAGGCGTTCGCCAAATGCTCTTGGGTCAAGCCCAGACCTGTTCGCCGATCGCGGATGCGACCACCAACATGGGCATCGACACGTTTCGCAAGTATACCCATAATTCCCTCAATGTTTGGCGGCGGGGCTTATGGCGAACCCCAACCGCATATATTTCAATTCGCCAATCTCATAGTTTCTAATCTTGACCGCTGAGGCGACTAGTCAATGCCGCGATGAAAATTTTATGCGCTATGACAAATTCGCCCTCGATTTTTTGCACTTAGAATGCAAAGTGCTAATACAACGTGCGGCTGCTTTTCAGAGATCAGCAGTTGTATTTCAATGATGCCTTATGGCGTATGAGAAAGATAGGGTAAAATGTTCAGGTTGACACCGCTGGTAGAGCTTTTTATGCATTTTTTCGAAATTTGGCGGTCCGTCTGGTTTTCGGAACATGCTATACTGGATCAAGTTTATGTGAGTGGGAAATCTTGAGGTCGATTTTGCATAATCCGAAACCATTTAAGCGCGTCAGAAGAATCAGGAGACCTTGGCGCGCTGGGGCCATGCTTGCAATCTGCGCCGGCTTGCTACTCTCATTGCCCGCCTGTGAAAGCGATGACGCGGCCTATGTCGAGCGGCCGGTGGAGGATATCTACAATCAGGCCATGGACAAGCTGCTGTCGGGAGACGCCGAACTGGCGGCGATTGATTTCGACGAGGTGGAGCGCCAGCATCCCTATTCAGTCTGGGCCAGAAAATCACAATTGATGGCTGCCTATGCGCACTACCAGACGAATGACTATGACGAGGCGATTTTCACCGCGCAACGCTTCCTGCAACTGCATCCCGGCAATCGGGACGCGCCATACGCCTATTATCTGATCGCCATTTCTTATTATGAACAGATCGCTGATATCGGGCGCGAACAGAAGATTACGAAACTGGCGCTTGATGCCCTGGCCGAGGTTGTTGATCGTTATCCAAACAGCGAATATGCCCGCGACGCCCGGCTGAAGATCGATTTGGCCCGCGATCATCTGGCCGGCAAGGAAATGGAAATCGGCCGCTACTATCTTGACCGCGGCCACCACGGCGCCGCGATCAACCGCTTTCGCCATGTCGTCGAGCGCTACCAGACCACATCGCATGTGCCCGAGGCCCTGCACCGTCTGACGGAAGCCTATCTGTCCCTGGGCATCAATGACGAGGCAAAGAATACCGCCGCCATATTGGGCCATAACTATCCGGGCAGCGAATGGTATCTCGACAGCTATGCACTTTTGACCGGCGAAGACCAGCGAACCAACCAGGATAGCGAAGCCTGGTATAGCCGGATGTGGAATTCGGTATTCTGAAAACGCTCTGGCCCCTATCCTATGCCGCGGCGCGATACTAATATCGGCGTATGCTAAGCGCCCTGTCCATTGCCGATATCGTGCTGATCGATCGTCTGGATCTCGATCTGCAAACAGGCTTGTGTGTGCTGACCGGCGAGACCGGTGCCGGCAAGTCCATTTTGCTGGATGCCCTCGGCCTGGCCTTGGGCCGGCGGGGTGGCTCGGGACTGGTACGCAAGGGCGCGGATAGAGGCACCGTCGTGGCCACCTTCGATCCGCCGGATAATCATCCGGTGTGGGAGCTTTTGCGGCAGCAGGATCTGGATATCGAAGACGGCCTGATCCTCCGCCGTCAGGTCGGCGCCGATGGCCGGGGCCGGGCCTATGTCAACGATCAGGCAATATCCACCGCGATGCTGCGCCAGCTGGGTGAAACCCTGGTCGAGGTCCACGGCCAGCATGACGAGCGTGGTCTGCTCAACCCGGCCGGTCATCGCACCTTGTTGGACGCCTATGGCGGCCTGGATGGCCAGGTTCATGCCTGCGCCAAAGCTTATGAGAAAATGCGCCGGACCGCCGATGCCCTGGTCGAGGCCCGCGCGGCGCTGCGGGCGGCGCGGGAGGAGGAGGATTATCTGCGCCATGTCTGCGCCGAGTTGGAGGCGCTGGACCCGAAGCCGGGCGACGAGGAAGAACTGGACCGCACCCGGACGCTGTTGCGCCAGGGCGAAAAGATTGCCGAGGCGCTGCGTGAGGCGCAAGGCGCCCTGCATGGTGATGGCACTGGCGGTGGTGGCGACAACGGCGTCGAGCAGCGGCTGCGGATTGCCCAACGCGCCCTGCAAAGGGTGGCGGAAAGTGCCGGCGGCGCCCTGGATGATGCCATCGAGGGTCTGGAGCGGGCCGCCGTCGAGGCCATGGAGGGGATCGAGACGGTGGCGGATGCGGCCCGCTCCCTGGATCTTGACCCGGCGCGCCTGGAAACGGTCGAAGAGCGGCTGTTCGCCTTGCGGGAGGCGGCGCGAAAACACCGCACCTCCACCGATGGCCTGGCGGCCCTGCGCGATGATTTCGCCCGGCGTCTGGACAATATCGACAACGGTGGACAGCGTCTTGCGGCGTTGGAAGCCGAGGCGGCGGCGGCCAGGGATGGCTACCTGAATGCGGCTGATGGGTTGAGCAAGGGCCGCGCCAAGGCGGCGAAAAAGCTGGACCGGGCCATGGCCGGCGAACTGCCGCCCCTGGCCTTGGACAAGGCGAAATTTCAAACCGTGCTCGAGCGCCGGGAAGAAGACGGCTGGAGCGGCGAAGGCTGGGACCGCGTGGCCTTCCACATCGCCACCAATCCGGGCAGCGCGCCCGGGCCCCTGAACAAGGTTGCCTCGGGTGGCGAGCTCTCCCGCGTCATGTTGGCCTTGAAGGTTGCTCTGGCACAAAACCGGGAGCCGGCTTCGTTGATTTTCGATGAGGTCGACAGCGGCATCGGCGGCGCGGTGGCGGACAAGGTGGGCGAACGGCTGGCCCGCCTTGCCGACGATACCCAGGTTATCGTGGTCACTCATTCACCCCAGGTCGCCGCCAGGGCGTCGCACCATTGGCGCATCGTCAAACAGGCGGCGGGGCGCGATACCCGGACCTCGGTCGAGGACCTGGACAGCGACCGCCGGCGCGAGGAGATTGCCCGCATGCTGGCCGGCGCCACGATTACCGACGAGGCCCGCGCCGCCGCCGACAGTCTGCTGCAGGCCGCCGGAGCATGACCGGGGTTGCCGACATTGCGGTTGCGGATTTAAGCGCTGATCAGGCCAAGGGCGAGTTGGCGCGCCTGGCTCTGGAGATCAGGTTTCACGACACCGCCTATTATCAGAACGATGCGCCGGCCATAACGGATGCCGAATACGACCGCCTGCGCCAGCGCAATGATGCCATTGAAACCCGCTTTCCCGAACTGAAACGCGCCGACAGCCCGTCGGAGCGGATCGGCGCGCCCCCGACGGACGACGGCGCGGATGGCTTCTCCAAGGTGCGCCACAGCCGGCCTATGCTGTCCCTCGGCAATGCCTTCGACGAGGAAGACGTGACGGATTTCCTGGCCGGCATCGGGCGTTTTCTGAAGCTGTCCGAGGATGCGCCCATCGCCATCGTGGCCGAGCCGAAGATCGACGGCCTGTCCGCCGCGCTGCGCTATGAAAACGGCATCTTCGTTCAGGGCGCGACCCGGGGCGATGGCGAGGTTGGTGAGGATATCAGTGCCAATCTGCGCACCATCGGGGATATTCCCACACAGCTCATTGGTGATGTTCCCGGCATCTTCGAGGTGCGCGGCGAAGTCTTCATGTCCCACGCCGCCTTCGCCGATCTGAACCGCCAACAAGTCGCCGCTGAGCGGCCTACCTACGCCAATCCCCGCAATGCCGCCGCCGGTTCCCTGCGTCAGCTAGACCCGGCCATCACGGCCAGCCGGCAATTGAGTTTCCGGGCCTATGCCTGGGGCGAGGTCAGCGCCTTGCCCAGCGACACCCAGGCCGGCGTTCTGGCGGCCATGGCGGCCTGGGGCTTTCAGGTCCAGGAGCATGAAATCTGCATGAATGCGGCGGCGATGATGGCCTATCACGCCCGGACGGAGGCGGGGCGTAGCGAGCGGCCCTACGACATTGACGGCATCGTCTACAAGGTGGACCGCCTGGATTGGCAGGAGCGGCTGGGCGCCGCCTCGCGCTCGCCGCGCTGGGCCATTGCCCACAAATTCGCCGCCGAACAGGCCCAGACTTCGGTCGAGGAGATCGATATTCAAGTTGGCCGCACCGGCAAGCTGACGCCGGTGGCGCGATTGCAGCCGGTCACCGTTGGCGGCGTGGTGGTGTCCAACGCGACCCTGCATAACGAGGACTATATTGCCGAGAAGGATATCCGCGTCGGCGCGACGGTGCTGGTGCAGCGGGCCGGCGATGTCATACCCCAGGTCCTGGAGGTGGTGGCGCCAGGTCCGGTACCTTTCGCGTTTCCCACGCACTGCCCCATCTGCGGGGCCACGGCGATACGGGACGAGGGTGAGGTTGATTGGCGGTGCGGCGGCGGACTGAGTTGTGAAGCCCAGGCCGTGGAACGGCTGCGCCATTTCGTTTCCCGCAACGCTTTCGATATCGAAGGGCTGGGAGAGAAGCAGATCAAGGCCTTTTTCGATGCGGGTGCGGTGAAAACGCCGGCCGATATTTTCAGGTTGAAAGCGGATGATGGCACCGACCGTGATCCGCTGCGGGACTGGGAAGGCTGGGGCGAAACTTCGGCGCAAAATCTATTCGATGCCATCGATGAACGGCGCGCCATATCCCTGGATCGTCTGATCCTGGCGCTTGGTATCCGGCATGTGGGCCAGGGCAATGCGAAGCTTCTAGCGCGCCGTTACGAAACCCTGGATGATTTTGAAGCGGCCATGTCCGGGGACAATCTGGAAGAGATACTGGACATTGACGGCATCGGTGAAAAGGTCGCCAAGGCCTTGTTGGCGTTTTTCGCAGATGATCACAACCGGACGGTTTGGCATGATCTGGTGCGGCAATTGCAGGTCCGGGACATGGAGCGCGCGGACACCGCGTCCCCGGTTGCGGGCAAGACATTGGTCTTCACCGGCACCTTGGAACAAACCTCGCGGGCCGAAGCGAAGGCGCGGGCCGAGGCTCTGGGCGCCAAGGTCTCGGGTTCGGTCTCGGCCAAGACGGATCTGGTGATCGCGGGCGCGGCGGCGGGATCAAAGTTGAAAAAAGCCCAGGCGCTGGACGTGAAGGTGATTGACGAGGCCGGCTGGCTGGCGTTGATTGATGGGAACATTGAACAGGACGACGAGCAAGAGGAAGAGGAAGCATCGTGAGTACGGAACTGGTTACATACGAATCCAAGGACGACATCGCCATTATCACCCTGAACCGGCCGGAGAAGCTGAATGCGCTGTCGGTGGATCTGGGCGAGGAACTGCGCGCCGCCTGGCAGCGCTTTCAGGCCGGCAGCGACCGGGTGGCGATCCTGGCCTCGGCCACGCCGCGGGCCTTCACGGTCGGCGCTGATCTGACCCATCCGCCGGAAATCTGGCGCTTTACCCCCTCCGTTGGCGTCGAGGTCGACAAGCCGATCATCGCGGCGGTGGACGGCTACTGCGTCGGCGGCGGCGTCGTGCTGATCCAGTTCGCCGACCTCTGCGTCGCGGCGGACACGGCGGTGTTCAGCTACCCCGAGGCCAAGGTCGGCGTCACGGGCGGTTTGATTTCCTCCCTCGCGGCCCGCATCCCCCACAAGATCGCCATGGAGTTCGTCCTGTGCGTCTCCGACCTGACGGCACAGCGCGCCTACGAGGTCGGGATGGTCAACAAGGTGGTGCCGGCGGATCAACTGATGGACGCGGCGATGGAGTATGCCAATACCCTGAAGGCGCATGCGCCGATGGTGTTGAGCACCTTGAAACGCTTTGTCGGCGAAGTCATCAACAAGGGGCCGTCGGAGCGGGCCGGCATCGCGCGCCGCTCAACGGAAGCGATCCTGGATAGCGAGGACCGGAACGAAGGCATCAATTCGTTCAAGGAAAAACGCCAACCCGAGTTCAAGGGCCGCTAGGCGATATTAAGAACCAGATAACCGCAATAACGGAGAGAGCATGACGACGGCAATTACCCCCAACGCTCCAAACCACGAGGGGCTGGGGCCTCTGGACTCGCGCTTTGTCGAGACCCATTCCATGCCGTGGGAAGCAACCCGCTACCCCGGCGTCGAGGCGAAAACCCTGTTGGTTGACCGCCGCACTGGGCTTTTGACGGCGCTGTTGAAAATGGCGCCGGGCGCGGTTTTGCCCGATCACGAGCATGTGCAGATCGAACAGACCTTCGTGATCGAGGGCGCCTTGGTCTGCGCCGAGGGCACGTGCAGCGCCGGCAATTTCGTCTGGCGCCCGGCCGGCAGCCGTCACCAGGCGGGCACCCCGAACGGCGCCCTGATGCTGGCGATGTTCCAGTTGCCGAACAAGTTCTTCGACGCCGACGGCGGCGTCAGGGATATGCTCAATCAGGATTGGGAGGAAATCTGGGGCAAGGCAACCGCAAACAGACTTTAGGAGCGATTGTTGTTGCCTGGGTTCGTGGCGCGCGACTCGGACCCGGCCCCGTGATAAATTGCGCCGTCCAAACAGAAGCCAACAAAGATGGAAGCCATGACCGTATTTGATCTCGCCGTGACCGATGCCCTTCTTTCGACGACCCGCGCCGTGCGCAAGCGCCTGGATCTGGAGCGCGAGGTGCCGCGCGAGGTGATCAACGAATGCCTGGAACTCTCGCAACAGGCGCCGACCGGCTCCAATAAGCAGGGCTGGTCCTGGATCGTGGTAACGGACCCGGCCAAGCGGGCGGCCCTGGCGGATATCTACCGCAAGGGCGCGGGGACCTATTTGCAGGAAGCCGAAGTGGATGCCGCCGGCATGAATGACAGCGGCCAGACCACCCGGGTTATTTCCTCGGCCCAGTATCTGGCGGAGTGTTTGCAGGATGTGCCGGTGCACGTGATCCCGTGCATCAATGTGGAACATATGGTGCAGGATCCGCCACCCGCGGCCTGGGCCGGTGTCATGGGCTCGATCTTTCCCGCCGTATGGAGTTTCCAGCTCGCCCTGCGGGCCCGTGGCCTGGGCACGGTGCTGACGACCCTGCATTTGCGCGCCGAAGAGGATGCGATCGAACTATTGGGTATTCCCGAAGGGGTGCAGCAGGTGGCGTTGCTGCCCGTGGCCTATACCGTCGGCACCGAGTTCAAGACCGCCAAGCGCCCGCCGGTCTCCGAGATCACCCATTGGGAGCAGTGGTGAAGGCTTAGAAATCTGTAAGCAAGCGGCCCCAGCCGGGGATCTTGTCGTCAATGCCCATCTGCCGCAGGGCGTGCCAGTACAGCGCCGTATTGATGGCGATGACCGGCTTGCCCAGCCAGCGTTCCGCCTCTCCCGCCAGTTGCGCCATGCCCAGATTGGTGCCGACCTGGATAATGGCGTCCACATCCGGCGTATTCACCTCGATCATCGCCTGGCGCAGGGTTTCCTCGCTCTGTTCGGCGATATTGACCGGGCTGTTGGCCTTCAGGCCCTTCAGGGCAACAACCTCGAAACCGCATTGCCCGAAATAATGATGCACGCGCTCGTCCGCCACGGGCCAGTACGGCGTGACCACGCCCAGGCGCCTGGCACCGACCGCCTCCAGCGCTGAACGGGCGGCGGCGGAGCCCAGGGTCATGCTGCAGCCGGCCTTGGCCTCCAGCCGCTTTTGCAAAATGTCGGCACCTTCGGCCCCGTCCCAAAACGACTCGGCCGAAATGCCGATGATTACATGATCCACCGCCGCCGGCGTCAATCCGTCGATGGCATCATCCAGGTTGGCCTTGATCTCCACCACCAGCTGTTCGAAATCCTCGTTGCTGTTCAGATCCATGTTCGGGATCAGAAAACGGGCCGTATGATTTGTCACGCCCAGGGGCGCCATTTGATGGAATTCCGGCTCGACAATGGTGTTGGTGGCCGGCGTGACGACGCCGATCTTGGCCCGCCAACCCAGCCTGTCCTGATGCCTGATATTGTTCACGATGTTCGTACCTCCCGTCTTGTTAGTTCACACACTCAGCCTGCCATAGGCGCCGACACCAACGAAAAATTGTCCCGCGCGCACGATATGGGTGGATTTTGGCATCGCCGTTCCGGTGCAGGGGTTGTACCACTGGTATTCGACCCAGGCCGATCCTTCGTTGGCGGCCCGGCGCATGGCATCCAATAGAAAGCGGCGGCCGTTGCTGTCGGCGGCATCGGCGATATTGCTGCCGATCATGCCGGGAAAGCGGCCGTTGACCCACATCTGACCCTTCTGGTCGAAGACAAAGACGTACAGATCGAACGGCATGTAGTCATCGCCGTGGGTCATGAAATCATTGAAGGCCTTGCCCGGCCCGACCGTGGCCAGATGGGCCGCGGCCTTTTCCGCCAGGGCCTTGGCCTCCAGCGGCGTGCCGGGACGCGCGCAGGGGGAGGCCGCCCAGGCCGTGGTGTTTGCCGCGCCGACTGCCAGTAATAGCAGGAAAATCAGAACACTGGCTGCGGCGTGCGGCGCGATGGGCATGGCTCACCTATAGGCGGCTGAGAACGATCGGCAGGCCGTCCCTGGGTTTGGGGATCGGGATCGCCTGCCAGCTTGGTTGATAGTCTTCCGGCAGGGCGACGCGGTAGTGCTGCAGGAACTGATGCAGGAAGGCGCGTACCTGCATGATCGCAAAGTGCATGCCGATGCATTTATGCGCCCCGCCCCCGAACGGCGACCAGGCGAAGCGGTGGCGGCGGTCCTCGGCCCGGTTGTCGGAGAACCGATCCGGGTCGAACAGTTCCGGCTTGCTCCATAGCTACGGCGACATGGCGACCAGGCCGGGGCTGACGGAAACCGGGGTCTCGCCGGGGATTTCATAGCCGCCGAATTCGAACGGGCGGTAGGCGAAGCGCGGCAGAAACGGCACCGGCGGCCGAAAACGCAGCGCTTCCTTGAAGACCCGCTCGGTCAGCTCCAATTGCTCCAGGGCGTCATAGCTGATCCGCGCCGTGCCCAGGCCCATGATCTCGGCCCGCACCGCGTCCTGCCACTCGGGATATTGCGCCAGGGCCCAGATCATCGTCGTCAAGGCCGAGGTGGTGGTGTCATGGGCCGCCATCAGCAGGAAATTCAGATGGTCGACGATTTCGTCATCGCTGAAAAAGGCGCCGTCCTCGGACTCCGCGCGGCAAAACTCGCTGAACATATCGTCACCGCCGCCCTGGCGCCGGGCCGGGATCAGATCGCGGAAGTATTCCAGCAGAAAGGCCCGCGCCTTCACGCCCCGGCGCATGGCCGTCCCCGGCCAGGGCGTGCGGATCACCGCGACCGAGGCGGCAACTTCATCGACGAAGGCCTGGTTCAGCTTCGCCGCTTCCGCGCCCATTTCCAGGCCGAGAAAGACCGAGGCGCCAAGCTCCAGGGTCAGATCCTTGATCGCGGGGTAGAACTCGAACCGGGGCGAGGGCTGCCATGCCTGCATGCTGTGGGCGATGCCATCATTCAGGCGCAGCATATAATCCTGCATGGGCTTCGGCTTGAAGGCGGCCTGCATGATCCGGCGGTGAGCGCGGTGATCGTCAAAATCCCGCAGCATCAGGCCGTTGGGGAACAATTGCTGCAACAACCGCCAGCCCAGGCGGGAGCCGAAATTCTTCTCCCGGTCCATCAGCACATATTCCAGGGCATCCGCCCCATGCAGCATCACGGTCCGGCCGCCGAAAACGCCGAACTTGTAGACCGGGCCGTATGCCTGCCGCCGGCGGTGGTGAAAGGCAAAGGGGTCTCTCAGAAATTCAAAGGTATTGCCGAATATAGGCAGACCGAGATCGCCTGGAATATGATCCAGCGCCCCCGGCGCCGTGCCCGGTGCCCCGCCTGTCTTGATGCTTTCGCTGACCGCCATGTTTCCCCCCAAACTTCACGCCGGCGGCTACAATAGCATCAGCGGCCGAAAATTTCAGCCTCCAACCCAGGGACCCGGACATTGATATGAGCAACAACGACAGCCCGATTGGCACCGGCGCGCCGCCATCAAGCGGATGGCAGCCAATGGTGTGTGAACTGCATGTGGAAGACATCGCCGCCAGCCTGGCTTTCTGGTGCGGGATCATTGGCTTTGCCGTTGCCTACGACCGTCCGGCGGAGCGCTTTGCCTATCTCGAGCGGCGGCTGGCGGATGGGCGCGGTGCACAGATTATGCTGTGCCAACGCAACGGTCGTTGGGAAACCGGGCCCATGCAACATCCTCTCGGCCAGGGGGTGATGTTTCAATTGGAGGTCGATGACCTTTCAGCCGTCATGGCCGCGCTGACGGATCGGAACTGGCCCGTCCACACGCCCCTGCGCGAGGTCTGGCGCCAGGCCGGCGACCGCCAGGACGGCCAGTTGGAGATTTTCGTCCAGGACCCGGACGGCTATCTGCTGATGCTCAACCAGGATCTGGGCGAACGGCCGTTGTAATCGTGTGACCGCCGCAGTCACTCCGCCCCGCTAGCCTTCAGGCGGCGGCTCCACGTAGGGAAAGCGGGCCAGGGCCTTGGTGGCGTTTTCGCCCTTGGCGATGCCGCCGCCGCGGACGTAGCGGTTTTCGTCGCCGGGGCGGGCGACATAGGCCCAGTTGGCATCCGTGCTGTCGGGATCGGCGGCGTCGCGGATGAACAGGCGCCGGCGTTGGGAAGTGCGGACTTCGCGGCTGACCTGTTCCGGGTCGTAGTCGCGAAAAGCGATGGCCTTCAACTCCTCGATCAAGGACTGATGTTCCGCCTCGCCGGCCAGGTTATGCAATTCGTCCGGGTCGTCGGCCAGGTTGAACAGCAGGGACAGGTTGTCGGGAATATGGATCAGCTTGAAATCCCCCCGACGAACCATGCGCACCGGCCCCGGCGTGGCGTTGGCGGTGTAATCGGAAATAGCCGTATCGGGCCAGGCCTCGTCCGCCCCGGTGGTCAGCAGCCCGAGCATGGAGTTGCCGTCCAGCTCATCTGGAAAATCCTCCCGGGCCGGGCCACCGCCCAGTTCCGTGAAGGTCGGCAGCAGATCGACCAGGGAGACGTTTTGCTTGATCCGTTTGGCTGAGAACCTGCCCGGGGCCCAGAAGATCATCGGCACCCGGACCGACCATTCAAACATGTTCATCTTGAACCACATGCCGCGCTCGCCCAGCATCTCGCCATGGTCGGAGGTGAAGACGACGATGGTATCCGACCCCATCCCCAGTTGCTCCAGGGCGTCCATCAGGCGGCCGACCTTGTCGTCGATGTAGCTGATCATGCCGTAATAGGCATGCCGGGCGTTGCGCACCGCTTCGTCCGTGACCGTAAAGCGGTCCCGGCGGTGCCCGAAATAGAGGTAGCGGCTGGCTTCATCCATGTCAGCTTCGGCAATGGGGCCGACCTTGGGCATGTCGATGGCATCATGGTCGTATAGATCCCAATGTTCCTGGCCGCAGGTAAACGGTGGATGCGGGTGGGTGAACGAAACCGTCAGGAAGAACGGCGGCGCATCGTCGGGCCGGCGCGCCAGATCATATAGCTCCTGCAGCGCCATATGCTCGACGTCGTCGTCATAGTCGATCTGCATGCTGCGGACGCAGGGGCCCGCTTCCAGAACCGGGCTGACCGTGACACCGGCCGGGTTCGGCGCCGTCGGCGGGCGCTCCCAATTGGCGGTCCAGGCGAAATTGGCGGGATAGATATCGGTCGTCAGGCGCCGTTGAAAGCCGTGCAACTGATCGGGCCCGATGAAATGCATTTTGCCCGACAGCGTCGCCTCGTAATCGGCGGCGCGCAGATAATGCGCCATGGTCGGCATCGAGGTTGGGATTTCGGTGCCGTTGTCAAAGGCGCCGATCGCCGGGGTATAGCGGCCCGTCATCATCGCGGCCCGGGCCGGCGCACAGATGGGGGAGTTGGTATAGGCGTTTTCGAATACCACGCCCTCGGCAGCCAGGCGGTCAATATTCGGCGTCTGTACCACCGGATGGCCGTGGCACGGCAATACCTGCGGCGCCAGTTCGTCAACCATGATGAAGAGTATGTTTGGCGTCTTCTCGGGCATCTCTTTTGCTTTCATCCGTTCCTATTGGCCCACCTTGGTATACAGTGTGCCACAGGTGCGAAACCGATTGATTGAATATTTGGGAGAAACAACGTCATGAGTTCATTGCAGGGTCAAACGGCATTGGTCACCGGCGGGGGCACCGGCATTGGCCGGGCCATCGCCCAGGATTTGGCCGATGCCGGGGTCAAGGTCATTGTTTCGGGCCGCCGGGCGGCGCCGTTGGAGGAAACGGTCAAGCTGATCACGGACGCGGGCGGCACGGCCAGTCAGGTAATTTGTGACATGACGGACCCGGATGCCATCGAGGCATTCGCCGCCGCCCTGCTGGAGGAACACGGCGTAATCGATATTCTGATTAACAACGCCGGTTTCAGTTCCAAGATCAGAAGTGCCCGCTATATCGGGGCGGAGGAATGGCGCGATGTCATGGACGTCAACACCATGGGGCCGATGGTGCTAACCCGTTGCCTGATGCCGGCCATGGTCGAAAAGGGCCAGGGCGATGTGGTGATGATCGCCTCCATGGCGGGGGTCAACCCCTCGGTCATGGCGGGTGCGGCTTACAGCGCGGCGAAAACGGCGGCGCGGGTCTACATGAATGTCCTGGCCCAGGAAATGCGGCCCTTCGGTATCCGGGCCATCACCGTCAACCCGGGCGAGGTGGATACGCCGATCCTGGACAACCGGGCCCTGCCCCCTGATGAGGCGACCCGTGCCCGTATGATGATGCCCGAGGATATCTCGGCCGCCGTGATGATGGCGGTCGGTCTGCCGCGCCGCGCCATGGTGTCGGAGGTCTCCCTCACCGCAACGGATCCCCGCGACATGTCCGCGGACATCGCTGCTGCGAAGAACAAGCAGACCGCCTAGGCGGGCGCTTCCGATGGAATGGCAACGGGACGGGTACACCATCTCGACCGAACCCGGCCGTCTGGATTGGGACTTTACCGTGGACTATATCGCCCAGACCTATTGGGGCCAGGGCACGGCCAAAGAGAATATCCGCCGGTCCATCGAGAATGCCATCGTCTTCGGCATATACGAAGACGGCGGGCGGCAGGTCGGTTTCGCCCGGGTGGTGACCGACCAGTGCCGCTTCGCCTGGCTGTCGGATGTCTTTGTCCTGGATGAATTGCGCGGAAAGGGCCTGGGCAAGTGGCTGATGGCGCGGATCGTCGCGCATCCCGATTTGGCGGATGTGACCCGTTTCCTATTGGCCACCGCCGATGCTCACGGCCTTTATCGTCAGTATGGTTTCGAGTCACTGCCGGAACCGGATGCCTTCATGCTTAGGTCACAGGTTTAGCTTATTGTAGGCGTCCAGGGCGGCGACCTTGTAGCATTCCGCCAGGGTCGGATAGTTGAAGACGGTTTCCAGGAAGTAATTCAGACCGCCGTTCAATCCCATGACGCATTGGCCGATGTGGATCAGTTCGGTGGCGCCGGTGCCGATCGTGTGCACGCCGAGCAAGCTGCGATCGTCGCGGTGGAAAATCAGTTTCAACAAGCCGGTGTCATCGCCCAGAATCTGGCCACGGGCGATTTCGCGGAAGCGCGCGATGCCGACCTCGTAGGGGACTTTCCGTGCCGTCAACTCGTGCTCGGTCTCGCCGACCATGGATATCTCGGGAATGGAATAAATGCCCACGGGGAAGTTCGTCGGCATCGGCCCGACCTTGACGCCAAAGGCGTTGCAGGCCGCCAGGCGCCCTTGCTCCGACGATGTGGCCGCCAGGGCCGGGTAGCCGATGACATCGCCGCCGGCGAAAATATGCTTCTGTTTGGTGCGGAAGGTATCGTCGACGCTCAAGCGCCCACGCTCGTCGGTGGCCAGTTTTGCCGCCTTTAGATTGAGGGTGGGTGTATTGCCGGCCCGCCCGGCGCAGACCAGGGCCACATCCGCGACCAGGCGCTTGCCGGATTCCAGCGAGACGACGACCTGGCCGCGCGCCGCATCCCGCGTCTCCACCCGTTCGACGGTTTCGCCCAAGCGGAAGACCACATTGATGGCCCGCAATTGATGTACCAGTTCGTCCACAATCTCGCGGTCAAGAAACTCCAACGGCGTGCCACGGCCATCGACGACCGTCACCTCGACACCCAGCAGGGCGAACATCGAGGCGTATTCGATACCAACAACGCCGCAGCCGATGACCACCATGGAATGGGGCAATTCGTCCAAATGGAAGATTTCGTCGGAGGTAATGATCCGCTCGCCGTCAAGCTTGGTATTGGCGGGTGTCGCTGGCCTGGTGCCGACGGCGATCATGACGTTCTTGGCGGTGGCAGTGCGCTCGCCCATGGATGATTTGATGCACAGTTCGTGCGGGCCCTTGAATTGCGCCGTGCCGACGATGACGTCGACATCATTGCGACCCAACTGGGCATCCTGAACCTGTTCCTCCCGCTGCACGATGTTGCCGACCCGTTCAAACAGTTGTGACGCCGTCACCGCCTTTTGGTAGACGCCGTTGCCGTCGCTGGCCCGCCGCCGCATGTCGGAGGCCCGCCGTCCGCCACGGCCAAATGTCAGCACCGCCTCGCGAAAGGTTTTCGAGGGGATGGTGCCGGTGTGCAGGCTGACGCCGCCGACCACCTGTTCCTGTTCGATGATGGCGACACGCTTGCCCAGCTTGGCGCCTTGCACGGCGGCCCGTTGACCGGCCGGCCCGCTGCCGATGCAGATCATATCGTAATCGTATTTCGCCATGACGTACTAATCCCTCAAGCGCCAATATTTGCCAGGGTATCAGTACAAATTAATGGTTAATATTCGGACAATTTCCCAAGAGACCAATGCTGAACACTAGATGAACCCGGACCTCAGCTTTGGTTCAGGCTGCCTCGGTCAAAATGCCGTCATCGTTTAACGGCTTTTCACTAAGTAACCGAGAGGGATACATCATGAAAACGCAAATCGTCTCATTCCTGGCGGCAATGATCGTGATCTGCACCGCCGGCCCCGGCCAGGCGCAGGACTGGCGCCAAGGGCGCAATCATCACCCCTGGCCGGTCCGCCATCAGCAAACAAACCCGTATATCGCGCCGGTCGTCAGCCTGAAGTGCGATGGTGGCGCCTGCCGCCTGGTGTACGGCCGGCATATGGCGGCGCGGGACCAGGTTCGCCACGGGCAGCACAATTACCTGAAGCGCAAGAAGCATCGCTCGGGTCATGAGGCCCACCGTCGTTGCCGCCAGCATGAGGCTTGGCATCGCCGGCAGGACCGCAAGGCCCATCGCCGCCAGATCCGGCAGGAACGCCGCCATGCGCGGCGTCATGGGCACCGCCACGTCTATCCGTCAAAAGTACGCTGGCTTCCCCGATATGGCCGCCACGGTTAGGACATCGGGGGCTAGGACTGCAGAAACCGCCCTAGGGTCGTTGCCGGGCCAGAAATTTCCGGACATGGCCCAGGGCGGCCTTTTGCGCGGACGGATCATGGCCCCAGGTGGCGCCACGGGTTGGTGAGTTCTCGCGGTTTTCGATTTCGGCCCGGTAGCCTACCGGCCCCACGCCAGGATCATCGAAGAAATGGTAGGCCGCTGGGTAGATCCGCAGGCGTGGCGGGTGGGTGCTGATGGCATTGGCATCGCGCAGGGTTTGGCAGCGCTGGGCCTTGGTCCAATCGTCGGCGCCCCCGACCAGCATCAATATGGGCCCGATGAACGGACCGGAAGCTGTCAAACATTGGGGATAAAAGGCGACGCCATGGCTGAATTTCTCCTGATATAGATTGTGCACGCCGATCTTGTTCATTGCGGCGAGCACCTTGCTGCCGCCGATCGACCAGCCGATCAGGCCAATTCGATGCCTGATCACGTCATCGCGCCGGCTTAGGAATTGCAGCGCGCCCAGGGCATCGAAGGTCTGATCCACGGATTCCATGCCGTCATAGCTGCTGCAATCAGGCTTGTGATGGCGGGGGCCATAGCTGTCCACTACCAGGGCCAGGTAGCCCCAATCCGCCAATTGCAGGGCCCAATCTTCGATGGCGCCGGTAATGCCGCGGCAGTCATGGAGGAGGACCAGGGCCGGATAGGGGGCGTCGCCCTGTGCCGGCTGATGCAGTTGACCGTGCAATTGCAGACCAGGCGTCGCCTTGGCCTCTTCGCCGCGCATCTTGGCCATGCGCATCTGCAGCGCTGTCGGCGGGGTGCCGGCGGCACGGAATTTTACGCTTTCCTGCGCCGATACCGGGCCGGCGAAGAAAAGCAACAGCATGCCCGTCAAGGCGATCAATCGGCCCGTCCGCACCCCCGCCTCCTGTTTTCCCTGAAATCCCGACCAATGGTGCTATATTATTGGCACAAAGAAAATAGAGGGGGCGGAAAGTTGGATTTATCAGGCGAATATCGCATTGCCGCATCGCGGGAGCGGGTGTGGGCGGCATTGAATGATCCGGAAATTCTGAAGGCGAGTATTCCCGGCTGCAGTGACCTGGACGCGGTTGGTGATGACAGTTTCACCGCGACCGTCACCGCCAAGGTGGGGCCGGTGAAGGCCAAGTTTCAGGGCCAGGTGACGTTGTCCGACATGGATCCGCCCAACGGCTATACCATTCAAGGGGAAGGCAAGGGCGGTGCCGCGGGTTTCGCCAAGGGCGGCGCCAAGGTCACCCTGGTGGAAGATGGTGACGGCACCTTGCTGCAATACGAGGTCAACGCCAATGTCGGAGGCAAGCTGGCGCAGATCGGCTCCCGTTTGATCGACGGCACGGCCAAGAAACTGGCCGGGGAGTTTTTCTCGGTCTTCGCCCAGCTGGCTGCCGCGCCCGCGCCAGAAGCTGAGGCCGCACCAACGCCCGAGGCCGGCCGGCCAGGTGCCGCGACCGAGGTGCCGCCCGCCCTGGTCGATGCCGCCGGCGCGGCGGGCGAGGCGGCGCCCGAGATGCTGCACGTCCGTAGCCGCGACATGGCGCCGGGCGAAGCCGATGCAGATCGGGCCGGTGCCGCGCCGGAGCAGGGCGGCCTGCCCCGCTGGGTCTGGCTGGGCGGCCTGATCGTCATCATGATTGTGATTATCGCGCTGCTAAGGGGTGATTAGCCTCACAAAATCGCGACTTTAGCGTCCTCCGGCAATTTCCGGGCTTGACCTGAGCGCACGGAGGCGAAACACTTCCATTACTGGGGGAAGGCCGGCCGTGAGGCTGGCTCTATACCCTTGCAATATAGTCGGCAACGAACGACAGGGAGGTTCCACATGCCAACGGTTTCGATGACCGTGAACGGTCAGGCTGTGAGTGGCGAGGTCGAAGACCGCACGCTGCTTGTTCAATTTATTCGTGAAAACCTAAATCTGACGGGTACGCATGTGGGCTGTGACACCAGCCAATGCGGTTCCTGCGTCGTGCATGTGAACGGCGATTCCGTAAAGTCATGCACCATGTTGGCGATGCAGGCCAATGGCGCCGAGGTCACCACTATCGAGGGGCTGGCCCAGAACGGTGAAATGCATCCCATGCAGCAGGCCTTCCAGGATAACCACGGCCTGCAATGCGGCTTCTGCACGCCGGGCATGGTGATGAGCGCCGTTGATCTGGTGGCGAAGAACCCGAATCCGGACGAGGCCACCATCAGGTCCGAGCTGGAGGGCAATATCTGCCGCTGCACCGGCTATCACAATATCGTCAAGGCGGTGCAACAGGCCGCCAAGACCGCGGGGGGATGACATGGCTGAGAATGGCATTGGCGCTTCGCTAAAGCGCAAGGAAGACAACCGGTTTCTGACCGGCAAGGGCAACTATACCGACGACATCAACCGGCCGGGGCAGACCCATGCGTACATCGTACGCTCGCCCCATGCCCATGCGACGATCAATTCCGTGGATACGGCGGCGGCGAAATCCGCGCCTGGCGTGGTTGGCGTATTCGTCGGCCAGGATTTGCAGGCGGATGAAGTTGGCGGCCTGGTCTGCGGCGCCTCCGTGACCGGCAAGGGCGGCGAGGTGAACAAGACCCCGCCGCGCAACGTCCTGACCATGGACAAGGCGCGCTTTGTCGGTGATCCCATCGCCGTTGTGATCGCCGAGACCCTGGCTCAGGCCAAGGACGGCGCGGAGCTGGTGGCGATTGACTACAGCGAACTGCCGTCGACCGTTTCGACCGCGAATGCGGACGCTGACGGCGCGCCGCAGTTGCACGAGGAATGCCCCAACAATGTGGCTCTGGATTGGGAACTGGGCGATCAGGCGGCAGTGGACGCGGCCTTTGCCGCCGCGCACAAGACGGCGGAAGTTGAACTGGTCAACAACCGCATGGTCACCAACGCCATGGAGCCGCGCGCGGCTGTGGGCGAATACAATTCAGGTACCGAAGAGACAACCCTGTATCTGACTTCGCAAAACCCGCACGTCCATCGCCTGGTGATGTCCGCCTTCATGAATATCGCGCCGGAGCATAAGTTCCGCGTCGTGGCACCCGATGTTGGCGGCGGCTTCGGTTCGAAAATCTTCACCTATAATGAAGAGGCGATCTGTGCCTGGGCCGCGAGAAAGGTCAACCGTCCCGTCAAATGGACGTCCGACCGCTCGGAAGGTTTCATGTCCGATGCCCATGGCCGCGATCATGTGACCAAGGCGGAAATGGCCATGGACGCGGACGGCAAGTTCACTGCTTTGCGGGTGACGTCCAAGGGCAACATGGGGGCCTATCTGCAGCTCTTCTCGGTCTCCATCCCGACGTTGTTCCACGGCTTCCTGCTGGCGGGACAGTACACCACCCCGGCGATCTATCTCGATATGCGTTGTGTCATGACCAACACGGCGCCGGTTGATGCGGCGCGCGGTGCGGGCCGGCCGGAGGCGACATATCTGCTGGAACGCCTGGTTGATGTTTCGGCGGCTGAGATGGGCATGGACCCGGCGGAAATCCGCCGACGCAACTTCATCAATGCCGATCAGATGCCGTACCAGACGCCGGTCGTGCAGTGCTACGACTCCGGTGACTATCACGCCTCTCTCGACAAGGCGCTGGCCAATGCCGACTACGACGGCTTTGGCGCCCGCCAGGCGGAAGCCAAGGGCCGGGGCAGGCTGCGCGGCATCGGTCTGTCGTCCTATATCGAGGCCTGCGGCGTCGCGCCTTCGGCGGCTGTTGGCTCCTTGGGCGTTGGCGTTGGTTTGTGGGAATCGGCCCAGGTCCGCTTTAACCCGACGGGTGGCGTCACGGTCTTTACCGGTACGCATTCTCATGGTCAGGGCCACGAAACGGCCTTTGCCCAACTGGTTACCGAACGCCTTGGCGTACCGGTGGAGCAGGTCGAAGTCGTGCACGGCGATACCGACAAGGGTCAGTTCGGCATGGGCACATATGGCTCGCGCTCGCTGCCCGTCGGCGGCGTCGCCATCGCCAATGCCTGTGACAAGATCATCGCCAAGGGCAAGAAGATCGCGGCCCATACGCTTGAGGCGGCGGAGGACGATATCGAGTTCGCGGACGGCAACTTCACGGTCTCGGGCACCGACAAGGCGATGAATATCGCCGAGGTCGCGTTCACGGCCTATGTGCCCCACAACTACCCCGAAGGGGTAGAGCCCGGCCTGGACGAGATCGCCTTCTTCGATCCCTTGAACTTCTCCTTCCCCGCCGGCGCACACGTCTGCGAGGTGGAGATCGACCCCGATACCGGCACCTTGGAGATCGTCAAGTACACGGCGGTCGATGATTTCGGTACCTTGGTCAATCCGATGATCGTCGAAGGTCAGGTCCATGGCGGCCTGGCTCATGGCATCGGGCAGGCTTTGTTGGAACACTGCGTCTATGACGAAGATTCCGGCCAGCTCGTTTCCGGCTCGTTCCAGGATTACTGCATGCCCAGGGCCGATAATCTGCCATCGTTCGATGTGGATTATGCCCCGACCGTGCCGTTGCACAATCCATTGGGTGTCAAGGGTTGCGGCGAGGCGGGAGCCATCGCGGCGCCGCCGGCGGTGATCAATGCCATCGTCAACGCCCTCGGCATCAAACATCTGGACATGCCGGCCACACCCGAAAAGATTTGGCGTGCCGCGCAGGCGGCGGGCTGAGCCAGGGAGGATAGACAAATGTATAACTTCAACTTCCAATCCGCCTCCAGCCTCGATGATGCCGCGGCCAAGCTTGCCGCGGCCGAGGATGGAACGGTTATCGCCGGCGGTCAGACCTTGCTGCCGGTTCTCAAGCAACGCCTGGCCAATCCTTCCGATGTGGTCGATTTGTCCGGTATCGCCGATCTGAAAGGCATCTCGGCCAGTGGCGATGGCGTCACCATCGGTGCCATGACCACCCATGCCGAAGTGGCCGGATCGTCCGACGTTCCAGCCGCCCTGCGCGCGGTGGCCGAAGGCATCGGTGATCCCCAGGTGCGCAATCGCGGCACCCTGGGCGGCTCCGTCGCCAATAACGACCCGGCGGCGGATTATCCGGCTGCTTTGTTGGGCCTGGGCGCCACGATCACCACCAATCAGCGCGATATCGCGGCCGATGATTTCTTCACCGGCCTTTTCGAGACGGCGTTGAATGATGGCGAGATCATCAAGAGCGTGACCTTCCCCAACGCTGCCAAGGCGGCCTATGCCAAGTTCCCGAACCCGGCATCCCGTTATGCCATGGTTGGGGTTTTCGTGGCCCAGGCCGCTGACGGTGTCCGTGTTGCCGTAACTGGCGCCACGGAATGCGCCCATCGGGGGCCGAAGCTGGAAGCCGCCCTGTCGGCCAACTGGTCGCCCGATGCCCTGGATGGGGTTTCTATTCCACCCGATCATCTGAACAGCGACATCCACGCCAGCGCCGAATATCGCGCCCATCTGGTTGTCGTCATGGCCAAGCGCGCGGTTGCCGCCGCCGGTTGATCATACGAGTTGATCGTATTATCTGGCATGCGAATTGGCGGGGGGACGATGTCTCCCCGCCTTTTCTTTGCCCGCCAACTAACCTAGTTTGATGATCATGAGCACAGCCATACCGCAAGACATTGACGCGACCTTGGATCTCTTGACCCGGGGCAACTACATCGCCGACCGCAGCCTGGCGACAACGCTGTTTTTGGCCCTGAAGATGGGCCGGCCGCTGTTTCTGGAGGGCGAGGCCGGCGTCGGCAAGACGGAGATTGCCAAGGTGCTGTCGGAAACCCTGTCCCGGCCCCTGGTGCGCCTGCAATGTTACGAGGGCCTGGATGTCGCCTCCGCCGTCTATGAATGGAACTACGCCCGCCAGATGATAGAGATCCGCCTGGCCGAGGCCAGCGGCACGATCGACCGGGAGCGCCTGGGCCAGGATATTTTCCGCAACGAATTCCTGATCAAGCGGCCCTTGTTGCAGGCATTGGAGGTGGGCACGGACGGCGCCGCACCGGTGCTGTTGATCGATGAGCTGGACCGCACAGACGAGGCGTTCGAGGCTTATCTGCTGGAAGTACTTTCGGATTTTCAGATCACCATACCGGAAATCGGCACCATCGCCGCGACCGAACCGCCGATCGTCATCGTCACCTCGAACCGGACGCGGGAGATCCATGACGCCCTGAAACGGCGCTGTCTGTATTACTGGGTCGACTATCCCGATGCCGAACGCGAGCTGGCGATCCTGCGCACCAAGGTGCCCGGCTGCGAGGAAACCCTCAGCCGCCAGGTCGTGGCCTTTATCCAGCGTCTCAGGGAGCATGACCTGTTCAAGCTGCCCGGCATCGCCGAAACCATCGACTGGGCCACGGCGCTGACGGAATTGAACAAGATCGTGCTGGAACCCGAGACCGTGGACAATACCCTGGGTGCGTTGTTGAAATACCAGGACGATATCCAGAAAATCCAAGGCAGCGAGGCCGCCAAGATTCTGGAAGACGTGAAACAGGAAATGGCGGTGGCGGGGCGTTAGAGAGCCATGAACAGCCCGGAACATCCCGCGCCGGCCGAGGAAACAAACCGTCTGGCCGAAAATATCATGCATTTCGCCAGGGTGCTCCGTGCCGCCGGCCTGCCCGTGGGCCCAGGCAAGGTGCTGGATGGCGTGCGCGCGGTCATCGCCGCCGGCGTCGGCAGCCGGGAGGATTTTTATTGGACCCTGTTCGCGGTCTTCGTCAGCCGCCAGGATCACCGCGAGATTTTCGATCAGGCGTTTCATGTTTTCTGGCGCAATCCGCGCATTCTGGAACGCATGCTGCACGCGCTGATGCCCCAGGTGCAGGTGGAAATGGACGAGAGCCAAAACGAAGCCGTCTCGCGCCGGGTGGCGGAAGCCATGGCCAAGGGCGAGGGGGCGGAAATACCTCAGGAGGAAGTGGAGGAGGAGATCGAATTCGATGCCGCTCTGACCTATTCCGCCCGCGAGGTGCTGCAGAGCATGGATTTCGAGTCCATGAGCGCCGAGGAAGTCGCCCAGGCCAAGGCCATTATCGCGCGCATGCGCCTGCCCATCATGGCGGTGCCGACCAGGCGTCTCGCCCCCGACCCGCACGGCCGCCGGGTTGATATGCGGGCCAGCCTGCGGGCCGCGCTGCGCAGTAGCGGCGGTGTGCCCCTGCGGCACCGTTCGCCGAAACACCGCCACCCGCCCCTGGTCGTGCTGTGCGATATCTCCGGCTCCATGAGCCGCTACAGCCGCATGTTCCTCCATTTCATGCACACCATCACCAACGATAGGGACCGGGTTCATACGTTTGTTTTTGGCACCCGGCTGACCAATATTACCCGGCATCTGCGCCACAGGGATGTGGACGTGGCCCTGGAAAAGGTTGCGGAAAATGTCGAGGATTGGTCGGGTGGCACCCGCATCGGCCATTGCCTGCACGATTTCAACACGGACTGGTCGCGCCGGGTTTTGGGCCAAGGGGCGGTGGTGTTGATGATTTCCGATGGCCTGGACCGGGACGCTGGCGAAGGCATCGCGGGCGAGATCGAACGCCTGCATAAATCCTGCCGGCGATTGATCTGGCTCAATCCCCTCTTGCGTTATGCCGGTTTTGAGCCCAAATCGAAGGGTATTCGGGCTTTATTGCCCCATGTTGACGATTTTCGCACGGTGCATAATCTTTCCAGTCTGGGCGATCTGGCGGAAATCTTGAGCCGGCCCCAGGCCGGCGGGCGGCAAAAATACATGACGGAGGCGGCTTGATGGCAAACGAGATAGTCGAACACGAACGCGTGCTGGAAAAGGCCGCCGAATGGAAAGCCGCCGGCAAGGGCGTGGCCCTGGCCACGGTGGTCGCGACCTGGGGTTCCTCGCCCCGGCCCGTGGGCAGCCAGTTGGTGGTTGAGGAAGGCGGCGATTTCGTCGGTTCGGTCTCGGGCGGCTGTATCGAGGGCGCCGTGGTGACGGAAGCGCGCCAGACCATCCAGGACGGCCAGACCCGGTTGATCGATTACGGCATCTCGGACGAAACCGCCTGGCAGGTGGGCTTGGCCTGCGGCGGCAAATGCGAAGTCTTTATCGAGCCCGTGACATGAAGAGCGCGCTTCTCGAACAGCTTCTGCAAGACCGCGCCGACAAGCGCCAGGTCGTCCTGGCCACGGATCTGGCCACGGGCCAGGATCAATTGCTCTATCCTGGGGAAACCGAGGGCGATGACGAGCTGCTGAGTGCGGCCCGCCGGGTCATGCTGGCGGACAAGAGCGGTGTCGTCGAACTGGCCGATGGCCGCAAGGTCTTCCTGCATGTGCATAATCCACCCCTGCGCATGCTGATCGTGGGCGCGGTGCATATCGCCCAGCCGTTGTCGCAAATGGCAACCCTGGCCGGCTATGACGTGGCCATCGTCGATCCCCGGCGGGAGTTCGCCTCGTCTGACCGCTTCCCCGGTATCACACTTATCGATGCCTGGCCCGACGATGGCGTCGAACAATTCGCGCCAGACCGGCGCAGCGCCATCGTGACCCTGACCCATGATCCGAAGCTGGACGATCCCGCCTTGATCAGGGTTTTGCGCTCGGATGTGTTTTATATCGGTTGTCTCGGCTCCAACCGCACCCATGGTAAGCGGCTTGAGCGGCTTGCCGCTGAAGGTTTCGGCGAAGCGGATTTCGCCCGCATTCACGGCCCCGTCGGCCTGGATATCGGCGCCAAGTCGCCGGCCGAGATCGCCGTCTCGATCGTCGCCGAGGTGACGGAGGCCCTGCGCCGTCCGGCCCAGACGTCTTCGGCGGCGGCGGCGCAATGATCTTTGGGCCGACACCACTGGACCGGGCCGAGGGCGCCATTTTGGCCCATTCGGTGACTGCCGACGGCGTGCGCATGAAAAAGGGCCGCAGGCTTTCGGCGGAAGATATCGCGGCCCTGGCCAAGGCCGGCATGGGGGAGGTCATTGCGGCCCGCCTGGAAGCCGACGATGTTGACGAGGATACGGCGGCAAACGCCATTGCCGCGGCCTGCCGGGGCACCGGCGCCCGCCTGCAGGAGGCTTTTACCGGGCGTTGCAACCTTTATGCCGACGAAGCCGGCGTCGTGGTTCTGGATGCGGGCCGGATCGACCGGCTGAACCGTATTCACGAGGCCATCACCATCGCCACCCTGGCCCCGAACGAGGCGGTGGAGGCGGGACAGATGCTGGCCACCATCAAGATCATACCTTTTGCGGCCCCCCGTGGGGCGGTGGAGGCGGCTATCGCCATCGCCTCCGAAGATACGCCGCTGATGCATATCGCGCTCTATCGGGCCCGCCGGGCCGGCCTGATCATGACCACCCTGTCGGGCACCAAGGCCAAGGTTCTCGACAAAACCGCCGCCGTGCTGCGGGACCGTCTGCAGCGTCTGGGCAGTGACCTGGCTGATCAACAACGCTGCCCTCACACAGCGGACGGCGTTGCGGCGGCGGTACGGGCGCAGTTGGATCAGGGCCTGGACCCGATCCTGATATTCGGCGCCTCCGCCATTACCGACCGGCGCGACGAGGTGCCCGCAGGCATCGTTGCCGCCGGTGGTGAGATCGAACATTTCGGCATGCCGGTGGATCCGGGCAATTTGCTGCTGCTGGCCGACAAGGGCGGCACGGCGGTGATCGGCCTGCCCGGCTGTGCCCGCTCACCCAAGCTGAATGGTTTTGACTGGGTGCTGCAACGGCTGCTGGCGGACCGGCCCGTGGGCCGTGACGAGATCACCGCCATGGGTGCCGGCGGATTGTTGAAGGAAATTCCTTCCAGGCCGCAGCTTCGGGCCGGCGATGTGGCGATGGGCGCGCCAAAAGCGCCGCGTATCGCTGCCCTGATCCTGGCCGCCGGCCAGTCCCGGCGCATGGGTGCGGCAAACAAGCTGCTGGCGGAGATCGACGGCAAGGCCATGCTGGCGCGGGTGGTGGAGGCGATCCAAGCCTCACAAATCAGCCAAATACTGGCCGTTACTGGGCATCAGGCGGACGACGTCGCTGCCGCGCTGGCGGCCCTCGACGTTGGCAGCGTACATAATCCGAACTATGCCGACGGCCTCAGCACCTCGCTGCAGGCCGGCGTCGCGGCCCTGGGCGATGATATCGACGGCGTCATGGTGCTGCTCGGCGATATGCCGCGCATCACGCCGGGGCATATCAACCGGCTGATCGCCGCCTTTAATCCGGTCGAGGGCCGGGCCATCTGTGTCCCGACCTATCAGGGCAAGCGCGGCAACCCGGTGCTGTTTGCCGCGCGCTTCTTCGCTGAAATGACCACCGTGGGCGGCGATAGCGGCGCCAAGCATCTGATCGGCCAGCACGAGGATGACCTGGTCGAGGTGCCCATGGACGATGATGGCATCTTCCTGGATGTGGACACCCCCGATGCCCTGACCGCGATCCGCGCCGCCCCATTTGATTAGTTGGCGTCGATTGATCCCACCTGGACATTTTGGCGGGGCTCCCTATATAGTGCCGGCATGAATGCGACCCGCAAATACCTGCTCGTAGGGCAGCTCATTACCGAGCGGCTTAGCCGCCCGGCCATTACGCATGGCCGGGATGCAAGCCGCTTTTCAATGACGCTACCTACTCAGGAGTTTGCCAGCCATGTCCGTTCAGTACGAAGAAACCAGTAACCAATCGTCCGACGCCGCGCCGCCCAGTCACTTGGCGGCGGCGGAATCCCATAATTTCCAGATCCAATGCGAGCCGGAAGCCTCCGCCCTGTCCCGTGTCCTGGAGCTGTTCGCCCTGCGCGACATGATCCCCCGGGAGGTCACCTGCAAGCATATGCACGATGGCGACGGCGGTGCCGGCGGCAGCCTGCACATCCACATCGCCATTCCCCATATCCCGCCGCATCAAGCGGCCAATATCGCCGCCCGCATCCGCAACATCATCCCCGTCACCCGCGTGGTGCTCGAGCCGGCGGAGGTCTGACAGTCTGAAGCCGGGATGAACCCTGGCCTGACACGCCAGGCGTAGTAGTATGACCGCGGTACAATTGGCGGCGGGCTGGTATGAGTGACGAGAAAATTCCCGAGGACTGGCGCAATCTGCTGGCCGAGTTTGAGCGGCGGCGGGCCTTTGGCCGGCAGATGGGCGGGGCCGACAAGCTTCGCAGGCGCGCTGAACGTGGCCAGCGCAATGCCCGCGAACTGATCGAGCTGTTCATCGATCCCGGTACGTTCGAGGAAGTCGGCACCCTGGTGGGCGGACAGAGCTATCATGGGGCCGATACCGTGCCGGCGGATGCGCTGATCGGCGGCCTGGGCAAGATCAACGGTGGCCGGGTGGTCTTTTCGGTTGAGGATTTCACCACCCTGGGCGGCTCCATCGGCCATGGCAACAACGCTAAGCGCCTGCGCCTGGCCACCATCGCACTGGAAAGCCGGCTGCCGTTCGTGATGTTGCTGGACGGCGCCGGCGCGCGGGCGGGCAATGCCCTGGAACGCTATCCCTACAGCCCCATCGATCTACAGGTCCTGGCCCGGCTGTCGGGCACGGTGCCGTCGGTGGCGGTGGTGCTCGGCTCGTCCGCCGGCCATAGCTCGGTCGGCGGCCTGTTGATGGATTTCGTGGTCATGCTGGAAGGCTCCGTCATGTTCGCCGCCGGCCCGCCGTTGGTGGAGGCGGCGATGGGCGAAGTGGTCTCGAAAGAAGACCTGGGCGGCGCGGAGCTGCACACGAAGATTTCCGGCGTGGCCCATAACGTGGCCGCAAGTGAGGCAGACGCCGCCGAACTTGTCAGGAATTATCTGGCCTATTTCCAGAACCGGCACGTGACGGGGAGCGAGGCAGGGGTCCAGGACGAGCTGTTCAATCTTATTCCCGCCAATCTGCGCACGCCCTATGACATCGTCCCGGTTATCGAGCGGCTGTTGGACCGGGACAGTTTCCTGCAGATCCAGCCCGACTACGGCCGCGCTATCGTCACCGGACTGGCGCGCCTGAACGGCCATGCGGTGGCCATTGTGGCCAACCAGCCGGCGGTCATGGCCGGCGCCATCGACGCGGTGGCGGCCGAGAAGGCCGCTGATTTCATCAACCGTTGCGATCCCCTGGGCCTGCCCGTGCTGTTCCTGGCCGATACCCCCGGTGTGATGTCCGGTTCGGCGGCCGAGCGGGCCGGCACCCTGCGTTCGACGGCGCGCATGTACATGGCGCAATCGTCCATGCGTTCGCCGAAACTGCATGTCACCCTGCGCAAGTCGTTCGGTTTCGGCGGTTTCGTCATGGCTATGAACGCCTTCGATAGACAGACCGTGACCCTGGGCCTGCCCGGGGTCAGTCTGGGCCGCCTGCCGGCCCAGGGCGGGGCCCAGGCGGCCAATATGGATGACGCCGACGCCCGCGCCCTGGCCGAAACCCAGAACAGCGGCGCCTGGGCCGCTGGCGACGAGTTGGCTTATGACGAGATTGTCGAACCAAGGGAATTACGCGGCCGCCTGATCAGTGCTATTGAAATAGCAACAAACAGATAATGCGTAGAGGAGCGAGACCATGAAAGTAGATGCTGTATTGACGTCCGACCTGGACAAGGCGGGCAGGGAGGCGGCCGAGTTGGAGGAAATGGGCTATGACGGCCTGAAATCCATCGAGACGGCGCACGATCCGTTCCTGCCCCTGCTGCTGGCGGCGCAATCGACCAAGAATATCGATCTGACCACCGGCATCGCCGTCGCTTTCGCACGCTCGCCCATGACCCTGGCGAATGTGGGCCATGACCTGAATGCCGCCTCGAAAGGCCGCTTCGCCCTTGGACTGGGCTCGCAGATCCGGCCCCATATCACCAAGCGTTTCTCCATGCCCTGGTCCTCGCCGGCGGCGCGCATGCGCGAGCTGATTCTGGCCATGCGGGCGATCTGGGCCTGCTGGCACGAGGACAAACCCCTTGAGTTTCTCGGCAAATTCTACACCCACACCCTGATGACGCCGTTCTTCACGCCGACCAATACGGAATACGGCCCGCCCCGGGTCTATCTCGCCGCCGTCGGCCCGATGATGGCCGAGGTCGCCGGCGAGGTTGCCGATGGCCTGCTGGTGCATGGCTTCACGACGCAGGCCTATCTCGAAAATGTCACCCTGCCGGCCCTGGAACGCGGCTTCGCCAAGTCCGGCAAAACCCGCGCCGATTTCGAAATCGCCTATCCCGTGTTCGCGGTCACCGGCCGGGATGAAAAGGAGATTGCGGCGGAAACCGTCAAGATGCGCCAGCAGATCGCCTTCTACGGCTCAACGCCGGCCTACAAACCGGTGTTGGATTCCATCGACATGGGCGAATTGCAGCCCGAACTGAACGCCATGTCCAAGCAGGGCCGCTGGGAGGCCATGGGCGAGCTGATCGATGACGATGTGCTGCACGCCATCTCGGTCCAGGGCGATGCCCGGGAAGTGGCGCGGCAGATCAAGTCCCGCTACGGCCACATCGCCGACCGCACGGCGGCCTCCTACTCCGCCATGAACCACGACGACAAGGCCGCCTTCATGGAGGAAATGCAGAAGGGATAGGGCAGGCCCCCCCCTTACTCGGCTGACTCACTCGGCTGACTTACGCCGCTAACTCACGCCGGAGGGTCGGGCAGGGTCAGGGTGATGGCGATGGCAAGCGCCACGATGGCGGCCGCGGCCAGATAGGCGGGCGTGAAGCTGCCGCTGTATTCCGCCATGGCGCCGGCCGCGATGGGCCCCAGCATCTGGCCGATGCCCTGGAAGATCGAGATTGTGCCGATCACGCCCGCCGCGCGGTCCGGGCTCAGGTAGTCGGCGGCGGCGGCCGTGATGATCAGGGGGACGCCGAACATCGACAGCCCGTACAGGATGACCGAAACATAGACCGGCCAATCGCCGCCACCGCCTTGGGTGATCAGCACATAGGCGCAGCCTTGCAGGAAAAACGCGGTGGTGATGCCGGCGCGCCGGCCCAGGCGGTCCGACAGCACGCCCAGCAAGGGACCGCAGAACAGCGAGAAGAATCCCATCCAAATCCAGAATTGCCCGGCCTTGGCCTCCGCCATGCCATGTTCGCGCACCAGGGTGGTGACGATAAAGGTGCCATAAACGACGTAACTGGCGCCAAACAGGAAATAGATCGCGGCCAGGCGGATGACCAGGATTCGAGACGCCGCGGCGCTCAGGGCGGCCATCTGAGGCGCGCCCACGCGTTCCGCCAATGCATCGCCGTCGCCGTCGCCGTCTTTGGCCCCGGCCGCTTCGCCAAAAGGTTTCAGGCCCAGATCACCGGGCCGGTTGCGCATCACGGCGTAACAGAATACCGCGATGGGCAGGCAGACCATCGCCAGGCCGCCCCAGCCCAAACGCCAGCCGATCTCGCCTTGGGTGTCGTTGATGAGGGGGATGCACCAGCCCGACAGCATCATCGCCAAACCGGCGCCGGCGGACAGCAATCCCGCCGCCAGACCGCGCCATCTCGTCGTGAACCAATGGGGCAACAGGGCCACGACCGAGACAAAGGCCATTGCGGTCGACATCCCCGTGCCCGAATACAGGACGACCAGGGGCAGGAAACCATCCGACAGCGAAACCCCCACCATGGTGGCGACGATGGTTATCAGGGTTATGAAGATCAGGCGCCGTTCGCCAATGCGGGGCAACAAACGCCGCACCAACAGGGCGCCGAGCAGATAGCCGATGAAATTGCCGGTGCTGATCCAGCCCATCTGCACATAGCTGAGGTTCAAGGCCTCGCCCATGGCGGGCAACAACATGCCCAGGGCAAAGCGCCCCACGCCCATGGAGACGAATACGCTGAGTACGGCCGACAGCACGATCCACCAGCCGTAGTGCAGGCCAAGGAACGGCGTTCCCGGCGGTTCGTCCGCGCCGTTGATAGCGCCGTCCTGCCCGATCTCGGTCGGGCCGGTGAAATCTTGGCTGGGGGTACTCATGTGAAAACGGCTAACATCTCGTGGACGGCGGTGGATCATGCAGTGATACGTCAACTGAGGCGGAGGGGCAATATTGACAGGCGAATTTGGCGGCCCCGACGGCAACCATGAGCAGGCTGCCGGCGGCAGCGGGGATTTGGATTATTGCCTCGGCGAACTGCACCGCGCCGATCGTGACCGTTATCTGACCCTGCTGTTCGCGCCCCACGCGGCCCGGCCCCTGCTGGCGGCACTGTACGCTTTCAACCTGGAATGCGCCCGGGCCGTAACGGCCGGCGGCGAACAGCCCTTGTTGGGGCAAATGCGCCTGCAATGGTGGCGCGACGCCCTGGAAGGCGGCGGAGGCGGCGGCGCGGAAGACCAGGGCCATCCGGTGCTATCGTCGCTGCATGCTAGGCCAGTTCTGCTAGCGGATCTGCTGCCAGATCTGTGCGGCATCCTGGCGGCGCGGGAGCGGGACCTGACCGATCCGCCTTTTGCCACCCTGGGCGATGTTGTGACCCAGGCCCGCGATACCGGCGGCATGCTGGCGCAATTGGCGGTGCGAATCCTGGCTGATGGCGATGACGATGCCACTGTGGGGGCGCGGGCGGCGGGCACGGCCTATGCTCTGGCCGGCATGCTGCGGAACCTGCCGTTTCAGGCGCCGGGCGGCAATTTTCAGGGCCGGCTCTGTCTGCCGCTGGATATTCTGGCCAGCCACGGTGTCGCGGCGGAAGACGTCTGGTCCGCGCCGCGGCCCGCCGCCCTGGCGGCCTGCGTGGCGGAGGTCGCGGCGGCGGCGAAAGATGAGTTGCAGGCGCTGGCAAAATACCGCCCCAAACGTGCCGCCATGGCGCCCTTGTTGCACGGCAGCCTGGCCCGGGCCTATTTGCGCCGCCTGGCAGAGGCAGGCGATGATCCCTTCGCGCCCAATCTGGCCCTCAACCCGCTCGCCCGGCCTCTGATGCTGTGCTGGCGGGCCCTGCTGCGCCGGCCATGAAATAAGGACGCTAACCGCGCAGGCGTTCGCCCTTGGGATCGAACAGAGGTTCGGTGATCAGGGCCGCGGGGCGGAGGTCGCCCAGGATTTCGATCTCGAACGCCGCGCCGGGGGCGATCATGGCTACGGGGACGAAACCCAGGGCCACGCTCTTGCCCATATGGTGGGCATAGCCGCCGGAGGTCACCATGCCGACGACCTGTCCGTCCTTCCAGATCGGTTCGTCGGCCCAGACATCGGCGTCTTCGGCTTCAACTACCAGGGCAACCAGGCGCCGGGCGGGCGGGTTATCCTGTTCGGCAAGCGCGGCGGCGCGGCCGATGAAATCGCCTTTGTCGAAATTCACGAAACGGTCCAGGCCGGTCTCCGCCGGCGTGTAGTCGGGCTTGTACTCCCTTAGCCAGGAACCGAAGCCCTTCTCCAGACGCAGGGACATCATCGCCCGCATACCGAACGGCCGTAACCCGAATTCGGCGCCGGCGGCGGTCAGAGCGTGATAGAGGGCGGCCTGGTCTTCGCGCGGCACATAGATTTCATAGCCCAGATCGCCGGTATATGAGATCCGGCAAACGATGGCCTGTAACTCGCCAACCGCCATCTCGCGCACGCCGAGGAAGGGAAAGGCGGCGGAGGAAAGATCCTGATTGCTCAGGCGGGAAAGCAGCTCCCGCGCCCGTGGGCCGGCAATCTGGAAGCCGATACGCTGGTCCGAGATATTGCGGATTTCTACCCCGGGAGAGGGCAATTGGGCCTCGAACCAGCGCATATGATAAGCCTGCGCGGCGTAGGAACCGATGACCTGAAAGCGCTCCGGCGCGATGTGCGAGACGGTCAGATCGCCGATCAGTTTGCCCAGGGGGTTCAGCATCGGGCTCAGGGCAATGCGGCCCGGCTTCGGCATGCGGTTGGCCAGAACCCGGTTCAGCCAGGCTTCGGCGCCGGGGCCGGTAACCGCGAACTTGGAGAAGTTATGGATTTCATTCAGGCCCACGGCGGTGCGCACCGCATGGCACTCGACGGCCACCGTTTCGTGGGCGTTGGAGCGGCGAAAGCTGGGGATCTCGTAGGGCGTCTCACCTTCGGGCGCGAAATAGTTCACCACTTCCATGCCATGGGCGGCGCCGAACACGGCGTTCTGCTGCTGCCAGAGTTCATAGGCTGGCGTGGTATGCAGCGGCCGGGCTGCGGGCAGTTCCTCGTTGGGATAGGTGATGGCGAAGCGCCGTTGATAATTTTCCATCACCTTCACACGGGTATAATCCGGTGTCGTGTAGTCGCCGAAGCGGGCCACGTCCATGGCGAAAACATCCGATGATGGCTCCCCTTCGATCATCCATTCGGCCACGGTTCGGCCGACACCGCCGCCCTGGCTGAAGCCCGCCATCACGGCGCAGGCGGACCAGTATCCGGGCAGCCCCGGAACCGGCCCGACCAGGGGATTGCCGTCGGGGGCAAAGGTGAAGGGGCCATTGATCACCCGCTTGATGCCGGCGGTGCCGAGGCAGGGATAGCGGTGGTAGGCCTCGGCCAGCGGCGCTTCGATGCGGTCCAGCTTGTCGGGCAACAGTTCGGCGCCGAAGTCCCACGATGTGCCGTTCACTGCCCAGGGCTCGCATGCCTGCTCGTAAATGCCGATGACCAGGCCCCGGCCTTCCTGGCGGAAATAACTCTCGCCGGCCGGATCCATGACATGGGGCAATTCGCTCTCCCGCTCGTAAACCTCGGCAATATCATCGGTGACCAGATATTGATGTTCCATGGGATGCAGGGGCAGATAGACCCCCGCCATGGCGCCAACCTCGCGGGCCCAAAGCCCGGCGGCATTGACCACATATTGGCAATTGATGCTGCCCTGTTCGGTGACCACGTCCCAGCTATGATCCGGTTTGCGCGACAGCTCCTTGACCGGATTGCGCAGATAGATCTCGGCCCCACCCATGCGGGCCGCCTTGGCATAGGCTTGCGTGGTGCCGGATGGGTCGAGATGGCCATCCAGGGGATCGTAGAGGCCGCCGAGAATATCGTCCGTATTGAGGACGGGGCAGAGTTGCTTGATCTCGTCGGGACCAATAATTTCGGTATCCAGGTCCATGTTGCGGTGCTTGGCGCGTTCCGCCTTGAGGAAATCCATGCGGTTGGGATCGGTGGCGATGGTCACGCCGCCGACGTGATGCAGGCCACAGGATTGCCCGGTGATCTCCTCCAACTCCCGATACAGCCGAATGGTGTAACCTTGCAGGGCGGCAATGTTCGGGTCGGCGTTCAGGGTATGAAAGCCGCCCGCCGCATGCCAGGTGGAGCCCGAGGTCAGCTCCGCCCGTTCGATCAAGACCACGTCATCCCAGCCATATTTGGTCAGGTGATAGAGGACGGAGCAACCGACAACACCGCCGCCGATGACGGCGACACGGGCGTGGGATTTCATGGCCTGCTTCCCCCTGTCCGAATAGAGATGCCTACGCGTTCCCATTATCTCTGAATTGCGCTAGAAGAAAACCATGTTGGTGAATGGGGCAGATTTGGTCGCGCATCATTCCGGCGCCATATTCTGGCCGGAACAATCCCTGCTCATGGTTGCTGATCTGCATCTGGAAAAGGGCTCGTCCAGGGCCGACCGTGGCCACTTTTTGCCGCCCTACGATACGGCGGCAACCTTGCGCCGGCTATCGGCGGTCATCAGGGAATTCGACCCGGCAACCGTGGCCTGTCTGGGCGATAGTTTTCATGATGGGCGGGCCGAGGGGCGGCTGGCGGACGGTGACATCGCCGCGATCCAGGCGATGACCGGCGCGCGGGAATGGTTCTGGATACTTGGCAATCACGATCCCCGTCCACCGGTGCATCTGGGCGGCGCGGGCCTCGCGCATCTGCAGTGCGGTCCGTTGACGTTGCGGCATGTTGCGAATGGCGGCGCGGCGGGCGAGGTCGCCGGACATCTGCACCCAAAGGCCAGCGTTCGCCTGCGCGGCCGGCGGTTGACCCGGCGCTGCTTCATCTCGGACGATCTGCGCCTGATCCTGCCGGCTTTTGGCGCCTATGCGGGTGGCTTGGATGTTGGTGATCCGGCTTTCGGCGCAATTTTTCCCGGACCATTCCGGGTTTATCTGCTGGGGCGCGATACGGTGCATGCCTTTCCATCGAACCGGCTGGACGCGCGCTCGGGCGATGATGGCGTCATGCATCATCTGGAGCGTTTCTAGAGACGTTCAGGCCATCCAGGCGACGTCTTTAACGACGGCAACCGCAATCGGCATCACTCACCAAACAGGCGCGACAGCAATCCACGCTTCGGCCTTGGCCGCCGGGGGCCGTCCTCTTCCTGCTGCATTTCCAACTGTTGTGACAGGCGCATGACCTTGCGTTCCAGGGGCGCCATGGCCAGACTGGCCCGTTCCGCCTTGGCCTCGGCCTCGCGCACCCGCTCCTGCATCGGCCCGACATCAACCTGGCTGTCCTGCTGCGGGCCTTCCGACTTCGTCTCACGTTCTTCTTCCCGTTGTCGGACGCTTTCGTAAATCGGTGTCGCGGGTTTCTCTGTCGTTTCCTCAACCTGGGTTCGCTTCGCCTCGGCGGCCTTTTCCGCCCGTTCGTTCTGCTTATGGATGATTTCGGACAAAGACTCGATCGCCTCGGTCAATTCATTCAAGGGGGCGGACGGCAGTTCACTTTTTACCGGCGCCAGTTCCTGTCCTTGAATGGATTCCTTGGCGCTTTCCATGATGACACGGCTCAACCATTCACCGATGCTCAGGCCGGCGCGCCGCGCCGCCACTTTAGCGGCTACCCGGCATTCTGGCTCAACGCCACTAACGCTCCATCGAGACTTTTGCGCCATCGCAACTTTGCCTGTCCATCGATGATACCCCACTATTACTTGGCGAATCTAACCGCAAAACCGGCGCCGTGCAACGCGTGGGCGGGTAAGGGTTTTGTCTCTGAAATGAATGAGTTAGCCATTTTCGGTTCGGTCAAGCTCACGCCAGGGGTGCAACGTTATGTTATTGTTGCATTTGCTCTGTTATGGCCGCGAGTATTTTCGCGGGTGTAATGCGCAAAAGATCCTCAAGCGGCTTGGCGTAGGAGATCGGTGCGCGCGGGGCGCCAAGCCGGCGAATCGGTGCCACCAGGACATGCGCCATATGTTCGGCCACCGTGGCCGCGATTTCGGCCCCGAAGCCGCCGACCTGTACCGCCTCGTGCACCACCATCAACCGTTTGGTCTTCCGCACCGAGGCAAAGACCATTTCCTGGTCCCAGGGCCACAAGGTGCGTAGATCGACAATTTCGATATCGATGCCTTTTTCAGCCGCCAGGTCAGCGGCCTGTTCCGCTACGCCAACCATCTTGGACCAAGTCACAAGGGTGACGTCGGCGCCTTCCCGGGCCAGGCGGGCCGGACCCAAGGGCACCAAATAATCATCATCATCGGGCACTTCGCCTTCCAGGGCCCAGTTGTCCTTGTGTTCGATATAGATCACCGGGTCGTCGCAACGGATGGCTGACTTCAGCAGGCCCTTGTTATCCGCCGGGGTATAGGGCGCGGCCACCACCAGGCCCGGAATATGGGTATACCAAGCCTCCAGTGACTGGGAATGCTGGGCCGCCGAGCTGCGCCACATGCCGCTGGGCTGACGGATTACCATGGGGACACGGGCCTGGCCGCCGAACATGAAGCGGGCCTTGGCGGCCTGATTGACCATCTCATCCACGGCACACAGGGCAAAATCGGCGAAGCGCATTTCCACCACCGGACGGGTGCCCACCAACGCGGCGCCGACCGAGGCGCCCATGATGGTGGCTTCCGAGATCGGCGTGTCGGCGATACGTTCCGGCCCGAACTCTTCCACCAGACCGCGATACTGACCGAACACGCCGCCCCGGCCCAGATCCTCGCCCAGGGCCCAGACCCGGTCGTCCCGGCGCATTTCCTCCGCCACCGCCTGGCAGCCGGCTTCCTGATAGCTGATGACACTCATGACGAACTCTCCCAAACCGGCGCGCCGATATCCTGGATATCCGCGAAGGCATGTTCCAGTGCCGGGGTCTGGGCGGCATCCGCCGCCTCCGCGACCCGCGCCATTTCACCAACCGCGGCGCTGTCGATGGCCGACAAATCGCCATCGGCCAGCCCGAGGCGACGCAACTCTTCCGCCGCGCGCACTAGAGGATCGACATCCCACTGTGCCGCCGCATGATCCTGATCGCGGTACAATGCCGGATCGACCGAGGTATGGCCCTTCAAACGATAGGTCCGCGCGCTTAGGAACATCGGTCCCGCACCACCGCGAATTCGCGGGATCAGATCGCCGACCAAGCCATCAACGGCGGCGACATCGTTGCCATCGACCTCGAACGCTTCCAGGCCCAGACTTTCGGCACGGGCATTGGCGCCGCCGCCGCCCGTGACCGCGTCGGAATGGGTGGTGGAGGCGAAACCGTTTTGTTCGCAGACGAACAACACCGGCAACTTGAACACGCTGGCCCAGTTCAAACCCTCCATGAAGGGGCCGCGGTTGATGGCTCCGTCGCCGAAGAAACAAACGATCACCTTGTCCTCGCCCATCAGCTTGGCGCCATGGGCCGCGCCGACCGCGATGGGGATGCCGGCGGCGACCACGCCGTTGGCGCCCAGCATGCCGACCTCGAAATCAGCGATATGCATGGAGCCGCCCTTGCCGCCGCAGGTGCCGCCCTCCTTGCCGAACAACTCCAGCATCATGGCGCCCGGGTCCGTGCCCTTGGCGATGCAATGACCATGACCCCGATGGGTGGTGGTGATCTGATCGCTACGGCGCAGGTTGGCGCAGACGCCGGCGGCGACCGCTTCCTGTCCGATGGACAGATGCACGGCACCGCCCACCAGGCCGTCGATGGAGGCTTTCTCCGCCGCCTCCTCAAAGGCGCGGATGCGGCGCATGGTACGATAGAGGTCGACCAGACGGTCCCGGTCGATATTATGGCTGGGGTGTGCGGCGTCGTTGGGCACGGCAATCCTCCGATAAGCTAACTACGGCGCACTTGTATCGGTTTTTTTGCTTCTATAGAAGGGCGGCCTATGGATATTCAAATCGTTACCGCGCCGACGGTTACCAAATTGGGCCCCGAACATGTGGGACAGGTTCTGATCGCGGGCAGCCATGGCGGCGTCTATGCCGGTTATCTTGCGGCCAAGGCCGGGGCGCGGGCGATTATCTTGAATGATGCCGGTGGTGGCCTGGACGGCGCGGGATTTGCTTCGCTGCCGTATCTGGATGATCTGGGCCGTCCCGGCGCTACCGTGGCGCACGACAGCGCGCGCATTGGCGATGGCGCCGACATGGCCGCCCGTGGCGTGATCTCTCATGTCAACGAGACGGCTGCCGCCCTGGGCTGCGCCGCGGGGCAGACCGCCATGGCCTGTGCCGAGGCCATGACGGGCGCGCCCGCGCCGTCCGGCGACGCGCCCGCGTACGAGGAGGCGCGGTTCTTGTTTTCCGGGGAAGGCGAGAGGCCGGAGATCTGGGGCATCGATTCCGCCTCGCTATTGCGCACGGAAGATGTCGGCCAGATTGTTTTGACAGCTTCCCACGGCGCCTTGCTGGGCGGGGAGGCGGCCTCTGCCATCAAGTATGATGTCCTGGCCTGTGCCTTCAACGATGCCGGGGTTGGTATCGAAAATATCGGCATCAGCCGGCTACCGGCCCTGGATCAGCGCAAGATAGCCGCTGTTACCGTTGATTGCCAAACCGCGCGCATCGGTGATGCCCGTTCCATGTGGCAAACCGGCATCATTTCGCATCTGAACGAAACCGCCGCCACCCTAGGCGTTGGCGCGGGCGACAGCCTGCAAGTATTCGCAAAAAAGGCCCAATCGGGAGAGAGTTAGAGCATGTCCGAAGAAAAACTGAGTAACCAGCCACCCCGTACCATGACCGGCGGCCGCGCCCTGGCCGAGATGTTGAAGCTGCACGACGCGGCGCCGATGTTCGGCATGGGCGGTTTCCAGTTATTGCCGTTTTACGACTCGGTGCGCGAGGTTGGTCTGACCCATACCCTGATCAATGACGAACGTTGCGGTGCCTTCGCCGCCGATGCCTTTGCCAGGGTCTCGGGCCGGCCTGGTGTTTGTGACGCCACCCTGGGGCCGGGGGCAACAAATCTGACCACCGGTCTGGTGGAAAGCCTGAACGCGGGCGTGCCGATGGTTGCCATTACCGGCGACAGCAACCGGGACTATTCCTGGAAAAACATGACCCAGGAATCGAAGCAGCTGGAAATCCTGGCTCCGGCGGTCAAGGAAGTGATCCGCGTCGAGGCCATTCAGCGGGTGCCCGAACTGGTGCGCCGGGCCTATGGTGTCGCAACCTCCGGCCGGGCCGGGCCGGTGTTGTTGGACGTGCCCGAGGATATCGCCCATGGCGAATATGATTTCGACGAAAATGATCTCTATGCCGATACCGCCGCGATCAACTCGCCGGCCTATCGCAGCCGACCGGCCCGTGATGATCTGGCCCGTGCGGCGGCATTGTTGGCCAAGGCCAAGCGGCCTGTGATCCTGGCGGGCGGCGGCGTGCATCTATCCAGGGCCCAAGGGGCCCTGACGGCGTTTGCCGAAAGCCTGAATATTCCCGTCGCCCATACCTTGTCCGGCAAGGGCGCCATTCCCTGCACGCATGCTCTGGCCTTGGGCCTGTTTGGCCGCTACAGCCGGATCGCCAATGATGTGATCGAAAGCTCCGACTGTATTCTGGTGGTCGGCTGCAAGATGGGAGAGATCGCGACCAAGCGCTATACCCTGCCGCCCCGGCATATTCCGCTGATCCATCTGGAGATCATGGCGGAGGAGATCGGCCGCTGTGTGCCGGCTGATGTACCGCTATGGGGCGATGCCCTGGCGGGAATCGAGGATCTGGCAGCGGAGCTGTCAGACAGCGCGGCCAGCCAGCATGCGGCGCGGGGTGAATATGCGGCGGAGGTGGCGCAGCGCATGACCACCTGGCGCATGGAAGTCGAGGAACGCCTGACCTCGGACGAGCAACCGGTGAATATGGCGCGCATGTGTCACGAATTGAACAACACCCTGCCCGAGGACGGCATTCTCGTCGCCGACGGCGGTTTCGCGGCCCATTGGACGGGACTGCTATGTGAAACCAAGATGGCGGGACGCACCTATATTGCCAACCGTGGGTTTGCCTCGATCGGCTACGGCCTGCCGGGCAGCATGGGCGCACAGCTCGCCGCGGGCGATCGCCCGGTCGTGGGCGTGACCGGCGATGGCGGCTTCAATATGGTGATTGGCGAGCTCGAAACCGCCGGACGCCTGAACCTCGGCCTGACCATCCTGATCGTTAACAATGCCGCATCGGGCTATGTCAAGGCATTGCAGCAGGCGCAATTCGGCGGCCGCTTCCAGTCGTCGGATTTGAACGAAATGAACTATGCCAATCTGGCGGATAACTTTGGCTGTCAGGGCATCCGGGTGGAAGATCCCGCCGATCTGGCCAACGCGATCCGAACCGGCATGGCGGAACGCGGCCGTCCCACGGTGGTTGACGTCGTCGTGACCCGTGATCCGACCAAGATGCTGCCCGGTGTCGACAACCGCACCGCGCCGATCAAGAAAGGCGATCGGATCGCCTAGAGTGCCTACTGTGTGAAATCACAAACGCCCCGACCGAGAGTTTTCGGCCGGGGCGTCTGGTTTTGGTGATCCGGCCCAGATAAAGGAGCGGGCTAAATCAAAGTAGCCGGGGGTACTAGTTCGTCTGGGTCGAGGAACTGCTTGAAGAGTCCGTGGTGCTTACGGAATCGCTATCCGACGCTGCTGCCGAGATCGCGACCGCCAGCGCCGCGGCCACGGCCACGGCACCAGCTATGGCGCCCGCGGAAAGTCCACCCAAGCCGCCTAGACTGGCTTGTGAGCCCGCTGCTATGCCGGGCTCCGGACCCAAGGCGGTCTGCATGGTTTGTACCTGCGGCGGGGTCGGCGGGCTGGCCGACGGCGGTGTTGGAGGGCCGTCCGGTGACACAGTCGTGGTGAATCCGGAATTCACGGTCGTCGTGGCTCCGGCGGCGGTGACTGACACCGCGCCCTCGACCACCGTGACCGTTGTCATGCCATTGAGGGCCACGGCGACCACGAGGATCGTGCCGCGAATGCCGATAAGGGCGGTCGGCGTGCGGATGGTATAGCGGTCCTTGGACAGATTGCCGGAGACAAACCGCATGACGCCCTTGCTCACGGACAGTGCAACCGTCGATTTCTTGGCATCGGGATCGAAGACAAACTTATCCAGGGTCACGGATGAACTGGCGCCCACGGAAAGTATCGTGTTGTCACGAAAGACAAAACGCGCGGCGCTGTCGGCACCGGTATTAACGACTTCGTTGCTGAAAACATCGTCCTTGGCCGCCAGGTTGCGGGTATTGGCCTGCAAAACACCGCGCACATTGGAGACGATCTTGTTCGCATTCCCGACGGCGACCTGAGCCTGCGCCAGGACCGGATGCAAGGTAAGTGCCGCAACCGCGGCGAATACAATGGATTTGCGAAGTATCTTTTTCATGCCCGTCCTCCAATTCCAATAAAGATTGAACCAATCCAATACAATATTTACCGGCGATTTATTGTCGGATAGTTAAATCTATCCGTGCCTATCCGGTTAACGCAGACACCCACTTCATGTAGGGTGCTTCCA
>CAZVYX010000002.1:0-160229 GCA_964631725.1 uncultured Rhodospirillaceae bacterium | reverse complement strand
AAATAGTCGCCGATCTTCGCCTGCATGGCGGCTACACAATTGCTACGCATCAAATTGCCCCATTTACATACAGTCCCACGCGACAGCGGCTATTTCAGCAGAGCCGTCAGGAATTTCATCAACGGCACCCGCTGTACCGATTGCCTATGGCCGACAATGCCGACCTTCATCGCACCGACGGCATTGCCGATCAGTCCGACCAATTCCATGGGCACGCCCGATTGCACCAGGGGCGCGGTCACGGAAAGGAAGGCGTCGCCCGCGCCCACCGTGTCCACCACCTGTCGGGTGAAGGCGGGCACCTTGCCCAGACCGTCCTTGCTGTCGAAGGTAACGCAGCCGTTCTGCCCATGCGTGACGATGATACGGCTGCAATCGATCAGTTCGCGCAAGGGTCCCTGCACCAGATCGCTGACATCGGAGAAGCGGTCCCGCACCGCAAGCCGCGCCTCGGGCGCATCAATACAGACGTAGTCGGCCCGGGCATATTTGTTGACCGTGTTGTAGCCGTGATTGGCGCTGTTGCTCTGCGCATTGACCGAAAGAAACTTAGCGCGCCGGATGACCTGATCCACCGCCCGGGGCGTCATCATGCCATGGCCGAAATCGTTGACCACCACCAGATCGAAATCGCCGGCCCGCTCCGCGATCAGGCTGCAGACCTCGTCTTCCTTGCGGCCGCTCAACGGCGTGTCATCGAAATGATAGACCTCGAACAGCTTGCGCATATGGCCCGGATCGACGAAGCGGCATTTGCGGATCGTTGGTACGCCGGGCAGGCGGACGAAATGTACGTTGACGTTATGCACCACGGTATCGAGGATCAGATCTTCGTAGGAATCCTCCTCGCCGATACAGGTGATGACATCAACCTGATCGACGAACGAAGCAACATGGTTGGCGGAGGCAATGACGCCGCCCGCGAAAACCTCGCGCCCTTCGTAGCGGGAGGCAATGATGTTTTCCTTTGCCGATTTGCCCATCGGCGCGGCATATTGATATTCATCGATGATGGCTTCACCAATCATCAGAACGCGGTGTTCCTGAATGCCTTCCAGGGCCTGGACGACGCGGGAGGCGACATCGGCTTCGCGCAGGCCGGTAAGATAGTCGTTTACTTCCGAGTCATAGACGTTCAGATGGCGGTTGATCAGGGATGACGAGGAATCCGTGATGTCGTCGGTGAAGACGATGCGGCCGCCGAAGCTTTCCACCAGCTCCCGCTCGCGCCGGATGCCGCCGGTGATATCATCCGCCTCGTTGGCGTAATCCTGGCCCTTGACCATGATCGAGGGCCGGATGAAGCGCAGCACGCCCTCGGCCGTGGACCAATTCGATATGCCGACGCCGTCGACACAGCGCAGCGCGGCGACCATTTCGGCCCGCGTCAATTCGGGGAAGACGGGGCGGCCGGGTCCCTTGTTCACGTAGCGGTCAGCGGTCAGGGTCACGATCAACAGATCGCCCTCGGACCGGGCCGCTTCGAGATGGCGGACATGGCCCATATGCAACAGATCGAACACACCGTGCGCCAAGACCACCTCGCCACCGGCGGCGCGGGCCTCGTCGGCCATGCGGGCCAGTTCCTCGATGCCGCGGATCTTTTCGCGCGCCGTTGCCGGCGGGCCGGAGCCGCCCCCCGAGGCCTCACGATTAACATCAAGCAATTCGATAGTCATACGCCGCGTCCGTCCGATGAACAGTTTGACCTTAGGCGGCAACGGGATATCTCCGCGCCGTTTGGTTAAGTGTCCATCGTTGCGGTTAATAACTCGTAAACCGGGCCGGTTTATCCACAACGGATGCCACCGCCGTTAACCAAACCGCTTCACCCTCCGTTAACCGGTCGCTGGGCAAAATGACAGGTCGCGGGATTCCCTATGGGAGACCGTGAAGCGGGCCGGCATTCTTGAACTGCCGGCATTGAGTTAATTGTCTTCGGGAACACTTGAGCAATGGCGATTTCGCCGACATTGACAGGCAATGGCGCACCCCAGATAGCGACGTTCGATCACAACGTCCTGGGCGCCTTCTATTCGTCTGGCGTTTCGTTGGGAATGAACGGCCATGCCGCCAAAATCCAGGACGAATTGCTGAACGGCTCGTTCGCCAATGTCGATCCGGCGATCATCCCGCCCTGGACGATCCCGGAGTCCAGGCCCTACGATCAGATGCTGCAACGCATCTTCTCGTCCGGGCCCTTGATCGACCTGTCGGACCCCCGCGTCAACAACACCGCCGGAGATGACCAGTTCAAGAACCTGTTCGGCTTGTTCACCGGCCTGACCAAGCTGCGCGAAATGGCGACCTACGCCGAAGAGGAAGCCGGGGCATCGACACGCGCGACGCTGCTGCAACGGCGTTTTGAAGGCTATTTGGATGAGGTGAAAGGCTTCGTCAGCGATCTGGCATTTGAAGATACCACGCTGCTATACGGTCTGAAGACCTCTTCCATGACCTCAACACAGACATTTCCCAAGGATCCGAAATACACCACGCCATTTCATTATTCGGCTCAGGTCTCGGAAGTGCGCGAAGATGCCATCGTCGGCCTGACCGGCACCGAGACATTCGACATTACCGTCGTCAATTCGGTGGAAACCAAGGTTATCAATATCGATCTGTCGCTGGTCAGCGGCGATTTGAATGTCGACAACATATCGACCTATATCAACTCGGAGCTCAGCGCCGAAGGCGTCACTTCGTCGGTGCAGGCCGAGCGTTTCAATGAAGACTCCTATGGCTTCCATTTGAAACTGAACGACACCGAGACCGTGACTTTCGGCAACGCATCGGACGCCACGCCGAGCATCTATGTCTCCGGCACCAACAACGTCGGCGATTACTCCTCCGGTTTCACAACCAAGTATGATGACCTGGGCGCCGCCGATCCCAACAAGGCGTTCCGTTCCGAGGTTGATACCCCGGAAGCCGACAGCGCCAAGGCCGTGGCGGTGGACAGCCAGGGCTATGTCTATACCGTCGGTGCCACCGGCGGTGATCTGGAAGGCCTCGCCAATCAGGCGACGAACGATGCTTACCTGCGCAAATACGATGCCGCCGGTGAGTTGGTTTGGTCGCGCATGCTGGGCGCCACCGATGACGCCAATGGTTTTGCCGTCACCGTTGATGCCAACGACGACATCATCATCGCGGGCACGGTTCGGGGTGATCTAAGTGCCACCTCCTACGGCGGCAATTACGACAGCTTCGTGACCAAGTTCGACACCACGGGCGCCGAACAGTGGACCCGTCAGGCCGCGCCCTATGCCAACGACAGCGCCCTGGCCGTGACCACGGACGCCAGCGGCAATGTCTTCGTCGCGGGTCAGACCTATTCCGAGATCGGCACCGGCACCACATATGCGGGCGGTTCCGACGGCTATCTCAGCAAACTCGACAGCGACGGCGCGCTGGTTTGGAACAAGCAGTTCGGCGGCACCGGCGATGATCGCGCCACCGCCGTTGCCGTCGACGGGTCGGGCAATATCTATGTCGCGGGTGAAAACGACGGCAATGCAGTGCTGCAGCGCTATGTCGACAGCGACGCTTCGCAAAGCCCCGAATGGGAAGTGGATCTGGGCGCCCTCAACGCGGACGACACGGTAACCGGCATCGCGGTGGGCAGCAGCGGCAATGTCTATGTCTCGGGCCAAACCACGAATGCCGCTATTTCGGGCAGCATCGTCAATGCCCACTCGGGAGGCAGCGATGGCTTCGTCAGTCAGGTCATCGATTCAGGCGCCTCGGCCGCCGTCGGCTGGGCCACTTATGTGGGCAGCGGCAGTACGGATACCGTCAACGGCGTCGCGGTCAAACCCTCCGTCGGGGCCGATGAAATCTATCTCACCGGCGCCACCGAAGGCGCCGTCGATGGCGGCGCGGACGCCAACGTGCAAGATGCCTTTGTCATGAAGCTGGACAATGCCGGCGCCGAGGTCTGGGTCAACCAGGACCATGGCGCCGTCTCGCAAGGCGGCAACGCCATTGTTCTCGACGAAACCGGCAGCTCCGTTATCAGCCGCCTTGGCCTGCCCACGGGTGATTTGCCCGCCACGCCGCCGACGGAAGTGTTGAGTCTGACGACCTTGCGCCCGGGCCAGTATTTTTCGATCCGGGTCAATGGTGGCGAGACCAAGAAAATCGAGGTGGAGAGTGACGACAGCCTCGGCTTTCTGTCATACAAGATCAACAAGGCCCTGGGCGGCGTCCTGGGCAGTTTCGGAACCTCCACTGTCGAGCGTGGGGTCGATGACTCGACGCTCAAGATCGAGGCGACGAACGGCGCCGTGGTAGAAATTCTTTCCGGACCGGACGGTTTCGATGCGCTGGCGCCGTTGGGTTTGAAGGAAGCCGTGCTGTATGGTGAGCCAATGGGCCTGGAGGAGGAAGAGGAAGAAGAGCTTGATTCTTCGGTCTTCGAGATTGGCTTCTCCGATAATATGTCCCTGTTGACCCCGACCGCGGCCGGCGAAGCGGGTATCCTGATCGACAATGCCTTGCGGGAAATACGCAAAATGTTCCGCTTTATCGCCATCGGACCGGAGGTGGAAGATGACCGGCTGGCCGCGATGAACAACATCAGCCCGGCGGATGCGCAACGCATCGCCCAGTTGCAGGGCGCCCTGGGCGCCGTGACCGGCCTTGCCTCATCGATGAATATAACCAATCAGATGCGACAGCAGGGATTGGGCGGCGGCAGCACGCAAAACATGCTCAATATCGTTACCTAGACCTTTTTCGATATTCATCGAATCAGGTCTAGTTATTGTCGCTCACGCTAGTGCGCAAGAGCGCACCGCTCCGGGAGGGCGGCGCATTGGCGCCGGGCCGCCGTCGTGGCCTGGTACGGGTAATTCAAAACCGAAACCGGTCTAGCGCGTCGGTAAGAAGCAATTTCGCCGTACCCGGAACCCTCGCAAATTCGTCATTCCCGCGAAAGCGGGAATCCATTTTGGACTTGAATGAATATATTTTCTAATGCCTTACGATATGCGGCAGTTGCAGCATGGACTCCCGCGTTCGCGGGAGTGACGATTTTCGCCTAGCTTCAACGACATTGTAGGTTTTTCAGAAACCTTCTAGCGAAAACTGCGGGCTTGCGGGATCGGCGCGGCCGGGTTGGCGTTGCGCGGATGACCGGCGCGGCGTCGGCGGGCGAATGGCTGTTGATGCGAGTTCGCGCCCGGGTCTTCACGCAGCCGATCCAAATCCGCCGACAGATCGATCAATTCCTCGGCCAGGACATGGATCACCATGCCTTCCCGTTCCACCCGGCCCCGCGCCGCCAATAGGCGGGAAGACAGCACGATCCGGCGGTAGGTTTCAAACACCGGCGGGCGGACAATGATATTGGCGACGGCACCTTCATCCTCGATGGTGATAAAAATCACCCCTTTGGCGGTGCCCGGCCGTTGCCGCACCAGAACCAGGCCGGCCACGGTAACCCAAGCGCCATGGGAGAGGTTCAGCAAGGCTTCGTTCTCGACAATATCCCGCCGATCCAAAACCGGACGCAACAGGCGCAGGGGATGATCCTTCAGGGACAGGCGCAGATTGGCGTAATCCTGCACCACCTGTTCGCCGATGGGCATGTCCGGCAGCGCGACCTCCGCCTCCCTGGGCGCATGGTCGCTGGGCGGGCGGACCTGGGCCGCGGCGAACAGGGGCAGTTCGGGCTGGTTCAGGCGTTTCAGGGCCCAAAGCGCCTGCCGGCGGTCCAGCCCGGTGGAGCGCCAGGCATCGCCGTCCGCCAGCTTTTCCAAGGCCCCTGCCCCAAGACCGGTGCGCCGCCACAGATCCTCCGGATCGTCATAGCCGCCGCCTCTTTCGGCCATCAAAACCTCCGCCGCCGCCTCGGAGAAGCGCCGGATTTGCCGCAGGCCAAGGCGCAGGGCCCGCGCCTCGATCGTGCAATCCCAATCGGAATGATTGACATCCACGGGACGCACCTCCGCGCCATGTTCGCGGGCATCGCGGACGATCTGGGCCGGCGCGTAGAAACCCATGGGCTGGCTGTTCAACAGGGCACAGGCAAAGACGGCCGGATAATGATGCTTCAGCCAGGCGGAGATATAGACCAGCAGCGCGAAGGAGGCGGCATGGCTTTCCGGAAAGCCGTATTCGCCAAAGCCCTCGATCTGTTTGAAACAGCGTTCGGCGAAATCACGCTCATAGCCGCGCGCCGCCATGCCCTCGATCATCTTGTGGCGGAAGGTATGGATGGTGCCGGTGTGGCGGAAGGTGGCCATGGCCCGGCGCAGGCGGTCGGCCTCGGACGGGGTGAAGCCGGCGGCGACGATAGCGATGCGCATGGCCTGTTCCTGAAACAGGGGAATGCCCAGGGTCTTGCCAAGGACGTCTTCCAGATCCTTGGAGGGAAAATCCACCCGCTCCTTGCCGGCGCGGCGGCGCAGATAGGGGTGCACCATGTCGCCCTGGATCGGCCCGGGGCGGACGATCGCCACCTCGATCACCAGATCGTAGAAATTGCGCGGGCGCAGGCGCGGCAGCATGGTCATCTGGGCCCGGCTTTCGACCTGGAAGACACCGATGGAATCGGCCCGGCACAGCATATCGTAGACGGCCGGATCCTCCGCCGGCACCGTGGCCAGGCTCAACTTCCGGCCATAATGTTGTTCGATCAGGTCGAAGCCCTTGCGGATACAGGTCAGCATGCCAAGGGACAGCAGGTCGATCTTCAGAATACCCAGAGCATCGAGATCGTTCTTGTCCCATTCAATCACCGTGCGGTCCGCCATGGCCGCGTTGGTGATGGGCACGACTTCCGACAGCGGGCCGCGGGTGATGACAAAACCGCCCACGTGCTGCGACAGATGGCGGGGAAAGCCGGTCAACTCGCGGGCCAGGCGGATCGCCATGGCCACGGTGGGATCATCGGGGTTCAGGCCGATCTCGCGCACCTTGTCGCCCTCGACCTGATCGCCGCCCCAGCCCCAGACATTGTCGGCCAGGGCGCCGACCGCATCCAGGGACAGGCCCAGGGCCTTGCCGACCTCGCGGATCGCGCTTTTGGCCCGGTAACTGATCACCGTGGCGGTCATGCCGGCGCGGTCACGGCCATATTTTTCATAGACGTACTGGATCACTTCCTCGCGCCGCTCATGTTCGAAATCCACGTCGATATCGGGCGGCTCGTCACGCTCGGCCGAGATGAAACGCTCGAACAAAAGATCCAGGCGGGAAGGATCGACGGCGGTAATGCCAAGGCAGTAGCAAACGGCGGAATTGGCGGCGGAACCCCGGCCCTGGCACAGGATATCGTGCTCACGGGCAAAGCGGACGATGTCATGCACGGTCAGGAAATAGGGCGCGTAATCAAGTTCGCCGATCAGATCCAGTTCGTGGCGCAACAGATCGGCCACATCAGCGTCGATCGCCTGGCCATAGCGTTCCCGGGCGCCGATCCAGGTCAAATGCTCCAATTCCTGCTGTGCGGTGCGGCCCTCGGGCACCGGTTCGGCGGGGTATTCATAGCGCAATTCGTCCAGGGAGAACTGGCAGCGCCCCGCCAGTTCGACCGTGCGCGCCACGGCATCGGGGTAATCGGCGAACAGGCGGGCCATTTCGTCGGCGCTTTTCAGGTGCCGCTCGGCATTGGCGTCCAGGTGAAAGCCAGCCTCGGCCAGGGTGCAATGTTCCCGGATACAGACCAGAACATCCTGCAGCACCCGCCGGCCGGGGCCGTGATAATGCACATCATTGGTCGCCACCAGGGGCGTACCGGCTGCCTCGGCCAAGGCGGCAAGATGGGCCAGACGGCGGCGGTCATCGCCGGAATAGAGATAATGGCCGGCCAGATAGCAACGCCCCGGCCACTGCCGGCCCAGTTCCTTCACCTGATCGGCAAAATCCGTATCAGGCTCGGGCGGCGCCAGGACAACGAAAACCTGTCCCCGGTCATGGGCCAGAACATCGTCCAGGCCGATCCAGCAATCACCCTTCGGGGCCCGGCGCCGGCCCACGGTCAGCAATTGCGACAGGCGGCCATAGGCGGCCCGGTCGGTGGGGAAACACAACAGACTGGAACCATCCTGCAGATCCAGCCGGGCGCCCACGATTAAGCGGATGCCGGCGCTCTTGGCGCCCGTATGGGCGCGGACCACGCCGGCCAGGCTGTTACGGTCGGTGATCGCCATGGCGGACAGCCCCAGGGCGGCGGCGGTAATGGCCAGTTCATCGCCATGGGAGCCGCCGCGCAGGAAGCTGAAGTTGGAGGTGACCTGCAATTCGGCGTAGCTCATGACCGGCCGCGCCTTTCCACCGCCGTCATTCCCGTGAAAACGGGAATCCACAGACCCTGCCGGTTGCCCTGGACTCCCGCGTTCGCGGGAGTGACGGAATTAGTTGAAAAACACGCCGTAATCATTTGATTTTACGCAAAAAATCCATGCAGATACCAATCCGGCATCCGGGCGCTATCACTGCCGTACAAACCCTGGCGGTAGAGCCAGAAACGTTGCCCCCGGCTATCTTCGATACGGTAGTAATCGCGGGTTTCCCCGGACAAACCGTTCAGATCGGCGCTATCGGCCTGCATCTCACGCCACCATTCCGGCGCGATACGTTCAGGCCCATCGCCGCGGTGCACCCGATGGGCAATGCCGCGCCAACGGAATAGCACCGGCGGGCCGTCGGGCACCTCGGCCACCGCCTCGACCCATTCGGGACGCGGCAGCAGATAAACCGGGCGCCGGGCCACATGGCGCCATTGCGCCGCCCCGTCCCCCTCCCCCCGGCTCTGGCTCTGAGCCAATGGCGGCACCAGGCGGACGGCCTGTTCCGGCAGATGGCTTTGCACGGGCGCGAAGCGGGCCACATTGGCGGCGCCAAGGCGGTTGCCCAGCCGGTCCAGCAAGGGAGCCAGGTCTTCGCCGCCATCGGCCCCTGCCCCGGCATCATTATCCAAACGACCCAAGTTACGTTGTCCGGCCGGCAGGGGATCGCTTTGCGTGGCGATCAGCAGCATAAGATCGGCGCCGAAGCCGGCCTCCAGGCTGGGCAGTTGTTCGGCCAGCAGACGCGCCAGATGGTCCGGCTCCCGGCTGGCCCGGTTCAACCCGGCGCCGATCCGCTGTACCGTGCCATCGGCCAGATACAGGCGCAGTTCGATCCGCCTGGCGCCCCGCTCCTCCCGCTCCAGCACGGCGCACAGATCATCGACCAACTGCCCGGCGGCCCGCGCGATATGATCCCGGTGGCCAATGGGCTCGGCAAAGGCCAGACGGCTCCAGAAACTGGTACTGGCGGGGCGCGGCGACAGGGGTTCCGCCGCCTTGCCCAAGGCCTGATCCAGGCGATATGTGACCTCCCGGCCAAAACGGGCGGTCAGGGCCGCGGGCGGCAGGGCGTATAATTCGCCGATCCGCCCCAGGCCAAGGCGGGCCAGGGCGTCCCCCGCGCCGGGGGAAAGCCGCAACGCCGCCACCGGCAGGCGTTCCAGCGCCGCACGGCTCCCTGCGGCGGGCACAATGGCCGCCGCCTCCCCGTCATGGGCAATGCCATATCGCGCGACGGCCCAGGCCGCGCCCAGGCTGTCGGCAATGGCCATTTGCGCCTGAATGGCGAAGCCGCGCAGGCGCCGCGCCAAGTCGTCCAACATGGCCTCTTCGCCGCCGAACAAATGGGCGCAGCCCGTGACATCAAGGCAGATGCCATATTGTCCGTCATCCGAACCATCAATGCTGACCCAGGGGCTGTAGCGGCCGCACCAGTCGGCCAGGCCGGCCAGGGCACGGGCATCCTCTTCCGGCGCCATTGGCTGGATCAACAGCCCCGATACCCCAGGTATTAGGGCGCGGGCATCGGTCAACATCATACCCATGCGCACCCCGGCCGCCGCCGCCGCCCGGTTCAACGCCGCCACGCGCTGACCGCCCTGTTGCGCCGCGATCAAGGCTAAAGGCTGCTTCCCCTCCGCCTCAGGCGCCCGCCGCCCGGTTCGATATTGGGCTCGATATTGGGCCCGGTGCAGCCGGTCCGTCGGCCAGTGCGGCAGCCACAGGGACAGGATACGTTTGCCGCTGTTCTCCATTCCATTGATCCTCAAATCCGGCGCCGTTCCATTGCAACAGCCACTCACCAGGCCGCCCGCCCTTGCAACGCAGCAATTCGACCCGGCAGCGGGCCGCGCCGATACCCACATAGCCATGGCTCGGCGCGCTGGGCCGGGAGGTAATGCGCCAGCGGGTCAGGGCGCCGCTGACACCTTGGGCATCACCGTCCACATCGCCGCCCACATTCCCGATCTGGGCATGCAACAGCAGGGCGGTAACGCCGGAGGCTTCCGCCGCCAGTTGCAGACGCCGGCCTTGCCCCAGATCCAGGCGCCCCACCTCGCCCACCACCATGGCCAGGCCGGTACATTTCAGGCCTTCCTCCATGGCCCACAGGCGCTGTTGATCATCCCGCCCCCGGACCAGGATCAGGCGCGCCGCATCCAGGCCAAACGCCGCCAGTCCCGGGCCATACAGCGCCGCCCCAAACCGCCGGTGGGCGGCGCACCACAGCACAGCGCCGCCGCCGCCATGCGGGTTAAGAGCGCCAAGCGGGTTGGAAGGCGCAAGCGCTGTCCGCCGGGCCGCCAGCACGGCGGCAAAAGCCAGCGCCGCGCCGCCGCCATGACCAGTATGGCGCCGCGGGCCCAAAACTTCATGCAAACCGCCACGGGCCAGGCCGCCGCCGGGCAGCCATGCCTCGATCGCCGGCACGCCAAGGGTCAAGGGCGCCTCCGCCTGCCAGGCGCGCACCGGACCATCTTCAATGGCCGCGATGCGCCGGCGCAACGCCGCCACCGCGGCCCGCCGGGGACTATTCACAGCAGGCCCTTTCCGTGTACGTGAAAGATATGTTCCTATTTTGTTCTTATTTTTTCGGAAGTCAAGGAAAACCTGAAACCGGGCGTGAAATTGCTGATGATCCTCATTTTGTTCCTCACGTTCCTATATGGCGAACTTACTTGGACCGGGGAAGCCCATGCGGGCCGTTTCCAGCGCCACACACCAAAAGGGGTATCGATCGACGACCAACGCCGGCCCATGTTGCAACCGGTCCCGCCATGGACGGCGGTGGGACGGGTCAACCGTAGGGTCGGCGGCTATTGTTCGGGCACCCTGATCACGCCAACCCGGGTGCTGACGGCGGCCCACTGTGTTTGGAACAAACACGGCAAGCAATGGGTTAGCCCCGGCGATCTGCAATTTCTGGCCGGCTATTCCAATGGTAAGTATCTTGCGAAAAGCCGGGTCCGGGAAATCTATCGCCCGCCGAACCTGTCCATGAATTGGCACGGCAAAGTGGCCGATCGCGGCAAGGACTGGGCCATCCTGATGCTGGCCTCGGATATCATCGGCGTTCCCAATCTGCAGCCGATTCCCCTGGTCCGGGTCAGCGAACTGCCATTGTTGAAAAAAGACCAGGAAATATTGCAGGCGGGCTACAGCTATGACAGTTCGCACATACTGACCATCGTCGACCCCTGCAAACTATTGGCCAACCGCCGTTCCAAGGGCGGAGGCACATTGTTGCTGCATGATTGCGATATGACGTTCGGTGATTCCGGTTCGCCAGTCATGATGCATATCAACGGAGGTCTGCGCGTTATCGGCATAAACATCTCCGTTTTCAAACATAATGGCGAGCAAATTGGCGTCGCGGTCAGACTCCCCGTGGCATTGTTGCAATAACAAGCGGCCTGCGGGGGTTGCCCGCAAATTGCGCTAGCGTGCCCGCGCGGTATCTGGTAATAAACGCCCGCCGCGCGACAGCAACCGCGTGGCCGACTGATCCCCGGTAGCTCAGTTGGTAGAGCAGGCGGCTGTTAACCGCCTTGTCGCAAGTTCGAGTCTTGCCCGGGGAGCCAAACACATCAAGGGCTTAGGAGAAATCCTAAGCCCTTTTTGCTTTTGGGTACCTACTATGTACCAGCAAATAGGCATTGTCTTGATCTCTTGCCTTGCGTCGCATGTCCGCGCTGGAGCAAAATTGGGCCCACCTTAGGGACTGTCGACCGCGACGGAGAGGAGACGGAGAATTCATGCCACATGCCATGACCAAGACAGAGCGCGAGGCCTTTCTGGCCGATCCCAGGGTCGCCATCCTCGCTCTCTCTGACAAGGGCCGGGGGCCGCTCGCGCTACCGATCTGGTACATTTATGAGCCCGGCGGCGAGCTCTGGTTCCTGACCGCGAAAGTCTCGGCCAAGGGCGATCTCCTGAAACCGGGGAAGCGGATCAGTCTCTGCGTGCAGACCGAGACCCGGCCGTACAAATACGTCAGTGTCGAGGGCCCGATCACCAGGATCGGCACCGCCGGCACCGATGAACACCTGTTGCCCATGGCGCAACGCTATCGCGGCCAGGAAGACGGCCGCGCCTATGCCGAGAGCCTGCGCCAAGAGCTGGAGGCCGGCAGCCGCATCCTGGTCCATATGGCGCCGGAACGCTGGCTGACGCTGGACCATGCCAAGGCGGAGGAATTCAGGCGCTGAGGACGCGGGACCGGCGTCCCGGGAGGCCTGGCGCGAACGGATGGGAGATGGCGATGCGGCGGATATTGTTGCTGGCGGTGATCCTAACGGCACTGTCCGGCTGGGCCGGGGCGCAAACGAAGCCTGACCAGGGCAGCGGCGATAAACTCCATGAATACTGCGGCACGGCCAAGAGTTCGTGGATGGAAAGCTATTGTTTCCGCTATGTCACCGGCATCCTGGAAACCGCGCAAGAGAACGGCTACCGCCTTGGCGGCCTGACCGTCTGCCCGCCCAAGGACGTGACCAAGGGCGAGGTGGTCGATGTGGTAAAAGCCTGGCTGAGCAAACACTCCGAAGAACGCCGGCTATCAGCCGAGAACCTGATCGCCAAGGCCTTGTCCCAGGCTTGGCCCTGTAAATAGGCCAAACGCAGGCTTATTCCTCCGGTACCTGTCCGGCGACCAGACGCACCTTCCTTGGCGCCGCCAGCCACATCGCAGCGATGGAAATCACGCAGACCACGGCGGCCAAAATGAACGCCCGGTCGTAACTGCCCTGGATATCGAATGAAAGGCCGGTGAGATAGGGGCCCAGGGCCGCCCCGGCCGAGGCGGCGGTGGCCAGCACGCCGAAGATCAGGCCATAGTGTTTGCCGCCAAACAGATCCGCCGGCGTCGCCGCAAACACGGTCGAGGTGCCGTAGCCCAAGAACCCCTGCAAGGCGACCATCAGATACATCAGCCAGATCTCCGGCCACAGGCGCAGGGCATAGAGGCAGCCATAGGTGCCGAGGAAACCCAGCAGCGCCACAGTGTAGGCCCATTCCCGGCCCAGGCGGTCGGACAGATGACCAATCCAGATCTGCCCGACCACACCGGCCAGACCGACCAGGCCAAGGGCCAAGGCGGCCGTCTCGGCCGAAATGCCGATGTCGATCAGATAGCGGGTCTGATGCACCTGCACCGCGTACCAGATGTAAAGGGCGCCGATGAACGACGCCATCAGCCACCAGAACCGCGCCGTGCGTATGGCCAGGGGCAGGGTCCATTCGGTCTCGGCCCATTGCCGATCGATGACGGCGGGGTCAACCGCCACCGCCCCTTCCCCGGCGCCGTTCTCTTGCGCGGCGACGTCAAACAGGTCGTCGCCATCGGGCAGCAGGCCCAAATCCTCGGGCTTGTGGCGCTGGAAGATCACATTCAACGGCACCAGGACGACCAGAATGATGACGGCCAGAACCCAGCAGCTTTCGCGCCAGCCGGCGGTATCGATGGAATGCTGCATCCAGGGAAAAATCGTCACCGAGCCGATGCCGACGCCGGCAAAGGCCAGGCCAAGGGCCAGGCCCCGCTTGCGGTTGAACCAGTTGGGCAGGAACAGCGTATGGCCGATATAGCTCATGAAGATCGAGCCGCCGACCACCAGCACACCAAGTGTCAGATAGAAATGCCAGGGCGCCGTCCCGAACGTGGTGGCCATCAGGCCGACGCTGACCAGCACCGCGCCCGTGGGCAGAACCAGGCGCGGGCCGACCCGGTCCATCATCATGCCGATCAGTGGCGTGATCAGGGCCGAGACCATGAAACCGATGGAAAAGGTTGCCGCCAGGCTGCCCCGGCTCCAACCGAACTCATCCAATATGGGCGGGAACAACAGGGAAAAGGCGGTCCGCGAATTGACCCCGATACCCATGGTAACGAAAGCCACGGCGACCACGATCCAGCCGTAGAAGAACGGCAGACGCCGCCCGCCGCCCTCCGTCCCGGCGGAACCCGGGTTGGGTACATTCATTTCCGACATCAAATCATGCCGTCACGAATGCCTGAATTTCGGTTCTTCCTTGGCGAAGAACGCCCGCACGCCTTCGCGTCCGTCATCGCTGGAAAAGGCCTGATCCATGAGCTCAAGCACCTGTTCGATGGCCGCGTCCTCCGCCATGGCGACGCCTTCATCGATCGCCTTCTTGCAGCCCTGCAGCGCGATGTTGGGGCGCTTGCTGAGCTCCCTGGCCAGCGCCAGGGCTTCGGACGTGGCCTCCCCCTGGGCCGCGACCCGGTTCACCAGGCCCCATTCCAACGCCTGCGCGGCCGAGATCGGCTCGCCCAGGAACATCATCTCCTTGGCCCGTGCGGGGCCGATGCGCTTGGTCACCCGCAGGGTGCCGCCCGAGCCAGGGAAGACGCCCAGCTTAATTTCCGGCAGGCTCAGCCGGGCGCTCTCGTCGGCGACGATCAGGTCGCAGCAGACCGCCAGTTCCAGGCCACCGCCATAGGCCAGGCCGTTCAGGGCGGCGACGGTGGGTTTGGGAAAGGCAGCCAGCTTGGACAGGGTTTCATTCTCGAACCGCAGCTTTTTCTCGATCACGTTGCCGTCGGCCAGATAGCTGGGGAATTCGCCGATGTCGGAGCCGGCGCTGAAGGCGCGGTCGCCGCCGCCGCGGACGACAAGAACCAGAACCTCGCCGTTCCCGGCCAACTGGTCCAGGGCCTCATACATTTGCCGGGTGGATTGCAACGTCGCCACGTTCAGGGGCGGGTTATTCATGGTCAGAAGGGCCACGCCTTCATTGATCTCAAGTTCCAGATTGCTGCTCATCGCACACCTCCTTTGCGCCGCGCCCGTCTCGCCCCTTCCCCCTCTCCGCCTATCCCTTCGTGGCCGCAAGCACCGGTCGAAAAACCCGGATAGATCGAATACAATGCGTAACGACCTAATGGCCCATGCCGAGGTGAAGATGGAAAGCTTGGCGATCAAGGTAGCGGAAATCTATGTGCCGGCAAAGCGCCGTAGCACCCTGGAGCAGGAAAAGGTCGATGACCTGGCCGAAAGCATATTGGAAGAGGGGCAGAAGATCCCCATTCAGGTCCGCCGTGGCAACAACCGCTATGTCCTGATCGAAGGCATGCACCGCCTGGAGGCCATGAAGGCCCTGGGCGAGGAAACCATCGACGCCCTCATCGTCGCCGCCCGCCGCCATTGAGGCTGAAGTGGGGTAGCGGCTTAGTTCGTAAGTCGTCGCTGTAATTGTCATCGTAGTGGGCCTGATTAGCGAAATGTCGCCGAAACTCCTAACTCTGGCCCTTGACAATGCCACCACCACCCAGCGTTATATCCACCACGAACTAGGTGCCAAATTGGCCGCGCTTGAGCTCCCGGCCAGTCCGAAAGCACTGCCATCAGCAGAAAAGACGGATTCACGTCATGACTGATAGCGAAGGCGAAAAAGAAATCACGGCCATTATCGAAGTTTCCAAGGCCGCTCAGGAGATAGCAAAGACTGCCGAAACCGCAATCAATGCGGGTGGTCAAGCTGCTGGACACATCAGAAAGGTACTAGGTTCGATCCCCGAGGATTTCGTTGGCTTGGCGGGCGGCGATTGGTTGCACGAAACCCGCATTAGAAACAAGGATCGCTTGGCGGGCCGCACTGAAGAATTGCTTCGTGGTCGTGGCACAAAGCCTGAAGAATGCGAACCCAGTCCGAGCGTCATCATACCACTTCTCCTTACGGGACAAGATGAAACCCGCGAAGAACTCCAAGAATTATTTGCCAGACTTATCGCGAACGCCCTTGATTCAGATCGGTCATTTTCTGTGCGCCGGGATTTTATTGATATTGTCAAACAATTTGAGCCAGTTGACGCCCGTTTGCTAATGGAAATGTCAAAATCAATCGGTGCGGGCGACTGGAGGAATAGTATCCAAGCGAAAATTCCGATAGAGGAAATTCCTCTTACTGACCGCAATGAAATCAAGCTGCTGATAGATCCTATCAAGTTGACAGATGGGAACTCCGACGCTCTTGAATTGGGAATAACGAATCTCGAAAAGTTCAAAATTGTCGACATGAAGACTAAAGAAGCCGGAAAGGATGGTTTCCTTAGCATTGTCAGAAGCGCTGTTTCATCCTTCGATCAAAGACATGGCACGCACGAATTATCAGACATGCCAGAAGTAGTTTACCTTTTTGAGTTCACGGCATTTGGCCGGGAGTTGCTTCGTGCACTCAAGACTTAATTCTTGGTGCATGAAGGAATTGGGGTCAGGTCTTGTATTTTGCGTTGTCTCTCGAGTTGGGACGAATTCCTATGAATTCCCAATGGGAAAGCGGTCTATCCGGTAAACCGTCACTGCAATTCAAACTTACCCACGAAAAATCCACAGTAGCAGGACCGTCACGACGATCCCCGCCAGGCTGATAAGGGCGGTTTCCACCATTTTCAGTCTGTTGGCGGCGCGCGGCTTCTCGTCAATTTCCCGAATATAGTCGAGCGTATGAAAGACCAGGGGTATCCGCATGGATCAGAACCTCCGCGTATCTGCGCCGAAGACCTATATTGAACTCAATATGACAAGAGAAAGATAGGGCCAAATTGGCATTGCCTCACGTTGGGCCCCCTACCCCAATCAAATTTGATGAATGTCCACGGCGCCGTCGATGACGTCTTCCAGCAGGACGATTTTCTTGCGGCCGATCAGCAAACCTTGGTCCAGCCGGCGCAGTTCGTATTCATACCAGCCGCCCCTGACCTGCTTGCCCATGCGGCTGTCGACGGACAGGGTCATCCATTTGGCCGAGGCCAGGATCTTGTCATCGTCCTCTTCCAGCAGGCGCACCGTATCCACCAGGTGGGAGGTCCGCGTCAGGGGCGCCTGGGCGTAGGCCTGGCCGGATGATATGCGGTGCAGGCGCGCCGCCAGGCCCGGCTTGCCGACGATGTAGATGGTGTTGACCTGCATCTCCGGATCATCGCCCAACTCATCCTCGGACAGCCACGAGGGCGCCCAATAGACGCAATCCTCGGCATACAGCGCCAGCCAATCATCCCAGCGTTGCCGGTCCAGAAAATCGGCTTCCAGATAGAGCAGATCGCGGACCTGTTCCTGGAGATCAGCCACCCTGCCGCTCCATCATCGCCCGCCAATGGCGGAAATAGCCATGATAGAGCGTTTCGTGGTCCCAGCGCGGGGCGGAGGCGGCGACATCCGCGCCCAGGGCCCTGGCGTCATCGTCGGGGCCCGGCAATACCTGGGTCAGGCCCCGGTCCATGCGGTTCCAGCGGGCCTGGCTGCCGTGGGAGCCGATCTGGCAATCCTCCAGGGCGGCCAGATCATCCGGCGTCGCCATGCCGGTGACCATGAAGAAATCCTCGAACTTGCGCAGGCGGGCAATGCGGGCGGTCCGGCTCTCGCCCTTCGGCGCGATGCAATAGACGCGGACTTCCGTGCGGTCGGGGGAAAGCGGGCGGAAGACCCTGATCTGGGTCGATGACTGGTCCATCAACTGCACATTGGGGAAGAGGAACAGGTTGCGGCCCCGGCGCAGCATCCAATCAACCTTGTCGGCGCTGAAACTTTGCAACAATCGCGCCTCCGCCTCGAACAACGGCGCTACGCCCGGGTTGGCCCGGCCGGCCCAAATGATGTTATGGCCGTTGCCGATATCGTAGCAGCCCGTGGCGACGGTGCCGGCGATGCGGCCCGCCTCGGTCGGGCGTTTGCCCTGGTCATCGCCCAGGGCTTCCCGCATCCCCATGGCTTGGCCGAAAATGCGGTGCACCGTGCCCACGTGGTAGCCGTCGACGCCATTCTCGGCCTGCATCTTCCAATTGCCGCGGATGAGGTAGGTCTGCTGCCCCGGCACCACTTCCAGACCATCGGGCGATTGATCGGCCAGCAGATCAATGAACGGACGGGCCGCGCCCAGGTGATCTTCCAAGGCGGCGACCTCCCCGTCAAGACAGCCGAAAACGAAGCCGCGATAGTTACCGACCCGGGCCACCGGCGTCAGACCATAGTCCTCTTTGGCGATGCCGTCCGGCCAGCCCGCCTCCTCCTCCTTCACCTTGACGCAGTCGCCTTCTGTATTGAAACACCAGCCATGAAAGCGGCAAACCAGGGTGCGGGCCCGGCCTCGGCGTCTCGGTGTCAGAACCGCGCCACGATGGGAACAGGCGTTGATGAAGGCGCCGATGGCGCCGCCGCGCTGGCGAATGACGAAAACCGGCTGGGCGCCCATGTAGGTGGCGTAATAATCGCCATGGGCCGCGACCTGGCTTTCATGACAAAGGTAGACCCAGCCGCGCGCGAATATCTGCCGCAGCTCACGGTCGAAAATCTCGGGATCGGTATAAATCCGCCGATCAACGCGAAAGCTGGCCGGGTCGGCGCCTTCCGTGATCAACGGATCGGATGTCATGCCCTGTCAGCTTTGCCGCGCCGTGGCCCACCATTGGCGGAACGCATCCACGTCATAGCTCAAGGTCTGGCCCATCTCGCCGCTACGCTCCTGCCAGAGGTCCAGGGCGAATTCGGGCACCGCGATCAACAGGGGAATTTCCTCCGCGATCGCCATGAAGATTTCATCGCTCAGGCCCTGGCCCTTTTGTTCCTGCTCGCCGAATTTTTCCAGAACGATCAGGTCCATGTTCTCGCGGATCGCCCGGCGCAAGGCCTCGGTGGATTCCGTCAGAGCGGAGGTGTTGAGGGAGCAGGAATGGCTGTCCAGGGTTTCCTTGGTCGGCCGGTTGATGGCAATGCGCCGGCCGGTGTCGATTTCGACGATATCGATGCCGGTGCTGCCGCCGTCATCGTTGCGCAGAACCTCCTGCACCAGGCCGCCGACGCGCACCCCCTCGGCCCGCAACTCGGCCGCGAACCGAGACAGGGCATCGCGGTCCTGCAGGTCGCGGCTATAGACAGCGGCGGCAAAGGTCGCGGCATATTCCTCCGCCAGTGGGTCGTTTTCGCTCATGCTCGCTCGTTCCAATCCACTTTCGTCAAGTGCCGGCAAATCTACGGGAGTTCCGGCATTGCTTCAACTTGGTTTGCATGGTTTTCCCGGCGACTGAACGCTCAGGAGTCTTCCGCTCTCCAATACATATCATGACAGCAGGTTCTTGTGGAATTCACCGTCCTTCATGATCACCGACAGGCCCGCGCCGTCGCGGGCCAACAGATCAATATCCTCCATCGGGTTACCGTCAACGACCAGAATATCGGCCAGTGCGCCCGCTTTGATGGTGCCAATCTTGTCCTTCTGCCCGACGATATCCGCATTCATCCCGGTAACCTGGTTGAGCAGTTCCAGGTTGGAGAAGACGTTTGCGCGCAATGCGAACTCGGTGCATTGCCGCGGGTGCAAGGCGCCGATCAGGTCGGTGCCGAAGCCAACCCGCACGCCGGCGCGCTTCATATGGTTCAGCCGGTCAATGGCCTGATCGGCGATCAGTTCCAATTTGGCCAACGATTCCGCCGGCAGGCCCATCTCCTCGCCTTCGTCCGCCATACCGAAAATGACGGCCAGGGTCGGTACGATGAAGGTCCCCTTGTCCGCCGCCATGTTGGCGGTATCGGCTTCGATCAGCGTGCCGTGCTCAACGCCGTGCACGCCCAATTCAATGACCCGCTTGATACCCTGGTCGGGATGGACATGGGCCGTGCAATAGACGTGATGGTTCTCGACCTCCTCGACAATGGCGCGGACTTCGTCCCTGGAAAACTGGATGCCATCCAGCGGATCGGAGACCGAGCTGACCCCGCCCGAGCCGCAGAACTTGATAAACGAAGCGCCCCGGCGCAGCTGTTCCCGGATCACCCGGCGCACCGCATCGACGCCATCGACGATGACGCCGAGGGGATTGGTGAAACAACAGCCGCACATCACGGCCTCGTTGTCCTGGGGGCTGTAGTCCAGGTGATGGCGCATATCGATGTGCCCGCCGGTCTGGCTCAACGCCTTTTCGCAATAATACAGGCGCGGCGCCGTGATCAGGCGCTGATCGATGGCCAGCCACAGGCCGAAATCGGCGCCGCCCGTGTCACGCACCGAGGTAAAACCACGGTCCAGCATGTCATGCAGAATATTGGCCGCGTGATGGGCGTACATGGTGGCCGGCAAACGTTGCAGCCGGTTCATGTTCACGTCCTGGAAGTAGGCATGAATGTGGGCATCGATCATGCCCGGCATCAGCACCCGGCCGCCGCAATCGATGATCGTCGCGGCCGGATCGTCAACCGGCGCAGCGCTGATATCCTTGATCTTGCCGTCCGCGACGATGACGGATTTACCCTCCGCCAGGTCCTTGGAGGAACCGTCGAAGATGCGGGCATTGGTAAAAACGATCATCGTCAGACCTCTCTGTTACTGGGGATTTTCCCTCGCGGCCGAACGGACTTCCGGCAACCAGCCATGCCTATTCCTCCCTGGGCGGCACGTAGCGGCTTTGCCGGTAGCCTTCGGGGATAACATTGTTGCCGCGTTCCTCCTGGGCCCGTTTGATCTCGGAGCGGGCGACGGCGCGCAGATGCACTTCGTCGGGACCGTCGAGGATTTGCAGGGCGCGGCCCCAACTCCACAAATACGGCAGCGGCGTATCTTGGGACAGGCCCATGGCGCCGAACACCTGGATCGCCCGGTTGATAATCTTCGTTTGCAGCGGCGGCACCAGGGCGGTGATCATGGAAATTTCCCGCCGCGTTGCCCGGTTGCCCTGCTGATCGATCATCCAGGCTGTTTTCAGCACCAGCAGGCGGGCCTGCTCGATCTCGATCCGGGCCTCGGCGATCCAGTCGCCGATATTGCTGTATTCATGCAGGTGTTTACCGAACGCCCGGCGTTCCAGGGCGCGCTGGCACATCAGATCCAGGGCCACCTCGCACTGCCCGATGGAACGCATGCAATGGTGGATGCGTCCCGGCCCCAGGCGTGCCTGGGCCAGGGCGAAACCGGCGCCTTCCTCACCCAGCAGGTTTTCCGCCGGCACCCGGACGCCGCGGAACACCACCTCGCACGTACCCTCGGGGGCCAGATGGTTCATGTAGGAGATATTGCGTTCAATCTCGATGCCGGGCGTATCCATGGGGAACATCACCTGGCTGTGGCGTTTGTGCGGCGGGCCGTCGGGATCGGTCACGCCAAGGACGATCCCCACCTTGGCACGGGGATCAAGGGCATTGGTGATAAACCATTTGCGCCCGTCCAGGACATATTCATCACCGTCCCGGCGGATATTGAACTGAATATTGGTGGCATCGGACGAGGCAACATCAGGCTCCGTCATCATGAAGCAGGAACGGATCTCGCCCTCGAACAGCGGCATCAGCCAGCGTTCCCGCTGCGCCGGCGAGGCAAAGAGATTTAGCAACTCCATATTGCCGGAATCGGGCGCATTGCAGTTGAAGACTTCCGAGGCCCAATAGACCCGGCCCATGATTTCCGCCAGCGGCGCATATTCCAGATTGCTCAAGCCAATGCCCGGCGCGTCATCCGGCAGGGCGGGAAGAAAGAAGTTCCACAGCCCCTCGTCCTTGGCCAGGGCCTTCAGGTCCTCGACCACCTGCGGCGGATAGATGCCGTTGGATACCGCCTCGTGATAGGCGTGCTCGTGCGGCAGCACGTAATCCTGCATGAAACGGCGCACGCGGCCCTGCAATTCGACGGATCGTTCCGAATACGCGAAATCCATAAACTATCTACCCCTAAGAACTCTGGCGAAGGCTGAACCTACCGATCGAACATAACGCTTACCTTGATCCGTATCAAAATACCGCCGCCCCTCACCAAGGCGCTGCAATTTACTCGGCGGCGGACGCGCCCGCTGAAACAGTGGCTTGCTTCGGCGTTGCAACCGCCAGAATAACAGCCACCAGAGAGAAAGCGCTGGCCAGCAGGAAGGCATTGGCCAGGTCGTTCTCCCCCGCCAGCCCGGCCAGGACCGCGGCCGAGGCGGCAAAGCCTTCCATGGCGGCGAACGCCAAGCCAAGGCTGGTGCCTTCGCGTCCACCGGCGTGATCGAGCGCCGCCGCCAGCAACACGGCGCGAATAGCCACAAGGACGGTCAGCGCCACGCCCAGGGCGATAATGGTGAATATGAAGTCGGATGACAGCCAGGCGGAAAACGATGCGATGGCCGCGATCCCGTTGGCGAAAATAATCAACGGCCGCCGTCCGACGTTATCGGATACCTTCCCCGTCCACGGCTGCGCCAGGGCGCCGATAAGCATCATCGCGGCCATGACGAGCGCCGTCTCCAGCCAGCCAAGATTGTGGTTGGCATTGAGATACAGCGGCGTCATCGCAATGATTGCGAACAGACCCATGTTATAGGCGATAAACAGCGCAATAATCCGCAGCCCCGCCCTGGTGGACCAGACCTGCCAGATCGCCGTAAAATCCGCCCTCGTTGGCCGACTATTGACGTGACGCGGCACATGCCGGCTGAGAAAGATGAAGGCGCATCCCATGAGCAAGGTCGGGATCGCCAGCACCCGCATGGCGATGTGCCAATCCCACAGGGCCAATAGCAACCCGGCCGCGGGCAATGCGATGGTTGTTGAAAAATAGCCACCGATGGCATGCACACCCAGGGCATAGGCGCGCCGGGCTCGATGCATCTGCGTCAGCACGCCGGTTGCAATGGGATGCCAGGCGGCATCACCCATGGCGGCAATTGAGATCACGACGGCAAAGGCCCAAAAACCGTCAACGAACGAGGCCGTCAGGTAACCGAAGCCGACCCAGAAAAATGTCGCTGCCAGCAGGACACCGCGATTGGCTACATGATCAGCCGCCACCCCCGCCGGAAAATAGGCGAGCGATCCGCCGAGGCTGTGAAGCATGAACAACAACCCGATCTCGGCCGGCGACAGCCCCATGGCCGTGCCGAACGCCGGGATCAGGATGTACATCGCAATCGGCACCAGGTCATTGGCGCAATGACCGAAGGAGAAAGCGATGAGGAGGTTGGGTTTCATCGGCCCTTGAGGAAGTCTTCCAGGGCGGGGGCCCATTGTTGCCAAGCCTCCGTCGGCGCCAAATGGCCGTAGGGACTGTCGATCTCCACATAGGCGGCATCGACGCCGCTGGCATCAAGGTGCGCCATGGTTGGCGCCGCCAACTCGCCGGCTGGAAAACGGGCGTCGGTATTGCACAGGACGTAGAGCAGCGGCGCCTTGATATTGGCCGCATTGTCCCAGGCATTGAAGATCACCGCCGCCCGGCGCAGAACAATCAGGGCATTGGCATCGAACTGTTTCGACCAATCGCGGCCGCGCTTTTCAAGTTCCGCCGTCGCCGCCGCTTCACTGCCCAGTTTGTCCAGCAGGGCGCGGCCGACGCCGTAGCCACGCAGGGTTTCGACCCTTAAACTGGCAAGCATCTCCAGGATCTCGCCTTCCCCCGCCTGGCCGTAGTAGTCGCCGCCGTTCCAGGCGGGAGACTTGGCGAAATAGTCCTCGATCTCCTTGATCGTCTCCGGCCCGCCACGGCTCCTGTTCCAGGTGGCGACGGGAACCAGGGCCCGCATGCGGTCGGGATGGCTGACGCCCCATTGAAAGGTCAGATAGCCGCCATAGGAAAAACCGACTACGGCTGCCAGTTGCCCAATGCCTAGATGATCCAACAGCAACCCCTGGGCGTGGACCATGTCGTTGGTGGTGATATCGGGAAAATTGGCGCCATAAGGCGCGCCGGTGGCGGGATTGATACTGCCCGGACCGGTGCTGCCAAAGGCCGAGCCGATCATGTTGGAGCAAACCACGAAAAAGCGCTCCGTATCGATGGCCCGGCCGGGCCCGATCAGATTATGCCACCATCCCGCTTCGTCACCGGCGGCATGGGGGTTCGAGGTATAGCCGTGGCAAAGCAGAATGGCGTTGTCGGCGGCGGCGTTCAGCTTGCCATAGGTCTCATAGGCCAGCGCCATTTCGGACAGGACACCGCCCAACTCAAGCTCGAATGCCTGAACCTCGAACAAAGTGGATGTGGGCAGCAGCATCGAATATTCCTCCAAATCCTTGGCGGCATCGTAGCATGCCCGGTCTGATTTGCTATGATCCTGCAAAATGGAAGGGAGTTGGCAGCATGTCGGATCACCAAGACAAACCGCTCGAAGGAAAAGTCGCCCTGGTCACCGGTGCGGGCCAGAATATCGGCCGTGCCATCGCCCATGTCCTGGCAGAGGATGGCGCGCGGGTCATGGTCAACGGCCGGGGCAACCGGGAGGCTATCGAAACCGTTACGGCGGAGATCAATGACGCCGGTGGCCAGGCCCTGGCGCATCTCGCCGATGTTTCCGATGAAGGCGCGGTGCGGGAGATGATCGCGCATCTGGCAGCGGAAACGGGGGGCATCGACATCGTGGTCAGCAACGCCGGTCTGCGCCGTCAGACCCCGTTCGTCGAGATGTCCTATGAAGAATGGCGGGAAATCCTGTCCGTAGCCCTGGACGGCGCCTTTCTGCTGGCGCGATACGCCGTGCCGCATATGAAGGCGCGCGGCGGCGGCGCCTTTGTTGGCATGAGCGGCATTTCCAACCACATCGGCGCCAAACAGCGAGCCCACGTCAACGCCTCCAAGGCAGGCATGGAAGGCTTCGTGCGCGGCCTGGCGATGGAACTGGCGGCGGACAATATTACCGCCAATGTGGTGGCCCCCGGCGCCATCGACACGGTGCGGGGTACCGCCGCCGGCAAACGGCCGCCGGGCGTCTTCGAGGGCATACCCTTGGGCCGCGCCGGCACGGTTGACGAGATCGCCGCCATGGTCCGCCATCTGGCCGGGCCCCGGGGCCGCTACATCACCGGGCAATGCATCCATGTGAACGGCGGCATTTTTCTCGGCCATTAGACGGGAGGTAGACAATGACGGACAACGCAGCCACGGCCTATGAAGCCCTGATGGATGTAGTGCGGGACCGGCGCACATCGCGCGCATTCGATCCCGACTTCGAAATTCCGCACGGCCATTACGATCTGATCCTCGAAGCGGCGCGCCATGGTCCATCCGGCGCCAACGCCCAACCATGGCATTTCAACGTCGTGACCGATGCCGGCCTGAAGGAACAGCTAGGCGACTATTTCGTCGCGGAGGCGCGGCGGCGGGGCAAATTGAAAATGAAATTCCCGACGCCGAACTACAGCGGCATGAAGACCGCGCCCGGACTGATCGTCGTGGTCGGTGATTTCCGCTATACCCGCGCCTTTCCGGTTCTGGGCGATGGTTCGGAATTGGACAAGATGTATCATCAGAACGCCGAGAGGATCCTGCTGCAAAGCGTGGCGGCGGCCACCATGTCGGCGCATCTGGCCGCCTCCGCCCTGGGCTACGCGGTCTGGTGGGTTACCGCCATCGGCCAGGAAGAGGCGCAGAATGCCTTCAAGCCGTTGATCGGCGTGCCGGAGGACCTGGCGGTGCTGGACATCATGTGCTTCGGCCCGCCGGCCCAGCCGCCCTACAAACGTTGGAAGAAGGAGCTGGATGAAATCCGCAGTTGGGACCGTTTCAACATGGCCAACTATCAAAGCATCGAGGATATCGAGGAATGGGTCCGCACGACCCGCGCCAAGGTGATGTATAAGGACGAGAGCAAGGTCGACTGATCCAATAACTCCAGAAACCGAGAAGAGGCGTATCCGCCGTGGCAGCGAGTAGAAAACCGAAGCGCGTTAGCAAGGCCGTCATCAACAAGCTCAAGCGCGTCACCACACCGACCATCACGACCCAGTTGATGAGCAATCATGGTCTCAACAATGTCTCCCTGCGCGGCGTCCTGCCTGTCGATCCAGGCCTGGGCACGTTCGCCGGGCCGGCCTACACCCTGCGCTACCTTCCCTTGCGCGAGGACCTGCATGCCAAGCAGTATCTGGACCATCCCGAAAACCTGATGACCCCGGCGGTTGAGGAGATACCGGCGGGATCGGTGATGGTGATGGATTCCAATGGCCGCAACGATGTCGGCATATTGGGCGGCAATATTCTGATGCGCCTGAAGATGCGCAAGGTCGCCGGCGCCGTCACCGATGGCGGCATGCGCGACATCCCCGAGATCGAGGATCTGGGCCTGCCGGTTTGTTGCAACGGCTCCGCCCCGCCGCCCAGCTTCACCAAATTGATGCTGGTGGAAATCCAATGTCCGATCTCCTGCGGCGGCGTGCCGATCTACCCCGGCGATATCATCGTTGGCGATAGCGAGGGCACCGTCGCCGTGCCGGCCGAGTTCGCCGCCTCGGTGGCCGAGGGCGGCCTGGCCCAGGACCATATTGAGGGCTGGATCAACAAAAGGCTGGCCAAGGGCGAGGCGATGCCGGGCCTGTACCCGCCGTCTCCCAAAGTACGCGCGGCCTACGAACGCTGGGTCGCCGCCGGCGAGCCGGATGATTGAGGGATCGCCATGGCCGAAACGGCCTGGCCTTAAACCTTGCCCATTACATCCTCGGCGAACCATTGCAGTTGTTCCAGCATCACCGCCTGCGGTGTGCCCATTGACGATTGCACGTTGACCGCCTCCAGGCCGGGATAATTCTCCGCCCGTTCCTGCAGGAATTCGACGAAACCCTCAGGCGGGCCGCAATACCAGGCACCCCGTTCGCAGGAGAATTCCAGGGACGCCAGTCCGCTGTCTTCAAAACCGCCGCGCCGGCCCAAGGCCTCCAGTTGCGCATCTTCCATGGGTCCCATGAAGCCCAGGGGGGCAAACATCTTGGCATGTTCCTGATAATAAGGCGTGGCCTCGGCGATCGCCTGCTCCCGGGTCGGTGCCAGATGGAAGGAGATGCCGAAACACAGATCCGTGCCCAGGGGCGCGTCGACACCGGCGCGCTGTTGCGCCTGTTGAAAGGCAATAACCGAATTGTCCGCCATCAGGGCGGAGCCACCGCCGATCACGCCCTTGATGCCGTGCTTGATCATGAAATCCAAACCGCGCTCGGTGGCGCTGACCACGGGCTGCCAGCATTCCACGGGCAAATTTAGGGGCCGGGGCACCAAGGTCAGTTCTTCCAGGTCATAACCACGATAAGGCACCCGGGCCGGCAGGTTGTAATACTTGCCCTCGTGGGAGAACGCTTCGTTATTGAAAGCCTTGAAGATGATATCAACCTGCTCCTCGAAGATCTCCCGATTGGCATCCTTGTCCAGCATGGGGCCGCCCAGGCTTTCCACCTCGCGGGTGTGATAACCCCGGCCAACGCCGAATATGACCCGTCCCTTAGTCATATGATCCGCCATGGCGAAATCCTCGGCCAGGCGCAGCGGGTGCCACATGGGCGCAATGTTAAAACCGCAGCCGATGCGCAGCTTTTCGGTCAGATGGGCCAGATGCACCCCCATCATCAGCAAGTTGGGAATGCATTCGTAACCTTCGCGCTGAAAATGATGCTCCGCCAGCCACAGCGTGTCGTAGCCGAGGCCATCCATGCAGCGTGCCATGGCCTCGGTCTTATCAAAGATCGTCGCCAGCTGTTTGTCGGAATAGCGCCGTTCGTTTGCCGGCGTGGCATCCGTCCCCATATCGCCGAGATCGATGTGACCGGCGAACAAACTCGAAAACCGTTTGATCATGTCATGTCCCCTTCCCCAGCGGTCATCATAACCGTATTCATGCACTTCTTCCAATTCGCCGACATGAAATGCAGGCGGAACCGTCGGGATCAAGCCCACATTGCACGCGGTTTGAATTTGCGCTAGCGTCGGCGGGGACGGATGCTGAAATAGCTATCGCAAGTGGCGCGCGATGTTTTACCTAAATTTGCTCATTCTCATCCTGACTGGCACCTTGATGATGGGCTGGGTGCTGTATTTCACGGACTTATTCCCAGTGATCGGTGGCTTGCTTGGCCTCGGCGGGCTGTTCGCCTGGATCGCCTTTCTCGGCAATGTCGTGTCCGATGATCGCAAAGAGGAATTGCAGACGTTTTTCGACGAGAAGGTCCTGCAAAGTAAGCCGCTGTCGTTGATCGCCGCCCTTGTTATCATCATTTTTGCCGCCGCTGCCCCAGCCAGATATGGCACCATCGTCATCAACAACGAACAGCATGACCGTTCCAGAACGGTCAAAATTGAACCGGTCGATGGCAAGGGTAAGAAAATTGACTTTGTCGTGCCGGCTCGCGCGGAAGTCAGGCAGCTTGTTGATACGGGCCTCTTCGGGTCAGGTTCATTTCGCATAAAGACGGATGGGCTGCCGTGGGCCGAACGATCCGTTTCCTGGTTTGAACGGCAGCCGATGGCGATCACGGGAGATTTCAGGCGCCGCGACATCGTGCTAATCAGGCCGTCCGCCGCAAAGCTTGGCGCATTTGCGGATGAAAGCCGAACCTTGCGCGTGACCCTATCGGGCGGCGGCCTGACGACCGATCTAACCTTGCCGCCTCATGCCGGTTACCGCGGCGAGGCAGCCTGGCTCGGCGCAGCCGGGGACGTTGAGCCTACGACTGACCTGGCGCGTAGCTGGCGTTTTGAACTCGACCGCACCATAAAAGATAAGCGCCGCGCACAACGTTTTGGCGCCATGTGGAACACACCGGTCAGCTTGTCGGACGACGCCATAGCCGCCGGCACTGTAATCTCGGCGCGCGTAACTCGTGATGACGGCACGAAACCCATCATGAAGGGAACCGCAACCGTGCCCGCATCGACGGGCGGGCCGATAATTACCGAGGTGATCATGCGATGACCCGGTTGTTTGTTGGACGGACCATGGTGATCCTGCTGGCCCTGCCGCTCCTGCATTGGCTAAGCCTCACCCCCGCCATCGGCCGGGCAGTGGGTGTCGAGGTTATCGCCGACTTTCATGATGGGATCATCAATAGCTGGCCCGATGGCGGTGTCGCCAGCTTCAAGGCGCGGACACGGGACAGGCTGATCAGCCGGCTAACCGCCGCTTTCACGCCACAGGAATTCACCGCATCGGATGGCAATTCCGAATTGCTGCTCGAGATCAGGATTGATCCGGGAGACCTCGACGCCGCGCAAGCCGACTATGCACTTGAGATCAATATCAAACGCCGCCGGCAAGGTGGGAAAACCAGGAATGAGCCGTTCGGTCTGAGGGAACTCGATTGGCAGCATGAATTTCCAAGCTCGCCCGAAAATGCCAGCGCCAAGATCGTCACCTCCACCATTCGCCTTCTTAGGCGGCGCGGCGCTGAATTGCGCGACCAATTGAAGGCAATAATGGGCCGGCGCCTTCCGATCGCCATGACGATCACCAACTTCACTAATCCCGGCGAACTTCTGAGCCAAAGCCGGATGATGATCGAGCCGCTTCGACACGTTAGCCGCGCCGCCTATGAAAGCCGCCTGGATAACGGGCTTTTCATTGATGAAGTGGAACTGCCCAGGGTTGGGCATAGTTACCAGGCCAATCTGCATATGGAACCCTTGACCGGCAACAACAACGGCAATAGCGGCACGATCACCAAGCTTTGCCTGCGTGCCGCGGGGCAACTGGGCGGCGGTGAATCGTTGGTTGAATTGCGCTGTCCCTATGGCGGCGATTGCGCTCTGAAGAATCCGGCCGAGGCGCGGCGCTGGGTCCGGCAATGCGGCCCCCGGTCGGGATGGCGTTGGCCGGTGTTGATCGGTGCCGCGCATGCCCAGCCGTCCAGCGCGAAGCGAAATATCTGGTACGCGCCCTCGCTCAAGACCTTGCGCGAACGGCGGCGATCGGGGGATATCCTAGGCGTCGGTTATACGGTTTTTACCCTGCAAGCGGACAGGCTTCCGTCCCTGAATGCCGATGCCTTCACCTACCAGATTTCGGTCAACGGCACACCGGTGCAAATTAGCGGCATGCCGCCAAAGGCGTTGGTCCAATCCTTAGACCCTGAATTTGGTTTCGAGTTGCAATTCGGCCTTGAAAATCACTATTTCAGGGGCAAACAGCTGGGCTGCGATGTCATCGGTGTTGAATTGATCTTTCTGCGGGACGGCGAGCCGGTCGGCCAGCCGATGAAGCTCAAGCGGCCCTACATTGCACTGCGTGACGCGGACCCCTATCTGGATCGGAACTGGCGTTATCCGTTCACCTGGACCGGCCGCTACAAGATGCCGCGAGCGAACTGGGAATATGAACTTTTCGTGGGCGAGGACAATTTCAATTGGATACCGCCGGAGGCAAGAGCGGATATTCAACCGGCGGTCCTGGAAAAAGCACTGCGCAGCCAACGCCGGCTGGAAAAGCGCATGCAATGGAACCGGCAATGGATCGACAAGGTTCGAATTCCGGGCCCCTCCAATACCCGTCTGGTCGGCGTCCTGCGGCCACCGTTGACGATCAAGCCAGGCGATGGCGTGAAGCGTCTGGCCTACGGTATCGCGCTTGGCCTGGAGGATTTGACCTCAGGCCAGGTGTTCTTCACTTTCACGAAATCCCAACGTGACGGGCATAAAGCCTTTTTCGAGGCGAAATTCGCCGAACTGAAAAGCTATCCCGGCGATGATCCGGCCTACCGCAAACTGAAGAAATCCGTCGGCAAATTCGAGAGTTGGCTTGGCCCGCCAAGGATCTGGCGAAAATACGAAATCGGCAGCAACGATGCCCCGACACCGCCCGGCTTCTGCGAAAGCCTGCCGGCGAGATAGTATCGTGGTGTATGCAAAATCGCATTCGCACCGTGGTCCGCAAGGAATAATGATTAATGGATGGTGATCGAGTTCCTTATCTGGTCGTGTTCGGCGCGGCGGTCCGTGCCGATGGCTCGCCCAGCGGGACATTGCGGCGGCGCACGGAAGGCGCGGCGGCCCTGGCCGCGCGATTGGGCGGCGGGCGGTTTGTCGTTACCGGCGGCGTTGGCCGTCACGGACCGGCCGAGGCAGAAGTGATGCACGATATCTTGGTGGAAACTGGCGTCCATCCATCACGCATTATCGTGGAATCCAAGGCCGACGATACGCTTTCATCGATCTATTTTAGCAAGGCAATCCTGGACACCCGGGACGATGTCGAACGGGTGATCGTTTGTTCCAGCCCCTATCACAACCCGCGTTGCGCCATACTGTTTCGCCTTGTTGGAATACCGGCGGCGATTGGCGATATGCCGGGCGACCGGCCCCATCTTGGCCTGGCGAAATGGCTCTACTACGTGGTGCGGGAAATTCCAGCGACCGTCTGGGATGTCGCGCTGGTCCTCGCAGCGCGCCTGGGCGGGCGGGCGGTTTAGCGATAATCGGAAACGCGCTAGCTCAAACTCCCCGGGTAATCCCGCCAGATGCTCTCTTCCAGCTTTAGATGGGAGCTGGCCGGATAGTTCTCTTGCCAGTGGCTGGCGATCTCTGCCCCGGTGGCATTCCAGACATCGGGAAAGCCGCGCATATGGGCGAAGAAATCCTCCAACAGCTTCAGCCGATGGGCCCAGCCGATGGCGTGGGGATGCAGGGTCATATTGAAATAGCGGCCGCGCTTGTATTGCGCGTCGAACTCGGCCCGCCAATTGGCATACAGGGTGTCCGCATGTTCCAGACCCGTGCCCTTGGAGGGAAACAGCAGGAAGAACTGATCGTCGAAATGATAGAAATACGGCAACGTCAGAATGGCGCTGCGTTTTTCGAAGTCCGCCACCCAGTAATGCGGAATATCGTCGGACAGGCTGCTGCCCATGTAGCTATAACCCGCTTCGAGCAATAGTTCAGCCGTGTGCGGGCTGATGGTGCCGACGGCATAGGGATCGCTTTGCCGCGGCAGGGAATACCAGCCCTTGGGCCGCTGACCCAATACCTCCGTCAGGATGTCGGTCGCCAGGTCCATCCGCGCCTTTTCATCCTCCCGGCTCAGCCCGGAGACGTCTTCCTGTTTCAGACCATGGGCCGCGACCTCGTGCCCGTTGGCGGTCAATTCCCTGAGCGTATCGCTAAGAATATTCGCCATCGCCGCCGGTACCGTGAAAGTCGCCTTGATGTCAAAGCGCGACAAGGTGGCGAGTAACTGCCGCATACCTTCATGCAACCCAAACATGGCGCGGTAGTCGGAAAGATCGGCCTCGACAAGGCCATCGGGTCCACGGGCCAGGCTCAAATCCACGTTAACGGCAACGCAGCAACGGCGGCCGCCCGGCCATTGCACGTCATCGTCGCGCAGGCTGACTTCATCCGAGGCGGTGTAGTTCTGTTTCCAGGGCATCTACTTACCTCCCTTACCGGCACGGGGGGGATGGTTTTCCAGGCAATGGCGCGCCATCTCCTCACAACTGGGGAACCAGACGCCGGGCAGGGTCTTCATGCGGCTGATCAGCTTGTCCAGCGCCTCAATCCGCATGGCCCGGCCCGAGACAAACGGATGCAGGCAAACATTCAGATAACCGCCCTGGCGGTATTGTTGCAGGAAGGCATCCCACCACATATCCATCACCCGGCCCGGCTCGGTAATGCGCTGGGCCGCGTTCCCGGACGCCAGCCAGGCGAAGGAGAAGAACATGGCGTCATCAATGGCATAGTGGAACGGGATGTTCAGCAGGCAGTTTTCACCATCCCCGTCATGCATGTAGTAGGGATGATGGTGGGCGGTGCCGTGGGAATTGTAGATATAGCCTTCCGACAACAGCAGATCCTGGCTGTGCCAGCTCCGCGTTCCAACCGGCCGCCTGCCGGCGGTTTCTGTCAGCGCCTTGGTGGAGCGTGCCAGATGATCGGCTTCCAACTGCCGATCCTTGGGCACCTGATGCTCCCACATATGATCAGCAACTTCATGGCCGCTGGCGGCGGCCGCTGCGACCGCCTTGGGGTAAAGTTCGCAAATCCGGCCCGGCGTGAATACCGTCGCCTTGATGTCGTGGGAATTGAACAACTCGATCAGGCGCCAGATGCCGACCCGGCCGCCGAATTCGCCCTGGGACAATTGCATCGGCGGTTCCCCCAGCAGCCGGCGCAACAGCATGGCATCGAAATCGGCGGTAAAGTTCACCGCCATCTGAACGCCCGGCGGATAGGCCAAATCGTCGATAAACTCGTAGCGCGCATCCGCCGCCGCCGCAGCCGCCTCCAGATCCCTGACTTCCTGGAGCAATTGATCGGTCATGATTAGGCTCCATCCAAAATAGCGTCAGCGACTTTTTCCGCCGTCATCAGGGTTGGAAAGTTTGTATTGGCGCAGGGCACGACGGGAAAAATCGAAGCGTCGACCACCCGCAGCCCCTGCATGCCACGAACCCGGCCGGCATTGTTGGTAACAGCCTTCGGATCGTCGTCGGCGCCCATGCGGCAACTGCACGAGGCGTGCCAGACACCGACCGCGGCCTGGCGGACAAAGGCTTCCAGCGCCTCCTCATCGGCCATTAGCTGGTCCAGGGTGAACCCCTCCAGTATGAACTTGTCCATCAGGACCTTGCGCAGGGCATCAGGGCCATCCAGCATTTTCGCGAAAATACCGGTCAGCCATTTGTTCTTGCTGTTGACCTCACCGACCTGACGCACCTTGTCGGAGTAGCTGGCGGGAAATGGATTCGAAGTCGCGGCCTGCAATACGGGCATGGCATGCAGCGCCGTCATGCGGCGCACACCATCCATCAGCCGGTCCAGATCGCGCTGATCCGACAGCAGATTGAATTCCACGGTCGGCTCGTCCCGCCAGTCCTTGGAATTGAGCTTGACCTGACCCGTCTCGGAATAGGTCTTGTTGACGAAAATGATCTTCGAGGCGATTTGCTCCCCGACCGCATGCCAGGATGATTTCGAAGATACGGCAACGAACATATCGCCCGCCGGGATGCCCTCCAGACCAGAGGTATAGCGCAGGCCCACCAACAGATGCCGGCGGGTGAAATCATTGACCCGGGCATGGGGTTTCACGAACGAGGCCACGGCGACGGACGGATGATCCATCAGGCCCTGCCCGACGCCGGGAATGTCGGCCCGCACGTCGATGCCCATTTCACCCAGGGCCATGGCCGGGCCGATGCCGGCGCGCAGCAAATGCGCCGGAGAATGGATCGCGCCCGATGACAGGATAATTTCGTTGCCGCGAAAATCCTGTTCCTTTCCCTTGACGTCGGCCTTGACGCCGACACAGCGGTTGCCTTCGAACAACAATTCCTTGACCCGGGTCCGCGTCGTAATCGTCAGGTTCTCCCGCAGGCGGGTGCCGGGATCGAGATAGCCGATGGCGGCCGAGACCCGGCGCTCGTAGGCATTCGACATGGTGATGGGAAAATAGCCGTCCTTGAATTCGCCATTCTGATCGGGCAGGAATTCAAAACCGGCCTGGGCAAACGCCTGGCCGGTCGCCGTGGCATGATCATTCCACAGATCAGGCATGATGCGGCGCACGGGTATGCGCCCTTCGTTGCCGTGGTAGGGACCATCGTAGTCCATGTCCCGTTCGACCTTCTTGAAATAGGGCAGCACCGCATCCCAATTCCAGCCCTTGGCGCCCCGGCTGTCCCATTCGTCAAAATCCGTCGGCGCGCCGCGATTGGCGAGTTGGCCGTTGATCGAGGAACCGCCGCCCAGCACCCTGGCCTGTTCGTATTTGCGTAAACGGGGGCGGTCGACATCGGGATTGTTGTGGGAAATGACTTCCGTCGTGACCTTCAGATCGTTCCAGATGAACCGGCTGTCGAGATAGGCGGTACCGGGATAACTGTCCAAAATCTCTTCCGGCACCTTGCCGTGCGGCGTATCCTGGCCCGCCTCGCACACCAGCACATTGTTCGCGCTGCGCGCCGACAGCCGATTGGCCAGCACCGAACCGGCGGACCCGCCACCAACAATGATGTAATCGTACTGCATTTCGTACCCCTCCGACTTTTCTTGTTCTAAACGCCTTCGCGCTTCTTTTGCTCCTCGACCGCGACATAGTAGAGCACGAATTCCTGCGCCACACTTTCAATTTCCCGGGCCGGCCGGGAAAGATGCGAGATTGGAATATGGACCGAGGGGTAACCCTGCGACTGGCTGTCGAACTTTCGCATCTGCGGCGAAATCAGATTGATAAAGCCGACGGAGTTGCGGATATAGGTGCGCGCCTTTTCATCCAACCTGTTCGGATCGACCGCGATCATCAAAACCCGCCGCGCCAGGGTGGCATTACCTGCGCCCATGCCGATCACCGCCTCCCACGGGATCAGGCCCAGGGGCGGCCGTTGGCAGTGGATCCCCTTCGCATCAAAAACCACCACCGGATTGCGGTCGAAGGCCATTTGCAGCAGCAACCCGGCAACAAACAGGCAGATCACGATGGCCATGATGTTGGTCCAGCTCAAATCAGTCAGGACAAATTCCGCCGCATCATCCCTTTGCAGTATCATCGCCACTCCCAACAGACAGGGCACGACCAAAATCCCGAGCTGAAGTTTCGAGGGATAAAAATTGATCGGCTCGGGCGGCGGCCCCGCATGTGCCATGAACAGTCCTTCCATCTATATCAACGATCATAGCCATTCGTGATTTTCGCCGCTACTCTAGGGCTAAACGTACGCCGCTTGTTAAGCCGTTACGGCAAAGGATGGAGTCCATGAAGCGAGTATTGATTGTCATCGATGGCAGCGCGAATGATGCCGAGTCACTAACCAGCGCGCGCAATATCATCGAATTGACCGGCGCCCAGCTAACGGTCGCCCATGGCAGAATGCCGGCGCATACAATCATGGGCGCCGGGGAAATGACCTTTGTCGGCGATAACAGCCAGCGTTCCGCCGAGGCGGGGTCGCGGGCCGAAGCCGCATTCGCGGAGATCTGTGGCGATGTACCCGGCGCCCGGTATTTAAACTTCGAGGCAAGTTGCGACAGCATCATCTCGGCCCTGGGTTATGCCTACGATTTGATCATGGTGGAACGGCTGTCCAGCGAAGACGGACCCGAAGCCGACAATCTAAACGCCGCGCTGTTTGAAACCGGCCGCCCCGTGCTGCTGATACCACCCAGGGTGGACGGCGCCTCGACCGAACGTGTGGCGGTCGCCTGGAACGGCACAATGCAGAATTCCAGGGCGATCAAGTCCGCGCTGCCATTATTACAGGGCGCCAAGGATATCGTTCTCTTGAAGGGCAGCGGCGCCGGCGCCGTCGATATGGGGCCGCTGGAGGAATATCTCGCGACCTATGATTTGGCGGCCAGGGTGGTGGATTATGATTCCGAACGCCTGACCGCCCGTGGCCGTGGCCGTGCCCTGATTACTTCCGTCCTTCAGTTGGACGCCAATCTCTTGGTCACCGGTGCATTTGGCGAGGGCCGGCCCAGTGTCCTTTCCGGACTTGGGCGCGCCACGCGCAAGATCGTCACGGCGGCGCCTTTCGCCGTTCTGCTGCAAAATTAGGAAAATTCAATGTTGCTGGAAAATCAGGTCGTGGTGATCACCGGCGCCGGCAACGGCATCGGCGCCGGCGTCGCCCGGGCAATGGCCGCCGCCGGCGCCAAGGTGGTATGCGCCGACATCAATTCGGAAGCGGCGCGGAAAATTGCCGAAGATGTAGCAAACGCCGGCGTGGAAAGCCTGGCCCTGACAGCGGATGTCGGCGACGTCGATGGCATCGAGGCCATGCTGGATGCAACGATGGACCGTTTCGGCCGCCTGGATGTCATCGTCAACAATGCCGGCGTCACCCGCAAGGCCTATATCATGGACCTGACGGAAGCGGACTGGGACCGGATCCATCGGGTCAACGCCAAGGGTGTGTTCTTTTGCCTGCAGGGCGCGGCACGGCGGATGATCGAACAGGGCGGCGGGCGCATCATCAACATGGCCTCCATCGCCGGCCGCGGCTACAGCGGGACTTCAAATGCGGCGTATGCGGCCTCGAAAGGTGCCGTAATCGCATTGACCCGGACGGCGGCGCAGCAATTGGGCCGGCACAACATCACCGTCAACGCGATTTGCCCCGGCGTCACCCGCACCGAGCTGCTGGAGCAGATTTTCGCCACGCAGCAGGAAACCGACGGCATCAGCCGTGACGATGCCGAAGCCCGCGCCGCCCGTCCGATCCCGCTGCGCCGCATCAACGAGCCCGAGGATATCGCGGCAATGGCGGTGTTTCTGGCCTCCCCCGGCGCCCGCAACATCACCGGCCAAGCCTACAATGTGGACGGTGGTCTGATCACGAGCTGACACATGGAAGCGGTACTGAAAGACGGGCTTGATTTCGCCTCCGGATATTCCTTCGCCCTCAGCCTGCTGTTCTTTCTTCCCGCCATATTGGCGTTTTTGCTCTCCCATGCCCGCCGTTGGGCCATCCTGATCCTGTTGTTCACCCTCGGCTGGACCGGCGTCGGCTGGCTGGTGGCGCTGATCTGGTCGTTATCGGGCCGCAAACGCTGATTGACATTCGGGACATATTCCGGGAGCTTGCGTCCAGGTAAGAATGCGGAGGCAAAAATTGCGCTGGCTGTTGACAATTCTGATAATGACACTGCCCGCCACGGCGTGGGCGGAAATCGGCCGGGTCAAGCTGACCATCGGCGAAACTTCGGTACAGCGGGCTGGTGAAACCACGCCCGCCAAGATCAACCAGCCGGTGGAGACATCCGACGTTATCATCACCGGCGGCGATGGCCGCATCGGGATTGTCTTCAAGGACAATACCCGCTTTTCCGCCGGTCCCAACAGCCGCATCGAACTGACTATTTTCAAGTTCAATCCGGGCCGGCGCGACGGTGAATTCGTCACCAGGGTGGATCAGGGCACATTGGCCATGGTTTCAGGCAAGATCGCCAAACAGCGCAAGGATGCCATGAAAGTACGGACGCCGTCGTCCATATTGGGCGTGCGCGGCACCAAATTCCTGGTCAAGATCGAGCCGTAGGATATGCCCGCCGTTAAACCGGTGCCTAAGACGTGGACTAGGACGCTGACTGCCAGCGCAGGGCCATAATTGCCACATCGTCAAAGGCCGGCGCATCGCCGGTGAAGTGTTTGACCTCCTGCAACAGCCCCATACAGACCGTCTCCGCCGCGGCGTCCCGGTTCAGCCCGTGCAAATATTCCGAGATTTTTTCGGTCCCGTACAGGACTTCATCGTTGCCCCGCGCCTCGGTCACACCGTCGGTGAACAGGACCAGCAAATCGCCCGAATGCAACTGCGCCTCTTCGATTGGATAGGGGAAATCCTCCAACACGCAAAGCGGCGGTCCACCAGCCGACTCCAAGGTCCGCGCCGGTTGGTCCCCGCCCAGCAGCAACGGTGCATCATGGCCCGCATTACAATACTGCAGCCGTCCGGTCTTGGTATCCAACAAACCGGCAACGGCGGTGACAAACAACATCGCTGGATTTTCCCGCGCGATCTCGCCACTCGCCACGCTGATCATTTCAGACAGGCCGCCATCGCCCCGCAGGGCGGCGCTTTTGCATAGCGCCTTGCTCAAGGCCATGAATAGCGAGGCACCAACGCCTTTCCCCGAGACGTCGCCGATCAGGAAAAACATTTGTTCATCGTCCACCATGAAGGCGTCGTACAGATCACCGCCGACTTCCCGCGCTGGCTCCAAAACGGCGTGAAAATCAAGGTTGTCCGGGCAGCCCTCGATATGCTTGGGATCGGGCAATATGCCAAGCTGGATTTCCCTGGCCGCGCTCAATTCGCCGCCCATGCGCGCGGTTTCCAGTTTCTCCACCGCCAATGCCTGGTCCAGGGCGCGTTTCAGTTTGTTGGCATGGGCATAACCGGTGCTGATCAGGAAGGCGGTTAGCAGGCCATTGCCGAGCAATACCGGGCTGGGATCCAGCAACAGCCGGATCTTGACAAACAGCACCATGCAAAACCCCAGCGTCAATACCGCGGGTACGACATAGATCGCGGCCAGGCGCCAGGGCGTCGCATCACGACCGGCCAACACCAGAAACCCACCCAGCAACAGCAACAGACCAGCCTCGGCCCATCTGGCCCAGGGCGGACGCACCAGACGATGCTCACCCAGCAGGTTCTCAATCATCTGTGCCTGGATTTCGATGCCGTCCATGGCGGCCGAAATCGGTGTGGGCGGCGTGTCGTGAAGCCCCAGGCCGGTGGCGCCGATCAGCACGATCTGATCGGCGAAATTCTTGCCAGCCATCTTGCCCTCCAGCACATCCAGGGCCGAAATCCAACGTCTGGGATCGGACGGCGAGAAATGCAGGCGTACCCTGCCGTTGGTATCCAGGGGCAGGAAGGACTTCCCTATGCGCATGCCGACAACGCCATCCCGGTCACTGTCCAGGCGCATGTTCTTCTGCCCAAGGGCGACACGCAGAACCTCCACCGACAGGCTGGGATAGATCTCGTCGGCTACCCTGACGACGGCGGGAACGGTCCGAATGGCGCCGTCGGGTCCTGGCTGATTGTTCAGAAATCCGTGTCCCTGGGCCGCGATATCAATGCTCTCAACATTCGTCAGATGACCCTTGAAGCCCAGCAATTTCCTGTGCGGCGGCGGGCCGTTGATTTGAACGGTGCTTGGATTATCCGGCGGTTGGGCCTCTGGATCATTCAGCCCGGCACGGCCGACCACCACGGGCAGGGTAAACATGCGCATGGCGAAAATGTCATCGTTGTTGGGCAGGGATGCCAGTTCGCTGCGCATGTCGACACCCAGCCCCGGATATCGCGACACCAGTTGGGCCGGGCTGTAGCGGTCGGCCTCGGGCATCAGGATATCCAGCCCGATCGCAAGGGCCCCGGCGGCGGCGGTCTTTTCGACCAATGCCGCAAGCTCGGTCCGCGGCCAGGGCCATTGGCCGATCACTTTCAGGCTGGCCTCGTCAATATCGACGATGGCGACGGGCAGGCGGTCCAACGGCCGGGGATGCAGGCGCTGATAGAGATCGAAGACGCTGTTGGCCAAACCGGGCAACAGGGCCGGAGTTATCCAGGGCAGCGCCAGTAACGGCAATAGCAACAACAGTGCCGGCCAGCGTGGCGCCAACCAGGTACCGGATTTGATGGCGCTGGGCGTCGGTGTGCTCATCGCCCGCGCCTAGAGCTCGATTTCCAAGCCGTCATACGCCATGGAAACTTGCAGGGGTGGGCCTTGGTTCATGATCTCGGCATAGCGAATGGTTTCTTTGTGAATTTTTTGCAGAGCATAGTCATCGTAAATCGGTTCGTGGTGAAACAAGCAATAATGCGCGACACCCGCCCTAAGACACAAATCCACGCCGACAATATTGGATGAATGGCCCCAATCCTGCTTCACCGAAACCATGTCGGCCAGGGAGTACATGGCGTCAAAGACCAACAAATCCGCGCCTGTCAGGAAGTCGATATACTCTTGGGTTTCGGATTCGGAAGCCTGCGTGTGCTCGCCATCGGTCGAATAGATGGCCGATTTTCCATTCAATTCAAAGCGATAACCGTAGGAATCGCCCGGGTGATTCTGCTTTATCGCGGCAACGTCAAAGCCGGCGATCCGATAGCTTTGCCCCGGCTGCATCGGGTGAAATGCAAAATCCGCGCCCATATGCTCCCAATGCACCGGAAAACTCGGGTCTGACTGCTGCCGGCGGAAACCTTCCTCCATCACCGTGTGGCAGCCGTGGATATGAATTTCGTTGCCGGGAATATAGGCCGGCGCGAAAAACGGCAGGCCCATGATGTGATCCCAATGGACATGGGATAGAAAAACGTCGTAACGGCGCGGCTGCCCGGGGCCGAGATCCCGCATGATTTGTTGGCCCAGCTCCCGCACGCCGGACCCCAGGTCGCAGAGCACCGCATTGTCGCCGCCGATAATCTCCACGCAGGACGAATTGCCGCCATAACCATGGCTGGTGGCGAAGTCCAATTCGTCATCGATGAATGCGTCCAATGCCGCCTCGGACGAGAACGCGCGGCCATCGGCCTGGCGCAGGGCCGCGCGCACCTTATCGCGCACACCTTCGCCACCTAGTGCAACAGGTATGGAACCGCGCGTACCCCAAAACCGCAGCCGCATTGCGCTATCCTGCATGTCCAAACAAGTTTCGGTCCATCACTCCTGCCGGGTTAGGGCGGTAATCGCCTCGGCCCTGTCCTCATACACTGGAAAAACCATGTCAAACCTGCTGATGTGGAAAATCTCACGCATTTGCTCGCCCAGTGCGGCCACGGCAATTTGACCGTTCTGCCCCTTGCATTGTTTCGCCGCCAGCATCAGCACGCGAAGGCCGACGCTGCTCATGTACTCGACGCCCGAGAGGTCGAGAACGATGGCGATGCCATCTTCACGGCAATCCTCGAGCCGGGGCAACAAGCCGTTCTGAAAGGCTTCCACCGAAGTATGATCGATGCGGCCGGCGGGGCACAGCACCCGGACATCTCCCACCGCTTCTTCCAACAACCGCCTACCCCCCCGACCTTCCGGCGCAAATGTCACCATGACATCCGGCCGCCATTTTCCGGCACTGAATTCCGATATAAAGGGTAGGCCGACTGTCGGCATGGATCAAGCCGTAGGGTGAAGCAAATTTCCAACCCTGCCGGGTCGTTGGCCCGGCAACGAAAACCAATCCAACGCACTTCAGCCGACGGAATATAGGCTCAACAGCGTGGCACCCCAAATCACCATGCCGGCAAAGAAAATTGAAAACGTCGGCGCCCAAGAATTCGAAATTTTGATAACCATGACACCCTCCAGTCTGGTTAATTTTTAGTTAGGGATAGATCCCTTGCGCGGTAGTGACCATAATCACTACGGAGAGGTTTTTCTTCCGTTTGGCTGTCTCGAAATTGTCGCGGGAATGCCTGTTTTCCAGGCTATGCGGACGTTTTAGCTTGCCTGGCGTTCGTTGGGACGCCAGCCTGAAATATCCTTGACCGGCCGGCCGAACAGGTAGCCCTGGCCGTAGCGGACGCCAATTTCGATGAGAAATTTGGCCGAGGCCTCCAACTCCACCATTTCGCCCACCGTATCGATTTCCAGATCCTTGCACAGCGTGGCGATAGTACGCAGAAATGCCTTCCCTCTGTCGCTTTCCTGCGCCTCCTTGACGTAGATTCCGTCAATCTTCACACAATCGACTTCCAGCGCACGGAGGTACTGAAACGCGGCCGACCCGGAGCCAAAGTCGTCTAGGCAAACCTTGTGGCCCAATTTGCGTAAGGAATTGAGGAATTTACCGGTTGTTTCCAAGTCGTGGATGGTCGACGATTCGGTTACTTCAAACTGCAGCCAGTGCCGGGGCGGCGAAAAATGACCGAGCAATTGAATCAGTTTTTCCAAGAAAGCCGGGGTTTCCAGTGAACGCCCCGAAACATTGACCGCGACGGACAGTTCGCGGTCTTGCTTCTTGACGGTTTCTAGAAAACGCATGACACGGGCACACATGGCAAGATCGAAATCAGCAATAACACCAGCATCCTCGGCGAAGGATATGAAACTATACGGCGAATCCTCGGGTCCGGCCCCGGGCAGCCGCAACAGGGCCTCGTAGTGATCCACATCCCGGCTGGTCAATTCCACGATCGGCTGAAAAAAGACTTCAAACTCACCGGCTGTTACCGTCTTCTTGAACGAGACGATCTTGCTCCGCACCTCTTCCAGCATCGCCTGATAGCCTTGCTGCAAATCCTTGACGGTAAATTTGCTGCGCTTCTCGGAAAATTTATTGATCGTATACAACAATGCCTTGGCATCATCGAAGTCCGACAGTTCTTCCGCGCCAAGGTCGACCGAGGCCGCATTGACCGTGACGCCGGTGCCGTCCGGGTCGGTCGCTTTTGCCCGCACCGTGATCATTTCCTCGAGATTGACGATATCGGCATCCGGGTCATGCACAACGCCAAACATGTCGTTGCCCACATGCGCCGCCGTTCCACCATCGATTGCCTGGGCCTGAATATAGCCGTTGATGTCCGACATCAGGCGCGCCGCACCGTCTTCGTCCATGCGGCCGATCAGGGCGGTCAACCCCTCCAAATCCAACATCGTCAGAACAGCCGGGCGATCGCCGCTGCTGGCGGGACCGATCGCGTCGTGGGCGATTTCGGCGAACTTCTCCTTGTCGATCAAATCAACGCTGTTGCCAACCGCGGCGGTACCGCGGTTCAGGGACAGGAACAGGCCGCCGCCATTGATGGGCAGATATGTACCGCGCAGTTCAATATAAAGAGGCTCGTCCGAATCCTGTTTCAAGCGCAGATGCAGCGGACCGCACCGCCCTTGTTTGATCGCGATGTCGAAACCGGCCGATGCCAGGGCACGTTCTTCCGGTACGATCAGATCAAGAAAATTCTGTCCGTTTAGGCTGTTGCCCGCCTTGCCGGTCAAGGCATTAACGGCGCCGGTCACATAGCGGATATTTTTCTCACCATCGAGTTCGACAAAGGCGTCGGCGGCGGAAAAGGCGAAGGCAACGAAGCGGTCTCTCTCACGCTTCACTTCGCCGCTCAGGCCACTATCCCCAGATTTTTCGCCAACGCTCATGGTGCACCGTATTGTCCGCAACCAACTCATTTGGGCGGTCCAGGTAATTTATTAGCCGGCAAAGATGAAAACCGCATTAACATTACATGATTAGAATACGCCCGCGCTTCCGCGATAGTATGCGGCAACGCCAATGAACACGGACACGGGCCATGACGAGGAGCCATTGAATATCCAGGAAACCGCCATCGGGACGGGACGGCTGTCGCGCTGGCTGGGGATCGCCGGACGCCTGTTATGGCTGGAACTGGTCGGCGGTTTCGCATTACTTGGCGCCTATGTTTTCATTCAGCGGTTGGACGGCAACAACCCGGGCGCCGATTTCATCATCTATTATGCCGCCTCGCTGCTCGCTCTCGGCGGTGATCCGGGGGCCGTATTTTCCTGGCCGGAGTTACAGAAAGCACAGGCCGGCGTTATCGGCGGGACGATTGACTATCTGCCCTGGCTGTATCCGCCGCCCCTGCTATTGCTCGCCGCCCCGCTTTCGGCGCTGCCCTACATCCCCGCTCTCGGCCTCTGGATCACGGCGCAACTGGCCATGTTGGCGGCCGCCGTGCGCGCCATGGGCGGAGCGCGTTGGGCCGTATTGGCGGCATTCGTGTTCCCGGCCACCATCAACAATATTCTGGTCGGCCAGAACGGCGCCCTGAGCGCGGCCCTGCTTGGCGGCGGCCTAGCTCTTTTGCATAGTCATCCGGCAATTGCCGGTGTTCTGTTCGGCCTGCTGATTTACAAACCTCATCTGGCCATTCTGTTGCCCTTTGCATTGCTGGCAGCCGGCGCCTGGCGGGCCTTGGCCGCCGCAATGGCCAGTGCCGTCGGCATATCATTGCTAAGCATGGCGGTTTTCGGCCTGCAGCCATGGTCGGCGTTCCTGGCGACGGCGTCCGCGGGCACCAGGGCCCTGGAATACGGCAGCGCGCACTGGCCCAAGATGGCGACGGTTTTTTCCGCCCTCCGCCTACTCGGCGCGGATGTTCCGCTGGCCTATGCCGGCCAGGGCATCTCGGCGCTGCTGGCGGTCATCGCGGTGATGTTTATCTGGCGCCGGCAGCGGGCCCTGGCCTGGCGCGCGCCGGCCCTGATAATCGCGACGTTCCTGGCCACGCCCTACGCCTTTTTTTATGACCTGGTGGTGCTGATTTTCGCCATTCTGTGGCTCCAGCGTCCGGACCTGCCCCAAGGCGGCCGGATGGTCCTGGCACTGCTATGGCTGGCCCCCGTGGCGCTGTGGCTGCTGGCCCGCTATAGCCAGATTTCCCTGTGGCCGCCATTGCTGGCGGGCTGCCTGATCTGGATATATGCACAGGCCCGCCGGGCGGCGTGACATCGCGGTATGCCCATCAGACCGGGGCTGCTATTCTCGGCCAAAATCGTCATTTTGGAGTAGGAACGTCAGAGCATGGATATTCGCGGATTGATGCGCCGGGCGGTCAGTTTCAACAGCGACCGGGAGGCTGTTGTTCACGGTGACCGGCGCCTTACCTTCGACCAATCCTGGCGGCGCGGCCTGCGCCTTGCCAATGCCTTGCTTGATATGGGGTTGAAGCCTGGCGACCGGGTCGGCTCCCTGGAGGACAACGGAATTCCGGCGGTTGACTTCTTTGTCGCCGCCGCTGCCGCCAATCTGGTCCGGGTGCCGCTCTATCCCCGCAACAGCGCCGAAACCCATGCCCATATGCTGGGCCATACGGGTTGCCGGGCGGTCATCGCCTCGGCCGATTATGTCGGCGAATTGGACGGTCTTTTGGAACAGCTACCCAACCTGGAACGGATAATCACCCGCGACGACGGCTACGAGGACTGGCTGGCGGGTTTTCCCGACGATGATCCCGATGTCGCCGTCGATGCCGACGACTATTTCATCGTCCGCCACACGGGCGGCACCACCGGACTGCCCAAGGGCGTCGCCTACACCCACCGCGCCTGGCTGGCGGCCGGTCGCGATTGGACATTCCTGTTCCCCCCAATCGAACCCGGCGACAAATGTCTGCATATCGCGCCGATCAGCCACGGCTCGGGCTATCTGTTCGTGCCCATGTGGCTCAGCGGCGCGTGCAACGTATTGCTCGATCATTTCGATCCCGCCGCCGCCATGGATTGCATCGAGGCCGAGCCGATCCAGTACCTGTTCGTTGTTCCGGCCATGTTGAATCTGATGAACCGGGACCCGCGCGCCAGAGAGCGCGATTATTCCAAGCTGAAATGCATGCAGGTGGGCGCCGCCCCCATTGCCGATGATACGGCCCTGACGGCACGGGAAATTTTCGGCGACACACTATGGCAAGGCTATGGCCAGACCGAGGCCGTACCGGTGACCATGATGGGCCCGCGGCAATGGTTCGCGGAAATCGAGGGTTCGGAGCCGTTGCGTTCCTGCGGCCTGGTGCTGCCTTTCGCCGATGTGGAAATATGGGACAAGGACAATAACCCCCTGCCCCAGGGCGAGGAGGGCGAGATTGCCCTGCGCTGCGATGGCCAGATGGCCGGTTTTTGGGAAGACCCCGACGCCACGGCCGAGCGCATGGCCGATGGCTGGGTCCTGACCGGCGACGTCGGCATGATCGACCGCAATGGCTATCTCTACCTGTTGGACCGGGCCGGCGACATGATCGTCTCGGGCGGCTACAACATCTATCCGGCGGAGTTGGAAAACGTGCTGTGCGATCACCCCGCCATTATCGAGGCGGCGGTTTTCGCCGTCCCCGACGAGCGCTGGGGCGAAAGCCCCCTGGCGGTCTGCATGATCAGCGAGGATGGTACCGCCACGGAAGAGGAACTGGTGCGGTTTTGCGCCGAACGGCTGGGTTCATACAAGCGCCCGAAAAAGGTCGTGTTGACCACCGAGCCGTTGCCGAAAAGCGCCGTTGGCAAGGTTCAGCGCAAGGTTCTGCGCGAGCCCTATTGGCAAGGCCACGACCGCCGCATCTCCGGCAACTGAACATTCGCGGAAGCGCCGCCGAAATATGAAGGGCCGGCCATCGAGGTTACCCTCAAAATGGCCGGCCCTTGATGCCACATAACCGGATGTGCCGGTGGTGTTGGATTGCCTGATTTCAGGTCAGGCCAGCATATGCCACATATATGCCAGACTGGCGACCGTAACCGCCCAACCCACCGCGACGAGGAAGAAAACCGACTGCGAGTGCTTTACGGGCGACACCGCCTCGGTCTTGATTGCTGAAACCGCCATGCTGACTACTCCTGCGAATTATCAACGGATCGTTCACATGCCCGCCAATACGTCGGCGGTATCCATGCTTTATGAAGCAAGATGTGTGCCATTCATCACACCGGCCAAGCTTGGCTGAAATTTGCCGTTTTTTCGTGCGAAAAGCCGGCGGACTGTCCCAATTTGATACATCACGATCCAATGTCCTGTCCCAAATCGAGAAGCGGCCGGCCCGAACGTCAGGCCGGCGGAGGCGCGTCAGCCGCCGGCGCGCGGCAACGTTTTGGTAACAACCGCTAATCAGTTCGAAAGAATTCCGCCGCTAGTCTAGGCGGGCTGGAAGTACAAGAGATTGGCAAACTAGGGCAAGAAACGTGACCGTACTGACAAGAATGCAGCGCCTACCGGAAACCTTGATGCCGTCGCGTCCGCGCGCCGACGCACATACCGAACGGCTTTATCGCTGGTTTAACACCTGCCATATGGTGGCGGGCCTGCTGGCCTTGGCGCTTGCGGCATGGGTGTACGAGACGGCATTGCGGATCACACCGGACTTTTGGCTGTTCCTGGCACTGACCACGACGCTGTTGCTGCAGCCGATCATGTTTCGCCTGACCGGCGCCTACAATCTGCTGTCCACCATCTCTATTGTAATACTGAACGCTCTGATCCTGTTGGCGGCATATAACTATGGTGGCCATCTATCGCCGGTGCTGCCCGTATCCATTGTCATTCCGGTGTTTTGCCTGTTCTTCCTCCCTGCCATGGGTCAGATCGTCGGCTTGAGCGCATTGGCGGCATGCTACGGCATTCTCATCACCCTGTATGTCAACGGTCATGCCTTTCCCCAGAATCTGGCGGCGGAACATTCGCCGGGCTTGTTCATGGCCGGCGTCATGGTGGCCGCGGTTCTGGTCACGGCAATGGCGCGGGCCTATTTGGACCTCCACGCCTTGTCGCGGAACACTTTGCGCCGGGAAGTTGAACGCCACCGCGACACCGCCAACAACCTTGCCAAAGCGCAAAATCTGGCGGCTCATACGGCGCGAGCCAAAGGCCAAAGCATCACCGCCGTCTGTGACGAAATTCGCATGCCCCTGAATGCCATCGTCGGATTTGCGCAGATTATCAGCCGTGAATTGATGGGCCAGTTGTCCGACGAGCGCTACCGCTCCTGCGCCTCGGATATTGAAAGCAGCGGCCGGCATCTGTTGGGCGTCATCGATGAGGTTCTCGACCTCGCCCGTGTCGAAACCGGCGACCTTGAAGTAACCGACGCTGATTTTAATCTGGCGGAGCTGGTTGCCGCGTGTACCCAGACCGTCTCTTCCCTGGCCCAGGCCCGTGACGTCGCGCTGAACACGGACCTGCCCACGGGCGGCCTGCAGGTCAGGGCGGATCATGGCCGCGTTCGCCAGGTAATCATCGCCTTGACCTCCAACTGCATCGCGCTGGTCGGCGGCGGCGGACGCGTTGAGCTACGCCTGTCCGTGACGGCGGCCCGCGACATCATGCTGTTGATCCGCGCCACCGGCAGCACCGTCTCACCCGAACGGGTCGCCTTGGTCCTGGACCCTGTTGATGGCCACCCCGCGGGCACGGGCGCCGAGCGGCTGGGCATAGGCTATGGCCTGCCGATCGCCCGGCAACTGGTCGAATTGCACGGCGGCAAGCTGCAGACCGGCGGCCCTAAACCGGATGAAACGCACATCATTCTTACCCTGCCGCCCGAGCGCTTGCTGTAGAACAGCCATCGTTCTCAGGAATTTTTTTCTGCAACCGTGCCCTGGGTTGGTTATGATCGGGGCCGTGATAACGAGGCCGCAAACGGATCAGCCGTGGCATGAAGCAAACCGCCCTAGCAGCCCTGCTCGCAACCACGGTCGCCTTGGCGCCCTGGCAGACCGTCAAAAGCGCCGAAAGCGGCGATTTCCTATATGGCCAACGGCTCTACACCCTCGGTGATTACAGCGGCGCACTGACCATCTGGCAGGATTTGGCGCAACAGGGCGATGCCAGGGCGCAATACTCCATGGCCGTTCTGTACCTGAAGGGCCGCGGCGTACCAAAAGACAAGGCGAAGGCCAAGGAATGGGCAAGCCGGGCCGCCGAACAGGGCTATAAGCCGGGCCAGCGGCTGTTGCACAAACTGCAAGCGCCCAGCACCAAGACAAAGACCGCCGCGAAAAAGAAGCCGCGCAAAGCCTGGAGCGAAATGACCGAGTTGGAACGGGTCGAAGCCTCGGTCGAGGATTTGCTGGCGCAGATCGGCGGCAAGATTGCCAAGGACGGCCAACTGGTTTACGGCGAATTGCGGACGGTGCGCCTTGACGATGCCATTGAAATCACCGTCCCTGACATGGCTATTCATAGCGATGACGGCGGCCTTTTCGATATTGGCACCGTGGTTGCCCATGTACGCCGCCAGGACGCGCGGTTCGACGACATAACCCTGGCCCTGCCGGGTGAGATGCATTTCCGCCGGCCTGACGGCGATACGGGCCGCGTTACCATCGCAAATCGCCTGGCGAAGCTGCGCTGGGACCGCCAGCTTAAATCCAGCACGGTGTTTGAATTCCGTCTTGGCGAGCTGCGCTTCCTGCTGGATGCGGGGGGGGAAATGGGCCGCATCGACGAGGTCCTGGTTCAGGCCGACGTGCCGGAACAAAATGGTCTGTGGACCGGTCCCATGCGTTTTGCCCTTCGGGGAATAGATTTGACGAATGGCAAAAAGTCCTCCCTTCGTCTTGGCAAAGCGGCAATAGTGCTGGACCTGCGCCGGCTGGATATCGCCGCATACAACAAGAACGATAGCCAGGGACAAGCCGGAAACGGCACATTGCCGCTGAAGCAGATACTCGGGTTATCCAGCGGTGTCGGGCTGCGCACGGAAATTGAAAATCTTGTGGTGCATGATCCCGGTCAGGGCACATTCCGCCTGGGCCGGGCCAAATATGGCCTGGATCTATCCAACAAGAACGGCAACTTGCTGGACCTCGTCCTCAGCGCCGTCCATCATGGCCTGAGCGGCAGCGGCAGCGCGGCGCCGGAAGCCATGGTGCCGGGGGATCTGGACATCGCCCTGGCGATTGAAAACGTGCCCAGCGAGACCGTCGTCAACGTCGGCGTCGCGGCGGCGGTCGAAATGGCGCTGCTGGGCGAGGTAAGCTCCGGCCCCCAGGTCTTTCAACGCCTGCGCCAGGAACTCAGCGCGGCGGCGACGGTCTTGCGCCTGAAACGCGCCAATATCAAGGCGCAAGATTATGATATCGCCATGGTCCTCACGCTGTTGGCGAACCGATCCGCCAAGGCCGGCATGGTCGGCGGCGGCAATCTGCGCATCAAGGGACTGAAGAAACTTTCCGCCTCTCCCCGCGGCAAGCAGTTCCCGCCCCTGGCCGCCTTGATCAAGATGGGCCGGCCATTGGCAAATGACGGCGGTCACCTGTTCAATCTGGCGGTCCGTCCCGATGGGCAGTTGACCGTGAACGATGCGCCCGTGCTATCCCTGGCGCCGTTCGACGATCAGGCGAAGCAGTAAACCAGCCAACGCCGCATGGAACACCTCTTTCGCGATATTGCTACCCTGTTGGGCCTGGCCGCGGTGTTCGGCTATCTCAACCATCGATTTCTGCGCCTGCCCCGCACCATAGGTCTGGTCCTGATCGCCATGGCCGCCTCCCTCGGCGCCTTGGCGATCGATGCCATCGTGCCCGGTTGGGGCGTCGGGCCGGGGCTGCGCGCCGCCTTGATCGAGATTGATTTCACCGCCGCCCTGATGCACGGCATGTTGGGCTTTCTGCTGTTCGCCGGTGCCCTGCACGTCGATCTGGCGCAACTGGCCAAACGGCGCTGGCCCATCGCCGCCATGGCGACCGGCGGACTATTGCTCTCCACCACACTGGTCGGCGCCGGCATCTGGCTGGCGACCGGTCTGGTCGGGCTGGAACTGCCGTTTATCTATTGTTTGTTGTTTGGCGCCCTCATTTCGCCCACCGATCCGGTGGCAGTGCTGGGCATATTGAAAAGCGCCAACGTGCCCGCCAGCCTGGAAGCCAAGATCGCCGGTGAAAGCCTGTTCAACGACGGCGTTGGCGTCGTTGTATTCGTCATCCTGCTGGCCATGGCGACTTCCGAAGGCCATGGCGGTTCGATCGATGCCGTTGGGATCGCCGTATTGTTCCTGCGCGAAGCCGTCGGCGGCGCGGTTCTGGGCCTGCTGGCCGGCGCCGTTGCCTTTTGGGCCTTGCGCTCGATTGATGAGTACAATCTGGAGGTCATCATAACCCTGGCCCTGGTCACGGTGACCTACCAGGTGGCGCTAATGCTGCATACCTCCGGCCCCATCGCCGTGGTCGTGGCCGGGCTGCTGATCGGCAATCATGGCACCCGCCTGGCCATGAGCGAGACCACGCGGGACCATCTGACCAACTTCTGGACCCTGATCGATGAAATCCTCAATGCTGTGCTTTTCCTGCTGATTGGCTTGGAGGTGGTGGTGATCTCGACCGAACCGGGGCTGATGTGGGTAGCGCTGATCGCCATTCCCCTGGTTCTGGGCGCGCGCTTCGTGGCCGTGGCCATTCCCATCGGCCTGCTGGGCCTGTGGCGGGATTTTACCAAGGGCGCGATCCCGGTATTGACCTGGGGCGGCCTGCGCGGCGGCATCTCCGTCGCCCTGGCGCTGTCATTGCCTGATGGCGCGGAGAAAGACGCCATCGTCACCGTCTGCTACACCGTCGTGGTTTTTTCAATATTGGTTCAAGGTTTGACCATTGGCCGCCTGGTCGCCTGGGTCGTGCCAAGTCAGGATTCAGAGAAGAAGCATGAGTGATACGGACCGCAAGGTCGAAGTGATCGAAAAACAAACCGTCTTTCAGGGCTATTACCGGGTCGACGCCTATCGCCTGCGCCACAGCCTGTATCAGGGCGGCATGGGGGCCGAGATCCGCCGGGAGGTGTTGGAGCGGGGCCATGCCGTCCTGGCTCTGCCCTACGACCCGGTGCGCGACGAAGTGGTCATGATAGAGCAATTCCGGATCGGGCCTTTTGCTCGTGGCGATCAGCCGTGGTGCCTGGAGGTGGTTGCCGGCATCATCGAGGACGGCGAGGAACTGGAGGACGTGGTCCGCCGGGAAGCGATGGAAGAAGCCGGCATCGAACTGAGCCATATCACCCATGCCCTGGACCTCTATGCCTCGCCCGGTGCGGTGACCGAACATATCTCCATCTACTGCGCCCGGACGGACGCGTCCCTGGCCGGCGGCATCCACGGCGTGGCGGCGGAGGGCGAGGATATCAAGGTCATCGTCATGCCGTTTGCCGATGTCATGGCGGCGCTGGATGACGGCCGCATAAATGCCGGGCCGGTGATTGTGGCGGTGCAGTGGTTGGCCCTGCACCGGGAGGAAATCCGCCAACGCTGGCTCGGCTAATTACACTGGTTTTTTATGTAGTTATATTTCAACTACTTGTCCTTAATGGGTATAACGCCTAGTCTGCCCATCAAATATATTAGCAAGCTGTGGAGTAGGGCATGGACGTGCGGCAAGGTTTCATCGACAGCATCGGCAACACCCCTTTGATCCGGCTGAAAAAGGCCTCGGAGGCAACGGGCTGCGAAATATTGGGCAAGGGCGAATTCCTTAATCCGGGCGGTTCGGTCAAGGACCGGGCGGCCCTGGCCATCGTCAAGGCGGCGGAAGCCAGGGGAGAATTGCGTCCGGGCGGCATTATTGTCGAAGGCACCGCCGGCAATACCGGCATCGGTCTGGCCCTGGTTGCCAATGCACGCGGCTACAAGACGGTTATCGTCATCCCCGAGACCCAGACCCAGGAAAAAAAGGACATGCTGCGCATGTGCGGGGCTGATCTGCGGGAAGTTCCCGCCCTGCCCTACCGGGACGAGAACAATTACATCAAATATTCCGGGCGTCTGGCAGCCGAAATTGCCGCCGACCATCCCGAAGGCGCGATCTGGGCCAATCAGTTCGACAATGTGGACAACCGCCAAGGCCATTACGAGACCACCGGGCCGGAAATCTGGCGCCAGACCAATGGCAAGCTGGATGGCTTCATCTGCGCCGTCGGTTCCGGCGGCTCGCTGGCGGGGATTGCGCAATATCTTCGCGAACAGAACCCCGCCATCACCATTGGTCTCGCGGATCCGCCCGGCGCGGCGCTGTACAACTACTATGCCAATGGCGAATTGAAGGCCGAGGGAGACTCGATTACGGAAGGCATCGGCCAGGGCCGCATTACCGCCAATCTGGAAGGCCTGGAGGTCGATGCACCGTTTCAAATTCCGGACAATGAGTCCCTGCAAATCGCCTTCGACCTGATTATCGAGGAGGGCCTGGTCCTGGGCTCCTCCAGCGGCGTAAACGTGGCCGGCGCCATCCGCCTGGCGCAACAAATGGGCCCGGGCCACACAATTGTGACCTTGCTTTGTGATGGCGCCCAGCGTTATCAAAGCAAGATGTTCAATGTGCCTTTCCTAACTGAGAAAGGCCTGCCCGTACCAAGCTGGATGGCGGACGGCGGGTAGCAACAACAACGAGGCCCGGATGACCGAACTGCTGTTCCGCGACGACCCCTACACCAAGGACTGCGAGGCCACGATCACGGCGATAAACGATCGCGGCGGCATCGAATTGGACCGCACGGTGTTTTACCCCACGGGCGGCGGCCAGCCCGGCGATGCGGGCGTCCTGCGGCTGGCCGACGGCAGCGAGATCGCCATTGCCACCACGGTCAAGGGCGAAGGCCCCGACGATGTGGTCCACGTGCCCGCCGAGGGCCAGGACCTGCCCGCCGCCGGAACCGCCGTCACGGCCGCCATCGATTGGGATGTGCGGCACCGCCTGATGCGCATTCACACCTGTCTGCATCTGCTCTCATCCGTAGTCGAATATCCGGTCACGGGCGGGCAGATCAGCGACGGCAGGGGCCGGCTGGATTTCGACATGCCGGAAATGACCGTCGAGAAGGACGCGATTACCGCCCGCCTGAACGAACTGATCAATGAAGGCCATCCGGTCAACGTCGGCTGGATCAGCGACGAGGAATTGAGCGCCCAGCCGGATCTGGTCAAGACCATGTCGGTGAAACCGCCCATGGGCCAGGGACGCGTCCGCCTGATCGACGTGGACGGCTGCGATTTGCAGCCTTGCGGCGGGACGCATGTGGCCAACACCTCGGAAATCGGCCAGGTGCGGGTCCGTAAAATCGAGAAAAAGGGCCGGCAGAACCGCCGCATATCAATTGAATTCTCTGAATAATTTCAATTCGTTATTTTTACTTTCTGAGGCTTCACATGAGCAACGCTCCAACTGTTTCGACGGCCTGGCTGGCTGATCATCTTGGCCAGGGCGATGTCAGGATCCTCGATGGCTCCTTCTATCTGCCGGCGGAGAACCGGGACGCGGATGCGGAATATGCCGAGGCCCATATCCCCGGCGCCCAGCGCTTCAATATCGATGTGGTCTGCGCACCGGACAGTGATTTGCCGCATATGTTTCCTAATGCGGACGCTTTCGCCCAGGCAGTCGGCGCCATGGGCATCGGCAATGACGATACGGTGGTGACCTATGACGGCGGCAAACTGACCGGGGCCTGCCGGGTATGGTGGATGTTTCGCGCCTTTGGCCACGACAAGGTGGCGGTGCTGGATGGCGGGCGCACGAAGTGGCAGGCGGAGGGCCGGGCCATGGAAAACACCGTTGCGGCGGTAACACCGGCCAGTTTCCAAGCCGACTACCAGCCGGCGATGGTCCGTTCCGTCGAACAGATGCTTGAATTGATAGACCAGGGCGGCGATCGGCAGATCATCGATGCCCGCGGGGCCGGTCGGTTTGACGGCACCGCCGCCGAGCCACGGGCCGGACTGCGCTCGGGCCACATGCCGGGCGCCTTCAACCTGCCCTACGACAAGCTGGTCCAGGCGGACGGCACCTTGCATCGCGCAGAACAACTGCGCGACCTGTTCGTGGAGGCGAACGTCGATTTGGCCCGGCCGGTCGTGACCTCCTGCGGCTCCGGTGTGTCGGCGGCTGTTCTGCTATTGGCGCTGGAAGCCCTCGGCCATGGGGATATGACGCTCTACGACGGCAGCTGGTCCGAATGGGGCGGCCGCCAAGACACCCCCATCGTGACCTGAAGCCGCCGTCATGGAACTCCGTAATTTCCGCGACGGTGACGAGCAGGCCGTGGTCGATTTGTGGCAGCGTTGCGATCTGCTACGAAACCCGCTGAACGATCCGCGCCGGGACATTGCCTTTTGCCTATCAGGCGGACATGGTGAAATCCTGATCCTGGAAGACGGCGACCGGATTGTCGCCACCGCCATGGTGGGCCAGGATGGCCATCGTGGCTGGGTCTATTATGTCGCGGTCGATCCGGACCGCCAGGGCGAGGATCTGGGCCGGCGCATCATGGATGCGGCGGAGAAACGTTTGCAGGCCGACGGCGTGCCCAAGATGCATCTGATGGTTCGGGGCAGCAATACCGACGTAATCGGCTTCTACCAGCGTCTCGGCTACATGGTCGAACCGACCAATACCATGAGCCGGCGTCTCGACGGCAAGCCCCTGCCCATTGGCCATCAGATGGATGATGAACCGGTTATTGTCACCTATCTGGAAATGCTGGAGCGGGGCTCCCTGCCCCATATCGTGCCGAAAGCACGCAATCACGCCCTGATCGGCGCCCACGACATCACGATCAGTTTCTACCGCTACCTCTATGACGCCGTGGGGCGGCCCTGGTACTGGACCGACCGCAAGAAACTGTCGGACGGGGAACTGGCCGCGATTATTCAGGACGATGCCGTTGAGGTCTATGTCCTGTACGTGGGCGGCGTGCCTGCCGGGTTTTACGAACTCGACTTCCGCCCCCTGCCGGCGCGCGCGGAGTTGGCCTATTTCGGCATCATGCCGGAATTCATCGGCATGGGCCTGGGCCCCTACCTGTTGGGCCAGTCGCTGGATATGCTGTGGCACCGGGAGCCGGCGCGTGTCCTGGTCAACACCTGCACCCTGGATCACCCCAAGGCCCTGCCCCTCTATCAACGTTTCGGCTTCCGCCCCTACGACCGCAGGGAGGTCCCCGCACCCTGGCAGGATCCCGATAACGTGCTGGATTTTGCTTGAGTGCGGCGCCTAATCTTCAAACTTCGATCGCTCTTGAAGCGCCATCGCCAGCAACTCGGGCAGTTCTTCGTTTATGAATAACCAAAGCAAATCGGGCTCTATGACCTGGTAATCGTGGCGCAAGACGCTCCCAAATCGACGCAGATAGGGCAGCTCAAGTTCCGGATAAGCATCATCGTAGTAATTGCCAATCTTTCGCGACGCCTCCGCGATCCGTTCAAAACATCGCTCAACAGCGTCAATGGTCATTTGCCGTTTGAGAAACTGCGCATAACTTAATTTCGACGTGTATTCCTGGATACGCCGCCCGTTTTCGATGATGTCGTCAAGACGGACGGATGGATCGCTAGAAGGCATAAATTGCGTCCCGCTCCGCCTCGTCACGAATTCGGGGCTTTAGTGATCTTTCGTCTGCCACATCAACATTTACGCCTGGAAAATCCTGCTTAAGGCCGGTTTGGATCGCGTCACAGATCTTGATGTATTTGATAAGTCCCCCTACCCGCGCCAAATCGACATCCAGAATGACATCAATGTCGCTTTCGGGTCCGTCATCACCGCGGGCTAGGCTTCCAAAAATGCCAGCATGCAACACACCAGCTTCCTGCAACTCTGCTTTCATGGATTTCAGCCCGTGCAGAGCTCTTATTAGGCGCCCGTCATGCTTCGGTATCTCGCATGCTTCATTCAACCTCCGCGCAAATTCACGCAAGGTATGCCTCCGCTCATAAGGCACGGTTACCGAAACATCGACTTTGCCTTCCTGGCGTAGGCGTGCCCGTCGGCGTCTTTGCCTTTCAGCGCTGGTGCTCACGGGTTCCAATCCTTATGCTCAAGCCATTACAAGTAACATATAGGCGTTACGTGTAACATTGCAACGAACAAACGGCCCGGCAGCGAAGCAAACCCGCTCGCTGTCCTGACCCTAATGCGACAGGATCTGGCTCAAGAATAGCTGCGTGCGGTCGGATTTCGGGTTGTTGAAGAACTCTTCCGGCTCATTCTGTTCGACGATTTCACCCTGGTCCATGAAGATCACCCGGTTGGCGACCTTGCGTGCGAAACCCATTTCGTGGGTCACGACAATCATGGTCATGCCTTCCTCGGCCAGATGGATCATCACCTCCAACACTTCCTTGATCATCTCCGGATCAAGGGCCGATGTGGGCTCGTCAAACAGCATGATACGCGGGTTCATGCACAAGGACCGGGCAATGGCCACGCGCTGCTGTTGCCCGCCAGATAGCTGGCCCGGGAACTTGTCGGCCTGTTCGGGGATACGCACGGTTTCGAGAAACCGCATGCCAATCTCCTCGGCCTCCGCCTTGGGCATCTTGCGCACCCAGATCGGCGCCAAGGTGCAGTTTTCCAGCACGGTCAAATGCGGGAACAGATTGAAATGCTGGAACACCATGCCGACCTCGCGGCGCACGGTGTCGATGTTCTTCAGATCGTTGGTCAACTCCACATTATCAACCAGGATCTGCCCCTGCTGGTGCTCTTCCAGCCGGTTGATACAACGGATCAGGGTCGACTTACCGGAGCCAGATGGGCCGCAAACGACGATGCGCTCGCCCTGATTGACGGTCAGATTGATGTCCTTGAGGACATGGAATGAACCGTACCATTTGTGCATGCCGGTGATCTGGATGGCGATCTCGTCCGAGATCTTCATTCGTGACTGATCAACTTCGACGTCGATTTCAGTATCCGTGACACTCATGAGATTGTTCCCTTTCCCGCGCCGATTAATGGCCGGTGTGGAGCTTGCGTTCGAGGTACATGGAATACCGCGACATGGAGAAGCAGAAGATAAAGAAGACAAAGCCGCAGAAGAAGTAGCCTTCCTTGGAAAGACCGATCCACTGCGCATCCGTCACCGCCAATTGCACCATGGTCAGTAGATCGTTCAAACCGACGATCTGCACCAGGGTGGTGTCCTTGAAGATGCCGATGAACAACGAGACGATGGCGGGAATCATGATGCGCAAAGCCTGCGGCAGGATAATCAGGCGCATCATTTTCCAATAACCCAAACCCAGCGCATCCGCCGCTTCGTACTGCCCCTTGGGCAGGGCCTGCAGGCCGCCACGCACCACCTCGGCGGTATAGGCCGCGATAAAGATCGTGACGCCTATCAGAACCCGCAACAATTGATCGAAGGTCGTGCCTGGCGGCAGGAACAGCGGCAGCACAACCAAGGCCATGAACAGGATGGTGATCATCGGGACCGAGCGGAAAAATTCGATCACCAGGACACAGAACCATCGGATGATGGGCATCTGCGAACGTCGGCCCAGGGCCAGCGCCACGCCGAGCGGCAGGGCGCCGGTGATGGCCACCGATGATATTATGATGGTCAGGACCAGACCGCCCCATTTCGAGTTGTCCACGTGCGGCATGCCCAGCACCCCACCCGAGAACATGAAAAAGGCAATCACCGGGAACGGGATCAGCAGGAACATCGCGACACGGCCACGATGAGGCATTCCGTCAGTCAACATGTAGATGATCAACAACAGGCCTATGCCAATCACCACCGTGGGCCGCCAGCGTTCCTCCTTGGGATAGAAGCCATAGATGAACTGGTCGAACCGGACACCAACGAAGACCCAACAGGCGCCCTCTATGATGACGTCTTTTTCGACCACCACCTTGGCGTATTCACGGCCCTTGGCCCGGACCACGCCTTCCACCATGCGCCGTTCCCAACGCACATTGGGGACGACCCCTTCAGGCACGACAATGCGGTCGGCGGTTGTTTCCACATCCAGGGTGCTGCCGTCGGGCATAATCCCCTTGGTTGCCACCTTATCGCGCACGATCTGTACATTCGGTTTACAGGCCTTGCGGCTGTCGCCAACGAAATGGGCATCAAACAGGGCCCAATTGACGACCGGCGGAATAGCCATGTAGAGCGCCACCAGGGCCAACACGGTCATGGCGCCGTTGAACCAGTCCGGTACCAGATTGCTGCGGACCCAGCCAATGATGCCGACGGTACTGGCAGGCGGCGGCAGATCGGGTTTCGGCGTGAAGACCGCCTCGGTTTCGCCATAATCGCTCGTGCTCATGACGTCACCTCCCCACCAACGCGACGCGGGCGTTGTACCAATTCATCACGCCGGAGATACTTAACGATATGATACAGTAGGTGCCCATCACCATGGCGATGCATTCCAACGCCTGACCGGATTGGTTCAAGACGGTGCCGGCCCAGACCTGGGTCATTTCCGGATAACCGATGGCCGGCGCCAGCGAAGAGTTCTTCACCAGATTCAGGTACTGGGAAATCAGCGGCGGGATGATGATCCGCATGGCCTGGGGAATGATCACCAGACGCAGGGTGGTGCCGGGCTTGACACCGAGGGCGTGCGCCGCTTCGGTCTGCCCGTGCGAGACCGCCTGAATCCCAGCCCGTACAATCTCGCCGATGAAGGCGGCGGTATAAATTGTCAGGGCCAGCAATAGCGCCAGAAACTCCGGCACGATCACCGATCCGCCCTTAAAGCCGAAGCCTTGCAGGCGCGGCAGGCTCCAGGTCCAGGGCATCCCCGTTACCAGGGCGGCCAGAATGGGCAGGCCAAAGATCAGCCCCAGGCCGACCCAAATTGTTGGAAAATCTTGTCCCGTCGCATCGCGACGCCGTTTGACCCAACCGCGCAAGATAAATGTCGCGACAATGCCAACCAGAAAGGCAATGGGAACCGCCATGAAACCCGGTTCGGCCTGCAGGGCGGGATAGAAAATACCGCGGTTATTGACGTAGACATTTTCCAGAATGACGATCGAACTGCGCTGCTGCGGCATCAATTGCAGCACGCCGATATACCAGAACAAAATCTGCAAAAGCAGTGGAATATTGCGGAAGGTTTCAAGATATATCGCCGCGATGCGCGATATCAGATAGTTCCGCGACAGGCGCATGACGCCCAGGGTAAAGCCAAGAAGAGTGGCGAGAATAACGCCCACGGCCGATACGAACAGGGTGTTCAGAACGCCAAGTATGAACACCGTCCTATACGGTGACGCCTCGGAATATTCGATCAGTGAAAACGGCACCCCGAACCCGGCCGGATGATTGAGGAATTCGAAACCGCTGGCGATCCCCCTTGCTTCCAGATTGTCCAGGGTATTCATGGTCAGCCAGGCGAAAAATATCACCACGGCGCCGGCCATTATGACCTGATAAATTATGGCGCGGATACGCGCGTCATACAGGAACGAGGCTTTTCCGGGTTTCAACCCACCTTCGGCTACGGCCATTACACCCCCCGTGCCAAACGATTATGCATTACGGTAACAAATCAATTGCGCGGAATTACGCCTTGACGGCTTATCTTTCCACGACCCCAATGGTGCTACCAAATAAAAAAATGCCGCCCGACGGGACGCGCCCGGCCCAATTTCGGGCCGGACGCGCCTTCGTCTAGACGGTAATCAATGCTTCACACATAAAGCTTTGATCGCTTACCGGTCACCCCGGATCAACGGAACGGCGGTGAATACAGGATGCCGCCCTTGTTCCAAGGACCATTGACGCCACGGGTCAGGCCGATCGGCGTATTCGGGCCGATATTGCGCTCATAGCTTTCGCCATAGTTGCCAACCTGCTTGATGATGTTCAAGGCCCAGTCGTTGGGAAGGCCAAGACGGGCGCCGTATTCACCCTCAAGGCCCAGAAGACGCTTGACTTCCGGATCGCCGCTCGAACCCTTCATGCTCTCCACGTTGGCGGCGGTCAGGCCCTTTTCCTCGGCAATGATCAAGACATTCAAGGTCCAGCGGACGACATCGCCCCACTGATTGTCACCATGACGGACGAGCGGACCCAGAGGCTCCTTCGAGATCACTTCAGGCAGAACCACGTGCGCGTCCGGGTTCGGCATCTGTGAACGCTGGGCCGCCAGACCGGAACGGTCAGTGGTGTAGGCATCGCAACGGCCCGCGATGTAACCGGCGCGGATTTCATCGGACTTCTCGAAAACCACCGGCACATACTTCATGTTGTTGGCGCGGAAATAGTCACCGAGGTTCAATTCGGTGGTCGAACCGGTGGCGACGCACACCGTGGCGCCATCAAGTTCCAGAGCGGATTTGACGCCCAGGTCCTTACGCACCATGAAGCCCTGGCCGTCATAGAAGTTGACGCCCGCGAACTCGAAGCCGAGCTTCACGTCACGGTCAAAGGTCCAGGTGGTGTTCCGGGACAGCATGTCCACTTCGCCGGACTGCAGCGTCGGAAAACGGCTCTTGCCGGTTGTCGGCACGAATTTGACCTTCGAAGAATCGCCAAGCACGCCAGCGGCAACGGCGCGGCAGATATCCACGTCGAACCCGGCCCATTCGCCCTTGTCATTCGGTGCCGCGAAGCCCGCCAGACCCGTGGTGACGCCGCAGATCAGCTCCCCACGCTTTTTGATGTCATCGACGGTACCGGCATAAGCGGCGGTGGCGAACATGGCCGCACCGACGCCCAATGCTAGAATTGCTGTATTTTTCATTGATTGATCTTCCCTGTTATCAATGTTGTCACGAACTTACTCTTCTTACGGAGCTTGCAACAGAAACCCCGGTCTCTGTTTCATGCCACACCCGTTTGCTTGTTCCAATCGAGCATGAACGTAACGAACGGTAACAAACAATGGGGCGTGCGACAACCAGATACAATAAGCGTTCCAAGAAATAAATTAGCGTCAAAATCAACGGGATGGCATTATGGTGGGAGACCTCATCCGGGCCCATGGCCCCTCCCCAAAATTCGATAGAGTAATTGTCATCATGAAAGACGAAACGAAATTGGTCACGGCGGGCCGCGACCCGGATAACAATCTCGGTATTGTCAATCCGCCGGTGTATCACGCCTCCACCGTTCTCCATTCCACCCTCGGTGCGCTCGATGCATCAAGGGCCCGGCGGGAACAGGGCGAGCGCGGCGTCTACTACGGCCGTATGGGCACACCCACGACCTTCTCGCTGGAAGACATGGTCTGTGCCGTCGAGGGCGGGCACCGTTGCATGGTCTATCCATCCGGCCTGGCGGCGATTGTCGCCTCGCTGATGTCTTTCGTGGAAGCCGGCGACCATATCCTCATGGTCGACAGCGTCTATGGTCCGACGCGGCGTTTCTGCGACACCCTGGCAAAGCGGATCAATGTTGCCACGACCTTTTACGATCCGGCCATTGGCGCCGGCATCGCCGAGCTGATTCAGGACAATACCAAGGTCGTCTATGTCGAGGCGCCGGGTTCGCAAACCTTCGTGATGCAGGATATCCCGGCCATAGCCGAGGCGGCGCACGCCAAGGGCTGCACCGTCCTGATGGACAATACCTGGGCCTCGCCGCTGTATTGCAAACCGTTCACCCTGGGCGTCGACGTCTCGATCCAGGCCGGCACGAAATATATCGTCGGCCATTCCGACGTCATGATCGGCACCGCCTGCGCCAGCAAGGAAGCCTGGCCGGAGTTGGAAACCACGTCCCGCATGCTGGGCCACACCGCCGGACCGGACGATGTCTATCTGGCCCAGCGCGGCATGCGGACCCTGTCCGTGCGCCTGAAACAACATTGGGAAAACGGCCTTATCCTGGCGGAATGGCTGAAGGGACAGGACATTGTCGAATGTGTCATGCACCCGGCCATGCCCGATGATCCGGGCCATGCCCTGTGGAAACGGGACTTCCTTGGTGCCTCCGGCCTGTTCGGCACGACCTTGAAGCCCTGTCCCCGCGATGCCCTGGCGGCCCTGATCGATGGCCTGGAATTGTATGGCATGGGCGCTTCCTGGGGCGGCTACGAAAGCCTGATCCTGCCGCAGGATCCCAACGCCTCGCGCACCGTCACGAAGTGGCCCTACGAAGGGCAGTGCCTACGCTTTCATATCGGCCTGGAAGATACCGACGACCTGATCGCCGATTTGGATGCCGGCTTCAAACGATTGCGCGCGGCAATGTAGGAGAGGCAGGAGGTCCAGCCGCCATGGGATCACGCATCCGCCGATATCTCGGCCTGGCGGCCCTGGTCCTAAGCTTCACCATGGTATCGGGACCCCCGCGGGCCCAGACCATCGATATCCTGGCGGCCGCCTCCACCACCGAGGCGGTAACGGCCCTGGCAGCGGCTATTCAAGAGAAACATGGCATTATACTGCGGGCCACTTTTGCCGCCTCCTCCACCCTGGCAAAGCAAATCGCCGCCGGCGCGCCGGCGCATCTGTTCCTCTCCGCCAATCCGGAATGGATGCAATATCTCGAGGACCGGGAGTTGCTCGCCGGGAAGAGCCGCCTCGATTTGCTGGGCAACCGGCTGGTGCTGTTGCGCCGAAGCGATGATGGCGGGGCCGCCAAGCTTACCGCCCTGGCCGGCCTGAAGGCGGCCCTGGGCAAAGAACGTCTGATCATGGGCGACCCGGCGCATGTCCCCGCCGGGCGCTATGGCCGCCAGGCACTGCGAAATCTGGGTCTATGGCGGGGCGTGCTTCCGCAGGCGGTATTTGGCGCCTCGGTCCGCGACGCATTGGCCCTGCTGGCCCGTGGCCAGGGCCGCTACGCCATTGCCTATGCCACCGATGCCTCGATACACGGTGGATTGGCATCAGCGGCGGCCTTTCCCGGGCATAGCCACGACGCTATCGTCTATCCCCTGGCCCTGCTCCGGGAACAGGACAGCGGCCCGGCCCGCGCCGTGTTCCGCTATCTGCAAGGCGGGGCTGCCCGCCAAATCTTCGAACAATATGGCTTTACCTTTCTGCCCAAGCCCCGTTAAGAGCTAGGGGATGTTAACGCCGCTTGAAATCGAAGCCCTATCGCTGTCGCTGAAAGTCGCGCTTTGGGCCGTGGCCTGCAGCCTCGTACCGGGCATCGCCATCGCCTGGCTATTGGCGCGGCGGGAGTTTCCCGGCAAGGCGCTGCTGGATGGCATCGTGCACCTGCCCCTGGTGCTGCCGCCCGTCGCCCTGGGCTATGTCCTGCTGGTGTTGTTCGGGCGCAACGGGCCGGTGGGCGCCTGGCTGCAGGATTGGTTCGGTATCCACATGGTATTTTCCTGGCGCGGCGCCGCCCTGGCCGCCGCCGTCATGGCCTTTCCGCTGCTCGTGCGCGCCGTGCGCCTGTCCATGGAAGCCGTCGACCGGCGCCTGGAGACGGCGGCGCGGACCCTGGGTGCGCGGCCATTCCGGGTTTTTCTGACCATCACCCTGCCCCTCACGGCGCCTGGTATTCTGACCGGCGTCCTGCTGGCCTTTATCCGCTGCCTGGGTGAATTCGGCGCCACCATCACTTTTGCCGCCAATGTGCCGGGCGAAACCCGCACCCTGCCGCTGGCGCTTTATACCGCCCTGCAAATTCCGGGCGGCGAGGCCGGCGCGACCCGTCTGGCGCTGATATCGGTTGCCCTGGCGATCTTTGCCCTGGTCGCCTCGCAATATCTGGCGAAACAACTGTCCAAGCGGATCGGGTTGTCGTGATGCCAGAGGTAAACCTGGATGTGGACCTGAAAGCCAAGGTTGGCGATTTCGAGATCACGGCGGCGTTCCGGGCCGACGCCGGGATCACCGCCCTGTTCGGCCCCTCGGGCGCGGGCAAGACCTCCCTGGTCAATATGCTGGCCGGTCTGGAGAGCCCTACCCAGGGCCGCATCATAGTGCAGGGCGATGTCCTGTTCGACGGTGCCCAGGGTATCAATCTGGCGCCGGAGCAACGGCGCCTGGGTTATGTTTTTCAGGAAAGCCGCCTGTTCCCCCATATGACCGTGGCGGGAAATCTGTCCTATGGCCGGCGCCTGGTGCCCGAGGGGATCGCACGGGTCGATTACGATGCCGTGGTCAGCCTGCTGGCGCTGGAGCCGTTGCTGACGCGGCGGCCTCGGACCCTGTCGGGTGGGGAGCGGCAAAGGGTCGCTATCGGCCGCGCCATCCTCGCCGCACCGCGTTTGCTGCTGATGGATGAGCCCCTGGCCAACCTCGATGCCCCGCGGCGGGCCGAGATCCTGCCCTTCATTGAAGAATTGCGGCGCGAGTTCGACATCTCCATCGTCTATGTCTCCCACAACATGGACGAGATCGTGCGCCTGGCCGATCAGTTGATCGTCATGTCCCGGGGCGCTGTCGTCGCCCAGGGACCAGTGGACGAGATCAACGCGCGCCTGGACCTGCGCCCCCTGACCGGACGCTGGGACGCCGGCGCCGTCCTGACCACGACGGTGGCGGAACTAGACAGCCAGGACCGCCTGACCCGGCTGTCCTTTCCAGGCGGCGACCTATGGCTGCCGCATGTGGATCTGGCCATCGGCAGTCCGCTGCGCATCCGCGTGCATGCCCGTGATGTCAGCCTGGCCCTGGAACCGCCAACCGGAGTCAGCGTCCTGAACGTCTTCGCCGGCGAAGTAATCGAAGTGGGCGAGGACGACGGCCCGCAAGTGGATGTGCTGATCGACATCGGCACACCGCTATGGGCCCGCATCACCAAACGCTCCCAGCGGGAGCTGGACATCGTACCGGGCCGCAAGGTGCACGCCATGATCAAGGCCATGGCGGTGGACCGAAGCAGGCAAGGTTAAATTGGCATACTCTATTCCGCCTCTATCGGCGACACGCATTCAGTGTCCTTGGCATCGTCGTGGCGGTTCCAATCCATGATCTGCGCCCGCATTATTTCCATTGAATCGTCGAAACGCCCTGGATCGTAACAGCCTAGCGGACTGGTCACGGTTCGCGCCGCGCAGCGGTTGCAATAAGTACAGGGCTTGCCCAATTCGGATCCGCTTCCGCCTTGTTCGAATTCCTTGACCAGATCTGGCCGGGCGATCAGGGCGCGGGCCATGGAGACCATGTCGCATTTCTCGTCAACCAGAGCGCCTTCAATGAATTCGCGGTCCTGAAAGCCGCCATTGGCGATGATCGGCAAACCGATCTCCTGCTTGAAGCGGGCGGCAAAATCGAGATTGATGCCCTGATGCCGCCGCCAACCGATATTGGCTAGGGGAGAGGCGATGAATTCCGGCGTCGCATTCAGCACCGTCGACCGCACACAGGCCTTCAGGCTGAGGTGGCGCGTCGCGTTGAGCACCATTTTTGCTTCCGCCAGCGGAAATTTGCCCGGCGTCACGCGCGGGCTTGGGAAACCGAATCCGGATACGACATGCAGGAAATCGACCGGGATCTCCTTCAAATCTCTAGCGTATTCCAGCATCTGCTCAAGCGAATTTCCCATGAAATGGTGCTTCAGGGGAAACACCCACGGACATCTGAAGATGAAGCTTTGCAGGGGCAGGTAGTTGTAGTCCGCCGCCGCCAAACGGATGCCGAACAGGAAATCCTTGCCAACCTTCTCGCGCACCGCCTCGGTAATCAGTTTCAACAGCCGAAACCGTTTGTCGGCCGAGCCGCCCCATTCATCCTTTCGTCTGTTGAAACCAGGGTTCAGGAATTGATGAATGAGATAACCCTTGGCCGCCGTAAGCTCGATGCCGTCGGCGCCGGCATCTTGGACGCGTTTGGCGGCATTGGCGAAATCGTCAATTGCGCTTTGTATTTCCTCACCGCTCATCCGTGTCCGCGTATTGTTGTAACCATACAGCAGGTCAAAACCCCACGAGGATGAATGCGAATCTTCCTTTTCCGGAAAAAGACCAGTTTGCGTGGCATGCCCCGGATCGCCGATTTGGATTAGATATTTGCAAGTGTTCTTGCTCTTGATTTCCGTGATGAACCTCGCCAGCGGGGCAACATATTTGTCTTCGCTGATCGGCGGGTACTCCAGGGGCGTCTTTCTGTGTCTGTTGACGTTGAATGTCGTCGATATGATGCCGCCGACACCGCCGTCGGCGAACCTTTTCTCGAAGTTCTTCCAGACGTCCGTGACGGTGCCGTCATAACCGGCCGTGCGCCCGCCGACCGAGGAGCGCAACAGCCTGTTGGAGAATGTCACGCCGTTGATCGTCAACGGCTCGAACATTTTGCCAGTATCACCATTCGCCATTGCACCCCTCCCCGTTTCCGTGGCCCGGTCATTTGCTGGCGTCAGACCAGTTCCCCCAATAACTCCGCCGCCTCTAACACGTCGGCGGTATCGAGCCCCTCTTCAAACCAGTCGTGAACGTCCCGAAGCAGACTGTGCGCCTGATCCGTATCGCCACGGCGCCGCAACAGACGCGCCAGGCTGATGGCGGCGCGAAGTTCCAAGGACTTGGCGCCCTGCCCGGCGGCGGTCTTGATCGCCGCGCGCAGAGACGTCTCCGCCACCGTCTCGTCAGGCGCGGCGCCCGATTGCAACAATTCGCCCTTCAACCGGTGCAGCTCAGCCTCCCACATGCGCTCACCCTGTGCTTCGACCGTCGCGAATGCCCCCGCCAACAGCGCCAAGCCCTGTTCGGCCTTGCCGACCTGCCCCAGCGCCACCGCTGGCAATGACATCGCCCAAGGTCGGCCCAAGCCCGCGCTTTGCGCCTGGAACTCCTGGAACGCCTGGGTGATACGGGCTAGACCGGCTTCATACTCCTGCCGTTCGATCATGGCATGGCCTTCCAGCACCGATGCCGTGGTACCGAGAAACGCGATGTTGCTTTCGGTCGTAACTTCCCGCAATTCGCGCGTATAGCGTTTTGTCTCGGCGCGCCGGCCACAGCAATGAAACGTCGCGCAGGTCCAAAACAGGGCCATGGCAAGGGTAAATGGCTGCCCCACCGTCCGCGCGGCGTCGAGGGACTCATTACATCGCCGCAACGCCTGATCCGGGTAGCCAAGCATCCACAAGGTCCAGCAGAGATGTAGGAGGGTATTGACGCGCGGGTCGATCTGGGTCGACAGCAGTTTAGTGCTCTGTTCCACCGGGTCGTATAGCTCCAGGGCGGCCTCGAGCTCCTGACGCGCCGCCGGGAATTCGCCGCGCCAAAACATCATGTGGCCGCGCAACATGTGCCCCAGCATGCTGACACCCGGGGCGCCGGTCCGGCGCGCGACGGCCATGACTTGTTCTGCCTGCTCCCAACCCCGGGCAAGGTTGCCGCGGGCGTAGTAACAACCATAGAGGCCGCGAAGAATATCCAGCAGTTGTTCGTCCGTTCCGACCCCGTCACAAAGATCTCGTGCCCGCAGAAAGGCCCGTTCCACTTCCTCGGAGGCAAATCCACTGCTGGACCAGCTTGCGGCGCCAAGAATGATCTGAAACTGCAGTTCAAGCCGCGCCCGGTCTTCGCTTTCAGGCAGTTTTTTCAGGATCGCCAGTCCGTTCGTAACGTGCGCCACCGATTCCGTGTTGGCCGAACGGGCAAAAGCGCGGCGGCCAGCCAGGGCCAGGTAGCGCAAGGCCGGTTCCGGCAGGTCGGCCAAAGAGAAATGATGTGCCAGGAGCTCCGGCTCCATTTCCGCCAATTCAGCATAACGGTTCTCCAGGATGTGTCCCAATCGAGCGTGAAGATCACGACGGTCTGCCTTGAGCAAACTCTCGTATGCCGAATCCTGAATGAGGGCATGCCTGAAAACATAGGGCCCCGCGCCGCCCTCGCCACGTCGAAAGACCAGGCCCGTACCCAGCAGCACCTTGAGCGCGGCATCGAGGTCTTCTTTCCGGCCATCGTAAAGTTCGGCCAGAAGTTCAGCCGGGAATTCCCGCCCGACAATCGCCGCAATTTGCGCCACCCCTTTCGCCGGGCCGACCTGATCAAGCCTGGCCATCAACGAATCCTGCAACGATGCCGGCAAGGTCAGCGATGGTTCGAATTCTTCCGGCATATCCGCAACCTCACCGCTGGAAGAGTGCGCGGCGATCACCGTCCGGGTGAGTTCCTCGACATAAAGTGGCACGCCGTCGGTTTTCGCGACAATCCGGTCCTTCATATTTTCGCTCAAGCCGGCACCGCCCGGCACCTGTTCGAGCAACTGATGGCTCTCGTCCCGATCCAACCGGTCGATCACCATCTCGGTAATGTGGGGTTGCCCGATCCATGGCGGATCGAAGCCCGGACGAAAGGTAATGAGGACAAATATCGGGGCGTTGCGCACCCGGGAAATAATCAGGGTGAGGAGTTCCACCGAAGTCGGATCCACCCAATTGACATCTTCCACGACGAGCAGCACATTTTGCCGGCTTGAAAGTCCGATAAGCTGATCTGCCAATGCCACTAGGGTTCTATGCTTTTGCTGATCCGAGCTCAGCTTTGGCAGCGGATAGCGCTCACCGCCGGCGACCGACAACAGCGAAGCGATCAGCGGCAGGTCTGACTTCAATTTGTCCGTCGAATTGACGAGTAGCGCTTCGAGCTTGTCCAGTTTCTGCTCGTCGCTGTCATCACGCTCGTAATGCGCGGCCCGTGAAATATGGCGGATGAATGGGTATAGCGCGGCATTAGAATAGAATGGCGAGCACTGGCAGCGGATATGGATGTGGGGCTCGCCACGAATTCTCTCCCAGTGCGCCTGCGCGATCCGGGATTTTCCAATGCCGGCCTCGCCGGTCAGCAGGACAACTTGACCCCTGCCGCGCTCGGTGGTCTGCCAGCGCGAGGCGAGGAGTTCCATTTCCATTTGGCGGCCAACCAGCGGGCTCAACCCGCCGATCGCACGGGCCTCGAAACGGCTAACAAAATCGGTCTCGCCGCGCGCCCTATAGGTGGCAACCGGGCCGGCCACGCCCTTGAGTTGCTTACGGCCCATGTCCTCGAAGTCAAACTGGTCCAGGGTCAGCCGATATGTGTCGGCGCCGACCAATACCGTGTTCGGCGCGGCCAGACCTTGAAGGCGGGCGGCAATGTTCGGTGTCATGCCGACGATCGCCATCTCTTCACGCCCTTCGTCGCTGCCGATATCGCCGGCTACCACCAGACCGGTATTGATGCCGATCCTTACGGCGAGATTACGCCGCTCCGATTGGGTTGGAACCTGTACTGCCCCGATCGCCTCCGTGATCGCAAGGCCGGCGCGCACCCCTCTCGCCGCATCGTCCTCATGCGCCACGGGATAACCGAAATAGACCAGCACTCCATCGCCCATAAATTTGGCGACATGACCATCAAAGCGCGCCACCTCGCGCGACACGGTGTTCTGGTAGCGCCGGATGACATCACGCAATTCCTCTGGGTCCAGCGCCACGGACAGCTCAGTAGAAGCGACGATATCACAGAACAATACCGTCAACTGGCGGCGTTCGGCGTCGCCCGGCAGCAACGTTTCCGACGGCGGCTCCACCGGCTGTTGGAAGCTCTGCTTCTCCTGCAAGGCATCAATGGCGGCCAGCAAGATCCAACGATGTCCCAGCAGGACACCAAGTTCTCGTAAATCATTCTCGGTCAAATGTGGAAGAGCACGAAAATCAACGCCGTTCGCAACAAATTTCCCGGCATATTCGCCGAGCCCCAACCCTTCCAGCCACTCCCCAACATCATGCGCCATCGTCCCCACCCTGGCGTAGAATACTGCACAGCCTACAAGTATTCGCTGATGTGATCCATCAAATTGACATAATGTCTATCGCTATTCCTTCAAGGCAATATCGGCCGGTCCCGCCGCATTGCCAGTATTTTGGCTGGAGCCAATGGCCATGGGCCAGCACGAGGCGAAACCAAACAATTGCGAAATCGCCTAGTCTTTAGCGGGGTTTTCGATCTTTGGCCGCTCGGCGACCCCGTCCGGCACCTGAACGGAACGTGATGACAGGTTGTCATAGGTGAAGGCCGGGACGGCACCCATAATGAGCGCGATGACGATCAGCCCCGGCCAGTGAAAATCACTCGCACGGCAGAATTCGCGATGACGCAGGCTTTTCACCAAATACACCGCCGCCACGACCGTAAGGGTCGATAGCAGCCAGATTAGCAGGAACGCACTCATGGCCGTAACGCTAGCAGATACCGGTTTATAAATCGATGCCGTGCAGATATGCCGCGCGTTGTTTGGCCGCCGACATCAGGAAGGAGAGATCACTGCCGCCCAGCACAAAGCGCGCGCCCATCTGGATATATTTCTCCGCCAACTCGTTATAGACGCCACCCATCCCTGGGTGCTTGCCATTGTTGCGGCAGGCCGAGATCATCGCGTCATAGGCCGCGACCACGTCTTCGTGGCCGTATTGCCCTGGAATGCCCATTTCCGCGCAAAGATCGTTGGTGCCCATCAACAACACATCCACGCCATCGACGGCGGCGATCTCGTCAGCGTTGGCGATCGCCTCGGGGCTTTCCAACATCACGGTCACCAGCAGGTTCTCGTTGATCAGTTTCGCCGCCTCGGCCATGGGCAAGGCCTCGTATTCCAGGATCGCCGCGCCACCCGCCAGGGAACGATGGCCGATGGGCGGATAGAGGCATTGTTCGACCACCTGCCGGGCTTCCTCCGCCGTATCGATATGAGGCACGACGATGCCCTGGGCGCCGGCATCAAGGGGCCGGCTGGCATGATGGCGCAAATGCGTGGAAGCGCGGACGATGGGGGTACAGCCCGCGTCCAACCCGGCCACGGTGATATCCGCCACGGTTTCCAGGGACAGGGGGCTGTGTTCCATATCGATAAACAGCCAATCGCAACCGCAAACCTTGGCGATCTTGGCGATCTCGACACCGCGCGCCAGACGCACGCCCATGCCAAGGGAAACCTCCCCGGCCTCGAGTTTCTTCTTGGTTATGTTCTCAATGACCGCCATTGCGTTGCCCTCTTTCCTAAACCGTTTCCACAAATCGTTCCTGGCAGGTGCGGATCACCTCGTCGCCCGGACGCTTCCACCAATTTTCGGCGGAGAAAATTTCCACTTCGATCAGGCCATCATAGCCGGTCTTTTCGACCCAGCCATGAATTTGCCGGATATCGATAACCCCATCGCCCATCATGCCACGGTCCAACAACAAATCCGTCGTCGGCACCAGCCAATCGCAAACATGAAAAGCCAGGGTGCGATCCCCGGCGCGCCCGATCTGGCTTTCCAGATCCGGGTCCCACCACAAATGATAAACGTCGACCGCAACACCCAAACCTTCGCCCAGTTCATCGCACAGATCCAAGGCCTGGCTCAACGTGTTGATGGCGCACCGGTCGGCGGCATACATGGGATGCAGTGGCTCAATCGCCAGGGGCACGCCGGCGGCGCGGGCGTGGGGCAGGATCCTGCCCAGACCGTCGCGGATCATCTCCCGCGTTCCGGCCAGATCCTTCGATCCATCGGGCAGGCCGCCGGCGACCAGCACGACACAATCGGCGCCCAAGGCGGCGGCCTCGTCAATCGCCACCAGATTATCGTCGATATTGGCCTGTCGCGACGCCGCATCGACGCCGGGGAACATGCCGCCCCGACACAGCCCGGAGACACCAAGGCCACTGTCGCCGATCATGCGGACGGCCTCATCCAAACCGCATTCCGCCAGCTTGTCCCGCCAGACGGAAATACCCCTGACACCGGCGGCGGAATAGGCGGCGATGGCCTGGGCCAGGCTGTGCTGTGCCTGCGTCGTGGCCTGATTGATGGACAGCCGGGCCGGATCAGCCATCGGGCATCTCGCGCATCGCCGCATGGTCGGGCTCCGCGCCATGGGCAAAGCCGACACCGTCCAGGGAGCCTATGGCGATCTGTCCGTCACGAATGCTCAGACGGGTCACGCCGCCATCACCCTGGTGATACATGTCCGGGTGCGCCGCCAGGAAAGCCGCTTGCTCCGCCGCCGGCACGCCGTTCATGCCGTTGACATAGTGATGGCCGTTCCGTTCCACATGCGTAATGCCCAGAAGATTGACCAGGGCCAAATCCTGTTGCACCGACAGGCCGGCCTGGGTCGTCAGATCCTCCGCCGACATGAAATACCCCTCCCCCCATTGGGCGCAGCGGGCCGCGTTCAGGATGGATTTGTAAAGGCCCTTGCAGGTCTTCGATGAAACGCCGCGGTATCCCAACGCGCGGCCCCTGGGAAAGGCGCCCAGGAAGGCATCGGATTCATCCAGGATCACCGGCTTGCGCGCACTCAGGGCCGAGACATCCACATCCAGCGCGACGGCGCGGGAGATCGGCTGCTCCACGAACAGGATCGAGTCGCTGAAGCGCGCCAGTTGCCCATCGCCCTCGATGGCATCCATCAGGGCCGAGACGCCGGCGACATCGCTATACTGTTCGTTACCGTCCAGGGAGATCATGTAGCTTTCCGGGCTTTCATCCAGCACGGCGGCGATATCGCGCAACCGGTTCACATCCTCGCCCAGATCGCCGCAGACCTTGATCTTGAAATAGCGGTGGCCATAGGCAGCGATGACATCGACCAATGTCTCCGGCAGGCCGTCGCCCACGGGTTCGGGATTCTCGCGGATCGGGTCGACCATGCCCACGGTGTGCCGGGCATGGATGTGCGCGGCGGGCTTCAGACCGGCCAGAAAAGGCGCGATGGCGAATTCATCCGTCTCGATGCCGGGCAGGTTCGCTTGCACCGCCTGGTAGAACGAAACTTCGTGCAGCCGGCACAGGGCATCCAAAATAGCGCGGTCCAGTACCGCCGGGCCATAGCAAGCCACCAACGAGCCGTCGCCACGATCGCCGCAGATGCGGATCTGATCGTCGTAGTTGCCGCTGAACAAACCGAACGCCGTCGACGCCGGCGCCGCGCGGTAGAGCTTTGATGCCGTACTCAGGGCATGACGCAGCTGATCGAAATTGTCTTCGTTGCTGAGGTCGAGATTCTTATCGAACCATTTCGGCGCCAGCATTTCCGCCGACTGCCCCCAGCCTTCCCGGCCGTCCGTAAGCTGGATACGGACCCTGGCGAAGACCTGCGGGCTTTCCCGCAGCGTCGTCACGCCAAAGCGGAAGGGCATGCGCAGGATCACGTCCCGTTCGAACAACTGTACTTCAAGGACCGAGAGTTTGATGGGATCAGACACGCAATGCCTCCTCTTGGAAAATCCAGCGCCATTGTACATCGCCGGCCTTCGGCTGATAGCGGGCAAGTCTCACAGCGCAATCCTTTGTTCCGATGCGGCGGAGCGGTGGATACCATCCAGCACCCGGGCCATGCCGACACCGCATTCCGCCATCCCCGCCAGGACCAGCGCCTTGCCCTCGACCGCATCGAGGAAGGCGGCGAATTCCCCCGCCACCACTTCATGCGGCTCAACGATGGCATCATGGGGCATCTCGACGCCGCGATTGTCGGGCCGCCACAGGCCGTCGACCAATTCGTGGCGGACCCGGTGCAGGCGCAATTCGGAGGTTTGGTAGTCAATCTCCGCCGCGCCCTCGCTGCCCGCGACAACGAATTCCTTGGTTTGGGTGGAACCGGGCACGATGTTGTCGTTCCAGCGTCCGGGCTGAATGCAGCCGACCTCGATGTTGGCAATGGCGCCGGAAGGATAGAACAGACGGATCAGCGCCAGATCGTCATAACCCCGGCCAAAATGGTCGCGGGTCACCGCATCCACCGCCACCGGCAGGGCGCCCATCATCCAGTTCGCCTGATCGATGAAATGCACCGCGTCGTTGCCCACCACGCCGCTATCGCCACGGGCCCGCTTGAAGCCATGGAACCGGGCCGAGATATACCGCAGGTCGCCCAGGGCGCCGCTGTCAACCTCGCGCTTCACCCGCTGCGCCAGGGGATGGGCGCGGAAATAGAACCCGACCTGAACGATCTGATCGCCACCCAGCGCCGCCAGCGCCTCGGCCTCCGCCAAGGTTGCGGTCATGGGTTTTTCGATGAACATCGGCATGCCGCTGCCCATGAGCGGTTGGCAAACCTCAAAATGCCGGTCGGTGGGTGCCAACACCACCAACAGATCGGCCTTATCGAGAAATTCATCAACCGATGAACCAACCCGGTCTTCGGGCAAACCCAGTTCAAGACAGCGTTGCCGCGCCTCGGCGCCGGGATCGACCACGCAGAGGCCATCCGCCAGCCCCAGTTCCCTCCACGCCGCCAGATGGGTCGGACCAAAGTTGCCGAAACCGATTTGCAGAATATTTCGGGCCGGGCGTGGCATTCGTTCAGCCTTCAACCCCGTGCATGGCTAGGACGGTTTGCATCCTTGTGGAAGCGAGGTCGGGGTCGCGCAGCAGGCCGGCGGCGTCGGCCAGGCGGAACAGTTCCGCCAAGTGGGAGAGCGAGCGGGCGCTTTGCTGGCCGCCGACCATGACGAAGTGATCCTGATGGCCGTTCAGCCAGGCCATGAAGACAACGCCGGTTTTGTAGAACCGGGTCGGTGAACGGAAGATATGCCGCGACAGGGGCACCGTCGGCGCCAGGATGTCGTGGAAGGTCTGTTCATCGCCGGCGGCGAAGGCATCCAGGGCGGCCGAGGCGGCCGGCGCGATGGCATCGAAAATGCCCAACAGGGCATCGCTGTAGCCGACCTCGTCACCGGCGATCAGTTCGGCGTAATTGAAGTCATCGCCGGTGTACATGCGCACGCCCTCGGGCAGGCGGCGGCGCATGGTGATTTCCTTGTCCTTGTCCAACAGGGAAATCTTGATGCCGTCGATTTTGGCAGCATTCGCGGCCAGTACATCCAGGCAGACACCCATCGCCGCCATGTGGTCGCCGTGACCCCAATAGCCTTCCAATGCGGGATCGAACATCTCGCCCAGCCAATGGATCAGCACCGGTTCCCGCACCTGGCCGAGGATACGGTCATAAACCAATGCATAATCATCCGGCGACTTGGCACAGGCGGCAAGGGCCCGGCTGGCCATCATGATGATGCGCCCGCCCTGCCCCTCGACAAAGGCCACCTGTTCCTCGTAGGCGCGGATCACGTCGTCGAGACTCAGATCCGCCGACGGCTCCAGATGATCGGTACCAGCGCCGCAGGCGATGCGGGCGCCGGGAATATCCTTGGCGGCTACCAGGCTGCGGCGAATGAGCTCTTGCGACGCGGCCCAGTCCAGGCCCATGCCACGCTGGGCCGTATCCATGGCCTCCGCCACGCCCAGGCCCAGATCGTACAGGCCCAGGCGATAGCTGATCGTGGCATCCCAATCGATTGCCGCATCGACCCATGGGTCGGCCTCGGACCGGGGGTTGGCCACCACGTGGGCGGCGGAATAGGCTATACGGTTGAAGGGCCGGTTGGCCCGCAAAGGAAAATCCTTCGGCGTGCTGGTGTTAAACGGCACCAGGCCGCCATCCGCCGTGGGCAGGTTCAGGGTCGGCATGAGCCTAGGCCTCCAGTTCCGACAGATCGATCCAGCGCCGCTCGGCCCAGCTTTGCAGGCCCGCCTCGGCCAGTTGCACGCCTTTCGCGCCTTCCAACAGGTCCCATTTGAAGTCGCATTCGCCATTCAGGTGCCGGATGAACAGCTCCCACTCCGCCTTGAAGGCATTGTCGTAGGGCACCGTGTCGGGCACCTCCTCCCAACCATCGTTGTAGTCGATGGCGGGGGGGATATCCGGGTTCCACACCGGCATCGGCGTATTTACCCGCGATTGGCTGCGGCAGCGGCGCAGGCCGGCGACGGCGGAGCCATGGGTGCCGTCCACATGCAGGGTCAACAGATCATCCCGGCGCACCCGGGTGCACCAGGAGGAATTGAACTGCACGATGATGTCGCCGTCCAACTGAAACGTGGCATAGGCCGCATCGTCAGTGTCGGGCCGGTAGGGCTGGCTGTTTTCGTCCCAGCGGGTGGGAATATGGGTCGCGCCAAGACAACTGACCGACTGCACGGCGCCGAAAGTGTTATCCAGCAGATAGCGCCAATGGCACAGCATATCGAGAATGATGCCGCCGCCCTCGTCCTTGCGGTAGTTCCAAGACGGCCGTTGCGCCGGCTGCAAATCACCTTCGAAGACCCAATAGCCGAACTCGCCCCGGACCGAGAGGATGCGGCCGAAGAACCCGGCATCGATCAGGTGTTTCAGCTTGCGGATACCGGGCAGGAACAGCTTGTCCTGCACCACGCCGTGTTTAACGCCGGCCGCCTTGGCCTTTTGGTAGACCGCGTAGGCGTCCGCCAAACTATCGGCGGTGGGCTTTTCGCAATAGATATCCTTGCCCGCCTCGATCGCCTTGGTCAGCAACCCGGCGCGGGCCTGGGTCGTCGCGGCGTCGAAGAACAGAGTGTCTTCGGGATTGGCGATGGCCGCATCCAGATCGTTGGTCCAGCGGCCGAGGCCATGTTCCCGCGCCAGGGCGCCGACACGTCCCGCATCGCGGCCGACCAGGATCGGATCCGGCATCACACGGCTGCCATCAGCCAGCTCCAGACCGCCGGCTTCCATGATTTCCAGGATTGAACGGATCAAATGCTGGTTCTTGCCCATGCGGCCGGTGACGCCATTCATGATGATGCCAAGGCGTTTCTCGCTCATGCTTACTCCATTCCCAATAATTTGTAGATCCGGCGGGTGTAGTCGCCGAAGGCTTCCGTGGTTTTCAGATCCAGGCCGCGCGGATAGGGCAGATCGACCAGGAAGTTATCCGCCATCCTCGCCGGGCCGGCGGTCAGCACGACAACGCGGCTGCCCAGGAATACCGCTTCCTGAATGCCGTGGGTGACAAAGACAATGGTCTTGCCGCTTTCGCCCCAGATGCGCAGCAATTCCAGGTTCATCTTTTCCCGCGTCAGGGCATCCAGGGCGCCGAACGGCTCATCCATCAGGATCAGCTTCGGATCGTGCACCAGGGCCCGGGCGATAGCGGCGCGCTGCTGCATGCCGCCGGAAAGTTCATAAGGATAACTTTGCGCGAAACCGGACAGACCGACCATCTCCAAAAGATGACCGGCGCGCTCCCGCGCCTCCGCCATGGGCAGGCCGAGAATTTCCACCGGCAATAAAACGTTCTCCATGACCCGGCGCCATTTCAACAACAAGGGCTGTTGGAAGACCATGCCGATGTCCCTGGCCGGATCGAAGCCCTCCGCCTGGCTGCCGATACGTACCGTGCCTTCCTCGTGCGAATGCAGGCCGGCCAGGATTTTCAGCACCGTCGTCTTGCCGCAGCCGGACGGCCCAACCATGCTGACCAACTCGCCGGCCTGGACATCAAAGGTGACGTCGGAGACGGCGAGGAAATCCTCCCCACGCCCACGATAGACCTTGCGCACGCCCTGCAGCGAGATGAATGACGACGAGATATCCATCTATTCCATCCGGGCGTCGGAGACGACCAACAGGCGCTCCAGCAACAACACAATGGCATACAGCGTGACACCGACGGCGGTGATCATCAGCACCGCCATGAACATCCCCGCCGTGTCCAGGGTGACCTGTACCTGCATCATCAGATAGCCCAGACCTTCTTCCGAGGCGATGAATTCACCGACGATGGCGCCGGCCACGGCCAGCACCACGGCCACCTTCATGCCGGAAAAGATAAACGGCAGGGCGCCGGGCAACTGGATCTTGGTAAAGATCTGCCAGCGCGAGGCGCGCAGGGTGCGCACCAGATCGATCAATTCCGGTTCCACCTCGCCCAGTCCACGGGCGGTGGTGATCAGGATGGGCAGAAAACAAATGGAAAAGGCGATCAAAATGTTGGGGCCCAGGCCATAGGAAAACCAGACGATGAAGATCGGCCCCAAGGCCACTTTCGGGATCATGTTCAAGGACACGATCAGGGGCATCAAGGCATCGTTCAGCAATTGCGACCAGGAAAACAACACCGCCAGGGTGACGCCGACCACGACCGCCAGCCAAAAGCCGCCAAAGACCGAGGCGGCGGTGATCATTGTGTTATGAGCCCAACGGTATTCCTTGAACTCCAGCAGGGTGGCGAAGGTGTCCATGGGCGCGGGCATGATATAGGGCTCGACCTCGCCCAGGGTGATCCAGGCCTGCCAGGCCACGACGGCCAACAGGTGCATGACAATGATCAGCACCCATTTGCGCAGCTTCTCGCGGCCGTCATCCATATTAGTCGAGCCAGCGCTGCAAATTGGCGGCGACGAAATCATCGTCGCACAGGTCGGGATAATCGGCGATGATCCGGTCCAGCTCCTGCGCCTGGCCGGGGCTCATGGTCTCGTCCGGGTTCAGGCACCAGGTCCCTTGCAACAGGCCCTGGCGGCGCAGCACCTCATGACAGCCGGCGATACAGCCGGCGAAATCGTTGACCACATCAAAAAGCACGCTGTTGGCGTCGGTAATCTGGCTGTCCAGTTGCAGCAGTTCCGCATCAACAGAACCGGCCGCCGCCGCCGCTTGGGCCCGGGCCAGATAGGCCACGGCCGGCTTGACCCAGACGCTCCAATGGCCCAACAGACCGCCCCGGAAACGCACCGTCACGGTTTCATCGCCCCGGCGCACGGCGAATGGCGTTAGCAAATCCAGCATGATGTGGTCATCGTTGCCTGTATAGAGGCTGACGCGGTCCTCGGCCCCGGCCGCGACGACGCCGCGCACCACATCCAGGGTGCGGTAGCGGTTGAAGGGCGCCACCTTGATGGCGATGACGTTGTCGATCGCGGCAAAACGGCGCCAGAATTCCGCCGATAGGACAATACCGCCCACGGCGGGTTGCAGATAGAAGCCGACCAACGGAATGCGACCGGCCACCGCCTGGCAATGGGCGATCAAGGCATCTTCGTCCGCCCCCTTGTGGGCCGCCAAGCTCAACAGACCGGCGTGATAACCGAGGCCAAGGGCGACATCCGCCTCGGCCAGGGCCTGTTCGGTGGAACCGACCAGGCCGGCAATCATCACCTTGGTATCATCGGTCCAGGCGCGGGCGGTTTCGGCCGCCAGCCGTAAAACCGGTTCGTACAGACCTTCGTCACGAATTTCGAATTGGGTGGTGTGGACGCCCACCGCCAGGCCGCCGGCGCCGGCATCCAGATAATAGCGGGTCAGGGCGCGTTGATGCCGCTCATCGAGCCGCCGATCCTCGGTCAAGGCCAGGGGGTGGGCCGGTATGACAATGCCACGGCGTAACAGGGCCGGAACCTCGGTGGGCAATTCCTCGCGATGCATATCTAAACAGTCCCTAAAACGTCACGACGACCGAAGGGTCGTAGCTTAACGCCGGCCGAACCAGTTCGGTTTTAGCGTTGGCATAGTGAATAGCACAAGCCCGCCGCCAACGGTCAGACAGGTTATCGGACGACTGGTGCAAGGTGTTGCCGTGATGGAACGATACCCCGCCCCTTGGCACGGGCGCGGGCGTCATTTCATATCCAGCGGCGACATCGTCGGGAACCAGCAGGTTGAACGCCTGCCCCTCGGGCACGGTATGGGGAATAACCGGGTCCAGGTTGGAGCCATCGGCATAATAGAGGCAGCCGTTGGCTTCATCCGCATCGTCCAGGGCGATCCAGGCCGTGACCATGCCTTCGTTGTCATTGGGGCCGAAATAGTAGTTGTCCTGGTGCACCGGCTTCGGCCCGCCGCCACCGGGCGATTTGAAGAACAATTGCGAGAAAAATACCCGGGCGCCGGGGCCGATAATTTGCTCGACCTGCGACAACAGGGCAGGCGCCGCCGCCAATGCCCTGAACGGCGGGCGGTGATAGACCGGGTTGTCCAATTTTCGCAGGACCGGTTTGCCATCAACCTCGCCCTCCACATACCAGGCCTTGTCCGCTTCGTTCATGCGGGCGATTTCCGCCCCCGCCCAGTCTTCGGCATCCTGGATGGCCGCAGCCATTTCGGTTGCAGCAAATACGCCCTCGACGGTCAGATGACCGCGCTCACGATAGGTCTTGATCTCGGTCGGGTTCAGTGCATTCATGGCGGTTTTCCAGAAAGTAACCAGTTAGTTACTTATAATAGTCTTACTCCGTGGTCAAGCAGGCCGCAGATAGCCCATGACGACATCGATCACGTGCGCCCGCCGGGTCTCCAATTCATGCTCCGACTGGAGGTCCCGATCAAATATCGTCGACAACGTATGGATGTTGGAAAAATAAAAATAGGCGACCGAGGCATTCGTGATGAAGACCTGAATCGGGTCCGCATCAGCGCGAAAAACCCCTTCGGCGACGCCCCGGCGCAGCAGGTCACGTATCATGCCAATGACCGGCCCGTGCAGGTCCAAGATCGCCTTGCTACGTTTCAGATGCCGGGCCCGGTGCAAATTCTCGCTGTTCAGGAGATTTATGAAATAGGGCGCACGGATGAAGTAGTCAAAAGTAAAGGCGACCAGGCGGCGCATGCCCTCTTCCGGCGACAGGTCATCCAGTTCCAGTTCCAACTCGGCACTGCGAATTTCGCTGTAGGCGTATTCCAGAACCGCCAGGAATAGATCGTCCTTGTTGCCGAAGTAATGATACAGCATGCGCTTGTTCGCGCCGGCCCGCTCGGCAATCAGATCAACCCGCGCACCGCCCAGGCCCTTTTGCGAAAATTCCGCAAGGGCAGCTAGCAAAATCCGCTGCTTGGCCGCCTCCGGATCCCGTTTGCCGGTGCTTTTGCTTGATGCGTTGACAGACGCCATGCGCTGAACCTATGTTTCCGGTAACCAGTTGGTTACAAGAGCTATCGAATTTTTTCCGGTTTAGCAAGATTTTGCAATGAATCGGAATCAGCAAGACCTATCGGGGAGACAACAATATGAAAATCACCAAACTTGTCCTGGCGGCCTTCTGCGGTCTGATATTGGCCAGCGGTTCGGCCCAGGCAGCGGAAAAAATCAGCTTTATCCTGAACTGGGTGGCGGGAGGCGATCACGCCCCGGTCTATTGGGCCAAGGCGCAGGGCTGGTACAAGGACGCCGGCATTGATCTGACTATTGAGCAGGGCAAGGGCTCCACCCTGTCCTCGCAGCGCGTCGGCATTGGCAAGAACCAGCTTGGCATCGCCGATCTGGGCACTGCCCTGGTCAACAAGGGCAAGGGCGCCGATCTGGTGGCCGTGTTCAACATCTATGCCAACTCGCCCTACGGCTTTTATTGGAAGAAGAGCTCCGGCATCACGGGCATCAAGGATTTCGCCGGCAAGAAAATCGGCAACCCGCCGTGGGATGCCGCCCGTCAGATGTGGCCCGCCTTCGCCAAGGCCGTCGGCATGGCGCCTGACTCGGTCACTTGGGTGAATGTGAAGCCGAACGCCAAGATCGCGGCTTTGAAGTCGGACTCCATCGCCGTCACCACCTCGTTCTACAACATCCACTTCATCTTCCAGAAGGTGTTCGGAGATGACATGGGCTTCGTCGCCGGCAAAACCATTGGCGTCAATCCTTACGGCAACTCGGTCATCGCCAATGGCAAGTATCTGAAGGAAAAACCCGGCGTGGTGAAAAACTTCGTGCAGGTAACGCAGAAAGCCTATGCCGCCTGCGCCAAGAATGCCGATCCCTGCATCACCGCCCTGATGGACGCCAACAGCGGCCTGAAGCGCGGCTCCTCCCTGGCCAACTGGGCTTTGGTGAAAGAGCTGATGGACGCGGACAGCTCCCGCAACGGCGCCATCGGCTATTTCGATCCGGCCCGGATGGACGCCGATTACAAGTTGATCGAAGCCTACTTCAAGCTGGAGAAACCCTTCGATATCAAGCAGACCTACCGCAACGATTTCCTGGACATGTCCGTGAAGTTCGGCGGCTGAGGCAGCTTTCGTCAAAGACCGCGTCCGGCCTTGCCGCCGGGCGCGGTTTTTTTTATCCCAATTCCGGGCCCGCGATCAGGAAGACCCGGCTGGGATCATCGATCGGTGTATCGGTGCCCAGCAACATGCGCATATAGCCGCGCTGCTTACTGAAACCGGCTTCCTCCAGCCATTGTGCCAGCACCGCGTGATGGTCGGCGGCATCGAGGAATACCGGGCCTTCCTGGCTGGCCAATGCGGTTTGCAGCAGTGCAAGCGCGTCCGCGCCATTCTCCGCTGAGAGCGGGCCGATCTGCGTCGCCAGGCGGCCATCACGGGCCAGAACAAAGCCGCGCAATGCGTCGTCGCGCCGCAGCACGAAGGCCCGGCCGGGACAACGGCCGTGCAGATGCGCCAGCAACGCGGGACGCGGCGCACCGAATATTTCGCTGTCCCAGGCCGCGACAGCGTCGACGTCCGATGCCTGCATGGGACGCACGCCGTCGGCGGCCTCTGTCTTGGGGCCGTCCGCCTGCCAACGGGTCAGGGGGTAAATATCCTGAAAGCCCAGGGGCAGATATACCTGCCGCCCGGCCTCGGTCGCATCCAGGCCGGCGACCAGACCCAGGGCCTCGGCCCGGTCGATACAGCGGCGCATCAGCTTGCTGGCCAGGCCCTTGCGCTGCCATGGCGCGGTCACCAGGATCATCGCGATCCAGCCAAAGCGGCCGTCCTGGGGCAACAACATGGACGAGGCGACCAGGGCGCCATCATCCAACACACCTGTCCCCTCCCCCTGTTCCAGCATGATACGCCAATCGGCGCCGTTCTGGTTCCAGCCGGCCTCCGCATTCAGGGCGACGGCGCCGTCAACATCCGTGGGCGACAGGCCGCGCCAAATCAAGTCATCAATAATTGCCATCGCGCACTTCGAAGTGTGTCGGCTTGCCAAGGCTGCCGCCGTCCCGCGCCACCCAGTCGGCGACCCAGTCGACCATGCTGCGCAGTGAAACCATGGGATAGCCGAACAGCTTTTCGGCCCGGGCCGTATTGATCAACCAGGCTTCCTCCGCCGGCACCCCCGTCAGCTTCACCTCCATACCGAAGCGCTGGCCGAATTCCTGGGCCAGCCACGAGACGGCGACCACTTCCGGCCCGGTCACGTTCAAAGGCGTGGGCGGCGTGGTGCAATGGCGCAGGGCGCGCAGCACTTGGGCATTGGCATCGCCCTGCCAGATGACGTTGGCGTGCCCCATGGCCAAATCGATTTCCTCGCCGGCCCAAACCTTGGCCGCGACGTCATAGAGCACACCGTAGCGCATATCGATGGCATAGCTCAGCCGGATGCTGCGGCCCGGCGTGCCATGCTGGTTGGAGAAATGCTCAAACATCCGCTCCCGCCCGACGCAGGAATTTGCATACTCACCCGGCGGCGGCGTTGCCGCCATGTCCTCGTCGGCGCCTTGGGAGTGGATCGAGACGAAGGGGTAGACGCAGGCGGTCGAAAAGCTGACGATCCGCGCCTCGCAAAACCGCTCCGCCACGATGGCCGGGACATGCACGTTCATGGCCCAGGTCAGCTCCTCCGCCCCGGCCGAGCCGAATTTGCGCCCGGCCATGAAGACAACGTTGGCGACGTCAGGCAGCGCGGCGACCGCGTCCCGGTCCAGCAGATCGCAGGTAATGGTCTCGACGCCATGTTCCTGTAAATCCTCGGCCAGGCCGGCCTCGGAAAAGCGGGCGACGCCAATCACCCGTTTGTCCGGCGCGGCGCGCTTGGCCAGGCGCGCCAGGGTCGGACCCATCTTGCCGCCGACGCCAAGAACCATGATGTCGCCATCCAGCGCGGCCAAGTCATCGATCAGGGCCTGGGAGGGCCGGGTCATGAATTCCTCCAGCGCCGCCGCATCGGCAAAACCGTCGGGGAATTCCGCAGGCTTCAAAATATCACTCATCTATTCCAACTTGCGTTTAGGCTTGCCTTCGGACTCAGGCGCTTGGACAATAGCCCTAACGTGGCATGGCCGGGAAGAGATGAAATGCGTGCAGCCCTGTTCGAAGCGCCGGGCAAACCCCTGGTGATCGGCGAAGTCGAGACGCCCAAGCCGCTGCCCACGGACTTGCTGGTCAAGGTCAAGAACTGCGGCATTTGCGGCACCGACCTGCATCTTTCCGCCGTCACCGACCGCTCGGGCGGCATGGCGCCCCTGGATACCGGCGCCATCATGGGCCATGAATTTTGCGGCGAGGTGGTCGAAGTCGGCAACCAGGCACCGGGCGGCTGGCACGAGGGCGACCGTATCTGCGCCCTGCCCTATATCGCCTGCGGCCATTGTCTTGAGTGCCTGGCCGGGCGCGGCCACCGCTGCCGCGATGCCATCTTTGGCGGCCTGGGACAGTTGGGCGGCGCCTATGCCGACTATGTCAGGGTCGGCGGCGCGGAAGCACTGGCCCTGCCCGACGGCGTCGACTATCGCGCCGGCGCCCTGGTCGAACCCCTGGCCGTGGGTCTGCATGCTGTACGGGCGGCGCATTTGCGGCCCGGCGACGGGGTGCTGATCGTCGGCGCCGGACCGATCGGCCTGGCGGTGGCGCTTTGGTGCCGCTTTTTCGGCGCCCGCCATGTGGTGATTTCCGATCTGCTGGCGGGCCGCCTGGACAAGGCCGAAGCCATGGGCGCGACGGACGGTATCGACGCCAGTTCGGAGAATGTCATTGGCCGCTACAAGCAAATCGCCGGCAACCGCCCCGACGTGGTGTTCGATTGCGTCGGCGTGCCGGGCAGCCAGCAACTGGCCATGGACTACGCGCCCATGAACGGCCGCATGGTTGTAGCCGGCGTCTGCATGCGCCCCGACAACATCATGCCGGTCAAGGCGATCACCAAGGAACTGTCCGTCCGCTACGTCTATATGTACGAGCGGCGGGATTTTGAACTGGCCCTGGAAATGCTCGACCGGGGCCGCATTGACGGCGGCGCCATGGTCACGGACGTGGTCGGCTTCGATAGCTTTTCCGCCGCGTTCGAGGATCTGAAGACGCCATCGCATCAGTGCAAGATTCTGCTCGATCCTGATGCCTAGGGCGGCCCTGATCTGGTTTCTGCTCGGCCTGGGCCTTTTGCTTGTCGCCTGCGATGAGGCACCGAAACAAAGCGCGGCCAAGGGCGATGCCGCCGCCCTGAAGGCGCACGGGAAGCTATTCGCCAAGGAAGTGCTGACGCCGGTGCCCGGCATTCACGTCGCCGTCGGCTACGGCTTGGCCAATGTCATCATGATAGAGGGCGATGACGGCGTCATCATCGTCGATACCCTGGAAAGCCGCAGCCGGGCGACGGAAGCCCTGGCCGCATTGCGCAAGGTCAGCGGCAAGCCGGTCAAGGCGATCATCCTGACCCATAACCATACCGACCATATCTATGGCGCCCAGGTGTTCGCCGATGGCCGGGATATTCCCGTCTATGCCCACCGCAGCACCTCCGATCATATCGACCGCATCATCAACGTGCTGGTCAACAGCATCTACCGCCGCAGCATGCGCATGTTCGGGCAACTGCTGCCCCCGGGCCAGGTTCTGAACGCCGGCATTGGCCCGGACCTGAAGACCGTGACCGAGGAACTGGCGCTGCTGCGGCCGACAGAGGTTTTCGACAAGCGCCTGGATGTCACCATCGCAGGGGTGGAAATTCAACTTCACCACGCGCCGGGCGAGACCGATGATCAGTTGCTGGTCTGGCTGCCGAAGCGGAAAATCCTGTTGCCCGGCGACAACATCTATCAGACCTTTCCCAACCTCTACACCATACGCGGCACAAAACACCGGGACGTCATGCAATGGGTCCACAGTCTAGACAGGATGCGGGACCTGGGTGCCGAGGCGCTGATCCCCTCCCACACCCGGCCCCTGGTGGGCGCGCGGAACGTGGCCGAAACCCTGACCGCCTACCGCGACGGCATGCAGTATGTCCATGACCAGACCGTGCGCGGCATGAACCGGGGCCTGGGCCCGGAGCAGCTGGTGGATTTTGTCCATTTGCCGCGGCATCTGGCCGAACATCCCTGGCTGGTGGAACATTACGGCACGGTGCGCTGGTCCGTCCGCGCCGTCTTCAACGGCTATCTCGGCTGGTTCAGCGGCGATGCGGTCGATCTTGATCCGCTTTCGCCCGGCGCGCGGGCCGAGCGTTTGCAGACCGCCTTTACGGACAGCAAATCCATTCCCGAGCAGGCCCGCGCCGCACTGTCGGCGGGCGAGCACCAATGGGCCGCCGAACTTAGCCGGCACTGGCGGCAAAACGATCCGGACGCGGACGAGGCGCGGGAGGTCATGGCGGCGGCCCTAACGGCGATGGGGCAGCAAAGCGGCAACCCCAATGCCCGCAACTGGTATTTGACCCAGGCGCACGAATTGCGCGGCGAGTTGGAAATCGGCAAGCCGGATCCGTCCGTGCTGCCCGCCGATATGCTGGACAGTCTGCCCATCGCACCCTTCATGGCCGGCATGTCGACACGCCTGAAGGCCGAGGATGCCCTGGATACGAATCTACTGGCCCGTTTTGAATTCACTGATGAAGGCCGGGTCTTTTCCATGCATATCAGACGCGGCGTCGCCGCCCTGCGGGAGGCCGCCACCCCCAAACCCGACATTCACATAAAGACCACGGCCCGCACCTGGAAGCGTATCGTCACGAAACAGCGCAATCCGGCCTTGGCCTTCGCCAACGATGAGATCGACGTCGAGGGCGGTGTCGTCAGCATCGTGAAATTTCTCTCTCTATTCGAACGCTAAACAGTAGTGCTAGCATCCGCCCCAGATTCTTAATGAGATAGGCAAGAACATGGATTTAGGACTGAAGGGCAGGAAAGCCATCGTGACCGGCGGCACGCGTGGTATTGGCCGGGCGATCGCCAACCGGCTGGCCACGGAAGGCGCCGATGTGGCGATCTGCGCCCGTAACGGTGACGAAGTCGCCGAGACCGTGGCGGCCCTGCAAGACATGGGCGTCCAGGCCACAGGTGCGGTGGTGGACGTGGGCGATGGCGCGGCACTGAAAACCTGGATCGACAGCGCGGCCGGCAACCTGGGCGGCCTGGATGTGCTGGTGCCCAATGTTTCGGCCATGGCCAGCACCAATACCGCCGAAGCCTGGCGCGCCGCCTTCGAGATCGACATCATGGGCACGATAAATACCGTCGAGGCCGCCCTGCCCTATTTGGAAAAATCCGATGCCGGCGCGATCGTCGCCATCAACTCGGTCGCCGGCTTGCAGTATTTCGGCGGCGTGCGCGCCTACAACACCATGAAGGCGGCCCTGACCAACCATATGTCCAATCTGGCCCACGAACTGGCACCCAAGGGTATCCGCGTCAACTCAGTCTCGCCCGGCACGATCTATTTCAAAGGTGGCGTCTGGCATACACGGGAAGTGGAGACGCCGGAAATCTACAAGGGCGCCTTGGGCCTCAATCCCATGGGCCGCATGGGTACGCCGGAGGAAGTCGCCGACGCCACCGTCTTTTTGTGCAGCCCCCGGGCCAGCTTCATTTCCGGCACCAACCTACTGGTCGACGGCGCCCTGACCCCAAGTGTTCAATATTGATCCGATACTTATCGTAGAGAGGATACCGGCCATGGCCATGAAACCCCAACTCGTTGCCCTGCTCGAAGCGATGGCGGCCCTGGGACTGAAGCCCATGCATGAACTAAGCCCCGTGGACGCCCGGCAACAGATGGAAGAGGGCGTCCGGGCCCGCGATGTTCCGACCATCGAGGTTGGCAGCGTGGAAGACCGCACGATCCCCGGACCGGGTGGCGAAATCCCCGTGCGCATCTACCGCCCCGACGGCGCCGACGGCGCGGGTCCCGAGCTGGGCGCGCTGGTCTACTTCCATGGCGGCGGACACGTGATCGGCAGCCCGGACACGCACGATTCCGTCGCCCGGGCCCTGTGCCGGGACGCCGGCATTCTTGTCATGTCCGTGGACTACCGCATGGGGCCGGAGGCGAAGTTCCCCGCCGCGGTGGAAGACTGCTACGCCGCCACCGGCTGGCTGTCGGAGAATGCCGGTGTCATGGGCGTGGATGCCAACCGGATCGCGGTGGGCGGTGACAGCGCCGGCGGCAATCTGGCCCTGGTGACCTCCCTATTGGCCCGCGACGATGGCGACGGCCCCGCCATCGCCTTTCAATTGCTGGTCTATCCGGTGATGGACTACACCGGCGGCACGCCGACCTACGAGACCTACGGCGTCGGTTACGGCCCCTTGATGGCGGCGACCATTCCCTGGTTCCGCGAGCATTATCTGAACAGCGATGCCGATCTGGCTGACTGGCGCGCCTCGCCCGCCCGGGCCGAAACGTTCACCGGTCTGCCACCCGCCCTGTTGATCTCGGCCGGATGCGACATCCTGGCGCACGAGGGCCGGGAATGCGCCGCGCGGCTGGCGGCCGACGGTGTCCCGTGCGAGCACGTGGACTTCGAAGGCATGATGCACGCTTTCTTCTCACTGGCGCCGCTGCTGGACGATTCGGTAGCAGCCCAGAAACTGGCGGCGGAGCGGCTGAAGGCAGCCTTGTCCTGAACCGCGCGGGTCATTGATACGCCGCAGGATATGCGGCATCGTGGACTCGCCGGTCCGTCCAGCCAGTGGGGCGGGCACCAGGTGAATGCCGCAAGAAAACAATGAAGAATGCCCCAAACAAAGTGGGCACTTATTGAACGAGGACGCCATGACCGACAGCCAGCGCGCCAACGATCCCCTGTTGCAGCCCTATCAACTGAAGCATCTGACATTGCGCAACCGCCTGATGTCCACCGGGCATGAACCGAACTTCTCGGAAAACGGTTTACCGACCAAGCGCTACCGCCTCTATCACCAGGAAAAGGCCAAGGGCGGCATTGCCATGACGATGACCGCCGGCTCGGCCATCGTCAGCCGGGATTCGCCCGCCTCCTTCGGTAACCTGCACGCCTACAAGGATGAAATCGTCCCGCATATGCGGGATCTGGTGGATGCCTGCCACGAACATGGCTGCGCCGTGATGATCCAGATCACCCACCTGGGCCGCCGCACGGGCTGGAACCACCACGACTGGCTGCCCGTGGTCTCCCCCTCCATGGTGCGGGAGCCGGCGCATCGATCCTTTCCGAAGGTTATCGAGGATTGGGATATCGCCCGCATTCTCGATGATTACGCTGCCACGGCCCAGCGCATGCAGGCGGCCGGTCTGGACGGCATCGAGTTGGAGGCTTTCGGCCACCTGATCGACGCTTTCTGGTCACCGGCGACGAACCTGCGCGACGATGAATATAACGGCAGCCTGGACAACCGCATGCGCTTTACCTTCCAGGTCCTGGATGCGATCCGCAAGGCGGTCGGCCCGGAATTTATCGTCGGCCTGCGCATGGTGGCGGATGAAGACTGGAACAAGGGGCTCAATGCGGCGGAAGGCCTTGAAATCGCCCAGCGCCTGAAGGCGTCGGGACAGGTCGACTTTCTCAACATCATCCGGGGCCATATCGATCATGATGCCGGCCTGACCAAGGTGATCCCAATTCAGGGCATGGCGACGGCGCCGCATCTAGATTTTTCCGGCGAAATTCGCCAAGCGACCAAGTTTCCAATCTTCCACGCCGCCCGCATAGCCGACGTCGCCACGGCCCGCCACGCCATTGCGGAAGGCAAGCTGGACATGGTCGGCATGACCCGTCCCCACATCACCGATCCCCACATCGTGCGCAAGATCGCGGCCGGACAGGAAGACCGCATCCGGCCCTGTGTCGGCGCCACCTACTGCCTTGACCGCATCTACGAAGGCCGCGATGCCCACTGCATCCATAACGCGGCCACCGGGCGCGAGGAATTCATGCCCCAGGAGATCGCGGCAACGGCAGGCGATCGTAAGAAAATCGTGATCGTCGGTGCCGGCCCCGCCGGTTTGGAAGCCGCCAGGGTTTGCGGCGAGCGCGGCCATGAGGTGTTGGTGTTCGAGGCCGCGGCCAAGGCCGGCGGACAGATCCGCCTGGCCGCGCGGCAGCAACGCCGGGCCGAGCTGATCGGCATCGTCGACTGGCGCGTCGCCGAATGCGAACGTCTGGGTGTCGTTATCCGCTATAGCCATTATGCCGAGGCGGCCGATATCCGCGCGGAAAACCCCGACATCGTGGTGATCGCCACGGGTGGGCTGCCGAATACGGATATTCTCGACGCCGGCGCTGAACATGTGGTGACGACCTGGGATATCCTCTCGGGCGATGTCGCACCGGGCGAAAACGTCCTGCTGTTTGACGACAACGGCGCCTATCCCGGCATGCAGGCCGGCGAGTTTATCGCCCGCGCCGGTGCCAAGCTGGAGATCGTGACGCCGGAGCGGGGCTTGGCGGCGGAGATCGGCGGCATGAACCATGTGCCCTTCGCCGAGGCCTTTCAGGAATGCGGCAGCCGGATCACCATCAACAGCCGGCTGCGGCGGGTGGAGCGCAATGGCAATCAACTGACGGCGCATCTATCGAGCGAGTTCACCGAGAACATGGCGGAGAGCCGGGATGTGGATCAGGTCGTCGTCGAACATGGCACCCTGCCCCTGGATCAGATCTATTTCGAGCTGAAGCCGGCCTCTGTCAATCTGGGCGCGGTCGATTACGACGCATTGTTGGCGGGGGAGCCGCAGACGATCACGACCAATGGCGAAGGCAGCTTCCAGCTATTCCGCATCGGCGATGCCGTCGCCTCGCGCAATATTCATGCCGCGATCTATGATGCCCTAAGGCTGTGCAAGGGTTTTTGAGCTAACGGATTGCTATCGCACCCTGCGGATGCGCCATTCGAAGGCGTCGTCGCCGTAGTCCATGCGGTCGCCGATCTGCAAAGCCAGAAAGCGGTTATGCACCGCCAGACAGCCCTGCCACAGGCCGTTCCAGGCTTCGAACACCGCTGGGTGAACCTCGTCTCGGCCGCGCATCAGGCGCCAGCCGGTGACGCGGACCGTAGCATCGTCCGCACCGCCCGTAACCTCCGCCGCGTCATCCTGGGCCGTGGCCATGGCGGCCATGAAGTTGGCGAAATCCAGGGCGCCCTCACCGCCCATGTCCAGCAACTCGCGGATTTGCCAATAATACTGCCGGCCGATGATATTGCCGGCCAGATTGCCCAAGGCACCCGCCTCGCCCGGCCCCAGGGTGACGATCAGTTCCGGTAGGCCGGTCTTGATATATTCCATGGCGTAGTTGCGGTTGGCCTTGTGCAGGCGTTCCACCGGCCAGGCCTCCGGGTTCAGCTTTGGCGCCGCCTCGGGATCGAAGGGCGGGGCCATTTCGCCTGGCGCAAATTGCAGGCGTTCGTCAGCCGCCAGATCATGATCGTATTCCTTGAAATATCCGGCCAGGCCGTACTCCGCCGTCATGTCCTGGGAGGTGCAGACGAAGCCGAGCCGCGGATTGCCCAGCGAGACGCCGTTGTGGCCATACCAGCCGCGCAGAAAGCCGTGGCTGACCTGTAACGGCGCACCACAGAGCGCGGTGCCGTCGTACATCCAGCGGGGATGGCAGAAATGCACCCAGGCCTTGTCATCGGCCTCGTACATGTACTCCACCTCCGCGCCACCGACGGAATTGGATAGATAGTGATACTGCGCCGCCGCCACCGCGTCGGGAAGATGATCCAGACCCAGTTTATCGAAGGAGGAGAGGAATTTTTCGTGATGTTGCCGGCGAAAAGTGCGAAATATCCATTCCCCGGCGGCATCACCGCCTTTTCTGGACGCAATCATCAACATCAAACCGGTGAAATAGGCGTGATATAAGCTGGCCGCCGCCTTCCAACAGGCTGTTGTGGAACCGGCCGCGCCGCTTTGCGCCAGGATCGCACTAAATGGATTTACCGACATCTTTTCCTCACATTATTCGGCGGTCTCGCTAGGTGCCTGATATCGCATGATGTCTCCCACTCCGGCAACACATGAGATGAGCTCCGGCAAGCGCCTGGCGATCACCGTGACGGTGATGCTGGCCTCCTCCATGTATGCCCTGGATTGGACCATCGCCGCCGTCGCCCTGCCGCATATGCAGGGCACGTTCTCGGTCACCCAGGATCAGATTTCCTGGGTTTTGACATCTTACATCGTGATCAGTGCCATTGCCCTGCCGACCACGGCCTGGCTGGCGGAGCGTCTGGGCCGCAAGCAACTGTTTCTGATCGCGATCAGCGGTTTCACCTTCTTCTCTGCGCTGTGCGGCGGCGCCAATTCGCTGCCGGCGGAAATCGCCTACCGCCTGGCCCAGGGCGCCTTTGGGGCCTTTCTGATCCCGCTGGCCCAATCCGTTCTGCTGGATAGCTACCCGCCCTCGAAACACGCCAAGGCCATGGCGATCTGGGGTATCGGGGTCATGCTGGCGCCTGTGGTCGGACCCTCCGTGGGCGGCTATCTGACTCATGAATATTCCTGGCGATGGGTTTTTCTGATCAATATCCCCATCGGCCTGCTGGCCATATTGGGCGCCCTGATGTTCCTGCCCCGAAACCCGCCGGCAGCGCACAAACGGGGCTTCGACTGGTTGGGATTTTTTGCCCTGGCGATTGGTGTCGGCGCCTTGCAGACCATGTTGGACCGGGGCGAGCGCCTGGACTGGTTCGAATCCGGTGAAATCATCATCGAATGCGCCCTGGTCGTCCTCGGCCTCTATCTATTCTGCGTGCAAGGTTTTTCGGCTCGGCATCCGATGGTCAACCTGCGTTTGTTCCGCGACCGAAACTATGCCCTCGGCACTATTTTTGTCTTTCTTTATGGGCTGTTAAGCTTGGCCCCGTTGGTCATGCTGCCGCCTTTCCTGCAAGGTTTGCAGGGCTATCCCATCACCACCGTCGGCGTCCTGATGGCGCCCCGGGGCATGGGCATGATGTTTGCCATGGTGATTTTCGGCCGCCTTGGCAACCGGGTCGATCCCAAGGTCTGGCTGATTTTGGGCTTCATCGGGTTGGGATTGTCTTCCCTGGCCATGTCGGATTGGAATTTGCAGGTCAGCGCCTGGCAAGTCTCCTGGACCGGCTGGTTCCAGGGCATGGGTGCCGGATTTGTGATCGCGCCCCTGGGCCTGATTACATTCGCTACGCTGGATGTACGCTATCGCACGGAAGCCTCCTCGGTCTGGAACCTGATCCGTAGTTTGGGCAGCAGCATGGGCGTTGCCATCGCCCTGGCGATCCTGGTTCGGATGAGCAGCACTTCACATGCGGGTCTGAACGAATTCTTCAATCCTTACAATAAGATACTGTGGTTGATTGGGGGCACCTGGCTGCCGGCGCCGGGTACCGAGGGCCTGCCCCTGGTGCAGGCTGAGATCACCCGCCAGGCCGTCATGATCGGCTATGTCGATGTATTTTTCCTCTCCGCCATAACATCCGTGGTGGTCATTCCATTGATCCTGCTGGTCCGAAAACCCCCAGCGCCGGCCAGTTGAGAATGCCTCGCAAGGTAAATATTAACAATTTCAGGTCACCATGATGGTCGAATTCAGTGCAAAGGATTACGGCATTGAATTGAGGATGGGACACGGCGGATGAGCATGACGGGCCAGACGACAGAAACGGAGGCGACGGCGCGGTCTAACACCCAGGACCGGCTGAAGGCTTTGGTGGCGGACACCAACGTCAACGATGACACCTTTCTGGCCACCGATTATCTCAATCATTTCAACGAGATCGTGATGCTGTTGGAAATGGTTCCCGACATGCCCGACATTCTGGAAGAAGCCAAGGAATGGCAGCCTAAAAGCTACGCGCAGCACTTCTCCGACAGCGGCCTGTCGGACAGCGCCATCACCATTGAGGCTTATGAAAACGCGCCGGCGGAGTTCCGTGAGCCGTTTGACGAGACGATCGCGCGCATGAACGCGGTGGTCTTCAAGGGCATTGCGAATATCGAAGCGGCGATTGACAGCCCCCGGCCGGAAGAACTGGCCGCGGTCGCGGCAACCTCTTCCCGCCTGTTACAGCGCCTGGTCGATGTCGCATCCGCGATCATCCACGGCAACACGCCGAAGCTGGAACAGGACGAAATCGACGACCTGCTGAACGGCTGATTTCAATCTCTTCGGCTAAGTATCCCCGTCTATTTCCATCGCCGGTGCGAAAACATCTTCGCCATCCAGCCAGCGCTGGGCCGCATTCGCGGTCGTTAGCGCGATGTTCAGACTGGCATTGAATTCCAGGTTCTCAACATCATGGCCGTTTTCGGCCAAGCCGGCGATCAGGCCATAGCCGACGCCGTCCGCCGCCATGCCCTGTAGCCGCACCTGGGGCACCGGTTCGGACATGCGGGATGCGTAGGCCCGCTCGCACGCCGCCAGATCCACCGAGGCGACCGCCCGGCAACTCAGGGGCCGCACCCCATGGATGGCGCAACTTCGATCCACCAGCATGGCGCAAGGCAGGCGCATGAGCTCACGCCTGGCCTCATCCTTACCCCGTGTCAGATAGTCCATATTGGCGATCCGGCGCTTGCTGACTTCCAATTCCGCCGGTGTCTGGGTTTGGCGGAGATGCTCGGCGACGAGAAGGATTTCCGGCGGGCTGGCGGTCAAACGGATATGACAGCAAAAGGGGCAGCCGGCGCCGCAGGCAATGGGTTTTTCGGGCGGCACCAGTTTGTTGACCCGGTCAATGGCGCGATCGGCCCGCGCCAGGGCTGCCCTGGTCATCGCCAGCAATCGTTTGATGGACGGACGCCCGGCAAAGGTTTTGCCGGTTGCCAGGCGCTGCGCCTCGGCCACGCGTCCGATCAGGGCCGCCGCCCGCTCGCCTGGTGTGGCCTTGGACGCCATTGCCCGCCGCTAATCCGGCAGCGGCAACAGCGCCGTGGCGACCTCGTCCCATTCCGCCTCCAGGGACGAAGTGCATTCCGGCTTGTCAGCGCGCCGGTACCAATAGGCGGCATTGGACAGATCCCCCTCCACCCGGTGCAGATGGGCATGTACCCAGGCACCGATGGCGTCGTCCTGTTCCTGGGCCAGCTTGTGGGCCCGGTGCCAATCCCCCTTCGAGACCCACCATAGCGCCCGCACCGCCTTGTCCAGACCCTGGGATGGCGTTTCGTCCGCCAGGGAGGCCTTGAATGCCGAAATATCCATTATTCCGCCTCCCCCACCGTTCGCGGCGCATTGGCCCGGTCGATAATCGCATGCAGCAGAACGTTGCAGCCGGCGGCGCAATGTTCCTGGGTGGCGCTTTCCACTTCGTTATGACTGATGCCGTCCTTGCAAGGCACGAAGATCATGCCGGTCGGGGCCAGAGTGGAAATATGACAGGCATCGTGGCCGGCGCCCGAGACAATTTTCATGGCCTCCAGACCGGCGGCTTCCGCGCCGGATTGCACCGCCGCCACGCAATCGGCATCGAAGACAATCGGCGGCTGGTACCAAATCTCCCGGCAATCCAGTTCCAGACCACGGGCTGACGCGGCATCGGCGCAGGCGGTTTCCAGCGCCGTCTTCATGGCCGACAGACGCCCGTCTTCGGGATGGCGGAAATCGACACTGAAGGCGACCCGGCCCGGAATGGTATTACGGGAATTGGGGCTGACATCGAATTGTCCAACGGTGGCGCAGGCGCCTGGCTGAAACTCCAGGCCGATGCGGTTGACGGCGGCGACGATCTCGGCCGCGCCCACCAGGGCATCGCGCCGGGTCTTCATGGGCGTCGGGCCGGCATGAGCCTCCTGCCCCACCAGGGTAACATCGAACCAGCGTTGGCCCTGGGCGCCCTGGACGATGCCGATGGTCTTTTCCTCGTCCTCCAGGATCGGGCCCTGTTCGATATGCACCTCGAAAAAGGCCGCGACATCGCCGACCTCGGCCGCCTCCTGCCCCAGATAGCCAATGGCCTCCAACTCGCCGCGGAAGGTCTTGCCCTCGGCATCGGCCAGGGCGTAGATCTCGTCGAGATCGAATTTGCCGATCGCCACGCCGGACCCCATCATGGCCGGGGCGAAACGGCAGCCCTCTTCATTGGTCCAGACGGTGACTTCGACGGGCCGATCGGTTTCATAGTTCATATCGTTGAGGGTACGGATCACTTCCAGACCCGACAGGACGCCAAAGACGCCGTCATACTTGCCCCCGGTCGGCTGCGTATCGAGATGGCTGCCCATCATCACCGGGGCCAGGCTGTCGTCCTTGCCGGCGCGCCGGGCATAGATGTTGCCCACGGCATCGACCCTGACACTGCAGCCCGCCGCCTCACACCAGCGCACGAAGAGATCCCGGCCCTGGCCGTCCAGTTCGGTTAGGGCCTGGCGGTTGACGCCGCCCTTGGCGGTGGCGCCGATTTGCGCCATCTCCATCAATGATGCCCATAAACGGTCGCCGTCAATTGCCAGATTTTGCATCACCCTGCCCCTGCCCCGTGCCACGATAATTTCGCCAACGGTAACCGAGGCCGGGGATGGGGGAAAGGGGCATTCGCCTATCGCGCCCTTCGATGGGACATGAAATACTCAGCCCTGAAACAGGGGAGTACACGCATGCCTTTCGAAACCATCACCGTCGATGACCAGGACAGCCACGTCGCCATAACCTTGAACCGGCCGGACGCCCTGAATTCCATATCGCCCGATATGACCGACGATCTGAACGCCGCCCTGGACGGCATTGAAGGGCGGCGGCAGCTTTGCGCCCTATCAATTACCGGCAACGGCCGGGCATTCTGCGCCGGCGCCGATCTGAAGGCGGCACAGAGCCGGATGTCCGGCGCCGACGCGGCCACCGTCAACAGCCAGTTCCTGGACGACTTGCGGCGCCTTCTTTTGCGGATTGAGAACTTCCCCACGCCGGTGATCGCCGCCGTCAATGGCCTGGCCCTGGCCGGCGGCCTGGAACTGGTCATGGCCTGCGATCTGGTCATCGCCGTGGAAAGCGCCAAACTGGGTGACGCCCATGCCAATTATGGCTTGGTGCCGGGGGGTGGAAATTCCGTCCGCCTGCCCCGCAAGATCGGACCGACGCGGGCCAAACAGTTGATCTATACGGGCGAATTTCTGCCCGCCCGGCAGATGCTGGAATGGGGCATGGTGAATGCGGTGGTACCCGACGACGGTCTCGCCCAGGGCGTCGCGGAGATGATCGCGAAACTGGCGAACAAGAGCCCGATCGGCCTGCGCCGGATGAAACGCATGGTGGATGATGGGCAGGAGCAATCCCTTGAAGCCGCCCTGCGTTACGAGCTTGCCCTCAATGCCCAGCACGCGGCCTCGGAAGACCGCATCGAGGGCCTGGCCGCCTTCAACGAAAAGCGACAGCCGAATTTCAAGGGTATCTAGGGCACTTTTCCGGCAAGGCGCCCTGGGATAGTATCTTCGCAGGGGGAAAAAACATGATACACGCCAGGGCATTTCGTGACGTCACGCCATCGCGTTTCGTCGGCAAGCTGTTCAACGGCCACACTTATGCGCGCACGAACTATTTGGGCTCCGATACTTCGCATCGTGACACACCGCAGGCGCTGCTGGTGGAACAGTCGGCCAATTCCGTAATACCACCGCATTTTCACGGTATCGATCAGTATCAGGTTATCGTTCACGGCGGCGGCACTCTGGGCAAGCACACGGTCAAACCGGTCTGCGTTCATTACGCCAATGCCTATTCCGGCTATGGCCCCCTGAACGCCGAAGATGACGGCATTTTCTATTTTACCCTGCGGGCGCAGTCTGAACCGGGTGCGTTCTTTTTTCCCGAGGGCCGCAAATTTCAAAAACCCAACGAGCGGCGCAATCTGACGGCGGATGTGGACACGGTCCCGGACGACCAGTCCCTTGCAGATTTCCAGGGCATTGAAGAAACGGTGGTCTTTCCCAAGGAAGACGGCGGCCTTTCCGCCCGCGCCGTGCGCATCGGTCCGGGTTTAACCTATACCGGCCCCGATCCGGCATTAGGTGGTGGGCAGTATTATGTGGTGCTGCGCGGAAACCTGATCCTCGACGGCGAAACTTTTGACAAATGGTCCTGCATTTTTGTCGAACCGCCGGAAGATGCCTTGGTGATCGGTTCCGACAAAACCGGACTGGAGTTGCTGGTGCTGCAATACCCATTCTGGGAAACCGGAACCGAATTGGCGCAGGATGCGCCCTTGTATGCAGAGGATAAGGTGAATTAGTGAGTTAAAACGCAGATAATGATAATACTATTTTAAGTTGTAATTTTTTAATAAATCTCTATAAAATATGTCCACAATGGCGATACATTCATCAAGGTGTGGCGGCACCGGGCCACTTGAAAATATCCAGGTCGATCAATATGTCGGCGCCAGACTCCGATTACGGCGCAAATTGCTTGGGTATAGCCAGACAAAATTGGCCAACGCGGTCGGGCTCACTTTTCAGCAAATCCAGAAATACGAGCGTGGGAAAAGCCGGATTGCCGCCTCCCGTCTTTGGTCGCTGGCGCATGCCATGCGGGTTCCTGTCTCGTATTTCTTTGACGGCCTGGATGAACCCGCCCCGATCATTGACGAACCCTTGAGCGTAACCGAATTGCGTCTCTGCCATGCCCTGCGCAGCCTGCCGCAACCGCAGCGGGGGAAACTTCACGACATGGTCATGGCATTCGCCGAACCAGTCGAACCAAGTGCCGGTTCCCGATCCCGCTGATACGGGACAGGGTGCCTCGCCCTCACCCCACGATGACGTGTTCCTCGGTTATGATGGAACCGATATGTCCGGGCTCCAGGAAGTTCACTTCATCCGCCTTGGTGCGGGCATAGGCGTCCGATTTAGCGGACAGCCGCATGTCCGCCACGGAATCGAACCAGGCCATGGGCAGGCCATCAAGGACGGGCGGTTCCGCCTTGCCATAGGCGCCCAGGCGGACCGGGCATTGGATATAACGGCGTAGGGTTTCGATGCCGGCCGCGATGGGGCCGTGGGTCTCGCGCCAATAGCTCTGTCCTTCCGCCGGGTCCATGCCGGCCTTGAACTTCAATAACGAGATGCTCTTGACGCCATTCGCCGGGATTGGCCCGTCCTTGATCACGGTCTCGGTCGTCAATAGTTCGACCAGGCGGTCGCCGTCGATAAAGTTCGGCTCGTCCCGCTTGGCGGCGGCGAATTCCTCGGTCTGGCTCATGGCCCGCAGGGCTTCCTTGTCATCAACCCAAATCTCGGCGATGCCGTCGCAGATCAGCTCGCCATGGCGGTATCCGGCCAGCTTGGGGTGACATTGCACATAGCGCCTGATGCCAGGCAGGCGCGCCACGATCGGGCCGTGGGTACCCAGCCAATAGGATTGGAAATCCTCGACCCCCATGCCGGGTTTCCGGTAGGCCACCTCGCAAATCTTTATCATTTCCGCCTCACATACTTGCCCTGAGCTGATCCATTCTAGGGCACAACAGGGCAAGCCGCGTAACCGAATTTTGACTTGCGGCACGCATTCCCGGCGCTAGTGTGAAGGGCAAGAGCGACAACAGGGGAGTTAGTGAGATGAGCGAAAGCAAAACCGGCGGCTGCCTATGCGGCGCCGTGCGCTACGAACTGACGGCCGAGCCGATTACGACCATGGTTTGCAATTGCACCATTTGCCAAAGAAGCAGTGGCAGCGCTCTCTCCACCATCGCCCTGGTGTCCCGCGACGCCCTGGAGGTGAAGGGTGAATTGAAGGGCTACGAATACGCCGGCGACAGCGGCAACAAGCTGGAAATAAACTTCTGCCCCAATTGCGGCTCGCCGGTGTTGTTGAACATCCGCCGCATGCCGGAAATCGTCTCCATCAAGGTCGGAAGTTTCGACGACACCTCATGGTTCAAGCCAAAGGCCAATATTTGGACCGACAGCGCCCAGGCCTGGCTGCCCGAGATTGCCGATTGCCAGGCCTTCGCCAAGAATTCACGCTAAGCAGCCGGTTTGTCATCCCTAATCACGCCATAGTGGGAGGATCGAAGATGTACCGTTATCTCAAAGCCTATCTTGCCGTTCTGTGTATTGCCCTCGCCGCCGGCGGGGCATTGGCCCAGGACGCGCCGAAACGGTCGATCACGCAAATCAGTGGCGATCTCTACCGCTTTCAGAACAATTTCCACTATTCGGTTTTTCTCGTCACCTCCGATGGTGTCATCGTCACCGATCCCATCAACGCCGGCGCTGCCCGTTGGCTGAAGGCGGAAATCGCCAAGCGCTTCGCCAAGCCGATCCGCTATGTGGTCTATAGCCACGACCACCGGGACCATATCGCGGGCGGTGAGGTTTTCGTCAATGACGGCGCGGTTGCCGTGGCGCACGAGCGGGCCAAGGCGGTGATCATCGGCGAAAAACGCCCTACGGCGGTGCCGCAAATAACCTTCCGGCGGAAGCTGACGCTTGAGTTGGGCGGCCAGGTGGTCGAACTGGTTCATGTGGGCCGGAACCATTCCAACAACATGATCGTCATGCGCTTTCCCAAGGAACGGGTTCTGTTCGCCGTCGACTTCATCCCCGTCAAGACCGTGCCCTACCGGGATCTGTCCGATAGCTATCTGCCGGAATGGATCCGCTCCCTGCGCCTGGTGGAACTTATGGATTTCGATGTTCTCGCCCCCGGTCACGGCGCCATGGGCACGAAAGCGGACGTCAAGGCGATGCGCGGCTATTTGAGCGATCTTTACAAGCAGGTCATGGCCCAGGCCCGCATGGGCAAGAGCCTGGCGGAGACAAAGGCCGCCGTTGATCTTTCGAAATACAAGGACTGGGGCCGTTTCGATGCCTGGTCACCGCTGAATATCGAGGGCGCCTATAGACAAGTGCAAATGCATCGGCGGGGCAACTGAGGCGAAGCGCCGGCGCGCGGCTTCAAGCTATTGGGGTTTCTCGACCACGATGATGGGTTCGTTCTTGTAGCGTCCCTCGCATTCGGAGATGGAATGCTTCACCAGGGCCGGTTTCATGCCCATGTCGTAGTCCAGCCAACGGTCCCGCAAATCCGCTGAAACGTTGGCCTCTTCCAAGGCTTCCTCAAGCAGGATATGCCGGGTGAAGAAGACTTCCTCGGTGATATACATGTGAATATGCGCGGTTTGCGGCGGCCTGCCGCCATAAATTTTCGGGCCGCCGAAGATGCCGGCCATGAATTCCGTCTGCTGCGATTCCAAATGACCGCGGGGCACGCCCTTGAAGAACTCCTTGAGCCAGGGATGGCTCAACAACTTGTCGTAAAAGATCGCGTGGACTTTTTCGATGCCCGGCATGCCGCCAAGTTGATCGAATAATGTTTCCGCCATGTTTGTCTACCCCCATACGAATGCATCAACCTCACTAACGGAGGTTGCATTAAGAACCATGGAATTATCATTGGAACTTGAACAAAGCGTTAAGCGGCCTAAAAGGCGACCTCGTCACAGCGGCAAATCTGGGCCGGACCACCGGGCGCGATGAAATCGGCCCAGACGGCATTGTGATGTTCGATGATCCGCCGCGCGCTCAAATACGGCCGGTCCGCAGTCGTATGGCCATCGCCGGGCGCAATCGTTTGGTAACCCCGGCCCAGGGCGCTGCGGACCGTGGTGTCGACGCAGAAATCCGTCGCGCAGCCGGTGACGATCAGCCGGTTGACGTCATGTGCCCGCAAAACATCTTCCAGAGGGGTGTCCAGGAAGGCGTCGCATGCGGTCTTGGCGACGATCTCGTCGCCTGGAAGAACGTTCAGGTCAGGCAGGATATGCCAGCCCGGCTGGCTGGGATGATGGGGGTCGCCGACCGGGCCGTCATGGCGAATGAAGATCACCAGGGCCCCGCTCTGCCGCACCCGTTCAGCCAGAGAATTCAGGCGCGCGACTAGGCCGTCGGCATCATGGCGCGGCGTTTCATCGGTGAAGGAGCCCACCTGCATGTCGATGATGATCAGGGCGCTGGCTGACATCTTCTAGGCACCGTTCCTAGTCAACATCGGGCCAAAGGTGAGCCCAGGGATGGGCCCGTTCGACCATTGCCGCCAGACGAATAATGCCGGCATCGGCCATCATGGGGCCGACAATCTGCAGCCCCGCCGGCAAGCCATCCGCCATGATGCCGCAGGGCACCGTTATGGCCGGATGCCCGGTCATATTGAAGGGATGGGTGTAGGGATACCAGGTTTGCCGGATGCCGCCGGCGACCTGATTGCCGATGGTCATGGGTTCATAGAAGTCGTGATCGGCATCGATGGCGGTACGGCTGAGGCTCGGCATCATGAGATAATCGACCCGTTCGAACCAGGACTGGATGCGCCGGAACAACTGGGTGCGAAAGGTAATCGCCCGTTGCAGATCGACCGCCGAATAGGTCTTGCCCTCCGCGATCCCGCGCAGCAACGTTGGCGTCATGCGGTCGCCGAACTCAGCCAGCTTATCCTCGAACCGCGCCACCCACAGGGATTGTGTGATGACCAGCCAATAGGGTTCGGTGTTTTCAAACGGTTCATCGAACGGAATTATCTCGGCCCCCGCCGCTGCCAGGCTATCCCGGCGCTGGCTGCAAGCCTCCAGTACCTCCGCATCGATCAACTCGTTACCCATATGGGTGATCCAGCCGATCTTGATCCCCGACAGATCGCCCCCTCCCCGGGCGGCGGCCACATAGTCGTCGATGGGCAGACCATGGGAGTGGGGGTCGTTGGGGTGTGGCCCGGCCATCACGGACAGCATCATGGCGGTATCCATCACCGTTCGCGCCATGGGCCCCTGGTTGGAAAAGTTGCCAAACCCATCGGGCGCCGTGTCGTGGGGCACCAGGCCCAGGGTGCCTTTCATGCCCACAACACCGCAGCAGGCCGCCGGAATGCGGATCGAGCCGCCCGCATCGGTGCCGATCGAGAGCGGCGCCATGGCGGAAGCCAGCGCCGCCGCCGAGCCGCCGGAAGATCCGCCGCTGGTGCGGCTCAGGTTCCAAGGGTTCAGGGTCCGGCCGAACAGGGGCGATTCATTCATCGGCTTGTGCCCGAACTCGGGCGTCGAAACCTTGCCGACCATGACCGCCCCGGCGTCCTTCATCCGCGCCACGACGATGGAATCCCGCTCGGGGATGTTGTGTTCCAGAATGGCCGAGGCATAGGTGGTGCGCACGCCGGCGGTATCCACCAAATCCTTCACCGTATAGGGCACGCCCAACAGGGGCGGCAGGTCGTCAGCTCCCGACGCCAGCAACGCTTCCACCGCCGCCGCTTCCTCCCGCGCCCGCTCCTCGCTGACGGTGATGAAGGCATTCAGGGGCGGATTGGTCTTTTCGATATGGGCCAGGGTGGCGTCCAGGACTTCCATCGGCGTAACCCGCCCGGCCCGGATCTCGGCGGCCAGGTCAATGGCGGACAGCCGCACGATGTCTGTCATGACTAGCCGCCGCGAGCCTTCTTGAACAGCGGCCGGCCCAGGCAGCGATCCAGCCAGGCCGTCAAATTCGGCCAGGCGGATAGATCCAGTCGCGCGAACCTGGCCCAGCCGGCCACGGCCGCCGTATTCAGATCGGCAACGGTAAAGCGGCCGCCCATCAGAAACTCCCGGTCCGCCAGGGCACCGTCCAGCACCGCCAGGGGCTTGGCCAGTTTTTCGGCCGCCGCCGCGACCACCGCTTCGTCGCGCTCGTCCTCGGGCAGCAGCAGGCGGTGCTTCAAGGCGTCCAGGGCCGCTGTTTCCACCTCGGTCGCGGCCCACAAGCTCCATTGCGTGGCCAAGCCTAATTCGGCGGCGTCCTTGGGGCCCAGGTCGCCGCCGTGCTTGTTGGCCAGGTAGAGGTTGATGGCCAGGGATTCAAACAGGCACAGATCGCCATCCTGGATCGCGGGCAAGGTGCCGTTGGGATTGATGGCCAGGAACTCCGGCGTTTGCGTGCCGCCGGTATTGTAGTGAAAATTGTTGTGTTCAAAATCCAGGCCCAGTTCCAGGGCCATCCAAATGACCCGGCTGGTCCGCGTGTTGAAGGCGCCGTGGATGATCAGCTTGTTCATGGTCTACTCCGCTACTTTGCGAAAATCAGGTTTGCGCTTTTCCAGGAAAGCATTCACCGCTTCCTTATGCTCGGGCGTGTCGTAGGCCACTTCCAGCGCCTTGGTCTCCCGCGCCAGAACCTTGTCCAGATCGTCCTCGCTGCCGTTCTGGGTCAGCAATTCCTTGACCATGCGTAGTTGCCGGCTGGGGTTCTGGGCAATCATATCGGCCAGGGCCACGGCTTCATCCAGCAGATCGTCATGGGCGACCAGACGGTCTGCCAGACCCTGCCGCACGGCCTCCTCGCCGGACATGGTGCGCCCGGTCAAGGCGGCCTCGGAAGCATTGCCCCAGCCCATGCGCTGGACCAGGAAGTGGGACGAGGCCAGTTCCGTCACCACGCCCATCTTAACGAAAGCGCAGGCGAACTTGGCCTTGTCCGAGGCCATGATGTAGTCGCAGGGCAGAATCTGGGTCAGGCCGACACCAATGCAGGCGCCGTTGACAGCGGCGATCATGGGTTTGGCGGCGCGCACCGCCTTGACCCAGTTGGCGGCGGTGGAAGGACGGCGCGGCCCGTCATCATCAAGTTGCTTTTTGAACATGGCACCAATATCGGCGCCGGCGCAGAAGCCTCTGCCCGCGCCGGTCACCACCATGGCGCCCATGGCGGGATCATTGTTCACCTCGTCCATGGCATGCAGGAACTCATCGCGCATGTCATGGGTCCAGGCGTTCAGCTTCTCCGGCCGGTTCAGGGTTATCAGGCCAACCGCGCCATCGGCGCCGGTCTTCTCAAACAGAATGTTTTCGTAGTCCATATCTTCTTCTCCACCCAACTGAATTACTGACCACCAATAAAGCGAAACCACCGCCTTGTCAGCGGTGGTTTGCACTTCGATGGATGGCCCGTGCCAATCCATATGGGCAATGGTGCCCTAGGCGGCGGCGTCCTTACCCAGCGCGTCGTTCACCCGTGGCATCACTTCCTCGGCGAACAGGCGCATGGAGCGCATGGTATCTTCGTGGTTCATGCCGCCGAACTTCATTTCCGCCATCCAGTGGTTGGTGTGGGCTTCCTCGGCGTAGGTGATGATGCGCTCCGCCACATGCTCCGGCGTGCCAAAGGCGCTACCCCAGTCCGCCAGTTGGTCGTAGGTGACCTTGGCATGCTTCTCGCGCACCGTGTCATAGATCTCATAGCCTTTGTGGATCTTCTTGCCGGGTGCGCCGGGCAGCACCGACTGCAGCAGCTCGTGGTACCACATGGCGTGCTTTTCGGCGATGTCCTTGGCGACGCCATCGGTCTCGGCGACGAAGGTCTGCATCAACAAGGGCTGATCGATGGCCATGGGATCGCGCCCCGCCTCTTTCATATACTTGCTGTACTCGGCGAACTGCGACTTCACCAGATCCATCGAGGTAAAGCGCGGCCCCCGCAGAATGGAAAGGCCATGCTCCGCCGCCAGCTTATAGGACGGCGGCGAGACGGCGGCCATATAGATCGGCGGATGGGGATCCTGCACCGGCGCGGGATAAAGCTGCACATCCTCGACCTGCCAGAAATCGCCCTTGTGGGAGAAGCGTTCACCGGAAAAGCATTTCATCAGGATGTCCATGGACTCGAAGAACATGGCGCGGGAGTTATCGGGGTTCTCGCCAAAGCCGGCAAATTCGCCCGGCTGATAGGCCCGGCCGACGCCAAGGAGCAGACGCCCCTCGCTCAGACAGTCAACCAAGGCGGCCTGTTCGGCGACACGCACCGGGTGCTGCAGCGGCAACAGCACCACCGCCGTGCCGATCTTGATCCGCTTGGTGCGCTGGGCAATGGCGGCGGCCATGGTCAGGGTATCCCCCAACATGCCGTACACAGTGAAATGATGTTCCGGCAGCCAGATGGAATCGAAACCCAATTCCTCGGCCAGTTCCACTTCCTCCAAAAACTCCTTGAAGACCTGGGCCTGGGGAATGTCACCGTACTCGCTGAACAAATACATCATGCCGAACTTCATGGTTTTCCTCCGATTCACGCTTTTTGATTATTAAAATTCCAACAGTTGTTAGATTATGGCAAAAAGAAGGGCCCACCGGAAGCTAATCCGGCAGGCCCCTTCGATTTTTCCAGGTCGTGGCCCTAGGCGGCGTCCTCGCCCAGTTTTTCCTTCACCCGCGGCATGACTTCGCTGGCGAACAGCTTCATGGAGCGCATGGTGTCCTCGTGGTTCATGCCGCCAAACTTCATTTCCGCCATCCAGTGGTTGACGTTGGCTTCCTTGGCGTAGGTCACGATACGGTCGGCGACATGCTCCGGATCGCCGAAAGCACTGCCCCACTCCGCCAGATCGTCGTAAGTGACCTTGGCATGGGCTTTGCGCACGGTGTCATAGATCTCGTAGCCTTTGTGGATCTCCTTGCCGGGCGCGCCGGGCAGCACGACCTGGAACAGGTCGTGGTACCACATGGCATGCTTTTCAGCGATTTTCTTGGCATCAGCACCGCTTTCGGCAACGAACGTCTGCATCAGCATGGGCTGATCGATGGCCATGGGATCGCGGCCCGCCTCTTTCATGTATTTGCTGTATTCACCGAATTGCTCCTGCACCAGTTCCAACGATGTGAAACGCGGCGCCCGCAGGATCGAAAGGCCATGCTCGGCCGCCAGTTTATATGACGGCGGCGAGACGGCGGCCATATAGATCGGCGGATGGGGATCCTGTACCGGCGCGGGATAGAGCTGCACATCCTTGACCTGCCAGAAGTCGCCCTCGTGGGAAAAGCGCGCGCCGGAGAAGCATTTCAGCAGAATGTCCATGGACTCAAAGAACATCTCGCGGGAAACGTCCGGGTTCTCGCCAAAGCCGGCGAATTCGCCCGGCTGGTAAGCCCGGCCAACGCCGAGCAGCAAGCGGCCCTCGCTCAGGCAGTCGACAAGCGCGGCCTGTTCGGCGACCCGTACCGGATGCTGCAATGGCAGCAGCACCACCGCCGTGCCGATCTTGATTTTCTTGGTACGCTGGGCGATCGCGGCGGCCATGGTCAGGGTATCCCCCAACATGCCGTAAACGGAGAAATGATGCTCCGGCAACCAGATGGAATCGAAGCCCAGTTCCTCGGCCAGTTCCACCTCTTCCAGGAACTCCTTAAAGACCTGCGCCTGGGGAATTTCGCCGTACTCACTGAATAAGTACATCATGCCGAATTTCATCTGCTGTTTCCTCCGTTCATTTTTGTCATAATAAAATCTAACGCTTGTTAGATTATTGCCCGAATTGCCGCCGCGGTCAATATCCGTGATCAGGGCTGGGCGGGGACATTTCCTTTTCACCAATGATCATGATTGAATGGGATATTGGTCGGATGATGATTGGAATATTGTCCATGCAGGGCTCGGTCGCAGTGGTCACAGGCGCCAGTGACGGCATTGGCTATGTCTGCGCCCGGCAACTGGCGCTGATGGGGGCCAAGGTCATCATCGTCGGCCGCAATGACCCAAAATGCGCCGACGCCACCTTGGCACTGCGCGATGCCACCAACAACCCTGAAATATCCTTCGAGGTAGCGGATCTATCCCTGTTGCGCGAGGTCCGCGCTCTGGCCCAACGGCTCTCGGACAGCCATGGCCATATCGATGTGCTGTTGAACAATGCCGGCGGCTTCTACCGTCAGCGCGCGGAAACCGCCGAGGGTCTGGAATATACCTTTGCCCTCAACCACATGGCCAATTTCGTCTTGACCGACCTGCTGCTGCCGAACCTGAGCCGGGCCAAACAGGGCCGCATTATCAATGTCGCCTCCCGCGTCCACCGCCAGGGCAGCGTCAATTTCGACGACCTTCAGGGCAGAGCAAACTATGCCGGCTGGCCCGCCTACTGCCATTCGAAGCTGATGAATGTCATGTTCACCAACGCCCTGGCCCGTCGCCTGGAAGGCACGTCGATGACCGCCAACAGCCTGCATCCCGGTTTCGTACGCAGCAAATTCGGCCATAACAACCCTGGCCTACCGGGCATGATCATGCGTCTGGGCCAGGCTTTGCTGGCGATATCGGTGGAGGCCGGGGCAAAGACCTCCGTCCACGTCGCCACCGCCCCCGAACTGGCTGAAACCTCCGGTGCGTATTTCAATAAATGCCGCGCCGTCGCGTCGTCACCCAAAAGCATGGACGAGTTGGCGCAGGAAAGGCTGTGGCGGATCAGCGAGGAGATCGCCGCCAATATCTCCTAGAGCATGTTTCTTCTAAACATGCTCGGACTCTTAAGAAAAGAGCAATTGAACCAATCCCATGGATCGCCAAGGCGAATCCAATTGATTGAAAATTGCTCTAGGCGTTACCACCAGCCGAAGGCATCAGCGCACCGAGGACCACGCGATGGAACGGCGTGTCGATGCCGTGCTTCTTGCCGAGGCGGCAGATCGCGCCATGCAGCCATTCGACCTCCAGCCGCCGGCCGGCCTCCAAATCGGTGACCAGGGAGCCGCGCCAGGTCGGCGGCATGAATTCCCGCACACTTGCCGATACATTTTCGATATCTGTCTCGCCCAAGCCCACCCCTTCGGCCTGGGCCACGGCAACGACCTCCGCCATCGCCTCCTGTAGCAAATCCCAACACTCCTGGGTTTCGCGGACCCGGCCCAAGGGCTGCCGGGTGAGACAACTAAGGCCCGCCGCCGGTGTCAGCGCCAGAACCTTGCGCCAAAGCTCCAACTCGATATCCGTACTTATGCGCAAGTTCAGGGCAGAGGCTCCGCCAAGCGCCTCCAATGCCGTCATGCGCGGGCTGGCGTTGCCATCGGGCTCACCGACGATCAGATCATTCATGGCATTATGCTGGATCACGCCGGGCGCCGCGATCTCGCCGTTGATCATGGCAATCCCCGGGACGTTGTGTTGCGGCCCGGCGATCCGCGAAATCACCGCCGGCGTATCGATACCGTTTTGCAGCGAGATCACGCCCGTGTCGGGGCCCAGCATGGGCCGTAGACGATCGACGGCAATCTCAACATCGAAAAGTTTGACGCCCAGCAGGATCAAATCCACGGGCCCTACCTCGGCCGGATCATCGGTTGCCGAGGCTGGATTGATATGGATCTCCCCTTCCGGGCTGGTTACCTTCAGGCCGTCCCGGCGCATCGCTGCCAGATGCGGCCCCCGGGCAATGAAGGTCACATCCGCCCCCGCCTCGGCCAGGCGGGCGCCGACATAGCCGCCCATGGCGCCGGTTCCCATCACAGCGATTTTCATATTATCCCCTCCCCCTTTGTTCAGGCTGAGTCTAGCGATCAATCGGTCTGGATCAATAGCTCGATCTGTTCGGGATGGGTCGCCTCGATGGACGGCCCGTTGAAATGCTTCAACCAACCCCGTACCCGTACCCGGCGGCCAGCCATGGCGCCATGTTCAAAGCCGGCCCGTTCGAACAGCTTACGGTCGCGGGGCGCAACCGTGATAGTGAAGTCCTGACGCCAGTCCTGGTCGAAATTCATATAGATCCGCCCCCTGATCTGTGCCGTCTTCAACACCGTGCCCTCGATCAGGAAGAAACCTTCCAGGCCACGGTGCAGTTCTTCCTGTTGCCAGATACGGTACCAGCGGTGCCCCCAGATCCCCAGCTTAGCAGCCCGCGCGGCGCGCTCCGCTGCCAGCATCTCGGGCACCACGGCCCGGTTATCGCGAAAGCTGTAGACCCGTGCCAGACCTTGACGCAGCATTTGTTCCTGTATCCACAAACCATCCTCGCGGTGCAAATGGGCCAGGGCGCGGCCATAGCGGTCCATCCGCCGGCCGCCATAGGATAGCTTGACCAGCCGGCCCAGACTCAGGTCCTCCAGCGCCCGCTTGGCCTCCGCCGCCAGGGGCCAGGCCTTAAAATTGCGCCGCCCCAGGGGCAGCTTCGGCGCCTGAATGCCGACCAGGCGAACCTGCACGCCATCGTCCAGAAACAACGTATCGCCGTCCACCACTTCGACGACACGGCCCTGGCCGCTTTTGACCAACGGGCCCGCCGCCGCCGTTCCGGCGTAAAGCAGCAGTATGATGATGAAAATCCGGACGCTCATGCCGGTTTATAACACTCCCGCCCCCGACATGCTTCCCCCGGCCCCGAGCCTGCATTAGACTGCGTGGAAATTGGGAGGATATACAGTATGCGGTTGCACCCGTTACGACACTTGGCCTGGGCCTGCGCGCTTTTTCTGGCCCTGCCGGTATCATCGGCCTGGGCGGATGACCCGGATTTCATCGCCTTCAGCGCCGGCGCGTTCGACATCGGCAAGGACCAGACGGCGGCGGAGGGCCGGTTGGAATACCGCTCCGATATCAAGCTATGGATCTTCAAGCCCTTCGCCGGCGTCATGGGCACCTCCGACGGCGGGGCCTACGGCTATGCCGGGGTTCTGGTTGATGTGTTTCTTGGCAACCGCATCGTTACCACCATCAGCTTCGCGCCCGGCGCCTATGCCGAGGGCGACGGCAAGGACCTGGGCCACGATTTGGAGTTTCGCAGCCAGCTCGAAGTCGCCTACCGCTTCGATGACCGGGCCCGCCTGGGCCTCTCCATCTCGCACATGTCCAACGCCTCCATCGGCGACAAGAACCCCGGCACGGAAAGCCTGATGCTGACCTACGCCCTGCCGGTTCGCGGTTTATTTGGCGACTAGGAGACAATAGTGCGCGTATATACGGAACTTGTTCTGGGCAAGACGGACCCTGGCCTGCGGGCGCCCGAGATGCCCATCGACATCACCAAGGCCTACGACAATGCGGCGCTGATCGATACCCTTGGCTTTGACGGCATCGTCTCGACGGAGACCAAGGAAGATCCCTTCATGGTGCTGGCCCTGGCGGCCCAGGCGACCGAGAAGGTGTCGCTGGCGACCTCGGTGGCGATTGCCTTTCCGCGCAGCCCGGCGATTACGGCGATGTCGGCATGGAACCTGCAACGGCTCTCGGCGGGGCGGTTCACCCTTGGCCTCGGGCCACAGGTCCGGGGCCATATCAAGCGGCGCTTCGGGCTGGAGCCGCACCCCATGGGCCCGTGGATGCGCGACTATGTCCGGGCGGTCCGGGCGGTGTGGGATTGCTGGCAAAACAGTACGCCGTTGGATTTCGACAGCGAGCACTACAAGCTGAACCTGATGGTGCCGCTGTTCGATCCCGGCCCCATCGACCATCCCGACATTCCCATCCACCTGGCGGCGCTGAATACCTATATGTGCCGGGTGGCGGGTGAAGTGGGCGACGGCATGCGGCCGCATCCCGTCTGCACGCCGAAATATATTCAGGAAGTCATGAAACCGGCCTTCGCCAAGGGGGCGGAGATCGCGGGCCGGGACCCGAACGCCTTGGCCATCGCCATGAAACCCCTGGTCGCCACGGCGCCGGACGAAGACAGTCTGCAAGCCAGGATCAGGGAGGTACGGGCCCGGGTGTCCTTTTACGCTTCCACACCGGCCTATCGCAAAGCCTTCGAAATATTTGACCTGGGCGATCTGGCCGAGAAACTCAGCCACCTCTCGCGGGCACAAAAATGGGATGAAATGCCCGATCACGTCGATGACGATGTGCTGAATAAGTACGCCGTTGTCGGTGTTTATGAAGAGATCGGGCAAAAGATGGTGGAGCGTTTCGATGGCGTACTGACGGACGTGGGTTTCTCCATCCCCGTTAGCACCGATAGGGACAGGGCAGTGCTGGCGGAAATGCTGAACGATATACAGACCGGCAAGCGCGCCGCCTGATCGGACCCGCGACCCCATGTCACACGGTTAACTCTTTCGTATTGTCCTAGATATAAGGTCAATGTTTGTACGCGGACGGCCCTGGGCGAATTGGGACCAAGTTTGGTTCGACGCTGCGGCCAGAGGAATGATAATGCAAAAAACCAGCGAAGTATCGATTTGGAGCACCGTGGCCCTGGGCATGGTTCTTTACGTGTTCACCTTTGTCATGGTCTGGGACTCCACGTCGGATTACCGCGAGAACATCCAGCGCCCCGTTACCGCCGCCTCGGCAACCGTCCAAAGCAGCCTGAACTAGCTGTTCGGCCCTCGCAGCCGCATTCTCCCAAAAAAAGGGCCCGGCACGGATGCCAGGCCCCCTATTTGTACAAGAGACCTAGAGCATGTTTCTTCTAAACATGCTCGGACTCTTAAGAAAAGAGCAATTGAACCAATTACCTAGGTCGCGAAAGCGGCTCCGATTAATTGAAAATTGCTCTAGTTCAAGGAACGCAGTTCCAGTTTCGCAATGGCTTCCCGGTGCACTTCATCCGGGCCGTCACCGATACGCAGATAACGCGCCTCGGAAAATGCGTGCGCCAGGCCGAAGTCGTCGGAAACGCCGCCACCGCCATGGATCTGAATGGCCCGGTCCAGGACACCTTGCGCCATCAAGGGTACCACTACCTTGATCATGGCAATTTCCTTGCGCGCGCCCTTGTTGCCTTCCTTATCCATCTTCCAGGCCGCATTCAGAACCAGCAGCCGGGCCTGGTCGATCTCGCAACGTGAATTGGCGATATCGGCCCGCACCGTGTCGCGCTCCGCCAACGGCTTGCCGAAGGCGACCCGCGCCTTGGCCCGGCGCATCATTTCCTCCAAGGCACGTTCGGCCTTGCCGATCAGGCGCATGCAGTGATGAATGCGTCCAGGCCCCAATCGGCCCTGGGCGATCTCGAAACCGCGCCCCTCGCCCAGCAGCATGTTCGTGGCCGGTACGCGGACATCCTTGAAGACCACCTCGCCGTGGCCATGGGGAGCATGCTCATAACCGAACACCGGCAGCATGCGGACCACTTCCATGCCGGGCGTATTCGTCGGCACCAGGATCATGGATTGCTGCTTGTGGCGTTCAGCGGTGGGATCGTTCTTGCCCATGACGATGGCGATCTCGCAGGCCGGATGACCGATGCCACTGCTCCACCATTTGCGCCCGTTGATGACGTATTCATCGCCGTCCCGGTCGATGCTGGTTTCGATGTTGGTGGCATCGGAGGAGGCCACATTGGGCTCGGTCATGCAAAAGACCGAGCGGATTTCGCCATCCAGCAGCGGCGTCAACCAGCGTTCCTGCTGGGCCTCGTTGCCGAATTGGGCCAAGACTTCCATATTGCCCACGTCCGGCGCGGCGCAGTTGAAAACCTCCGGCGCCATCGGCGTGCGGCCGAGAATTTCCATGATCGGGGCAAATTCGTAGTTCGACAGGCCGGGACCAAATTTCTCCTCGGCGATGAACATGTTCCACAATCCCTCGGCCTTTGCCTTGGCCTTCAATTCCTGCAGGATCGGCGGAAAGCCGTTCCATTGGGTCTCGTGCTCGTGGGTCTGTTCGGCATAGATCTGCTCCGCCGGATAGACATGTCGGTCCATGAAGGCCTGCACCCGTTCCAGGTAATCCTTGCAGCGATCCGTAAACTCATACATTTGCTCTCTCCGCGGTAATCTTGGGGTATGCTTGGGTTCAGTATAGACGAAGTATGGGAGTGGCGTCATGACAAGCTTTGATCACGCGGCGTTAAGGGCCGAAGTCGCGGAATTCGCGCGCCGGGAGATCGCGCCCCGGGACGGCCTGAGCCAGCGCCATGATTTCCCCGCCGATCTGTGGTCCGCCATGGGACAGGCGGGCCTGATGGCCATTGCCCTGCCGGAGGCATATGGCGGCCGGGGCGGCGACTACCGCGCCCTGGCCCAGACCCTGGAGACCCTGGCCGATGTCGGCGGTTGTCAGGGCGTGGCCATATCCTGGATGGGCCAGTCCCTGAATGGCCGGCTGCATATTCTGGGCCTGGGAACCGAGGCGCAAAAAGCGGCCTATCTGCCGGGCATGGCGGCGGGCACCCATACCGCCTGCATGGCAATCTCGGAACCGGGCGCCGGCGCGCATCCGAAGCGCCTGTCCACGCGGGCCGAAATCGTGGGCGACGAGGTCATCCTGAATGGTGAAAAAGCCTATTTGACCAACGGTCCGCTGGCAGACCTGTTTCTGGTCTTGGCCATTACGGACGAGGTGGATGGCCGCCGTTCCTTTACCTCGTTCATTGTGCCCAAGGACAGCGAAGGCCTGGAGATCACCGCCGGGGTGGAAGTCGATTTCCTCCACCCCTCGCCCCATTGCGGCCTCAAACTAACAGATGTGCGTATACCCGCCGCCAACCGTCTCGGCCCCCTGGGCGATGCCTTTAACGCCATATCCCTGCCCATGCGCCGGGTCGAAGACGCCATGGGCGCGGCCAAGACCGCCGGCGCCATGCGTCATCGTTTCCGCCTGCTGTGCCGGGCGGCGGCGGAAAAACCGCTGGAGGCGGAGATGGAGCTGTCCCTGGGCCGCCTTGTCGCCATGCCCGAGGCATTATCCGCGATCGCGCTTCGGGCCGCCGATTTGCTCGATAGCGGCCGCGAAGATATCGACGAAACCCTGTCACTGCTGGCCGCCGCCGCGCGGGAGACGGCACGAAATGTGGAGCGGGAGGTTGAGGCATTCATCAACACGTGGGATATAGAGGTATCGGACACGCTTTCCGTCGCTAATCGAGACCTCGTGAAATCCCTGGGCATTGCCGCCACGGCCCGTGATCTCCAGGCGCGCAAGCGTGGCCAAGCCCTGTTGACCGGCGCTTCGTAGGCCGGAAACCGTAATTGATAGTTAGTGAAAAGAGACCCATGAACGAATCCAGCGCCGCCAAGTTCGATAACGTGGAAAACATTATCGCCGGTCTTGATGACCAGGGCTATATCGCCTCGCGGCAGATCGCCACCGCCATTTTTGTTGCCGAGAATTTGACCAAACCGATCCTGGTGGAAGGTTCCGCCGGCGTCGGCAAGACCGAACTGGCCCTGGCCAGCGCGGCCTGGCTGGGTCTGCCCCTGATCCGCATGCAATGCTACGAGGGCCTTGATGAATCCAAGGCCCTGTATGAATGGAAATACGGTAAGCAACTGCTCTACACCCAGATCCTGAAGGACAAGATGGGTGATGTCCTGGGCGACACACCGGACCTGGACGGCGCCATGAAGAAACTGCACGGTTTCGGCGATCTGTTCTTTTCCGAGGAATTCCTTGAACCCCGGCCATTGTTGAAGGCCTTGCGCCAGAAGCACGGCGCGGTTTTGCTGATCGATGAAATCGACAAATCGGACGAGGAGTTCGAGGCCTTTTTGCTGGAAATTCTCTCCGCCTATCAGGTGACGATACCCGAGATCGGCACCGTTACATCAACCGTGGCACCGCTGGTCTTCCTCACCTCGAATAACATGCGGGAAATGGGCGATGCCCTGAAACGGCGCTGCCTGCATCTCTATATTCCCCTGCCCGACGCCAAGCTGGAAGAGCAGATCGTGGCCGCCCGAGTGCCCGATATCGAGCTTAAGCTGCGGCGTAAACTGGTTGCCTTCGTGCAGATGCTGCGGGAGTTGGATCTGAAAAAACTGCCCTCCATCTCGGAAACCCTGGATTGGGCCCGCGTCCTTTTGTTGCTGCACGCCGACGATCTGTCGGCCGATCTGATCCGCGATACCTTGAATGTGTTGTTGAAGTTCGAAACGGATATCAACGCGGTGCGCCCGCAAGTCGCTGAATTGACCCGCAAGGCGCGCCAGGCCGGGGATCGGGGCTATGCAGCGACCACTTGAGAATTTCTTCCGCGCCCTTCGCGCCGCCGACATCCGCGTCTCGCCGGCGGAGAGCATTGACGCGCACCGCACGGTCGATGTCGTTGGCTACAGCGACCGGCAGTTGTTCAAGGATGCCCTATGCGTGGCCCTGGCGAAAACGCCGGAAGAAGTCGCCAATTTCGATGAATGTTTCGAAATGTTCTTCCAGCGCGATGAATTCGCCGAGCGCGATGAAGACGACGACGGCGAAAGCAGCCAGCCGCCCGAGGGCGCGGAAAGCGATGCCGACTTCGCCGATCAACTGGGCAACGTGCCCCTGGCGGAAATGGTCTTGGATGCCGACGGCAGCGAACTGGCGGCGGCGATGGAGCAATCGGCCAATCAGGTCGGCGCGACGGAGATTAAGTTCTTCAGCCAACGGGGCTACTTCGCGCGGCGTATACTTGATGACATGGGCCTGCGCGACCTTGAACGCCTGATTGCGGCACTGCGGCGCAGCGGCGAGGGTGACGAGGACGGCGAAGGCGAAGGTGCCATGGATCTGGCTAAGCGCCTGGAACAGGGCCGGCGCTATCTGCTGGATGAATCGCGGCAATTCGTGGAACGGCAGTACGAACTATACGCCCGGGCGAACGGCGAAAATCTGCGCGAGGAATTCCTCATGGAAACGCGCATGTCGAACCTGGAACACCGGGATTTCGACCGCATGCACCGCATCGTCCGCCGCATGGCCAAGCGCCTGGCGTCGCGCTATAGCCGCCGGCGCAAACATACCCGGCGCGGCCAGCTCGATATTCGCCGGACCATGCGCCGCAACATGCCCCACGACGGCATCCCGTTCGAGGTTCTGTGGAAACAGATCAAGATCGAGCGGCCGAAGATCGTGGTGATCTGCGATGTTTCCAAATCCGTCGCCGCCGCGGCGCGGTTCCTGCTGCTGTTCCTCTATTCCCTGCACGAGGTCATCGCGCACCTGGAAGCCTATGCCTTTTCCGACGGCCTGATCAGCGTCGGCGAGATCCTGGAACAGAACGATGTGGAGCAGGCGATCCCCGAGATCATGAACGCCATCGGTTTCCGCTCCACCGACTATGGCCAGGCCCTGGCCGACTATGAAGAAGGTTTCATGGAGACCCTGGACCGCCATACCACGGTGATTATTCTGGGCGATGGCCGTTCCAACTTCACCGACCCGCGCATCGACATCATGCGCCGTATCCACGACCAGTCGCGCAGCGTGATCTGGCTCAATCCGGAGCCGGAAACCTTCTGGGGCACCGGCGATAGCGAAATGCCGCGCTACCGCCAGTTCTGCCACGTCGCCAAGACATGCAGCACCGTGCTGCATCTGGAACGGGTGGTCGATGATATTCTGAAAAGCTACGCCCGGGCGTAGGCAGCCACTTACTGATTAACGGCAATTTTCTCCGGTTCCGCTTCCGCCATGACCTTGTTGCGGCCGGCGGCCTTGGCGCTGTAAAGGGCGGCATCGCTGCGTTCAATCAGATCATTGACGGGTTCGCCCGGACGATAGAACGCCACCCCGGCGGACACGGTGATGTTGGCGAAGATCTCGCCCGAGCTTTTGCGGACGAGGCGGCGCTTCGCCACCGTGGCGCGGATATCGTCGGCAACCTTGAGGGCGTTCTTCAACACCGCGCCGGATAGAATGATCGAAAATTCCTCACCGCCATAACGGGCCACGATATCGCGGCCCTTGACGCTTTCCTTCAAGCTCCGGGCCACCAGGCGCAGTACCTGATCGCCGATCTGATGGCCATGGGTGTCGTTAAAGATCTTGAAATTGTCGACATCGAACATCAACAGCGACAGGGGCTCGCCCGATTCCCTGGCGATTTCAGTCATCTCCCGCAGTTTGACATCGAAGTACTTGCGGTTGCCGACATTTGTCAGGCCATCAATCGTGGCCTCCCGCTTCACCTCTTCAAGGTCGCCGCGCAACTTGTCGATCTCGCCCGACGATTCCGCCAATTGATCGCGGAGTAATTTGTTCTGCTGTTGCATTTCCTGGGTGTGACGCTGCATCTGGGCGATCAACGCCTGTGCTTCCTCGCCGCCCTCGGCCAGAATTTTTTCACCGAATTCAGCCAGGGCATCGCCGTAGGCGTTCGCGCCCGAGTCGGCGGTTTGCAGGACCTCTTCGATCTTGCCGACGGATTCTACAATCTTTTCGCCCGTGGCAATGACCTGCCCGCTAGCTTCCAGATCGTCCAAAGCCTCGTTGTCCGGCTCCTGGCCGTTATCATTATTTTGGCTGCCCGATGCCATGCTTTCTCATCTCTCCCCGATTTCGTATGCGATCACATACCTTCGGCCTAACCAAATATGAGGGCGATAAGCTAATTTCTCATTAATAAAACTGTTACACAGACATAAATCCATCAACTGCATGGGCGCCGGATCAACCAAGGCCACGGCGCAAGAAATTGCCCGGCAGCAACGCCGACATGGCACCCTTTCACATCGAACCAACGGCGCCGTTGGCAACTAATTTTTTGAGATTTTAGATTAAATATATAACGTTACAGTCTGTTATAATTGCATAAATTCAATTTCTTATAATTCTATGAGGCCCTTGATGGCAGCGTTTGAAATTTGCAGCCCACGCTCGATCACCGATGCCTCCCAGGTCGCATCGTCACGGCAAAAGGCGGCCCGGAAGTTGTTCTTGATCGTAGCGCCGCCGCCGGTATGACCTTGCCGCCACAAAGCATGTTCATCACGCAGCGCCGCCAGCACACCTTCGAACGGCAAGGTGCCGAATTCCAGGGTCAGGCATATGACGCGCGCCGGCGCCAGGGCTTCCATGGCGCCATTGCCGGTCTTGCCATGATTGATCTTGGCCGCCGCCGCGGTGACATCCTTGCCCCACCATTGCCGCGCCAGGGCGAAATCGTCCGTCTTCGGCGCGTGATAGCACATCGGGCTGCCGTAACCCGTCGGCCCCAGACCGGTATGTATATCCACATAGGCCGCCAGCTTTACCGCCGGCAGCAGCTTGGGCAGAAATTCACGCAGGGCGCGGTTCGACCAGACCGGCACCCGGCCGCCATAAAACATCCCCTGGGGATCATCGTACTGTCCGCCAACGGCGCGCATAATGTTCAAATGGCCCATTTCCGCGCCAAGGCGTTCCATCTCCCCGTCGGCATCGTCCCGGTCGGGTCCCTCCAGTGAGTTGACTGCCAGAACATGGCCGATCTTGGCATAGCCTTCATTGTGGGGATGTTCATCCTCATGGTCGATGAAGTTGCGGTTCAGATCGACGTTGTTTTCATTGACCCGGCGCAGATGCGCGAAACCAAAGGCGTTCAGGCCGTGCACCATCACGACCGCCATATTTTCGGGCAACGGCGCATGATCCGCCAGCCAGGCGCATTGAATGGCGGAACCGGCGAAGCCTTCAGCACCGTGGGTGCCGGAAACCAGGATCAGGGCCCGTTCCGCATCCGCCGGTCCCAGGCGCAGGAATTCCGTGCTGAGGGCCAGTCCATCGGGACCGGGAGCCGGATTGTCGGCCCGCAATAGCTCGCCGCCCGAGGCTGCGGCCAAATCCAGGAAATAGTCGCGGCAGGCGGCATAATCCGGCCGGAAATGTTCGGTGGCACTCAACTTTCCGCCAGGCCCTTCATGGTTTTGCGCGCGATATCCAGGCCGCGCTGCCAGACATCCGCGTTCCATTGGCTGTCTTCACCGTAAAACGCGGCCCGGACGTGCTGCTTGATGTCCCGGCCCATGGGGGAGGCAACATCGCCGTGCAGATACAGCCAGTTGTCGGCGCGCAGGGCCTGCAACACCTCCTCCGGCGGCAGGGTGCCGAATTCGATGGCGATGGTGGTGCTTTCGGTATCTTGCAACAGGGCATGATATCCGGTCTCGATGGTGCCGTTGACCTTGGCCGAGACACTGTCGCCAGAGCCGGGGATACGGACCTCATCGCCGTACCAGGCCACCGTGCGCAGATGCTCAGGCCCGCCGGCCGCATCGACGGAAATCAATTCGCCAAATCCCCGCGGTCCCAGGCCGGTATGGAAATCGATCAACGCCACGTGGCTACGCCCGTGCAAATGCTCCTGGGCCAGGCGCTCGATAGTTTGCCGCGACCAGGTCGCCGCCTGACCGCCAAAGAACAAACCGTCGGGATGCCCGTGCTGGCCGCCGCTGACCGCCGCTTGAAACGCGAACATGCCGTTATTATCGATGAAGGCCGCGATCGCGTCGTCCGCCGCCTGCCGCGACGGGCCATCCCAGTCATCGGGCACCAGCCAGGCGTGAACTTCGTCATAGGCGGCGTTGTCCGGCAATGGCGCGGTGAAATCGACAAAATTGCGGTTCAGATCAACATTGTCTTCGGTGACCCGCCGTTCATGGGCGAAACCATGGGGGTTGTGGGCATGCACATGCATCACCGCAACGCCATCGGGCAGCTCTTCGTGCAGCGCGGTTTCCAGAAATCCAACCTGACAGCCGGAGCCGCAGAACCCCTCAATCCCGTGCGTCGCCGAGGCGGTTACCATGACCTTGGCCGCATCGGGCGGGCCTAAATAGGCCAGATCCAGGGCCAAATCACCGCCATCGGGTCCCTTCAGGGGATGCGGATAACTTTTCAGCGCCGCGCCGGCATCTTGGGCCGTGCCCAGAAATTTCGCCCGCGCCTCGCCATAGCTGGCCGAAAACCAATCATCGATTGCCAATATCCCGTCCCCACCAATCAACCAAGCAGCAAAACAAAACTGGGCGGAGCCGGATTAACCGGCCCCGCCCAACCTTAGTCGTCGCGGGCATTTAATTCCAGCGACGCAACTCCAAACGCCCGATCTGTGCGCGATGCACCTCATCGGGACCGTCGGCGAAGCGCAGGGTGCGGGAATGGGCATAGGCATGCGCCAGATTGAAAACCTGGCTGACACCGCCGCCGCCATGCACCTGCATGGCCATGTCAACGACACGGCAGGTCATGTTCGGCACCGCCACCTTGATCATGGCGATTTCCTTGCGCGCTTCCTTGTTGCCCACCGTGTCCATCTTATGGGCCGCGTACAGCACCAACAGACGGGCCTGATCGATGGCGATGCGCGCTTCGGCGATCCGTTCGGTCGTGACCGACTGTTCGGAAACCAGTTTGCCGAAGGCGAAGCGGGATTTCGCCCGTTTGCACATGTTCTCCAAGGCCCGTTCGGCAACGCCGATTTGGCGCATGCAGTGATGGATCCGTCCAGGCCCGAGGCGGCCCTGGGCAATCTCGAAACCACGGCCCTCACCCAGCAGGATATGATCGGCCGGCACGCGCACGTTCTCAAACAGCACCTGACCATGGCCATGCGGCGCATCGTCATAGCCGAACACATGCAGCATCTTCTCAACGGTGATGCCCGGAGTGTTGCGGGGTACAACGATCATGGATTGCTGACGGTAGCGGTCGGAATTATCCGGATCCGTCTTGCCCATCAGGATCAACACTTCGCAACGGGGATCGCCGATGCCGGAGGTCCACCATTTGCGGCCGTTGATGACGTATTCATCGCCCTCGCGCACGATCGCGGTTTCGATGTTGGTGGCATCGGACGAGGCCACGGCGGGCTCGGTCATGGCGAAAGCGGAGCGGATTTTGCCGTCCAGCAGCGGCTTTAGCCAGCGTTCCTTGAGCTCCTCATTGGCGTAGCGGGTGAACACTTCCATGTTGCCGGTATCGGGCGCCGAGCAATTGGTCGACTCAGCCGCGATTGGCGAACGGCCCATGATCTCGCACAGCGGGGAATAGTCGAGGTTGGACATCGGCTCCACCTCTTCACTCTCCGGCAAGAACAGGTTCCACAGGCCCTGTTCGCGGGCCTTGGCCTTCATCTCCTCCAAAACGGGGGGCACGCTCCACCGCTCGGCGCTCTGTTCGAGTTGCTCCTGGTAAAGGTCCTCGTTCGGGTACACCGTATCGTCCATGAATTTCAGCAGCCGCTCCTGCAAATCCTTTGAGCGGTCGGAAAATTCTGGGATCATCTCTTACCTATCCTTCCTTGCGGGCGCCTATGCGCCCGGATCTTCGTCTTTGGTTCATTGCATTCCGACAATGTAGCGCCACGGGCGGTCCGAGTCTCCTATCAGTTTATGGCGCGGTCTGTGTTATGATGCCGCAGCAATGATTTTCCGAAAGGATGCCAGAATGGCAAAACGATCAACAGAGGATGAAGCCCTGGGCTTTGCCTCCCCACATGACCTGCCGGTACCCTACATGCAGCGTTTGCGGGACTATTACCTGGCCCTGGGCTACGGCAATCCCTATCGCTGGGCGCAATATACCGACGTCCCCTTCACCAAACTGACGAAGCCGCTGAACGAGACCAAGGTGGGCCTGGTGGTCACCTGCGCACCGTATCAGGCGGACAAGGGCGATCAGGGACCGGGCGCGGCGTACAACGCCTCGGCCAAGTTCTATCAGGTTTATTCCGACAGCATCGAGGGCGCGCCGGATGTCCGCATCTCCCACCTGGGCTATGACCGGAAATATTCCACCGTCGCCGATATCAACACCTACTTCCCCCTGGCGCAGTTGAAGAAAGCCGCCGAGGAAGGCCGCATCGGCGGGCTGGCCGAGCGCTTCCACGGCACTCCGACCAACCGCAGCCAGGTCACCACGGTGGAGCAGGATTGCCCCGATGTACTGGCCCGTCTACGGGAGGATGGCGCCGAAGCGGCGGTCATTGTCGCGGCTTGACCGGTGTGCCATCAGACCGTGAGTCTGACCGCACGTTATCTCGAAGCCAACGGCATCCCCACCGTCATCATGGGCTGCTCAAAAGATATCGTTGAACAATGCGGCGTGCCGCGTTTTCTGTTCAGCGACTTTCCCCTGGGCAATTCGGGCGGCAAACCCGACGATCCGGAGTCCCAGGCGCAAACCATGGCCCTGGCCCTGGATCTGCTGGAAAGCGCCATCGGTCCCCGTACCACCCTGCAATCGCCGCAGCGTTGGAACGAGGATGGTGAGTGGAAGCTTGATTACCAGAACGTGGAACGGATTCCGGCGGAGGAAATTGCCCGCCGCCGGGCCGAGTTCGACGAGGTCAAGCGCATCGCCAAGGAACGCCGCGACGGTGCCGAAAAACCACAGTCCGACGCAGCGGAGTAGAGCCCCATCATGAGTAGACCGTTCGAGGGCGTGCGCGTTCTGGACTTCACCCAGGTCTTCGCCGGTCCGTTCGGCACCTATCAATTGGCGGTGCTGGGCGCCGATGTCATCAAGGTGGAACGGCCCGGCGGCGAGGAAATGCGCAACGGCCCCCTGTCGAAGGAATGGAGCGATCGGGGCATGGCGCCGGGCTGGATCTCCATCAACGCCAACAAGCGCAACATCGCGCTTGATATGAAGGACCCGAAGGCGGTGGAGATCGTCAAGCGTCTGGTCAAGACCGCAGACGTGGTGACGGAGAATTTTCGCCCCGGCGTCATGGACCGCCTGGGTGTCGGCTACGAAGCTCTGTCGGCGATCAATCCCGGCCTGATCTATTGCGCGGTGTCGGGCTTTGGCCAGAACGGGCCGGAACGCAATACGCCCTCGTACGACGGGCGGATCCAGGCGGTCTCCGGCATCATGTCGATCACCGGCCATGAGGGTACGGGGCCGACACGGGCCGGCTTCGCGGTCTGCGATGCCATTGGCGGCATGACCTCCGCCTTCGCCATCGCCTCGGCCCTGTTTCAACGCAGCCAGACCGGCAAGGGCCAGTGCATCGATGTGGCGATGCTGGATTCCACCCTGGCGTTTCTCTCGCCCCTGGTCAGCGAGCACACCACCACGGGGCATGTGCATGGCCAATACGGCAATCAGGCGATCAGCCGCCGCCCGACCGCCAATCTGTTCAAGGTCGGCGAGGACAATCTGTTGCTGGCGGTGAACACCGAAAAGCAATTCCAGGCCCTGATGCATGCCATCGGCCAGCCGGAACTGCTCGACGATCCCCGGTTTAGCGATTGGCATGGCCGGGCGGAGCACGAGCCGGCCTTGCGGCAAATCATCGAAGACGCCTTCGCCTCCGACGATATTGCCACCTGGGAAGCGAGATTGGCAGAAGCCGGCGCGCCGGCCAGCCAGGTACGAAATATCGCCGAGGCTGTCTCGCATCCGCAGTTGCAGCACAGGGACGTCATGCAGAGCGTGGAGAGTCCTTTTGGTACCCTGAACCTGGTCGCCAATGGTTTCCGCCTGGCCCACGGCGGCGCCTCCATCGACCGCGCGCCGGTGGCGCCCGGCGCCGATGCCGAGGAAATCCTGGCCGAAGCCGGTTATGACAGCGGCGAGATTGAAGCCTTCCGGGCGGAGGGTGTGATTTAGCGCATGTCGGGTTCAATCAAACCCGAAACCATGCGCTAAAACCTTTAGAATAGAGCAACTTATCCGCATTCAATTGAATCCAATTGAATGCGGGTTGCTCTAAGAGGCTAGGCCGTCGTTGCCAGATCCCTATCGGAGGTGATGACGTGGTTGATCACCCAGGCCTGAAGCTGGAATTCCAGATTGTCCCGGCGCTCCGGTTCCGGATCATCAAGGATGCCCTTGGCCAGCTCCACCAGGACCTCGAGGAATTCGTCATGCTCCTCCTTATGGGCGTCATAGCCGGCAAATTTGTTGGCGCGCATATATTGCTCTTCCAGCGCGAAGTGGGACTCCACCCGGGCATGTATCTCGCCCAGGCAGTCTTCAATCGCCTCCAAATCACCGCTCTTGGCCAGGGCGTCATGCAGTTCGTTGAGCCGTTGGAACAGATCCTGGTGCTCCCAATCCAGCTCGTCGACCCCGATCAGGTATTCGTCGCGCCATATCAGCCGCTGAGTCGTTTGCTGGGTCGCCATGGAACATTCCCCGCGCCTATTGCGAATGCACTGTCCCCATATTCCCCGTACAGACCGGAATTCTAGCCGATTATCGCCGTTCCTGGAAGAAGGCCCGTAACAGCGCCGCCGCCTCGTCCTCGCCGATGCCGGGATAGAGTTCCGGTTGATGGTGGCAGGTCGGCTGATGGAAGATCCTGGCGCCGTGCTCAACACCGCCGCCCTTGGGGTCCGCCGCGCCGTAATAGAGCCGCGCCAGCCGGGCGAAGGAAATCGCCGTGGCGCACATGGGACACGGCTCCAATGTGACATAGAGGGCGCAATCGGGCAGCCGTGCTTCGCCCCGCGCCGCACATGCCTGGCGGATCACCTCCATCTCCGCATGGGCCGTGGGATCGGACCGTTCTTCCGTGCGGTTGCCGGCCTGGGCCAGAATATTGCCGTCGCCGTCGACCAGAACCGCGCCGATGGGGACTTCGCCACGGGCGGCAGCGGCCCGGGCCTCATCCAGGGCCAGGTTCATGAAGGTTGATTTCGTCGACTTTATGCGCATGTTGGCCAACATGAGCAGCAATACAAAAACGGTCAAGCCGGAAGACGGTGAACGCATCGCCAAGCGCCTGGCGCGGGCGGGACTATGTTCCCGGCGCGAGGCGGAACGCTGGATCACCGCCGGCCGGGTCAAGGTGGATGGCAAGGTGCTGGAAACGCCGGCCTGTATCGTGACGGCAAAAAGCCGCATCGAAGTCGACAACAAACCCTTGGTGGGCGCTGAGCCGACCAGACTCTGGCGCTATCACAAGCCCAAGGGCCTGTTGACCACGAACAGCGATCCCGAAGGCCGCGCCACGGTGTTTGAAAAGCTGCCCGATACCCTGCCCCGGGTGCTTTCCGTCGGCCGCCTGGATTTGAACACCGAGGGTCTGCTGCTGCTGACCAACGATGGCGACCTGGCCCGCTATCTGGAACTGCCCGCCACGGGCTGGCGCCGGCGCTACCGGGTCCGGGTACATGGATCGGTGGACGAAAAAGCCCTGGCGCGCCTCGGCGACGGTATCCGCATCGAAGGTGTCTCCTATGGCGGCATCGAGGCCAAACTGGACAGCCGCAAGGGCGCCAATTCCTGGCTCAGCCTATCCCTGAAGGAGGGCAAGAACCGGGAAATCCGCCGTGTCATGGAGCATTTGAACCTGCAGGTGACGCGCCTGATCCGCCTTTCCTACGGCCCGTTTCAACTGGGCGATCTGAGCAGGGGCGACGTCGCGCCCGTGCCCCGGCGCATCCTGCGCGATCAGTTGGGCGGCCAGGCCGCCCGCTTCGGCTTGGCCGAGACGTCTGGCGATGCCAAGCGGCACAAGAAGAAATAGCGTTCATGCGGATCGTCGGCGGCAAATTCAAGGGCCGGCGCCTATCGGGTCCGGCGGGCCTGGATATCCGCCCGACCTCCGACCGGGCGCGGGAAGCGCTATTCAATATTCTTTCCCACGGCGACCATGCCGGCCCCGACGGCCCGATACCCCAGGGCATGGCCGTTTTGGATGTCTTTGCCGGCACCGGCGCCCTGGGACTGGAGGCGCTGTCCAGAGGTGCCGCGTCGGTTTGCTTCATCGAAAATAACCGCGCCGCCGCACGGGCGATCCAGTCAACGGTGGAAGAGATTGGCGAAAGCGCGCGGGCGGATATCCTGACCCGCGATGCCACGCAGCCCGGACCGGCCAGGAATGGCATTGATCTGGTCTTGATGGATGCGCCCTACCGCACCGGACAATCGGAACCCAGTCTCGCGGCTCTGGCCGAACAGGGCTGGCTAAACCAGGGCGCGGTCTGCTGTATTGAGCTGGCAAAGAAAGAAAACTTCGATGCGGGCCCCGGCTTTACCCGCCTGGACGAGCGCACCTATGGCGCCGCCCGTATCGTCATTCTGCAATTCAACGGTTGAGGCCGCGGCGCTACAGCCCGTAACGGGCCCAGATCGCCCGCACCTCGACCGTGGCCACCAGATCGCCGGCCAGGTTCATCTCCGGCAACCGGGTGCCGAGGCCCAGACGCCGTTGCAGCCAGCTCTTCTCCGCCCCGATCACGGGCAAACGGACTTTGTCGCCGAATTTTTCCCGCAGCACCGACTTCAAATCGCCGATACCGTCGACCAGACCCAGCCCCTCGGCCTTGGCGCCGGTCCAGAATTCGCCGGAGAACAGCTTTCGCTCGCCCGCTTTCAAACGACCCTCCCGCCGGGTCCGGACGTGCCGTTTGAAGGCGTCGTGGATTTCCTTTTGCAGGGCGGCCAGGCGCTTTTGGTCGTCCTCGGCCATGGGCAGGAACGGATCAAGCAGGCTTTTCTTGTCGCCGGCGGTGAAAAGCCGCCGTTCGATCCCCAGTTTCTCCATCGCGCCCTCGAAACCAAAGGTCGCGGCGATAACGCCGATGGAGCCGATGATCGAGGCTTCGGAGGCGTAAATTTCATCGCCCGCACAGGCGATCCAATAGCCGCCGGAGGCCGCTACGTCCTCGCAAAAGACATAGACGGGCAGTTCCTTCTCGTCCGCCAACAAACGGATGCGGTCATGCACCAGGGCCGACTGCACCGGTGAACCACCCGGCGAATTGACCGCCAGGGCCACGGCCTTCGCACCCTTCATGGCGAAAGCACGTTCGATGGGGCCGGCCAGCGCGGCGATGTTGAGGGCCGGGCGCAGGGGCGAGCCATGCGCCGCGATAACGCCGTCCAGGCGCACCACCGGCACCAGCGGCGCCCGGTCGCGCAACGCCTTGATGGGCAAACGGCTGAGAATTCTATCCATGTTCATGCTTGGGAAAATGGGCCGTCGGGGGCGCGAACGCAAGGGCCCCGCCCCCGATTACGGCAACATATCGCCGAATGCCCGGGAAATCCCGTTTGATGCGGAAAAGATTTGCTACCATGGGCGCGCTATCGAGGAGAAGAGAATGAAGCTCTATGTCACATTGACCTCGCCCTATGCGCGGTTGGCCCGCGCCGTTATCATCGAAAAAGGCCTGCAGGATCGGGTCGAAGTCGTGCCGATCCAGACGCGCACGCCTGATAGCCCCCTCTATGCCATCAATCCCTCCGGCCGGGTGCCGACCCTGGTGACCGATGACGGCACCATGCTCGAGGACTCGGGCCTGATCTGCGCCTATCTCGATCATCTGGACGGAGCACCACTTTTTGAAATCGAACGCAACGCGGCGGGCTGGACCGCGATGCGCCTGGAAGCGCGGGTCCGCAGCATGCTTGATGGTATCGCGGTCTGGGGACGGGAGCTGTACCGGCCGCCATCGGAACGCTCCCCCGGCATCATCGCCCATGAAACGGCCCGGGCGCAGCGCATGGCGCAGGCCTTGGACGACGACGTTGCGGCGGGACTGTTCGACGGTGCGCTCAGTATCGCGCAACTGCTGTTGGCCTGTGCCCTGCATACGCGGGAGGACCGCCTGCCGGATTTTCACTGGCGCCAGGGCAACAATCACCTGAGCGCCTGGGTTGACCAATTCTCGCAACGGCCGTCCATTCAGGAAACCACGCCGCCGCCGCATCCTTCCGAAACGGCGCGCTAGGGAGAGCGACCATGTCCATTCTTATTGAGCGCGATGGCGCCATAACAACCGTCACCATCAACCGCCCCCAGGTCCGCAACGCCGTAAACCCGGAAACCGCGCTGGAGTTGCGCGCCGCGTTCCTGGATTTTGACGCCGATGACGAACAATCCGTCGCCATCTTGACCGGGGCGGAGGGAACCTTCTGCGCCGGCTATGATCTAAAGGCCGTCGCCCAGGGCAGCGCCAGCATCATCGCGAAGCCAGGCGAGGACGGCGCCCTGGGCCCCTCCCGGATGCTCTTATCAAAACCGGTCATCGCGGCGGTGGAAGGCCATGCGGTCGCCGGCGGCCTGGAGTTCGCGCTTTGGTGTGACATGCGTGTAGCATCGGAAACAGCGGTCTTTGGCGTCTATTGCCGGCGCTGGGGCGTGCCGTTGATCGACGGCGGCACCGTGCGCCTGCCCCGTTTGATCGGCCACAGCCGGGCCCTGGACATGATCATGACCGGACGCGGCGTGGGGGCGGAGGAAGCCTTGCAATTCGGTCTGGCCAACCGCCTGGTCCCCGCCGGCCAGGCGCTCGCGGCGGCCCAGGACCTGGCCCGCGAGATCGCGAAATTCCCACAGCTTTGTATGCGCGCCGATCGGATGTCATCCTATGAGCAATGGAGCCTGAACCTGGACGAGGCGCTCCTGAACGAAGCGGTCGGTGGCGAAAAACCGAGGATGGAGGAGGCGCAGGCGGGTGCGGCCCGCTTCGCCGCCGGCAAGGGCCGGGGCGGCGATTTCGGGAATATTTAGGCACTATTGGGTATGAGCGCCGATGAGCACGGGGCACGGCCCACCGACCGGCAGCCAGCCGTTCTGCGCGTCGCCTTTTGGATGATTGTTGGCGCCTGCGGCTATGCCGCCATGATCGCCGTGACGAAGCGGCTGTCGATGGAGATGGACGTCTACATGGTGGTTTTCCTGCGTTATTTCCTGGCCCTGGTGGTGATGACGCCGTGGCTGTTGCCAAGCAGGGGGACCGCGCTTAGGACCGAGCGCCTGGGTTTGCACATCTGGCGAGCGCTGTTGATGGTGGTGCACGGCGGCACGCTGATGGTGGCGGTAATGCTGATCCCGCTGGCCGAGGCGACTTCGTTGATTTTCACTTCGCCGCTGTTCGCCACGATACTGGCGGCCGCTTTCCTGCGCGAAACGGTGGGACCGCATCGCATATTGGCGCTGGTGTTCGGTTTCATCGGCGTGCTGGTAATCCTGCGGCCCGGCATCGTCGCCTTCAACCTGGCTTCAGGCCTGATGCTGATCTCGGCCCTCTCGGGCGCCTGCGTGGTGATCACCGGCAAGGTGTTGTTGCGCACGGAAGGCTCGGAACAAACAGTGTTCTACCTGACCCTGTTCGCGGTGCCCTTCGCGCTGTTGCCGGCGCTGTATTTCTGGGAATGGCCGGCCCTGGAGATGCTGCCCTGGCTGGCCGCCCTGGCCGTGGTCGCCAACGGCTACATCTATGGCCTGACCCGGGCCCTGAAGATCGCCGAGACCTCGTTGGTCATGCCGTTTGATTTCCTACGCATGCCGGCGGCGGCGGTGGCCGGCTTCATTCTGTTCGCCGAAACCATTGACCCCTGGTCCTGGGTCGGCGCGGCAATCGTTTTCGGCGCCACAATCTATATCACCCAGCGGGAGATGCGGGCAGCCGGCACAAACCGCTGAACCGTCGTCCAAGACACCTCAGAGCTGCGCGAGATACTGCCCCACGTAATCCACGCCCACTTCGGCCTTGTAGGCGTCAATCAATTTCGACGTAATGGGCCCCGGCACGGTACCGTCGCCAACGGCGGCATTGTTGAAGCTGCGCATGGGGCAGAGGCACAGCGAGGTGGAGGTGATGAAGGCCTCGTCCGCCGTCGTCGCATCGTAGGGCGCCAGGTCATCCTCGACGATGTCGATCCCTTCCCGGCGGCACAGATCCATGGTCACGGCCCGGCTGACCCCGGCCAGGACGTACTGCGCCTTGGGCGTGCGCACCTTGCCGTCATGCACGAGAAAAATGTTGCTGCCGCTGCCCTCGGTCAGGAAACCGCGGGTATCCAATAAGACCGGCCAGGCATCGGGACTGGTATCCTGGATCTCCAGCCCGGCCACGATCAGGTTCAGGTAATTGTGCGTTTTGGCGGCTGGATTGAGGGATTCGGGCGGCGTACGCCGGGTCGACGGCACGACCACGTCAATACCGTCGCGGAACAGCGGCGCCCGTTTGGCAAACGGCAGGGGCACACAGGTGGCGATCACCGTCGGCCCCACTCCGCCCCCCGGCCCGTCCGGATAGTTCGGCCCGCGCGTAACGCGAAGAAAAACCCAGTAGTCCTCCCCCTCATCCAATAGATGCAGATTGCGTTCCACGACCTCTTCCGAAATGGCGCAAAATTCCGCCGCGCTCAGCCCGGGGTCGATCCGGACATAGCGCAGGGAACGGAACAGACGGTCCACATGCTCCTGAAGGCGATAGATCTTGCCGCCGAAGGTCCGCGCCGTATCGAACACCGCATCGCCAAAGATGAAGCCCCGATCGGATATGGGAACCGTGGCACGGGATTCAGGCACATACTCGCCGTTGAGATAGACCACGCGTTCATTCAACAACGGATCGTTCATTGCGCACCTCCGCCGGTTTCGCGATTGCCGGCGAACTCTTCCAAGCCGCCCTTAAATTCGGTCTGGCCGAAAAGATCCGGCAACAGACCCTTCAGCCAATCCCGGTCCAGATCGACGCCGTTGGCTTTCAGATAAATCTCGCCCTCATCCAGCACCATATCGAAATCGTCCTGCATGCGGTAGCGCTTGGAGATATCGTCGTGGGGCTGCTGGCCCAGGGCCTGAACCAACAGTTCGGTCCAGTTGATAACCTGGAATTTGCCCCTGGCCTCAAGGCCGGAAAGCTGGCCGTGGCAGCCATGATAGAGAGAGACCAGAATATCAACATCATCAGCCTCGGCCCGCGCCAGGGTGGCCGCCCGCGCCTCCGCCTTCAGGCCGGGCGAGCGGTCGGCGCCGGAGCCGCCGCAGGTATACCCCGGCTCCGCCGCCGTGCCGACCAGGGTCAGTCCCGGAATGGCCGACAGCATTTCGGCGACGTTTCGGCCCACCTTGTCCATGCCGTCGTGGGTGTGGAGGAGCACGCGCTTGTTCACCGGCTGGACGAATTTTCCGGCCAGGCCCCCGGCGCGCGCCACCAGGAAATTCGTCACATGGTCGAAATCAAAGCTGGCGCTGCGGAAGCCGGCGATGGTCTCGCCCAGATGCAGCACACAGGAGGGGCACCAACTCAGCACCTCCTTGGGCTGGAAGCCGGCGAAACGGCTGATCGTGCCATCCACGACCTTTTGGCCAGCGGCCTGGTCGCCTTCCCATTTCGACTGGATGATGCCGCAGCAGGCGCCGGGCCCGCCGACCACTTCGTAGTCGACCTCCAGGGCATCCAGGATGGTCATGGCGTTGAACAGCAGGTGCGGCGTACGGATTGGATTGCAGCCGGTATAGAAAACCACATCCGCCGGATGCGCCCGGGGCGTGCGCAACAACTTGTCGAACTCCGGCGGGGCCAGTTGCATCGCCGCCATGATCCGGATGGCGCGGGACATTTTGCGGAATAGCTGCGGCGTGGGGCTGTCCTGCTCCGCCTCCACCGTATTGGCCAGCATCAGCATGCGGCGGGGATTGATCCCCTCGGGGCAGTCGGGAATGCACAGACCACAGCCATTGCATTGACCGGTCCATGCCTGTGCGGCGCCCGTCATGGCCGTGCCGTCGCGCAACAGTCCCAACACGCCCTTGATGACGCCCGGCTCATCACCCGGATTCAGGTCGGTAAAGGGCGTGACGGGGCACACCTCGACGCATTTGCCGCACGCCGTGCAATCGGAAATCAGGCTCTCGCGCGCCTGCCCCAAGAAATCGTCCAACGATTGTTTTGCTGTTCCCATGGGGCAGTGTTTCCCGCCAGGGCCGGCGGGTCAAGTAGACTGAACAGTCCGTTGTGTATCATTTTGAATTTTGTTTCTTGTACGTCTTCGTACGACTTGGCTTTGGCGCCCCCACGTCGATCAATTCGCAAGCCCATTCCAAATCCCGCTCAGTATCGGATAACCTTTGCTCCACGACTGGCGTTGCCCTAAGCGGCCTGTGAATGCAGCTAAAGTTATGGAAGACCGTAAAGAGCATGACAATGTGAGCGTGGTTTTTAAACTACTTCGAGAACGCATTTGTAAGCCGTGTGAACCTGCGCACGTGGATGTCCTAAATATCTCAAGAATTGCGCTTAACCTTCAGAATTTGTTGGGATTCTTTTTGAAAGCCTACCCTCAAGTCACCCATTAATCGCTCATTCCAGCTTTCAAAGCGACCAAAACCCCCAATTATTTTTCTATTTGATAAATTAATCGGCATATGCCATGCTTCTTACGGCTTGTTAAAGCGAGTCATTGATAGCTTTTGCGGAGGCTCGGAGCAAAGAATGGAATTAAGCAGAGAAATGCGTCGCTTAGAAACAAAATGGATAAGTGGCAACGGATGGCCAAAACGTCTCGATTGGATGGAAATAAAGGATATTAGAGGGTGGGCTCGGCAAAGAATTGAATTTGCTTTTCCAATTGTGGCTATTGTTGGTGAAAATGGTTCTGGCAAGAGCACGGTCCTTCAGTCGGCCGCCTGCGTGTATCGAAATGATGGCGGGTCGAATTATTTCCCAACAGAATTCTTTCCCGAAACGGCGTGGGACAGACTAGAGGACGTTTCTATTCGCGCCGGATTTAAGCAGGGAGACGAAAGGTTTGAGCATTCCGTTAGGAAACCGACGACAAGATGGCTTGGCCAGCCCGAAAGACCATTGCGTCAGTTACGCTATCTAGACCTTAGCCGTCTGCAACCCGTGGGCACTCGCGTCGGTTACGCTCGGATCGCAAAAAACCGACACGAAGAACATTCTGCAACCGACTTTTCTAACGATCAAGTGGCTCGGATGTCAGAAATCATGGGGCGACATTACAATGCCGCCAAAATGGCCATATCAACAATTGATGCCAACCGAGAAATCCCCATCCTTACCAAGGGCGCCAACCCCTATTCTGGATTCCACCAAGGGTCAGGCGAGACAACCGTCGCAGAATTGCTTAGAACAGACTTACCCCGTTATGGTTTGATACTAATTGACGAAATAGAATCGTCCCTCCACCCAAGGGCACAACGGAGATTAATTCGAGATTTGGCTACTGTTGCACGCGCAAAAGAATGCCAGATTATTATTACTACCCACTCTCCGTATGTTTTGGAAGAATTACCCCTTTCAGCGAGAATTTATATTCTCGAAACAAACGATGAAAAACAAATCGCAAATGGCGTAAGCCCACAATTTGCGATGACAAAAATGGACGACGAAAACCACCCTGAATGCGAACTATATGTTGAAGACACACGGTCGAAAGTATGGCTATCCGAATTACTGAGCAGGCATTGTCCCCAATTGTTTGTGCGATGCTCCATAGTGCCTTATGGAGCAGCCAATCTAGGGATTGCTCTTGGCCAAATGAATGCCAATCGACGGTTCCCCCGCCCCACTTTGGTGTTTCTCGACGGCGACCAAGATGATTCCATTGGCTGCCATTTATTGCCGGGCGATGATGCTCCAGAGCGCGCGGTTTTTAATCTACTTCGACAACACAATTGGCGGCACCTTTGGACCAAAATCGGTCGCGATATCGCGACAGTTACCGACGCCTGCGAAGGCGCGATGCTATTAGCAAATCACCATGATTGGGTTCAATCGGCTGCAAACACCCTAATGTGTGGCGGCGATGTCTTATGGCAAGCCATGTGCAGTGAAGCGGCGGACCTATTTGACCAGAACGAAGTAGAATACCTAGAAGATAATATTTCTGATGTGCTCAATTAGGATTCCATCTTTTTTGGACGATAAGCAGCGCAACCTCTGTTCTCTGTCCTGCCATCATATTTGCCGCCCTTCCATCCTAACACCACAGTTGCCTTGTTCTTGCCATCCTCGTCGAATTTTTCTTCGGCTTCGCTCATGACGATCTGCATCGCACGGACAATCTTGCGGATAACATCGGCGGGGCGCTTCTGGCCTCTTGGCCGACTAAGTATATCGCTCAAGGCCATACTCAGAAATGAGCTTCTCCGCTTTGCGAAACATGGACTCCCAAGATCGAATTTTACCACGGTTGCCTTTGGCACGCGCCTGCTCCAATTGCTCAGCAATGAAGCTTCGCTTCTCTAGAATGGACTTTGCAAATTCTTCTGGCGAAAGGTTATGGTTTGTTTTGAGCATCGTTCCTCCATGCCGATTTCTAAGCATATAGGAAGTCGCAGCCAATTTGGATAGGGTCGTCAATCGGCAGGATATTCAAACAGATGCACTATCAAAACTTCAGATTTCTCTAGGCTGCTTACCTTTGGAGGAGGTGATGGGAACCCGGACTGCTTCATGTGCCTGCGGCCAGCTTGCCATTGACTGCCTTGGCGAGCCGCAAAAGGTGTCACTTTGCCATTGCCTGGACTGCCAGCGGCGGACAGGCAGCACCTACGGTATCGCCGCCTTTTATCTTCGCGACGACGTCACAGCCAGGGGCCGTGCAAACGCCTATCAGCGTTCATCCGATAGCGGCCACGCGGTCAAATTCCATTTCTGTCCCGAATGTGGCTCGTCGGTGTATTGGGAGCCGGAACGCATGCCGGCATTGATTGCCGTTGCCGTCGGCGCATTCGCCGATCCGTCATTTCCCGCGCCGACGCAATCGGTCTGGAAGCAGCATCGGCACCCTTGGGTGCCTGATCAAGACTAACTGGTTGAGGAGGCCTTTTTCCCGCCCTTGGCGGCATCGGCGCGCAGGGCCGCTTCCGCCGCCTTTCGGGCCCAGGTCAGGAATTCATCCTCGTTATCCAGCACATCGACCGGCACGGTCCAATAGCTGTTCAAACCCCGTTTCTTGCCCTGGCGCATATAGCTGAAGGGCTCCATGCCCTCGGCCTCGTAATCGGGACGATTTTCGTCATCGACCTTGAAATGCAGCACGTCCCGGGCGATCAGGGCGAACATCAGGCCGCGATAAAAGACGCCCAGCCCGCCAAACATGCGCCGCGTGCTGACATGCCCAAGTGGCGCCACGAGATCTTCAATGAAGGCGCGATATTCCGGCGAAACGGCCATAACGACTTATGGGACTATTTATACAGCGGCACCTGGTCCTTGGGTTTGCCAATGTGGTTGTACATGTCGGGGCGCCGTTGATCCATCAGGGGATAGCGGCGCTTGACCTCGTCGGCGAAGTTCAGGTCGATCTCGGTCGTGATGACGCCCTCCTCATCGGAGGCCGTGGCGACCACCGTGCCCCAGGGATCGACCACCATGGACCGGCCGACGAAGGCGATGCCCGATTGCGGCTCGACGCCGTATTGGCCCGAGGCCACGACCCAGCATTGGTTCTCCGTGGCGCGGGCACGGAGGAAAAACTCCCAATGGTCGAAACGCGGGCTGAGGAAGGCGGAGGCGCAGACGATCACCTCGGCGCCCTTCAGGGCAAGTTCGCGGTAGACTTCCGGAAAGCGCAAATCGGAACAGACCGAAACCCCCACCTTGGCCGGATCGGTCTGAAACACCGGCAGTTCCGTCCCCGCCTCTACATGGTCTGACTCGCGGATGCCGCCCTTGATATCGGGCCGGTTCGGGGCGTCGAACAGATGGGTCTTCCAGTATTTGCCCATGATCTCCCCCTCCGGCGTAATCAGGGGCGAGGAATTGTAGTGCTGGTTGCCCTGCCGCTCGTACATGGAGCCGACAATATACATGCCGTATTTCTGGGCTTTCTCGGCCAGCAGATCGGTAGTAGGGCCGGGAATCGTCTCGGCCAGGTCAAGATAGACATCGTCCGTGGACAGCCCCGCGCCGGTCCAAATCTCGGGCAGTACGACCAGTTCGGAGCCGCGCCGCCCGGCCACATCCAGGAAACCCATCATCCTCTCAACCGTGGCGTCCTTGGCGGCGTCATCCGAGGTGATCTGGATGGCGGAAACAGTCATCGGGCGTGGCGTGGTCATGGCATCTACTCCTTGGCGTCAGAAACGCGAGATTTCGACTTCCTTGTCGGTGATGAATTCCAATAGGGCCGGTACGCCCGCCTCGGTTTGGGCGATACCGCGCTGAATGGCGGGAATGATTTCGGCCGGGTCGGTCACCCGCTCGCCATAGCCGCCGAACGACCGCGCCATGGCGGCATAGTCGCCGGAAATATCGGTGGAGCGGTATTTCTCCGTCGAGACTTCCATGATCTTCAATTCAATCGCCATGGAGAAGTTGTTGAGCAGGATCGACAGAATGGGAATACGCTCCCGCACCGCCGTTTCGAAATCCATGCCAGTGAAGCCAATGGCGGCATCGCCCCAAACATTGATGCACAGGGCGTCGGGCCGGACCAGCTTGGCCCCCATGGCGAGGCCAAGGCCATAGCCCAACTGCGTGGTCTTGCCCCAGCCGATATAGCTGAGCGGCTTGGTCGCCCGCCAGAAGGGGGAGAGCTGATCCCGCGGCGAGCCGGCATCATGGGTGATGATGGTGTTGTCCTTGTCCACCGTATTCTGCAAATCCCACAGCACCCGGTAGGGCGTCATGGGATTCTGATCGGAGGTCAATTTCGGCATCCACTGAGCCAGCCATTCCTCGTGCACAGCGGCGATCTCGGCCGCCACCGGGGCATTGTCCCGTGGCCCGTCGATCAGATCTTCCGCCGCCCCGATCAAGGCCTCCAGGGTCAGGGCCGCATCGCCCAACAGTCCCAGTTCAATCTCCACATCCTTGTTCAGGTCGATCGGGTCCAGGGTGGCATGAATGATGCGCTTGCCCTTGGGCATGGCAATGCCGAAGGAACTTTCCGTAAAACTGCAACCCACGCCAAAAATGAGGTCCGAGGCATGCAGATACTGATGCACCGCCTTGGGAAAGGCCAGGCCGCCCGCGCCAAGTGAAAGCGGATGATCCTCCGGAAAGGCGCTCTTGCCGCTCAGCGAGGTACAGACGGGGATCGCCAATAGTTCCGCCAGTTGCTTCAGTTGCGGCCAGGCCTCGGCGAAATGCACGCCGCCGCCGGCGTAGATCACCGGGTTCTTGGCCGCGACCAGCATTTCCGCCGCCTTCGCCACGTCCGCACTGTCGGGGCCGTAGCGGGTGGAGCCTACGGGCGTATAGTTCAATTCACCGGAAAGCTCCTCGTTAAAGACATCCGTGGGGATCTCCACGACGCAGGGGCCGCCCCGGCCATGACGCAACTGGGTAAACGCCCGGCGCATGACGTTGGGCACTTCATCTGCCGAGGTGACCGGTTCCGTCGTCTTGGCCACATGGGCCATGGCCTCGGTCGAGTTGAAGTTGGGGCGGATATGGGCAATGCGCCTGGCGTAGCCCATGGGCAGCACCAAAATCGGCACGCCCTCGCCAAATGCCTGAGCCACGCCGCCAAAGGCGTTCTCCGAGCCGGGACCGTGCTGCATGGCGAAAACGCCGATTTTCTTGCCTGACGTCAGGCGCGACATGGCATCCGCCATATGCAGGCCGATCCGTTCCTGACGCACGATGATGGGCCGAATATCCCAGCGGGCGGCATATTCCAGGACATGATTGACAGGGTAGCCAATCAGGCATTCGACCCCTTCCCGCTTGAGAATTTCAACGACGGCTTCAACGGCTTTCATTTTGCGGCTTCTCCTTTTTGGGCAGCCCTGGGCGCCCATCGACCAATAATTGCCCAATGATGCCACGGCGCCGCGCCGCCGCCAAATACGGATTTTGGTATGCAGGCCAATATGGCGGTTCGTATGCGTGCTCCCTCGGGCTAAACTAGCCGGCACGGCGCGGCAACGGAGGAATAGGACGGCGTGGCGAAAAAACTTGAAGGCTTTGTCGCCAGGTTGACGGCCCTGGGCGGCGGTTCGGGTTCATCCCTGGATATATACGAGGACTGGGCCCCGACCTACGAGGACAATTTGCAGCGGGATTACGGCTATATCGCGCCCCGTATAGCGGCGGATGCCCTTGCGGCGCACTGCGGCGATCGGGACGGACGCATTCTGGATCTCGGTTGCGGCACCGGATTGGTGGGCCAGGAACTCAGCGCCCGGGGTTTCCGCCACATGGACGGACTGGACATCTCGCCGGCCATGCTGGAACAGGCCCGGCGCAAGGGGATCTATGGCGAACTTCTGCAGCGCGACATGACCGCCGCCATCGACCTGGTCGGGCGGCGCTACGATGCGGCGATCGGCGTCGGCTGTTTCGGCGGCGGCCACCTGGGCCCGCAACACCTGGCCGGGATCATAGGTTGTGTCCGGCCAGGCGGATTGTTGATCTTTTACATTAACGCCATCCCCTATGACGAAGACGACTATCCCGCGCAATTCCGCGCACTGGAGGAAGACGGCACCTGGCGCCTGGCATCAACCGAGAAATCGAACTATATGCAGGCCCTGGACCGCCCGGGCTGGGTCGTGGCGGCGCATCGCGGATGACCTTGCGGGTATCAACAATATGCTGATCTGGGACGCCCATGCCGGCTTCGAAACGCGGAGCGCCGATGATCTGGCGACGCTGGAAATCTGGAAAGCGGCGGGTGTCGATTTTCTTTCGGTCAACGTCGGCTATGACGTCAATGCCTGGCAGGACACCATTGCGGCACTCGCCCTGGCCCGCGACTGGCTGCGCCGCACGGACGGCTATCGTCTGGTTGCCGGCGTCGACGATATGGACCAGGCCATCGCGGCAGGGGAAATGGCGGTGGCCTTCGACATCGAAGGCATGCGCGCCCTGAACGGGTCCGTGGATATGGTGCGCTTCTACTACGACCTCGGTGTCAGGCAGATGCTGTTCGCCTATAACCTGAACAATTCGGCCGGTGCGGGTTGTCACGACCAGAATATCGGTTTAAGCGCGTTCGGCCGCGCCGTGGTGGCCGAAATGAATGCCGTCGGCATGGTGATTGATTGTTCCCACTGCGGCTATCGGACCACCATGGAGGCGATGGAGATTTCCCGCGACCCGGTGGTTTTTTCCCATTCCAACGCCAGCGCCCTGCGGGATCACGAACGCAATATCGGCGATGATCAGGCCAGGCGATGCGCCGAGACGGGCGGTGTGGTTGGGGTCAACGGCATCGGGCTTTTCGTCGGCACGGACGATATCTCCACGGCGTCGATTACGGACCATATTGAGTATTATCTCGATCTGATTGGCGCCGCGCACGTGGGCATCGGGCTCGACTATTTCCATGCCTCGGACGACGGTGACGGTTTCAGTGAAACCCTGGCGCAAAACGATCGCTTCTGGCCCAAGTCGCAATATCCTGACAGCGCGGTCCGCTGCGCCGCGCCCGTGCAAATCGGCGAGATCGGCGAGGAACTGAGCCGGCGAAACCATGGCGGCGACACAGTTCGGGCCGTGCTGGGCGGCAATTTTCGCCGCATCGCCACGCAGGTTTGGAAGTAGCCATGGCGGAGCCGGAAATTGCAGAGGCGAAAGCCGGACCGCCGCCCATTGACGACGGCATCGCGGCTTTCCTAGCCTGGTGGCTAGCCGAGCCGAGACTGCCGGCGGTGGAACAAGATGTACTGGCCGGTTACTACGCCAGCTTCCAACGGGCATTCGGTGCGCGCATGCAGCGCCTTTACGCCGAGCAGGTGCGCGAGGCGGAGGCCATTGTCAGGGCCGCGCCCGGCCTGCGCCTGCTGGAAATCGGTTGCGGCCTGGGCACGGAGTCGCTGTGGTTCGCGCAACTTGGCGCCCGCGTCACGGCATTGGATGTGCGTCCGGACCGGGTCGCTGGTGCCCAGGCCCGCAAGGATGTTTTGGAAACGGTTTTGGGCCGGACCCTGGATTGCAGCTTCACGACGACGCCGGTGCTGGACCTGCCGGTGGAACCCTATGATCTGGTCTGGTTGGAGCAGGCCTTTCATCACCTCGAGCCACGGGCGGAGGTGGTGCCCCATCTGGCCCGATTGGTCGCCCCGGGTGGCCATCTGGTGATATCGGAAGCCAATGCCATGAACCCGCTGTTGCAGATCGAACTGCTTTGGCGCCGCGGTCTGCCGCGCGTGGCCACGCAACAAGGACCGGACGGTACCAGCATGCAATACGGCGTCGAACGCGTCATCACCGCAAGGGCGCTGACCCGCGCCTTCGCCAGGGAGGGCATTGAACGCCAATCCCTGCGGCGGTTTCGAGTCTTCCCCAACCGCGCCGCCTTTGAAGGTCTGGCCGGATTGGAAGCTGGGATGGAGCGGAATTGGCTATCGCCCCTGCTGACCCACTACAACTATGTGGGTCAAAAGAAGGGCTAGATGCCTACTTCGGTGCCTCGCAATTGAGGGCCTGATGCAGGCTTTCGGGCGAAATGATGCTGCGGGCCAGATTGGCGCGCCAAAGATCGGTGCCCTGCAGATTGGCCGACGACAAATCGGCTTCAATCAGGTTGGCTTCGGTCAGGGAGGCGCTTGAGAGATTGCTGTCGATCAGATTGGCACCGCTCAAGTCGGCACCGGTCAGATCGGCCCCCACCAGTTTGGCCCCGCGCAGCCGGGCGCCGGACAGTTTGGCGTTGGTCAGGCTGACATGGCTCAAGTCCCGGCCTTCGAGATTGACCTCGCTGAGATTTTCATCCGACAGATCGGCCCGCACGCCATCGCTGTCGCCCTGCAGCCAGCGGTGATGCGCCGTCAAGGTGCGCAGCAGGCGGCGGTTGCGCTCGGCGTTGCGGCGGCGCTGTTCCTCTTCGACGACATTCTTCTCGACGATGCGGGTGTCGGTCGGCAATTGCGTAACGCCCAGAATGACCCGCAACTGGCGCTGGGCATGCTTCATATCGAAGGCTTCCAATTCGCCCGCGGTCAGGCTGCCGCCTGGATGAAAGCGCACTTCGTACAGGTATTCGATCAGCTTCGGCTGGTTTTGCTCCGCCGTCTCGGCCTCGGCCGCGCGCAAGGCCGCCAGTTCCGCCTCCAATTCCTCGGGCGGGGCGTAATTGCTGTTATGGCCGATACCCGGCTGCCAGTCCGCGACGCCGTCTTCGGATATCCTGCGCGCTCTCGCCATCAGTGGTGCCTCCATTCGCATGCCCGATTAAGGGACCTCCCCCAAGGAGACCGGGACATGCTTCACCTAATGGCTGAAAAGATAAATATACATCGTTAACAAAGGCTTATCCGGCTATTGGTCAGGCCCGGATTCGCGCGCTTTTCGGATCATACATCGGCCGCAGCGAAGCCGTTGCCGCGATCTGTTCGCAGGCGACTTCAATTTTGTACGCACCGGCATTGACGAATGCGGCGTCGACCACGCCGCCCGCCGGATCCGTGACGTAGCCCAGGCCGATCGCGCCGCCGAGGCCGTGGCCATAGTTGCCCGAACGCAGGTAGCCGACGATGACGCCATCGCGCCAGATCGGTTCATTGTGATAGAGCAGCTTTTCCGGGTCCTCCAGCTTGAATTGCACCAGGCGCTGATGCGGTCCCGTTTCACGCTGCCGCAGCAGCGCATCGCGCCCGATGAAGCCGCCCGCCTTGTCCCAGGCAACGGCAAAGCCCAGGCCGGCCTCGATCGGTGTATCCTCATCGGTGATGTCGTGGCCCCAGTGGCGATAGGCCTTTTCGATACGCAGGGAATCCAGGGCATGATAACCGGCATGGCGAAGGCCGAATTGCGCCCCCGCCGCGATGATTTCATCATAGACCCCTTGGACCAGTTCCGTCGGGATATAGAGCTCCCAACCCAGCTCCCCCACATAGGTCAACCGCGTGGCGCGCAGGGTGGCATAGGCGATATCGATCTCGCGGGAGGCGCCGAACGGAAAGGCCTCGTTGCTCATATCCGTATCCGTGACGGAGGCCAGCAGGTCACGCGACCTTGGCCCCATGATCGACAACACCGCCTGGGCCGAGGTGATATCGACCAGGTGAGCGTGGGCATCGCCGGGAATATGCGACTTCAGCCAGTGATAATCGCGCATTTGCGAGGTGGCGGAGGTGACAATGAGGAATTCGTCCTCGGCCGCCCGGGTCACCGTCAGGTCGGCCTCGATACCGCCCCGATCGTTCAGCCACTGGGTATAAACCGTGCGCCCCGGCGCCACATCGACCTGATTGGCGCAGACCTGGTTCAGCACGGCCAGGGCGTCCCGGCCGGCAAGCTGGAACTTGGCGAACGAGGATTGCTCGAACATCGCCACGCCTTCGCGGACCGCCATGTGTTCCGCCGCCGACAATTCGAACCAGTTCTGCCGGCCATAGCTGTATTCGTACGCTGGCGCGGTTTCGCCGGGCGCATACCAGTTGGCCCGCTCCCAGCCCGCCGTTTCACCGAAACAGGCGCCGGCCTGGGTAAGGCGATCATGCAGGGGTGATTTCCGCACACCCCGGGCGGTGCGGTATTGATAAAACGGCCAATGGGGTGCGTACAGCAGGCCGAGGCATTCACTGACCCGTTCACGCAGATAGCGGGCGTTGCTTTGGTGCGGCAGGGTACGGCGGATATCCACGTCCCACAAATCCAGGGGCGGATAGCCGTCGCGGATCCATTCCGCCATCACCTTGCCGACGCCGCCGGCCGATTGAATGCCGATGGAATTGAAGCCGCAGGCAACGAACAGTCCCTTGGTCTCCGGCACCTCGCCCAGGTGATAGCGGTTGTCGGGGGTGAAGCTTTCCGGGCCACAGAACCAGGTTCGGATGCCGGTGTGCTCCAGAGCCGGCATGCGCGACATGGCGCGCTCCAAGACCGGCATGAAATGGTCCATGTCGTTGGGCAGTTCGTCAAAGCAGAAATCTTCCGGGATCCCGTCCATGCCCCACGGCTTGGCCTCCGGCTCGAACGCACCGAGCAGGATCTTGCCGGCGTCTTCCTTTAAATAGGCGTAATTATCGGGATCACGCAGCACCGGCAGGCCGGAATGCACGCCCTCGATCGGGTCGGTCATCACATAGAAATGTTCGCAGGCGTGCAGAGGCACCAGGGCCCTGGTCATCGCCCCCACTTCCCGGCCCCACATGCCGGTGCAGTTGACCACGATGTCGGCCTTGATCTGGTTGCCATCGACCATGACGCCGGTGACCTTGCCCTGATCGACCAGAATATCCGTCACCTTGGTATTTTCCAGAACCGTGGCGCCGCCGGCGCGGGCGCCCTTGGCCAGGGCCTGGGTCAAGTCAGTCGGGTTGATCTGGCCGTCTTTGGGCAGGAACACACCGCCAACCACATCATCAACCGAGAGCAATGGATACATGCCGAGAATATCGTCCTGGCCGATCTCGTCCACCGCCAGGCCGAATACCCGCGCCATGGAGGCGCCCCGTCGCAACTCCTCCAATCTTTCCCCCGTGGTGGCGAGGGAGATCGAGCCGTTCTGTTTGAAGCCCGTGGCCTGGCCCGTCTCGGCCTCCAACCCGGCATAAAGCTCGGTCGAATATTTCGCCAACTGGGTCAGGTTCTGGGTCGCCCGCAGTTGCCCGACCAGACCGGCGGCATGCCAGGTCGTACCCGACGAGAGCTGCTTGCGCTCCAGCAACAGCACATCCGTGATGCCCAGCTTGACCAGATGATAGGCGATGGAACAACCGACGACGCCGCCGCCGACGATAACGACGGCGGCCTGGCCGGGCGGGGATTTTGGCATGACACGCTCCCTACAATAGTTCGTTGCCCGCCACCCTACCGAATTGCCCTTGCCCGGGCCACAGGGACGTCAAGGAAACGAGAGCAAATTTGGGCAGCAGGCACGGGGCGGCGATAACGGATTGCCCGGCGCCCTATGTCGTCTTGAACGCCAATATCTGCTCGTACAGGGCTTTTGGACATTCGACACCCTGTTCGATGGTGACGGCGCGATTGGCATAGCGGCGGTCGCCGGGAAGACGCGTACCGTCCTGTGCCAGAATACGGTCGAACAACCCCTCTATCCGGCTGAGGAAGGCGCCATGATAGCCCGCCGGATCGATCAGGATAATGATCTCGCCGGCATGGGCCGGACCGGCGTCGACAGCACCGAATGCGACGGCCTGGTCTTCCGCCTCGAAACAGAAATTGCCGCCCGTCAGGCCAGATGCCAGCAATTCCACCATGATAATGATGGCATTTCCCTTGTGCCCGCCAAAGGGTAGCTGCACGCCTTCAAGGGCGGCCGCGGGATCGGTCGTGGCGTTGCCGTCCTTATCCAAGGCCCAACCTTCGGGAATGGCATGCCCTTCGCGGGCGGCAACCTGGATCTCGCCGCGCGCGGAAGCGGAGGTGGCAAAATCGAAGACCAAGGGCGGCTTGTTCTCACGCGGGCAGGCAAAGGCAAAGGGATCGGTGCCGAACAGGGCGGTATCTCCCCCCCAGGGCGCCACATAGGACCGCGAGGTGGACATTGCAATGGCGATCAGCCCGGCTTCACCAAACGACTCCACGTCCCACCAAAGAGCGTTCAGATTGCCGTTGTTGCGAAATCCCATCGCCGCAATGCCTTGGGATTTTGCTTTTTCGATCGCCAGGGGCCGGCCGGCAACCACCGCCGGCGGGGAAAATCCATTCATGGAATCGACACTGACAAGGCCAGGAGCCGCATCCGAGACCACCGGAACGGCTTTCCCGTCGACCCGGCCATTCGTCACGCAACTGACATATCCGGGCACCCGGAACAAGCCATGTGAATGGGTGCCGTCAGCCTCCGCCGCTGTCACCACATCGGCGATGATCCGGGCATTGGCGGGCGACATGCCGTTGGTGGCAAATACCTCCATCGATAGATCATGAATTTCATCCAGGCTCAGGCGAACCGTATCGGGCATCATGTCATCCTTTTGAATAGCGCCGTTGGATCAGACCAACATAGCGAAATCCACCGTTGCCGCTATTGCAAATACGGCAGGGAGGTAACGGCCAGGGCGGCACCGACGATGATCACGGTGAAGATGATCTGGCCCCGCCTGGTGGTCCAGCTTTTCGGCACGCCCAGCAGCATCGCGATACGGCGGGCGCCCAGCCACCAGACCAGGCCGCCCACGATGATCAGCAATAACAGCAGAACCTTCATGGCTGGGGGCCGTTATCAGGCGGCGTCGTCCTTCAGGTTGGCATCCAGGTAGTTGCCGACTTCCTTGTTCACCCGGTCCATCTTGCCCTGAAAAAAGTGGGTCGCGCCGGGGATCTTGCGGTAATCAATGGCAATACCGCGCTGGGCCTGCAAGCGTTCCGCCAAGGCGGCGGCGTCGGCCTCGGGCACCGTATCATCCCGGCTGCCATGCACGATCAGGCCGGAGGCGGGACAGGGTGCTAGAAAGGTAAAATCGAAATTGTTGGCCGGCGGCGCGATGGAGATAAAGCCGGCGATTTCCGGCCGGCGCATGAGCAATTGCATGGAGATCCAGGCGCCGAACGAATAACCGCCGATCCAGCATGTCTGGGCATTGGCATTGATGCTTTGCAGCCAATCCAGGGCCGAGGCGGCATCGGACAGCTCGCCAATGCCGTTGTCATAAGTGCCCTGGCTGCGCCCGACGCCGCGAAAATTGAAGCGCAGGGCGGAAAATCCCCGCTCCACGAACGACTGATACAGGTTGTAAACAATCTTGTTGTTCATGGTGCCGCCGAAACGGGGATGAGGGTGCAGCACAATGGCAATCGGGGCGTTGATAGTCTTGCTTTCGTGATAGCGCCCTTCCAGCCGGCCGACCGGACCGTTAAAAATGACTTCGGGCATGATTTTGGGCACTCCATATGGTCGATGCTGCAACCTGGCCAATGATATCACCGGGCGCGGGGAGCTATCGACAGCTTCCAGATTCGTCATATAAGGCACCGGAGGGCAATATCGCAAGCCTTTGCGGCGGATTTGCCTTGAATCGGCGAAATATTTCCAATTCCCGCCGCATCTTGAACATTTACCTCAAGCTAACTAGGTTAAACTCTAGCCTTGGTTCGTCGCCACTTGCTGACGATACTTTTTTTGCGCCACATCCCGGCGCCAGCGCAAGACAGTGCGGAGATGCATGATGTTCAAGACGTTTGGCGAAGACATCGCCGCCTGCATGGCGCGCGATCCCGCGGCACGCTCCAAACTGGAAGTGATACTGGCTTATCCGGGATTTCACGCGGTGGTCTATTACCGCATCGCGAAATGGTTCTGGCAGCGGAAATTTTTCCTTTTGGGCCGGGTTATCTCGCACATCGGGCGGATGCTGACCGGTATCGAAATTCATCCCGGCGCCACCATCGGCAAGGGTTTTTTCATTGACCACGGATTGGGCGTGGTGATCGGCGAAACGGCTGAAATCGGCGACAATGTTACGCTTTATCATGATGTCACCCTGGGCGGCATTGCGCCGTCGGTGGATTCCGACGCCCAACGTCAGCGCAAACGCCATCCCACCCTGTGCGACGACGTCATCGTTGGTTCGGGCGCTCAGATCCTGGGACCGATCACGGTTGGCAAGGGCGCCCGCGTTGGCGCCAATTCGGTGGCCCTGCGTGATGTGCCCCCCGGCGCCACGGTCGTCGGCATTCCCGCCAAGGTCGCCCGCGGCCGCGCGCCCGAGCAGGACGTCGATCACCCTGCCTTCACCGCCTACGGCACCCAGGCCGACATCCCCGATCCGGTACAACGGGTCATCGATGCCTTGCTGGACAAGGTGCAAGGGCTGTCGATGCAAGTCGAGGATTTGGAGCGCCGGCTGGGCGATCCCACCAAGGCGCAATGGGATTTGGCTGAAGACGACGAACCCGGCGACACCGAAGGCGACGGCTGCACGGACAGAAATAACTAAGGGCCCTTTATGACCGCAGCCGATCCGATCTACCTGGACTACAACGCCACCGCGCCAATCCGCCAGGAAGTCATAACCCTGGTCACGGACATCATGGCGACGGTGGGCAATGCATCTTCAGTGCATCAGGCCGGACGCACGGCGCGCGTCCGGGTCGATACGGCACGGCAACAGGTCGCCGATTTGGTCGGGGCGCCGGCGAAGAACGTCATTTTCACCGGCGGCGGGACAGAGGCGGACAACCTGGCCCTGCGCGGCTTCGGCCCACGCCATCTGATCGTTTCCGGCATCGAACACGGCGCCATTCTGGCCCCGGCGCTGCTGCTGGACAGGGATGCGACGGTAGTCGCGGTGGATCCGCAAGGCCGGATCGACCTGACCGACCTGGAGGCCGCCCTGGCCGCCTCGGACGGACCGGCACTGGTCTCGCTGATGCTGGCCAACAACGAAACCGGCGTTATACAGCCCGTCGCCGAAGCCGCGGAAATCGCCCATGCCCATGATGCCCTCTTGCATTGCGATGCCATCCAGGGGGTCGGCAAGATCAGCGTCGACATCAATGAACTGGGCGCGGACCTGATTTCGGTCACGGCGCATAAATTCGGCGGTCCGCAAGGCGTCGGCGCCCTGGTCATGCGCGAGGACCGGACGGTCATGGCGCAAATGGTCGGCGGCGGTCAGGAAATGGGCCGCCGCTCGGGCACGGAAAATGTCGCCGGCATCGCCGGGTTTGGCGAGGCGGCGCGGCTGGCCGGCGCGGAACTGGACGAATTCGCCAAGCTGGCCATCCTGCGCGACGGCATGGAAGACCGCCTGGCCGAGATCGCGCCGGCCCGCCAGGTGATTGGCGGCGATGTCGACCGCGTGCCCAATACTTCGTGCGTGACCATGCCGGGCGTCCGCTCCGACACCCAGGTCATGGCCCTGGACCTGACCGGTATCGCGGTCAGCGCGGGCTCGGCCTGTTCCTCCGGCAAGGTATCCGCCAGCCATGTCCTCGACGCCATGGGGATGGATCGGGACGAGGCCATGACCGCGATCCGCGTCAGCCTGGGCCGGGACAGCACATCGGCCGAGATTGAACGTTTTCTGACCGCCTGGTCGGAAGTCTACCGCCGCAACAGCGCCCATACCGATGCCGCCTGATCCCAGCCGAGCCGATCCTTGCCCCAGATAATCTTCGTCAGCCCCGACGGCTCCCGGCAGCAAGCGGTCGAAGCGCCCATCGGCGACTCGGTCATGGACATCGCGGTGCGCAACGGCATCGACATGGAAGGTGCCTGTGAAGGCAACATGGCGTGCTCCACCTGTCATGTCATCGTCGATCCGGATTGGGACCGCAAGCTGCCCGCGCCGGCGGAGGAGGAGGAAGATATGCTCGACCTTGTCTTCGGCCTGAAACGCACCTCCCGGCTATGCTGCCAGATCATCATGACGGCCGAGTTGGACGGCCTGACGGTGCGTCTGCCCGGCGAGAGCCGAAACCTGTTGGATTAGCGCGGTTTTATCAGTTCCTTGGTCCTGCTGACGTCAGTCTGCGTGACGAATAGAGTCGTACCTGGTGGCCGGATTGGCTATATTTACCGCCGTTTTTCATTGGCAGGACAGTCGCGGTAATTAGCGCAAACAGAATGGGGCAGCCATGACAGAGAAACCTTGGATCAAACACTACGAACCGGGCGTTCCCCACGAAATCGACGCAGATTCCCACGCCTCCGTTTGGCAGATGTCGGCGCAGGCCATCGCCAGACATGGCGATGCACCGGCGTTCAGCAATTTCGGCGCCGATTTAAGCTTCAATGACATTGACCGGCTTTCACGCAATCTGGCCGCCTATCTGCAATCGGAACTGGGCCTGAAGAAAGGCGACCGAGTCGCCATCATGTCGCCCAATATCATGGCCTTTCCCGTGACCTTGTTCGCCAACATGCGGGCCGGATTGGTGCAGGTTAACGTCAACCCGCTATATACCCCGCGCGAGCTGCAGCATCAGCTCAACGACGCCGACACCGATACCATCGTTATCTTTTCCGGCTCCACCCCGGTGCTGGCGGAGATTATCGGCGAGACCAAGGTTAAGAACGTCATCGTCGCCGACCTGGGCGATTGCGGTAACGGCGCCCTGCCCAGTCCGCCGGCCGACGAACGCCTCTCGGGCGTGGTGAAGTTCACCGATGCCCTGGCGGCGGGCGAAGGCCTGGATTTCACGACCGTCGATATCTCCGGCGACGATCTGCTGTTTCTGCAATACACCGGCGGCACCACCGGCCTGTCCAAGGGCGCGGTGCTGACCCACCGCAATCTGGTCGCCAACATCATGCAGATTTCGGTTTTCCAGGGGGATCGGATCCGCGAGGGCGAGGAAGTGGTGATCACCGCCATCCCGCTCTATCACATCTTCGCCCTGATGGTGAATTGCCTGACCTATTTCACCAAGGGCGGGCGCTGTGTGCTGATCACCAATCCGCGCGATATGCCGGGCTTCGTCGAGGAATTGAGCAGGACCAAATTCTCCATCATTACCGGCGTCAACACCCTGTTCAACGGCCTGCTGCATACGCCGGGTTTTGCCGAACTGGATTTCTCCGCCCTCAGCCTGGCGGCGGGTGGCGGCACTGCCATTCAGGAGGCCATATCGAATAAATGGTACGAGGTCACGGGCCATCACATCACGGAAGGCTACGGCCTGTCGGAGACGTCCCCCGTGGTCACCTTCAACATCGCCGGGCGGGATCAATTCTCCGCCACCATCGGCGTTCCAATGCCATCCACGGATGTCTCCCTGCGCGACGATGACGGCAACGAAGTGGCCCAGGGCGAGCCGGGCGAGCTTTGCGTCAAGGGTCCCCAGGTGATGACGGGATATTGGCGCAAGCCGGAGGAAACGGCGGCGGTCACCACGGCGGACGGCTATTTCCGCACCGGCGATGTCGCCATTCTGACCGAGGAAGGCAGCTTCAAGATTGTCGACCGCAAGAAGGACATGATCCTGGTCTCCGGCTTCAACGTCTATCCGAACGAGATCGAAGGCGTGATCGCCAACATGGACGGCGTGATGGAAGCGGCCTGTATCGGCGTGCCCGATGCGCAAACCGACGAAGCGGTGAAGATGTTCGTGGTCAAAACGCCCAACGCCGAGGTCAGCGCCGAGGACGTCATCGCGTACTGCCGGGACAATCTGACGGCTTACAAGGTTCCGAAACAGATTGCCTTCATTGACGAACTGCCGAAATCGCCGGTGGGCAAGATCCTGCGGCGGGAGTTGCGGGACTAGAAATCCAGCGGCAGGCTTAGATGCCGCTGATACATGGCTTCCCGGTGCCGCAGCAGGATCGGCGCGATTGTCAATGCCGCCGGCGCCGTGTAGGGCCCGCGCAGGCGTTCCGGCATGGGGTTTAGATCCGCCGCCATGGGCGCCACCAATTGGGAAAAACAGGCCCAGTACAGATCGGCGGCGGTGAATTCATCACCGACGAAATAGTCGCTTCCCTGGGCCGCTTGCGCCTCCAGTTTGCCGGCCAGCATGGCCAGAATGTCGGCACAGACCGCGTTCGCATTTGCCGCCGCCGTGCTGTCGTAGCCATAACGGTCGGCCAACGTATCGGGCAGTTGCCGCGCCGCCGGATCGGCGATCGCCGCCCGCATGACATCGATCATCGCCAGACGCCGCTGCCAGGCCAGCCCGCCTTCCGACGCCATCTCGGTGATCAGCCCGAACATTTCCGCCCGCGGGGATGAAGCGGTGGGCACCAGCCTGGGTTCGGGTGCGAGGCGTTCGGCCAGCATGACGATTTCGTACCAGCCGACGCGTGGCATTTCGTCTTCATAGACCGCCACGGGCGCATTGCGATGGCCGGTCCAGGCGAACAATTCCGGGTTCGCCTGGGCGCCTTTTTGCCCGACGGCAATGAAGGGATAATTCTTGTATTCGAAGAGATACTTTGCGGCCTGGCTCCACGGCCCCGGCACACCCATGGTCAGCGCCAGGCGCAAGCCCGGCTGATCCTTGGCGTCGTTCACATACGCGTAGTCCACGCTCCTGCTCCCAATCTCAACATATTTATGGCATTCTTGACGTTGGAGACTAACCGATCATGAGCAAGGCGTTCAAAAAAGAATCCGATGGCGAAGACGACGACCTGCCCGAGGTTGCCGCCCCTCTGCCCGCCGGGGCCAAGAACTATCTGACGCCCGAGGGTCACGCACGCCTGATGGACGAGTTGCAAGACCTGCGCCGAGTGGAGCGGCCAAAGATCGTCGACATTGTCTCCTGGGCCGCCGGCAACGGCGACCGCTCGGAAAACGGCGACTATTTGTACGGCAAGAAGCGTCTGCGGGAGATCGACCGCCGGGTCCGCTATCTGATGAAGCGCTTGGAGATCGCCGAAGTGGTGCATCTGGAGCGGCAAAAGAACCGCGATCAGGTTTTTTTCGGCGCCACGGTGACCTACGCCGACGCTGATGACAAGGAACGCACCGTGCGCATCGTCGGTGCCGACGAAGCGCGGCAGGAGCATGGCGAGGTCAGTTGGGTCTCGCCCATCGCCCGGGCCCTGCACAAGGCGTCGGAAGGCGACATCGTCAAACTGCGCACGCCGTCGGGCATCGAAGAAATCGAAGTGGTCGAGATCTCATATGGCTGACCAGCCTCGGTAACGTTTCAGTGGAGTACGACAGAATGACCGATCCCCTCCCCCTTAGCGGTGTCCGGGTTTTCGAATTGGGCAGCAATCTGTCCGGGCCCTACGGCACCTGGATTTTGGCCGCCCTGGGTGCTGACGTCGTGAAGGTGGAACGACCCGGCGGCGGCGACGATGCGCGGAACTGGGGACCGCCGTTCTGGAACGGCGCGGCGACGGTGTTTCATACCGCCAACCGAGACAAAAGCTCGATCACTGTCGATTTGAAGGACCCGGCGGCGCTGGCCGGCCTGCGCCGCCGGATTGTCGAGGAGGCGGATGTTGTGTTGCAGAATTTCCGCCCCGGCGTGGCCGAAAAACTTGGCCTTGGATCGACGGAGATGTGCGCCGACAAACCGGCCTTGATCTATTGCAATCTATCCGCCTTCGGCGCCAAGGGGCCGCTGTCCGACCGGCCCGGTTTCGATGCCCTGATGCAAGCCTTTGGCGGCATCATGGCGGTAACGGGCGAGGACGGACAGGCACCGGTGCGGGCCGGCATTTCGGTGGTCGACATGGGCACGGGGATGTGGTGCGCCATCGGCATCCTGGCCGCCCTGAACCGCCGCCGCGATACCGGCAAGGGCGGCGTTGTCGATACCTCGCTATACGAAACCGCCCTGGGCTGGACCGCCTACTACAATGCCGATGTCCAAGTCACCGGCGAGGCACCGAAACGCCGCGGCTCCGGCGTACGCGGCATCGCGCCTTATCAGGCGTATCAGTGCGCCGACGGCTATCTGGTGGTCGCGGCGTCCAACGACCGCCTGTTCGCCGGCCTGGCGCGCGAGCTGGGACACGGTGAATGGCTGGAGGATCCCCGCTTCGCTGATAACCCCTCACGCTCCGACCACCGGGACGAATTGAACGCCGTGCTGGTGCCAATCCTGAAGGCCGAGACACGGGCCCATTGGCAGGAACGTCTGGACAAGGCCGGCGTGCCCAACGCACCCATTCAGCTGGCCACCGAAGTGGTCGAGCACCCGCAAACCCAGGCCCTGGGGATCATGCAGGATACCGGCCAGGGCATGGCGCTGACCGGCCTGCCCATATCATTTGACGGCGAGCGCCCGCCCCTGCGCAATATCGCGCCGACGTTGGAGGAATAGCCTAGCCCCGCACCACGAGAACGGAGCAGTTGGCGTGGCGCACCACACGGGCCGCGTTGGGGCCCAGGAGATAATCCTCCATGTTCGGCCGGTGCGAACCCATGACGATCAGCTCGCATGAAATCTCACCCGCCACCCGCAGGATCTCTTCATACGCAGTGCCGTGACCGACGATGTGCTGGACGGGGATATCCTTCGGCACATTGGCGGCGGCCCATGCGTGAAGTTTCTCCATGGCCAGATCCAGCGCCTTTTTCTCGTGCCCCTTGGGAAAGAATGAGCTGACGATACTCATACCGAAATCCGGCACCACCGTCATCAGGTGCAGGGTGGCGCCAAAGGCCTGGGCGTATTCGACCGAGGTCGGCAGCGACTTCGCCCAGGTCTTGTCGTGCTCCAAATCGACGGCGAGAAGAATATGTTTAAACATCCCGGTCTCTCCTCTCATGCTGCCGGCGCGGAAGCGGTTTCAACCGCCGCGCCATTGCGGCGGCGTTGCAGCAGCACGATCAGCCCCAGCAGCAACAACGCGGGGATGAACATCAACTGCTTCATGGGCTGGTCCGCCGGCGCCATGACGGTCAGGATCTTTTGCTCGAAATCCAGCCCGGCCTTTTGCGCCGCACTATCGAAGGCGGCGTTGTCTATGATCACGCCGCCGTCCTCAATCAGCAGTTCCAGCCCATAGGCCTCCAACCGCTCCGCGCCCGTCGGCTTGTCGGGCACAGCCAACAGCGCTGTGAAGACCACCGGTTCGCCGACATCATTCTCGCCCTGGACAATCAGGCGCAACTCCGAACCAGGTGCCGCCTTGCCCACGACCTCGACAATCGCGCCCGGTTTTTCCTCGACAAAGGGCGGCACGATCAGGTCCATCCAAAATCCCGGCCGGAACAGGCTGAAGGCGATTAGCACCAACAGCACGGATTCCCAGATCTTGCAGCGCGCCAGGAAAAATCCTTGAGTGCCGGCGGTGAATAATAATATCGCCGCCGTGGCCACCACGAAGACGAAGGCGCCTTCAATCAAGGTCACATCGATCAACAACAGATCCGTGTTGAAGATAAAGAGGAACGGCAGCAGCGCCGTGCGCAGAGAATAGACGAAGGCGACGATGCCGGTTCGGATCGGGTCCCCCCCGGAAACCGCGGCAGCGGCGAATGAGGCCAAGCCGACGGGCGGCGTCACATCCGCCATGATGCCGAAATAAAAGACGAACAGATGCACCGCGATCAACGGCACGATCAGGCCGTTCTGCTGTCCCAGACTGACGATCACCGGCGCCAACAGGGACGAGACCACGATATAGTTCGCCGTGGTTGGCAGGCCCATGCCCAGGATCAGGCTGAGGATGGCGGTAAAGATCAGGATCAACAGGATCTGCCCTTGCGAGAGGATTTCCACCAGTTCCGCCAGCACCAGCCCGACGCCGGTTTGTGAGACCGTGCCGACAATGACGCCGGCGGCGGCGGTCGCGATGCCAATACCGATCATGTTGCGGGCGCCGGAAATCATGCCGTCGATCAATTCGCCAAAGCCCTCGGAAATCTTGCCGCTTAAACTCTCCTTGCGGAACATGGCGAACAACGTCCGCTGGGTCAGCAATATGAAGATCATCAGGGTGACGGCCCAGAACGCGGATAGTTCAGGCGACAGCCGCTCCACCATCAGGCACCAGATCAGTACCGAGACAGGCAACAGGAAATGCAGGCCCGCCATTACCGTCGGGCCCGGTTCCGGCAGGGCGACGATCGGCGCGTTGGGATCATCGACCACCAGATCGGGATGGGCGGCGCATTTCGAAATCAGCCAAACATAGATCACCAGAATGGCCGCCCCCGCGATCCACGGGGTCAAGGTTGCGCCCGCCAGATCGCGGATCAGGTTGATAGCAAAAAAAGCGGCGAAGGCGCCGATCACGATATTGCAGAGAATAATAGCGCCGGTGGACAGCATCTTCTCGCGCGTACCCTCCCCGGCCTTGGCGTTGAAGGTCTTCAGAACGCCAAACTCCAACGCGATCAGCACGGCGATCGCCAGCACCCGGTTGAGATTGCTCTGTAGTAGGCTAAAGGCTTCCGATAGGTAATACAGCGCCCCGCCCATGGCCACGATCGCCGCCAGGGTGATGCCGAATGACAACAGCGCCAGTTTCGCCGGCTTGGGCACCGTGGCCCGGGGCAGGCCCTGCATGTTCATCTTCATGGCTTCCAGATGCACGATGTAGACCAGGGCGATGTACGAGATGATCGCCGGGACAAAAGCATGCTTGACCACCTGGAAATAGCTGATGTCCACATATTCAACCATCAGGAAGGCCGCCGCCCCCATCACGGGCGGCATGATCTGGCCGTTGACCGACGAAGCAACTTCCACGGCGCCACTTTTCTCGGCCGAGAAGCCGACCCGTTTCATCATCGGAATTGTAAAAGTACCCGTGGTCACCACGTTGGCGATGGAGGAGCCCGAGATCAATCCGGTCATGCCCGAAGCCACCACGGCAGCCTTGGCAGGTCCGCCGCGCATATGACCCATCAAGGAAAACGCCACCTTGATGAAATAATTGCCGGCGCCAGCTTTATCAAGAAGCGCGCCAAACAGCACGAACAGAAAAACCAGGCCCGTGGAAACCCCCAGGGCGATGCCGAAGACACCTTCCGATGACAGCCATTGATGATCGGCCACGGCGCCGAAGCTGGCGCCCTTCCATGCCAGGATGCCCGGCGCATATGGCCCCAAAAACGTATAACCCAGGAACAGTGTCGCCACGACCATCAAGGGCGGGCCCAAGGCCCGCCGCGTGGCTTCCATCAGGACCACGATGCCGATGCAGGCCACGACGATGTCCCAGGTATTCGGGTTGCCGGGCCGGTCCGACAGGCGTGAGCCCAACAGCCGGTCCACCAGGGCGCTGTCGAAGACGAACAGATACATTGTGGCCGCGATACCGATCAGCGCCAGGGCCCAATCGGCGGCCGGTATTCTGTTGCGCGGCGAATTCTTAAAGGCGGGATAGGCCAGAAAGGCCAACAGCAAGGAAAATGCCAGATGAACCGGGCGCGCTTCCTTGCCGGAGAAGACCCCCCAGTGCAGCATGAACGGCAGGGGCGAGGCGATCCAGACTTGCCACAGGGACCAGACCAAGGCGGTGGCGGCAAGAAAACGGACGATCATGACATTGTCCGGCGTCCGCCCGCCGGTATCGGTCGATGCGACTAGATCGTCCAGTTCTTCGGCGCTAAGCGGCCCGTTGGATTGGTCCCCGCTGCTCATGGCGTGCCCCCGCGATTACAGACAAGATAATTTGATGACCAGGATACGGGGCGGCGCCTCGAAGCGCCGCCCCGCCCGGTTGGTATCTATTTCCAACCTTGTTCCTTGTAGTAGCGCAGCGCGCCGTCATGCAGGGGCGCCGAGAGATTGTTCACGATCATCTTCTTGGGATCGAGATGGGCGAACGCCGGATGCATCTTGCGGAAGCGCTTGATGTTATCGAACACCGCCTTGACGATCTGATAGACCGTATCGGCGTCCGTCGCGGTCGAGGAGACAAAGGTCGCGCCGACACCAAACGTCGTGACATCGCCCTTGGTGCCCTTGTACATGCCGCCCGGAATGGTCGCCATCGCGTAATAACCATTGTCGGCGGCCAGTTTCTGGATCACCGCATTGTCCACGTTGACGATCACCGCATCACAGGAGGTCGTGGCTTCCTTGATCGAGCCATTGGGATGACCAACCGTGAAGACCATGGCGTCGATCTTGTTGTCGCACAGAGCGGCTGACTGCTCGGAGGACTTCAGCTCGGAAGCCAGGGCGAAATCACCCATCTTCCAGCCCATCTTGTCCATCACCACTTCCATGGTGCCGCGCTGGCCGGAGCCGGGATTGCCGATATTGACCCGCTTGCCTTTCAGATCGTCGAAATTCTTGATGCCACTATCGGTACGGGCAACGACGGTGAAGGGTTCGGGGTGCACGGAGAAAACCGCGCGCAGGCCCTTGAAGGCACCTTTTGGAAACTGCTTCGGCGCGGTACCGTTATAGCCATGGTATTGCCAATCGGACTGGGCCACGCCCATGTCCAAATCCCCGGCGCGGATGCCGTTGATATTCTTGGTCGAACCGCCCGTGGTGTGGGTGCACTTGATATTGTGGTTCTTGGTCCCCTTGTTGACCAGTTTGCAGATCGCGCCGCCCACTTGATAGTAGACGCCGGTCTGACCGCCGGTCCCGATGGTGATGAATTTCTGCGCCGCCTGGACGCCGGTAAAGCTTGCGGCAAGAATGCCGGTGGCTGCCATGGTGGCTAGGGCCAGTCTCTTCATGATTTATCTCCCTGATAGATTTTACTTGTGGGTAAGCAAGCAACAAACCGGGATACAAGAACTCCGCCTATCATGGCGGGAACTTTGTCCCGCTCTTGGAGAAGCAGGATAGGCCAGGCAATGGGAAAAGTTCAAGAAATGAAATGACTTAATTACAAATAGGTAGATTTGAAAAATCTAGATATCAATCGCCGCTCTCGACCGAAACCTTCAGGGTCGCCCGCTCCTTGGGCAATGCGGCGGCGGCCAGGAAACTTACGCTGGCGGATATCGCCAACAGGACGAACAGGCCGTCCAGACTGCCCGTGGCGGCATGGATCAGGGGAACGAGCGCCAGGCCGACCGAAGATACGCCAAGGGTCAGCAGAAACTTCACGCCGAATACACTGCCGCGCCAGCTCAGCGGTGTGTAGCGGGCCAGCAGGGAGTTCTCCGCCGGCTGGGCCATCAGGTTCAGGCTGACCATGACCGCCGCCAGGGGGATCAGCAACGGCCCGAACGTGGCGAAGGCGACGGCATAGATCGGTATCTGCAACAACTGGCAGGCGACATAAACCGCCTTGCGCGGCAGACGATCAGCCAGCTCGCCGCCCAGGATCTGCGTTAGGGAAGAAACCAGATAGCAGATGCTGACAAAGCCGCCGATACCCAACAGCGATTGCCCGGCGAAATCGAACAGCCGCTCCTCGAACACCTTGGGCAGGGCGTATGCGGTGACCTGATAGATCAGGCCGCTGCAGACCACGGTAATGGCCAACATGGTAAAGGCGCGGCGGCGGTCGGAAGCGGCGGGCGCGGGTGCCGGTGAGGCCTCCCCCTCGCCCTCGATAATATAGCCCAGGCGCATGGCCAGCACGAAGGCCGCGCCGGTCACCAGACATAGCGCGCCCGGTACGACAAAGGCGGCCCGCCAGCCCCACAGATCCGCCAGACCGCCCGCCACTAGGGCCGCGATCGCGGTGCCGCCCGAGCCGAATACCCCGTTGATGCCCAGGGCGCGGCCGTGGTTGCGGCTATGCTTGATCAGCCAGGGCACGCCGACGGGGTGATAAATCGCCGAAAAGACGCCGATGGCGGTCAAACCGGCGGCCAGTTGCCACGGCCCCTCGGCCAGCCCGGTCAGGATCGATGCAAGGCCGGTGCCGATAAAAAAAACCGCCATCATGCCGGCGGCGCTCCAACGGTCGGCCAGCCAGCCGGCGGGAAGTGCCGCCAGGCCGTACATCACCGCGCCGGGAATGGAGAGCGCGAACAGCTCGGCATAGGGCATCTGCCATTCATGCTCCAGCACCAGAACCACGGTGGCAAAGAACAGCACGAACATATGGGAATAGGTATGCGCCGCACTGGCGAAACTCAGCGCCACCGTGGCCGTCGGCGTATCAGTCGGGCTGGCGTCGGACATCCGGCCTCAATCGACCTCGCCATGCAGCCAGGCCAGAAAATCTGGATTGCCGCCCTGGATCGGCAGGCCGACCACGCAGGGCAGGTCATAGGAATGCAGGGCCGTTACCCGCGCTGCCACACGTTCCGTCATCCCCTGACGGGTCTTCAGGATCATCGCGACCTCTTCATCCTCCGCCACCGCACCTTCCCAACGGTAAACGGAGGTTATGGGCCCGAGAATATTGGCGCAGGCGACCAGGCGCTCCTCCACCAGAGCGGAGGCGATGGCCTTCGCCTCGTCCCGGTTGGCACAAGTGACATACAACAGAACCAGGTCATCCATCGCGCCTCCTCCCCTTAGTTGCCGCGCAGGCGAAACGCCAACTGGATGGTGGCGGCAAACAGCAGCAACGCGCCGCCCTGATGCAACACCGCCAGGGATACCGGGATCAGCAAGACCAGGGTGCCGATACCCAGGGCCAATTGCAGCACCAATGCGGCCAGGGTCAGGTTCAGGGCCTGGCGCGCCGCCGGGTCAAGATCCAGGGCCCGCGCCTTGAACCAGATCCAGGCCAACAGCAAGGTGCACAAATAGGCCCCGATACGGTGATCGAATTGCACCGTGATGACGTTCTCGAACATATTGAGCCACCAGGGCGAGAGCTGGCCCAACTCCGGCGGCAGCCAATATTCGTTCATCATGGGAAAGGTATTGTAGACAAAGCCCGCGTCCAGACCGGCAACCAGACCGCCCGACAGGGCCTGCAACAAGACCAACAGCACTGCCGCCCAGGCCCAGGGCCGCAATTGGGCGCCGCCCGCCGCGGCCGGCGCCTTGGACAACAGGTCCAGCGCCACCCAGATCAGCGCGCCGAGGATCAGAAATGCCACGCCCAGATGGACGGTTAGGCGGTAGTGGCTGACATCGGGGCGGTCGACCAGGCCGCTCTTAACCATCCACCAGCCGATCAACCCTTGCAGACCGCCAAGCAGGAACAGACCGAACAAGATCTTGCGCCGGCGCCGTTCGACCCGCCCGCTGAGCAGAAACCACAGGAACGGCACCGCGAAGGCCAGGCCGATACCGCGGCCCAGGACCCGGTGGCTGTATTCGTAATAGAAAATGCCTTTGAACTCGGCCAGGCTCATGCCCTGATTGATTTTCTTATATTCCGGGTACTGTTTGTATTTTTCAAAGGTGTCCTGCCAGGCGTCCTCGCTGAGGGGCGGGAGGACGCCCATCAACGGCTGCCACTGCACCATGGACAGACCCGAGTGGGTCAGCCGGGTGGCGCCGCCCAACATCACCATGGCGACAACCATGGCCGCCACCACCAATAGCCACGCGGCAACCTGTGGACGGGCCCCGATAGCCCGTGCCTCACCACTGTCCAACTGATCGTCATCCGCCATGGGCCCGCCTCGAACTTGCCAATTTCCGTGGAATACTAATGGAATACCAAATGAAATAATTGACCCGCGTCAGCCATCGGCGCCGAAGCATCCACCGGCAAAAATCAAGGGGCCGGCCCGGATTTAACCCGTGACCGGCCCCCTTTTCATTGGTCGGAGCGAGTGGATTCGAACCACCGACCCCCACACCCCCAGTGTGATGCGCTACCAGGCTGCGCTACGCTCCGACAT
>CAZVYX010000001.1:0-315711 GCA_964631725.1 uncultured Rhodospirillaceae bacterium | reverse complement strand
CTGACCTGATGGCCGAACTGAAGACGTTGGCGGAAAGCGACTGGTAGCTACCGCAGCAGATCGTATGTGGTGCTTTTCAGGACCGGGCGGTGATGACGTTCGTAGCGCCGCTTGAAATGCTTCTCCAATAACGCCCGGTTGAAGCTGCGGCCGTCCACCAACAGGCGGAAGCCCTCGGGAAAGCGATCCTCCATATCCAGCACGTCGATTGCGGCGCGGCGTTCCGGGGTCAGGGCCGGTCCGTCCAGATAGATCATGTCGGGCACCACGTCGGGCACCCGGGCGAAGCGCCAGACGGGCACATCGCCCAGCATGGCCTCCACCCGTTCGGTCAGGGTGATGTCGCAATACTGCCGCAGATGCTCGGGCATGGAATCGATGGTCACCTGGCCCCAGTGGGCGTCCGCATCCAGGGAATGCAGGAAGCCCGGCGCGCCCCCGGCCGCGTTGTCGGCCAGGGCCTGGGCGTAGATAATGGTGGAACAGCCGCTGCCGAATTCCAGCAAAACTTTCGGCTTGCGGGCCCGCACCTGGCTGTAGATGGCCCACAGATCCGACCACACGGGCGGCTTGGCATTCGCCGGCCGGGCGTCGAACAACGACAGATAGCCAAGGCGATCCAGGGCCCGGCGGCCTTGGGAATTCAACACGGCGACGCCGGCCTTGCGATAGGCGATGGCGAGTTTTTGCTTGATCCAGGACATGGCACTATATAGTCCGAATGTGCGCTTGCCGCCAATCGTTACCCGGACTGGGAGACAGCTTATTTTGACAAACACCGCACCAATATTCATCGGCGGCCTGATGCGCTCGGGCACAACGCTGTTTCGGGCCATGCTGTCCCAGCATTCGGCCATCGCGTCCGGATTGGAAACCCATTGGTTCGATATCGACTGGCCCAATCAGCAGGCCCGTGGCGGCGAACCGTTACGGGAATATCTGCATCGAATCGGTGATTTTTTCGAAATCGGCCCACAGCCGGTGGACGAGATGATGGCGGCGGCGGACGATGCCCTGTCGTTTCTGGATCTGTTCATGGGCCATGTCATGCAGCGCGACGGCAAGCGGCGCTGGGCGGAGAAAACCACCGGCAACATTCGCCACCTTGATCGCGTCCTGGGCCATTGGCCGGATGCGAAAATCATCCATATCATCCGCGATCCGCGGGATATTTTCGCCTCCTTCCGGCGCAGCAAGAAATATGGCGGGGTCGAGGATTTCGCCAACCTGTGGTGCGACTATCTGGGCGACGTGGAGCGTTTCAAGCAAGAGCTGCCCCTCGGACCGGAGAATTATCTGGAACAGCAGTACGAGGCATTGGTGCGCGACCCGGTGGGGGAGATGAAAACCGTGCTGGCCTTTCTGGGCGAGGATTGGGAGGACGCGGTCGCCCAGTTTGACGGCAAGACCGACGAGCACGAACGGGTGCTGGGTTTGACCGGGCATTCCTCCACGACGCTGGAGCAGATCACCAAACCGTTGAGCGGCGACCGGGTCGGCCTGGGCCGGCAAAGTCTGTCGGATGACGAGATGGCGGCGGCGCGCGCGGTTGTGGCGACGCGCGGCCTGAGCGTGCTTTTCGCGCGGATCGAGGCGGGGGCAGCAGCATGACGCCCCATTCCATGACACCCTTATTGTTGATCAATTATCATTACATCCGCGATCCTCACGGCCATCCCCACCCAGGCATTCACCCCATTTCCATGCAGGCCTTCGCCGATCAGGTGGATGGTCTCTGCCGGGATCTGCATCCGGCCAGTCTGGAGGAATTCGCCGCCTACGCCGTCGGCGACGATCGCCTGCCGGGGCCCTCGTTCTTTTTGACCTTCGACGACGGCATGGTCGATCACATCCACGCCGCCCATGAGGTTCTGGCGCCCAGGGATATCAAGGCCGCCTATTTTGTCTGCTCCCGCCCCCTGGTCGAGAGCAAGGCCATCAGCACCCACAAGCTGCATTGGCTGCGGGCGACGACGGCGCCGGAAACATTCCGGGAAAACTTCCTGGCCCGCCTGCCCGACGAGTGGCGCGCCAAACTTGCCGATCCGGAACTGGCGCGGGCGGCGGCGGAAACCAATCTTTATGATCCGCCGGAAATCGCCCAGCTGAAATACATGATCAATTTCCACCTGCCCTACGATCTGGTGGACGAAATAACATCCCTGATGCTGGGAGAACGCAACGTCACGGAAATGGATTTCTGCCGCGATCTGTACATGAGCGCCGAACACCTGGCGGAGCTGGAGCAGATGGGCCACCGTATCGGCAGCCATGGCCATTCCCACCAGCCCATGAGCCGCATGACGGCCGCCGCCCTAGACGCCGACCTGAGCCAGAGCGTGGATTGCCTGGCCGCCATCGTACAACAGCCCGTCGATTGGCTGGCCTATCCCTGGGGCAGCGATTGGGCCATCCCCGACAATGCCGATGCGGTCTGCACGGCGCATGGCTTCAAACTGGCGATCACCTTGAAGCGGGCCTGGAACACGGGCGGATTGTCGCCGTATCTGCTGAACCGGTGCAACACCAACGAGGTGGACGATCTGGTTCAGGCCCGGGCGGCCAGCTAGAGAGGTAACGATATGGCCGGGCTAGAGGTACTGCTGAACAAACAAGCGAAACGATTGGGAATTTCCCATCGCGCCTTTGGCTCCGCCCTGAAGGCATTGCGTATTACCGCCGCGCCCGGCGCCTATCTCTCGCACAGGCGCGGCGCGGACGCCGCCCTGGCGAACTCTCCCTGGGTTGATTTTATCCCCAAAACCGAGGGCTTCCGCGCCTTTGCCCCGAACGATCTGCCGGGCCTGGACCGCCTTGTGACGGCGGCCCAGGGCATCTATCAAAAGCGCCTCGCCGAGCAGTCGGAGGGTATGCAGCGAAAGCCGTTTTTCGCCAATATCCTGGAGCCGGAGGATCTGCGGGCGCACGGGGAGATCATGGATTTCGTGGTCAGCGACGGCGTCTTGCAGTCGGTCATGGGTTATCTCGGCGCGGTGCCACGGCTGATGGGCGTCGGCCTGTATGTCTCGCCCCCCAATGACACCCTGAAGTCCTCGCAATTGTTCCACTTCGACGGCGATGATTTCCGCCAGGTAAAATGTTTCGTCAATCTGGTGGACGTGAACGAGGACAATGGCCCCTTCACCTTTTACGATGCCGCGGCCTCGGCCCGGGTTGAACGCCGTCTGGGCCGGCCCTGGGGTGCCCATCGTTACAGTGACGAGAGCATCGCGGATGTCTGCCGCGACGATGCCGCGCATATCCTGACGGGAGCGCCCGGTCACGGCGCCTTTGTCGATACCGCCCGCTGCGTCCATTTCGGCAGCCGCGCCCGCCGCGCCGCCCGCGCCGTTATTATGTTCCACTATGTCAGGGTGCCGGATTTGAAGATCAGCAAGAACCGGAGCACGACCGACGGCCGCCCGATTTTCGATTTCGCCACCGACCGCTACAAGGGCGATCCCTTGCGCACCATGATCCTGTCAGGAAAGCATTAGGTGGCCGCGACGACCAGGCCCAGGCCCATGTTGACCTTGGTGGGCATGTCGTCGGTCGCCAGAACCGGCCGCAGACCGAAATTCGGCAAATCATCAATGCGGGAGGCGAAATAGTCCTGGGCGACGATATAGTTGCGCCGCATGCCCGATTGGTTCCAATCGCGAAACGCTTCCACCATGGCCACATGGCCGTTGGAGACACGCTTTAATTCCGCCATCACCTGGGGTCTGATCGCCTCCATCTGCTCCAGCGCGGCAACGGAATAGAGCAGATCGAATTCGTTATCACCGTACGGCATATCCGCCGCGCTGCCCTGTCGCACCTTGATCCGGCGATGAGCCGTGGGGTCCAGGCTGGGTTCGGGCGAATAATCCAACAGTGCCTGGGGCAAGGTGTCCTGGGCCGACATTTCCTTGATCGAGGCGATGCCGCGGGCCGTCAAATCGATACCGTTGAAGGTGACGTCGGGAAACCGCGCCGATAGGACCAGCAGGTTGATGCCGATGCCGCAACCCACTTCCAGCACCGACCTCGGCTGCAGCCGCTCGATCAGCCGCATCAAATGCAGCAGATGAACGCATTTTAATCCCGGACCCGCCGCCATCATCTTCTCATCACCCCAGACACAGGGCACGGCGCGGGCCGAGGGGTTGACCAGATGATCCAAGGTGGTCTGGTTCCAGGTTTGCTCGTACACCGCCTCCACCACATCCGGCGCCCGGCCCATGCCTGACATCCAGCCCAGGAACTGCCGCTTCAGCCTGCGTTTGAGGATTTTCTTGCCCCGTCCTGCGATCATGGCCTGCCAGTCCCCATCGTCTTCAGGCCCGAAATGCCGGGCCACGAAGGGTTCGAAGGCTTCCGCGATCCGTGCCTTGGAAAGCTCGAGATCAAGGCCAGGCGTTGCGGTGTCGATTGCGAGGCTCATGATGGTTCCTTGGCCTGAATTCGGATGCGCCGGAACCTAACAAAAGGCCCATGCCCCTGTCCACAAACCGGATCATGCAATATTGTGGCGGCAGCAGATCCGATTCGCTCAGGCATTGCTTGCATAGAGTGGTTTGCTGGCCTAAATGAGCCTGCATAGACCAACAGGATAGACGATCCATGAAGCTTCTGCGCAAAGCCACTTCAGGCTTTCAGATTGTCCGCCGCCGTATCGTCGGGATGGCGACCAAGCCGGGCATGTTCGGCGTTATGGCCAGCAAGCATTTGCTGGTTCTGGCAGCGCGTTGGGATTTGCCCCGGCTGGCGGCCTGGCTGCTGGCCTGGCAGGTGCAACCGATTTGCCAGGCGGCCACGGGCAAGAAACCGGCGGTGGCCCTGATTTTGCCGAAAAGCGGCTTTGCCGAGGATGTGCAGTCTTCCCTGGTGCGCGACGGCCGTTTCAAGGTCCTGCGCCTGCATCGCAAGGCGGTGAAGACAATCGCCAACTGCTTTTTCGGCGAGCTGGTGGATGACAATAATTACCGCCAGGACGACGACGCCGTGCTGGCCCGCAAGAACGCCTATCGCCGCTTCATGATAAACGTCTGCCAGCATCTTGTGCCGCGCCTGCGTCTGGATGTGGCCATAACCGCGAATTTCAGCTTCTACGCCGAGCAGGAATTCGCCGGCGCCCTGGAACATCACGATGTGCCGGTCGTGGCCATGCACAAGGAGTGCCTGAAAACACCGGGCCTGGAGCCGTTCTACGAATACACCTACAGCGACCGGAAGATGCCCTTTCAGGGTCGTCTGATCAGCACTTACAACGAGATCGAGCGGCGCATTCAGATCAATGCCGGCGTCGCGCCGGCCGACCGCATCGTCGCCTCCGGCGCGCCGCGGCTCGACCGCATGCATGACTGGCGGCGGGAACATGCGGGCCGGGATCAATCCCGTGACGGCCGGCCCACGGTTCTGTTCATGTCCTTCAACGAAAAAACCGGCTGCCCGATCATCGGCCGCCGGGGCGATGACCGGTTCGAGGCGCTGGACCCGGATCTGGAACGGATCAACTGGCATAATCTGGTGCGTGATACCCACGGCGCAATCGTCCGTTTGGCGGTGGAGCATCCGGAAATTCAGGTCATCGTGAAGTCCAAGGATCACGGCCTGGCCATGGCGGCCCTGCAGGCCGGTTTTGGCAAGGATTTCGAGGCGCCGGATAATCTGGAAATTGTCATCGGCGGCGATCCGTTCGAACTGATCGTTTCCTGCGATGTCATCTGCGGCTTCAACAGCACGTCACTGTTCGAGGCGCTGTCGGCTAATGTGGATATCGTGGTGCCGCACTTTGACGAGGCGGTGGAACCTTTGACCGCTCCCTATGTCGTTGATCTGGGAGATGCGGCGGCGCGGGCCGGCTCGGTCGATGAACTGATCGCCATGCTGGCCGCCAAGGCTCTAGAACGACCGGCCAGGAGCCGCGACGGTGAATTGAGCCAGACCAATTACCAGACCCTGGAAAAATGGATTGGCAACCCGGACGGCCAGGCCGGCGCCCGGGTCAGCCAATTGATCATGGATCTGGTACAAGGGCGCCGGCAAGACGTGCCCGCGGTGGATGCGCCCATGGCACAAGAAGCCCGGGTCATTGGCGGGTGAGCTGGGAGTTGAAACTTTGAACGTCGCCAAGAACGCCCCCGCCATCGCCCTGAGCGCCGATGACGTTATACCGCACCAGCAATGCCCCGTTTGCGGCGGCGGCGATCTGGTGGCGTACGAAAAACTAACCTTTCGCGAGATCACTATTCCCTATCAGCGCTGCCGGAGCTGCGACCTGGTGTTCATGAACCCGGTGCCCAATCAAACCTGGTACGACCGTCTTTATGGCGAGGCCTTCTGGGAAACCAAATCCGCCAAGGCGGCGGAAGAGGCCAATACGGCGCGGCAAAAGCAGCTGATCAAGGAACTGCAACGCACCGAGAAGTTATGCGCCACCCTGGATGCCGCCGACTGCGCGCCGCCACGCGGCGGACGGATCCTGGAAATCGGCTGCGCCTTTGGTCTGATTATTTCCACCATCGCGGATCATTATGAGACGCAGGCATTTGGTGTGGAGCCGTCCGAACTTGCCGCCGGCTTCGCCAACTCCCTGGGCGGGGTCAAGGTCATCGCCTCGACCATCGAGCAATTGGGCGAGATGGAGCCTGGCGCCGATGAACGGATGGATATGATCCTGTTCTCCCATGTCATGGAGAACGTGGTCGACCTGAACAAGGTGTTTGCCGCCATCGACCGTTGGCTGGCGCCCGGCGGCGTTGTCTTGATGGAAACGCCGAATTCCACGGTGCAGAATTCCACGCACATCTATCACCCTTATTGCTTTTCCCGCGCCTCGTTGACGCAACTGTATGGCGGCCATGGCTTCGAGATCGTTTCCCTGCGCGCCTCGGGCCGGCCCAGTTCGGCCCTGATTCCGCGATACCTGACGCTGGTGGCGCGGCGCAAAGAGGGGGCGATAGCACCCCGGACAAACCCGAATAACGGCCTGGACCGGCGTTTGGGTCATGGCTGGCGCCGGGCCATCAAACGCACGCCATTGAAGTTCGTGGACCGCCTGCTGACCGGTTTGCTTTACGCACCTGATGGCGCGGCCAAGCAGCGCGCCGCCGAACTGGCGAAGGCCCACGGCAATAGCGAAATTTCGGCGTCCTGATAGGATGCCGGCGCCCGAAAAGCAGCGAACTAGGCGGACAAAAAAACAGTAGCCATGGCTGAAACGGCGACAAACAAATTCACCAAACTATTTCGCCTGATCGCGGGGCGGGAGCGGTTTGCCGCCGTGCTGCTGCTAGCGCTGTTCGCCGGCGCCCTGGCCGAGAGCGTCGGCCTGTCCCTGGTTCTGCCTTTGTTGAACAGCCTGATGGGTTTGGGGGGGGACGATCAAGGCCGCCTGTCTGAGATCATTTCCGACCTGCTGGCATTATTGCCGGATGACGCGCGGATAGAGGGTCTATTGGTCCTGTTCGCCATCGTTTTCACCATCAAGGGCGCCCTGCTGGTGCTCAATCGGGGTCTCAGCGCCCTGTTTGCGTTTCGTCTGCGCCAGGATTGGGCCAGCAAGCTGTTGCAGCATTATTTGCATGCTGACTACGCCTACCTGGATCAAAGGCCCCAGGGCGTGTTGATCCAGAACGTGCTGAACGAGACCCAGATCGGCGCCAAGGTGATGACCAATATCGTGCAGTTCGTGAACAAGCTGATCCTGTCGGTTTTGCTGTTCTGCGTTCTATTGGCGGTGCATTGGCAAGCAACCCTGGTCATCGGCGCCGTGGCAATTGTGCTGCTGACGCTGATACGAAAAGGTCTGGCCGGCTATTCCCTGCGTTTCGGCAAGATCCGCATTCGCCTGGCCCGGCAGATTTCCGTGATCGCCACGGAATCCCTCCACAGCATGCGCCAGATCAAGCTGTTCGGTCTGTATAAGCAACGCTACGACATGTTCCACGACCGCCTGCGCCGCTTTGCCGATGCGGCGGCAATTTTTCAGGCGGTCAGCGAAATACCGAAACAAACCACCGAGCTATCGGTCATTATCCTGGTCGCCGGCGCCCTGATCTGGGTGCGGCAGGTGGCCGGGGAAGATGTGCAAAGCGTCGCCGTGTTGTTGGGATTTTTTATCCTGGTCGCGCAACGGCTGATGTCCAATGTGACCTATCTGACCTCGCGCCGGATGATCATCGGTTCCGCCCTCCCCTCGCTGCACTTGATCTATGAATTGCTGCGGGATGTGCCGAACCGGGAAAATATCGAAACCGGCCTGACCTTCGAAGGCCTGGAAACCGATCTGGTCTGCAAGGACCTGAGCTTCGCCTATGCCGACGGCAGGGAAGTCTTCGACGGCCTTAACCTGACCATTTCAAAGGGCAAGACCACGGCCCTGGTCGGGCCGTCCGGCGCCGGCAAATCCACCCTGGTGGATATCTTGACCGGTTTTCGCCGACCGCAGGGCGGCCAGATCACCCTGAACGGCCATGATCTGCAGGACTACAGCCTGTCCAGCCTGCGCCGTCGCATCGGTTACCTGACCCAGGAACCGGAAATCTTCGACACCACGGTGTTGGAAAACATCCGCATGGGCTGGCCGGATGCCACAGACGAGGACTGCAAGGCGGCGGCCAAGGCGGCCCATGCGGATGAATTCATCGGACGATTGCCGCAACAGTACGACAGCCCGGTGGGCGACCGGGGCAACGCGCTTTCGGTGGGTCAGCGCCAGCGTCTGGCCATGGCCAGGGTGATCGTACGGAAGCCGGATATCTTTATTTTTGACGAGCCGACGTCGGCCCTGGATCATGATTCAGAACGCTTGGTTCAGGAATCCGTAAAGGCCTTGGAAGGCGAGGCGACGGTCATCATGATCGCGCACCGGCTGTCTACCATTGAGCATGCCGACGCCGTCTATCGTATTGGCGGCACGGTGGAACAGATTGACCTGGCGGCAGCCGATGAAGTTTAGAAGATGAAGCTTAGAAACGGGCCCGGATCATCGCGCGCCATGACAGACGTAGAATATCTTGCGCGCCCCGCCCAACAGACGCAGGGGCGGCAGCAGGTACATCAAGCCCGCCAACAGCGGCGAAAGATAGGTTTCGTTCTCGGAAAAGGCGCCGTAGGGCCGTTTCTGGACCTTCGTGAAATTGTCCCGCAGCAGGGCATCAATCTCGCTTTCGAACGGTATGTTTCGTTCGCCAAGGTTAAAGATGAGCATACCGCCGGGGCGCAGCATCCGGCACATGGCGGCAATGGTCGGCACGGTACGCTCGGTCGCGAAAAAGCGGTTGTGCATGACCTGCACGCACAACACCACATCGCCGGACAGATCGGTTGCTTTCTCGATCTCGGCGCAGATCGTGCGCACGCCGGGGAAACGGACTTTATTGGCATCCAGGCGTTCCTGGTCGACGTCGATCCCCACATAGTCATCGGTTTCAAAAAACATGCGGTTCTGCATCAGCCCGCAGCCCGCGTCGATACCGACCGCCCGGCCCCGGCTGGCCCGCATTTCACGCCACAGCCACAGCCACAACAACTGCTTCGACGGCTTCAGCGAAAGTCTCAGCTTGCGAGGCAAAAAGGTCATTCTATGATTTACCGATTCGGTCCGGGATCTCGGGCTCATAAGCAAATTACGCCAGGTGGTCAATCCATTGAACGGTTGGCCGGTCAGCCATGAAAAACTTTCTTGTCCATGTGGTTGCCAGAAGCGCGGTTGAGCGTCTGCTGCGTCTGTTGGCGGGCTATCGGCAAGCCACGCTCGTGGCGATCCTGTTCCGGGTGCTGATCCGGCGCATGCCCGGCCCGCATGATCAAGGCGGCAAGAAACGCTATCACGTGCTGATGTTCGATAAGAACACGTTCTATGAAGACGTTCTGGCCTCGTTGGGCGCCTCCCATGATGTGCGCGTTCATGTCGCCAACCGGGTGGTGGTGAAATCCATCGCCGCGGCCTTTCTGCCGCCGGAACTGGACGATAATTATTATGTCAGCGATGACCCAGGCACGATCCAGGCCAAGAGGGAATACGGCGAATTCATAACCAAAATGTGGGCCGTGCTGTCCCGCCTGATGCCCATCGATGCCGTGGTATCCGGTAATTTCGGCTATTACGCGGAACGGGAATTCGCCGGCGCGCTGGAAACCCTGGGCGTGCCCTTTCTGGCCTTGCACAAGGAAAACCTGAAAAGTCCGGGCCGGATGGATTTTTTCACCGATCTATACCGTAACCGCCGGGGCCCGTTCACGGGCCGGCGCATCGCTGTTCCGCGCAGATTGAACTGGAAACGCGTACAAATGTACGATGGCGCCATCGACACTAAGGGCCCCACCTGACACCGCCCGGCCTGTCAAACGGAGATCCTCCCCAAGACCGGCCGCTGGAAACTGTTCGACAACCGCCTCGGCCATCAAGCCAACGAATTGAGCCGCCCACTCAGCAGAAGCTTCCTTCTTCTGGTCAGCCGAAACCTCCACGGCATCCAGCGCATAACTTCGAACCAATTTGGGCAACACCCCCGACAAAGTCGTTTCCTTGTCGAACAGATCAAGGCCGGCGACTGCACCATCGATTTCAAACATGGCGCCAACCTGATGATCCGCCTTTTCGAATTTGGAGAGATATTCACCGAGTTTTTCTCCACGGCTTTCGTAGATGTCCGACATGGCCTGGGTATCAGAGGCCACGGACATGCGTTCTGCCTTCTCTGAAATATCGCGCCAAACTTCACTCTGGTCGGATCGGCTATGTCCCGATCGCATGGACATTGAAACCTGTCCACTTTTGGCGGCCCGGCCACGGGCATACATCGAACGACCGGAAGACTGGAATTCAGGCGTCCGCCGAGACCACCGACCGGCTTCGACGCAGGACACCGGAATGGTGATGGTCTTGTTGGCCGGCGCCAGAATGCTTAGGTTCAGCACGCGGTTCTGTTTGGCGCCAATCAATTCCTCGCCATCCAGAAGCAACACGGGGGTGTCGCCATCGTTGCGGAATAGCAGGTCCGGTACGCTCCCGGATTCCGACACCTCAGTCACTGAGGCCGTCTTGGCAGCAAGCGCCTCGTCCAATGTAATGTATTCCAACTTCTGCTCAGAGATGCCGAGCAGCGGATACATGGTCAGGTTTTCAAAAGTGGTGGAGCTTCCGATTTCGATCGTCTTCAATAGGTCATGGATAATACTCATTGCTGTGTCTCCTAAATTAGCTGGAGAACACTTAGTCTGTGACCATGACAGATTCGGTCATATCGGCAAAATAATAAAGGGGCGTAGCAATCCAGTCTGAAGTTTTGGACACACATGCAATATGAACCGAGACAAGCGGATCCTAAATAGAAATTCTCTTCGCCTATTGAAGAAACTTGTTGTCGAGTGGACTCCAGATATTTCTGGCCCCAGCGTGATCTACGGATTTCAGGCAGATCCCGTACAGAACGTTGACAAATTCGGCTCGCACCGAGGCAATTATTGCTATTAGATTATGAACTATTCACCCGCAATCCCTCGCAAATTTTGAGAAATCTGATCAATCGCCCCGTCTTATCGCCAAATTTCAAATAGGAGCCTGAAATTTTGGATCGTCTTCGTCGGATCATACCTTGGGAAAGAATGGCAGCAATTCACCACAAAATTTCTTTGCGCGGCGAGCAGACTTCTTTCTCCTCACCCGCGCCGCACCTGCTCGAGGTCAAATGCGGCACGGTCGAGCAGATGCAGCTGGTGAGTGCGCTGTGTGCATTACCGGAATATGGAGAGACTTGAATGTGGAGTGAGTTCCAGGCGCGAATAGAAGAGAACGAGCAGGATCGCCCCGTTCCTCTTCGCAGGGCGCTTTTCGACGTGATATGCGGCTCGGGACTGCGCCCCGGACAAGGCGTCACCAAAAAAATGCTCGCCTTCGAGTTCGATCAGGCTGAACGGTTGCTGTGGGAAATAGAGTATCCGGCTCGCAATGTCTTTTTGCCCGAAAGATGGCAACATCGTCTAGAACAGGCGGGCTTTGCCTGCGAATTGCGGCCTTACCAAAAGGGCGTGGAGGATGGTGGACGACATTCCGCGCTGAGCCGTGAGTGGTCCTTTGGAAATGCGGACTGCGTCGTGCTGCATATGGATAGCGCCGACGATCTGCGACGACTGCTTGACCTTTTGTTGCAATCCAGTGCGGAGTTGACCCTTGATCACGCAGCGGTGGCCCGCTGGATCACCCGACTGCGCCATTTCTTTCCAACACTTGATCGGTTCGACCGTCCCGATCCGGACTTCGACGGGCTAGAACGCGACTATAAACTGGAAATAGCTTCAGAGCTGCGCCCCGCGCTCGAAGGGGCTGCGTCCGAACAAGAGGTCGCAGATGCGATCAACTCGGCTTTGGCGAAAAGCAACCTGCTGCCGTGGCAGGCCTACTGGCCAATGTCGCCCAAGGGTGACGCTGATCGGGAAAAGCTCTGGCCAGAACTGCAGGAACTTGCCAATGCGGCCCTCGGAGATCCGAGCGGTTATGCGGAGGCTCTCGACGCTTTTGGCAGAGTATGGGTGGAAACTGTGCCGCAGGGCAAACCTGATCCAGCGCGGCAAATCGCAGAGTTCCTGTTCCTGCATCTCGCGCCCGCCGACGGGATTTATGTCCGTCATACGGTGCGGCAGGATTTATGGTTGGAAGCGGTCGGCAGTCGATTTCCGGATCATGGGTCACTGGCGGACACTTATCGCGACGAATTGCGATTTATGCAGGCAGTTCGGCGCGCATTCGAAGCAAACGGGCTTGCACCGCGCGACATGATAGATGTGCAGAGCGCGCTCTGGGTGGTCCACAACTACAAAGATGAGGACAATGGCGATGCTACATCGCCTTTGCTTACTCGCGACGCCATCGAAGCGGCGATGGATGCCTATGACCAGTACCGCGAATTAGGCGAACACAGTGCGACATTCGACAATTTTGGTGAGCCCCGCGACTATTGGGTTCGCTCGACACGGCAACGACCGGATCAGGTTTATCCGAGCAAACCGATCATCGGTTTTGTACGCAACAAGACTGAGCTGAACGGCGGGTGGGGACAAAAAGGGGACGCTGCCGCCCTGCTACATAACTCGGGTTTTATTATCGTCGATAAAGACGACAAGCCTGTTATGCCCCCCGAGCAATATGATCACCTTATCCGTGATGCAGATCGTATCCGGCTTTGTGCCCTGAACTACTACATCGATCCAGCCCGAGAGCGACAAGAGGCGCAGGCAACCATTCGTGCTGGAACTTTGGCCAACGACCAATTTCTTGGAAATCGTATGCGCAACGTTTGCCAAGCATTGAAGGGCGGGAAATTTCAAGAACTCGCCAATGTATCTCCGCCGACACAGACGGGCGCGAATGACAGCACGACAACCACTTTCACTTTTAACCTTGGGAAACGCCAGGCGATGGATTCTGATTCACAGGACAACGATCAGAGCGCTACCAATCTGATCCTCTACGGCCCGCCTGGAACCGGCAAGACCTACACAACGGCGTGGGAGGCGGTGAGGCTCTGTGAGGGAAATGATGCCGCGGTGACGCTGAAGAATGACCGCGACGCGCTGATGGTCGAGTATCGTCGCCTGGTGAGCGAGGGCAGGATCGAATTCGTAACTTTCCACCAGTCGTTCTCTTATGAGGATTTCGTTGAGGGGCTCCGACCAACAACCGGGACTGAGATCGCGGATGATGAGCACGGCGATAACATGGCGTCGGGGGGGTTCAGCCTCAGAGCCCATCCTGGTGTGTTCAAAGTGATAAGCGAGAGAGCCAGACTGGATACTGGGAACGCCGTGACAAAAAGACTCGACCGCTCTCGGGCCGTCTACAAGATCGCGTTGGGCCAGAATTGGGACCAGGAAGACCGGATACGCGAGGCGCTCGACCAATCACTGATCCATCTCGGCTGGGGCGGCGATATCGATTGGTCGGATGGTCGTTTCGACGATTTAGAAGAAATCAAGAGGGAGTGGAACGAGCAGAATGAGGCCGATGCTACCGGCAAAAATCCCAACATCGAGATGACGTACGCTTTCAGGTCGGGCCTTCAGGTCGGCGACTACGTCGCTATCTCGAACGGGCGGGATAGTTTTCGTGCTTTCGGAAAGGTAACCGGTGAGTATGAGTTTGATCCGACTGCAAGATTCCATCCTCACAGACGTAAGGTCGAGTGGATTTGGCGTGATGACGATGGGGCAGAACGAGCGGTTTTCTATCCAAAAAATTTCAGGCGACAGTCAGCATACAAATTGGATCCCAACCTTATAGAGTGGGACGCGCTGGAAACCGTCGTAATTAACCCGAACGCGGAACGCCCTGTCGCAGGTGCAAGACCACATGTCCTAATCATTGATGAAATCAACCGAGCGAATATCTCCAAGGTTTTCGGCGAGTTGATCACACTTTTAGAGGTAGACAAACGTCTCGGATGCGAGAATGAAGTAAGGGTTCGGCTTCCTTACTCTGGTGCAAGCTTCGGCATCCCGTCGAACCTGCACATCATTGGCACAATGAACACAGCTGACCGCTCGATTGCGCTGCTCGATACCGCGCTGCGCCGCCGGTTCGCCTTTCGCGAGTTGATGCCAGACGTCACAGAACTACGGAACGTAATGGGTGCCAGAGAACTCGACGCGGAAAACCTAGGCGGCATCAACCTGGCCAATCTGCTGACCACGATAAACGAGCGCATTGAGTATCTGTTCGACCGCGAACATCAGATCGGCCACGCTTATTTCACTGAGTGCCGTAGCCGGGCAGACGTGGAGGAAGTGATGCGCCACAAGGTCATTCCGCTGCTGGCAGAGTATTTTTACGAGGACTGGTCGAAGGTTGCCGCGGTGCTGGGCGACGGATTCGGGGCGGCCAAGGCACACTTCCTTGAAGCAAAGAAGCTATCACCTCCGGCAGAATTTTCTGACGATGAACTCGGCGGCGAAAAATTGCGTTGGAGCGTAAAGGTAGAATTCGACTTTTCGGAGTTCGAAGCCTAATGCAGTCCTATATGGTCCGCGAATGGGACAAGCTCGCCTATGGCGATGGCGACGAGCAAATCCCCGAAGAAATCGCGGATCGACTAGCAGCTTTGGCGCTTCGCTCGCCCTTTGCTGGCAGGGGCGGCAGCGGTGTGCTCGAACACGGTCGGCACGCGCTACGCGCGCGGGGTGTAGTCGGGATCCTGGCCGCGAAGGACTGCAGTCTGGAGATCCTGCCTAAAATCGATGTCGCGCCCGGTGAGAGTGTCGACCATCAGAATGCGGTGATCCGGAAACGTCTAATCCACATGCTAGCCGTCGCTCTCAATCTGAAGGTCGATCTAGGGTCGATAACAGACTTGGCTTGGCAGCGAGAGACATTACTCGAAATCATTGTCCGCATATTTTGCGACAAACTCACCGAGGCGGTCCGGAAAGGAATGCCGCGCCGTTATGTCGAGTACGAGGACGATCTTTCCGCCTTGCGCGGAAGGCTTAACGTCGGACGCCAGTTCACCCGTCATGCAGTCAATCCTTCCCGTCTCGCATGCCGGTTTGATGTTTTTTCCGAGGATACAGCGTTGAACCGGATCATGAAGGCAGCCGTGGTGCATCTGTCCAGGATGTCTCGGAGTTCGGCAAATCAGCAACGGCTGCACGAACTGGCATTCGTCTATGCGGATATCGCAGAAATTTCGCCCTCTGCCTTGCGATGGGATGAGGTGACGATCGACCGTACCAATCGCCGGTGGCAGGAGCTTCTAGACATGGCACGACTTTTCTTGCTCAACCGCTATCAGACAACAACTGGCGGCACCGATCAGGGAACAGCGTTACTTTTCGAGATGAACACATTATTCGAGGAGTATATCGGCCGTCTGATCTCCCGAACCTTGGCTGGGACTGATCTGACCGTATCCTTGCAGGGCGGACGGCTTTTCTGCCTTAGTGCGGACACTTCTGAGCGAGGGCTTTTTCAGACAAGGCCAGACATACTGATCCGTCGCGCAGGCACTGTGACCCATGTGATCGACACGAAATGGAAGCGGATTTCTTCTCGGATCGATGATCCGAAACAGGGCGTCTCACAAAGCGATGTCTACCAGATGATGGCCTATGCGCAGCTTTACCATGCGCCGCGCCTTACCCTTCTGTATCCGCATCATCCGGGGCTAGGCAGAGGGGAGCTTGTTCATGCGCGACACCGAATAACCGGGCATGAAACCATCCTGGAGACCGCAAGTATCGACGTGGCGAACAGTGACAATATGCTCGATCGAATCCGACGTCTTCTCCTCGTTGACGAGCCTGTTGTTGAGCCCACGATGTAACGGGCTGGCAGGCGTTTCCAATGGATGCCGAACCAGAGACGGTTGGTTCCGAGGTCCTTTCCCTCCGCCACTCCTTAGTGTGTCCGGCCCGGAGACATGGGTGACGGCCTTTCGCCCTCTTGGCGTTATGCCTGATCGTCGTAGTACGCCCGCAGTACATCAAGCACTTCGGAACGGCTGAATTCCTCTGGTATTGCTTCGCCGTTGGCGAACATCTCGCGCAGCCTGGTGCCCGAGATGTTGAGCCGGTCTTCCTCGCCGTGCGGGCAGGTCCGGGCGGTCGCCATGCCGCCGCACTTGTAGCAGTGGAACGTAATGTCGATCTTCAATGGCTGGATATCCATTGAGCCCTTGTCGATCTCGTCGAAGATGTGATGCGCATCAAGCGGTCCGTAGTAGTTACCAAGGCCGGCATGGTCGCGCCCGACCACCAGATGCGAGCAGCCGAAATTTTGCCGGAATACAGCGTGCAACAGAGCTTCGCGCGGCCCGGCGTAGCGCATCTCGATGGGATATCCGGCCTGGATAACCGTGCCGGGCACGAAGTAATTCGCAACCAGGGCGTCGATCGATGCAACCCGGACCTCGGCCGGGATGTCGCCCGGCTTAAGCGCGCCGAGGACCTGATGGATCAGCAGCCCGTCACAAATCTCGACGGCGATCTTGGCCAGGTATTCATGGCTGCGGTGCATGGGATTGCGCGTCTGAAAGGCGGCGACGGTGCTCCAGCCCTGGGACTGAAACAGCGCCCGGGTTTCGGCCGGGCGATAATAGAGCCCGGGGTAGGTTGCCGCATAATGGCCCTCGTTCAGCGCCATCACTGGTCCAGCGAGGTTGATGGCGCCCTGCCGCATTACTTTCTCGACCCCGGCGTGGGCGATGTCGGTGGTGCGGTAAACGTGGGTGCATTCGAGCGCCTTGTCGATGGCGTATTTTTCCGTCACTTCGAGGATACCAAAAATCGTGCCGGCCTCGTCGACCAAGGCTACTTCCGCGCCGACCGCGATGCCGTCGGCAAGGTCACTCTCGCAAGACAGGGTAATCGGGATCGGCCAAAACAGGCCGTCGGCGGTCTTCATCTCCAGGCAACAGCCGCGCCAGTCCGCCTCGCCCATGAAGCCGGTGAGTGGCGTATAGGCGCCCATTGCCAGCATCAGCAGGTCCGAGACCTCACGGCTTGACATCGGCACCTTCGGCAACCCCTCGGCGCGCTGCAATGCGCCCTGCCGCTCGGCCTCGGGCGCGAGCAGCGGGTTGAGCGGGCCGTTCCCGTGTGGTGGAGTGAGTTTCGACATGCCGCTTCCCTCTGATTATTGTTGACTGATACAGACTACGACGTCGGGCCCCGGAAGTCCGCACCGGAACCGACCAGGCGGGTCGCGCTGGCGAAGCCCCAATCACCCTCGAGCCTGTGTAGTTGGTAGACGGGACGTTCCGCCATCCCTGGCGCATAGTGGCCGTAGCGCTTGTCGACGGCGACGCTGGGAACCGTGCTGGCGGCAACGCCGCCGACCGTGGCCGTCCAAGGGCGGTGCATGTGGCCGGTGAAGATGCGGACGACCTGTGGATGCCGCGAAACCACCGCCGCCAGATCGGCCGCCGCCCCGCGGCGCTGGTAGGCAAACGGGTCGGGAGCAGCGGGCACATCGAACGGTGGATGATGCATAAACAATGCCGTTGGCCGCGCCGGCGCTTCGGCCAGGGTGGCGTCCAGCGCCGCCAGCCGGGCTTGGCAAAAATCTCCCTTGGGCCCGCCATCATCGGCCAGGGAGTCGACCGCAACCAGCCTTACCTGATGCGCCTCGACGACATAATGGACGAAATCATCATCGGGCCGCATGTATCCCTCGTCGGCAAAGGCCCGCGCCATGGCCTCCCGGCCGTCCCGGTTACCGGGCGTGACATAAAGGGGTGCCTGCAAATCCGCCAATAGCGATTGGGCATGGGCAAATTCCGACGCCAGTCCGTTCTGGGTCAAATCGCCCGTGTGGATGACGGCGTCGGGCCGGCGATCAAGGCCATTGATATCGTCGATGCAGGCGCGAAGGTTCTCCGACCGCGCGTCAAACATCGGGTCCGCCGCGCCGTCGGCCACAAGGTGGGTATCGGCGATCTGGGCGATGATCATGGTCCCGGCAGCCAACAGGGGGTTCTCACGACATCAAAGGGTTCTAAGACGGGCTTCCTTTAGTCGACGATATGATAGACGGGGGCCTTCTCCATTTCCCACTTGCCGGAGTCCCGGTCATATTGGGAGAGGGTGAAGCAATGCCAATCGTCATCGTCCAATTTCGGATGATCGGCCCGATAGTAGTATCCCGGCCACCGTGTCTCCTCCCTGAACATCGTATGCTGTGTCACACACTCCGAGGCCAGAACCCGGTGTTGCAGCTCCCACGACCGCTGAAGCTGGTGCAGATCCTCGGCGCCAAGGTGATCTAGATCTTCCCGCAGCATGTCCAGCAGTTCCAGACCGCGGGTCAGCAACGGCTCGTTCGTCGTGTAGTGGGAGCTGATCCCGCCAACGTACTCGTCCATGATCTTCTCAAGCCGCTGCAAACCGTTTATCGGCAGTAAATAACTCGGCGAAACGGTTCCGCCGACAATCTCGGCCCGGCCAAGTTGGTAGTTTTCCAAAGGCTGGAAGATCACTTTCTCGAGATCCCGGTACTCCGCCTCGCTGACCTGAGGCGGATCATTGCGCAAATCGTTGACGTAGTTGACCGCTGCCTTCGCGGCGATCCGGCCTTCCGTGAAGGATCCCGACGAGAACTTGTGGGCGGTGCCGCCGATGGTATCGCCGGCGCCGAACAGCCCATCGACGGTCATCATCCGGTTGTAGCCCCACTGGTAGTCCGAGGGCGCGTAGTCCGCCGGACCACTGGCCCATGCGCCGGAGCAGGTGGCATGCGAGCCCATGACATAAGGCTCGGACGTGGTCAGTTCGGGATTGATAAGCTTAGGATCGATGTTCTGCGAGGCCCAGACCACCGCCTGTCCGATCGTCATGCCCAGGAAGTTTTCCCAGCCGACCTGTTCCTTGTGGGGGTCCTGGAAGGCCTCCTTGGTCACCATGCGGATGGGGCCTCGTCCGGCCTTGACCTCCTCCAGGAAGGCGTGGTTCCGCAGGCAGGTCGGCACCGGGTGCCGGTCAACGTAGTCCCCGACCAATTCCCTGGTGTGATCGTACCAAGTGGACTCGTATTCGTTGCCATAGGCATTTTCGGTGTAGGTCTTGAGATGCAGGAAGTAGGCCCCGACCGGGCCGTATCCGTCCTTGAACCGGGCCAGGACAATCCGGTTTTCCATCTGCGTCATTTTGGCGCCGGCAAGAATAGGCAAGGCGTAAGCGGAGGCGCTGCTCCATGGGGCGTACCAAGTCCGGCCCATGCCTTCACCGGTCGCGCGCGGCTTGAAGATGTGCGAGGCGCCGCCAGCCGCCACGATCACGGCCTTGGCGCGGAAGACGTAGAAATCCCCGGTGCGGACATTGAAACCGACGGCGCCGGCGATCCGGTTGGGGTTCGTCTTGTCCCGCAGCAGGTGGGTCACCATGATCCGGTTGTAGACCTCGGTGGCGGCCTTGCGCGCGGCCTCGGCGACGATCGGCTTGTAGCTTTCGCCGTGTATCATGATCTGCCATGCGCCTTCGCGCAGATAACGCCCGGTTTCCGGGTCCTTCATCATCGGCAGACCCCATTCCTCGAACTTATGCACCGTGGAGTCCACATGCCGGGCTATATCGTAGCCCAAATCTTCCCGTACCAAGCCCATCAGGTCGTTGCGGGCATAGCGGACATGGTCCTCGGGCTGGTTTTCGTCCCACTGCATGCCCATGTAGCAGTTGATCGCGTACAGGCCTTGCGCGACGGCGCCGCTACGCTCGATATTCGCCTTCTCGACGCAGACAACCTTCAGGTCACGCCCCCAGTATCTGGATTCGTACGTCGCACCGCAGCCCGCCATTCCGCCGCCGATGACGAGAATATCCGAATCCACCAAAACCGTTTTTCTGCGTGTGAACAAACTCATTTTACCAATCCTTGCTTGAGCTGATCCGGGGTCAACGCGGGCAGCTTTTCTATATTGAGTGCCTCCGGCTCGTGGGCGAGCTCCTCCGACTTGAAGGCGTCCTCGGACGGCGCCGGGTAATCAGACGGTGCCTTGATCGACCCCCATGGCGTGGTCCGGATCGGAGATTCGAAATTCTTTTCGCGGCCATCCCGGAATTTGATCTTCCAGGAGATGGTCCCCTTCTCCTCTTCCCGGAGCGCCCGGACGCTGTGGCCCAGGGGGGCAAAATCGGCATACCCGCGGCAGTCGATCGCGTTTTGCGGACACATTTTCACGCAAGAATAACATTCCCAGCACATATTGGGTTCGATGTTGTAAGCGCGGCGATAAGTGGTGTCGATGTGCATAATATCGGACGGGCAGATATCGACGCAATGTCCGCAGCCGTCGCAACGAGTCATATAGACAAATGTCGGCATGGTGGTCCTTTATCTCCTGAAGCTAGGATCAAAGCTGAGCTGATTAATAATGTCGGGGCAATTCGCGGGGACTGCCAAGAGTTTCCGGCTTGTCGGCGGGGGCCGGCAGGTTGCTCCTCGAACCATTCGCGTTCTCCACCCGTTTCTGCAAGGCGGCCGCGGGTTTGAAAAACATATGTGAGAATTTGGACCACGGAACCGAGCCGAACAGCACCGTCGTGGCGATTAGGTACAAACCGAGAAAAACGTTCGTCCATGAACTGCCCATCGCCTGCAGATAGGCCCAGATCAAAGCTAGGGTAACGCTCGCGAGAAGCGAAAGTATAAATAGGTCGGCGCGCACGATGCGGAGGGGTGAATTGCCTTCGGCCGCGACGTCGACGCGAATGAAAAACCAGAACCAGTAACCGCCAAGGCAAACCAACAGGGCCCCGATGCTCCACAATTGCGGCAGGATGGCGGGCGTGGGCGTGGTGGGCGTCGCGTACCCGAATACCATGATGACGGTCGTTATCACGTAAATCAGGAAGCCGTACATGGTCAGAAGATGGGCAATTCTACGCCGCGGGTTGCAGAATTCACCGGATGCCAGGCCGTCGACCACAGCGGTTTGCACCGCCAGGGAGACCATTTCACCGCCACTGACTTGCCGCGTTCCCTTCTTTTTTGCATTCCGCCAGTTGTTGAAAAAATACGTGGCGCTTTTCTTGTGAATTGTATCGTACACCGTGCCGCCCGCGACCAGGATAATCATGACGATGATGTACGTCTGCATGACCGAGGGCGCTATGGACGCCGAAAGCTCGGCGAAGGGATTACTGGTAAACATTAATCTACCTCAATATTAGTCCGTGATTATCGACGCGGAGCGCGCGGGTCGTTCCGGCGACCTGTGCAGGTCACACTTATTCCTTTGCTATAGCTCAGCATTGCGCCCGTCCCCCCAACTCCGACATTTGTTCTTTTGACATCGGGTACATAACCCAATTCGTTATGACATTTCCTAGGATGTCAAGTTTGCGGCGATCTATCAATGTTTTAATTAAAATTTTTCGCATATGAGAAATCAGACTTTGCCGCCCTTCACCGGCCGCAGCGAGAATGGGAAGGAAGGGTGCCGATATATGGTGCAAGGGTGGGCTTGCCGGCAAGGTTTGAAACCATGTTGGGCGTGTTTTCACGCGTCCGCCCGCGGCAAGAAGCGAGCGCCCTCAAGGTCAATCACCGTTTTCGAGATTGAAACAGACGTAGCTGAAACGGAAAGCCGGGAATACAAAAAGACCATGGCCGGACGGAATCATCCCGAGAGAGAGGCGTCGGGATATCTTCGATGGTCATTTCCACACTAATTCTTGTGTGTTATGAATAGGTCTGGATACAAATGACAGATCCGGGATCGTCTTGATGAAGGTATTCGTAGTTCTCTTTGCTCTGACGGCGCAGTTGCTGTTTGCCGCTACTGACTTGAGTGCGGCAGTTCCTCCCGCGGGAGTCCATCCGCATATGATGGAAACCAGTCCGCATGATGGCCGGAATGATTTTGCCATTGCGCAAGCCAAGCCAAAAGAAGACGAAGATGAAGATGATGACGAGATAGACGAAGATGATTGCTGATCCGCTGGCGGGTCGCTGACCGAGAGCACGTTTATTTGTTTCCAAAGACCAATAGAAAACCATCGAGAAACAGCAAAAAGGAAGGACAGGGAAATGAAACTATTTTTAGCGGTGGCGCTGGCGTTCTGCCTAGGTTCGGTATCGGCGATGGCGGCCGAGGTCCGCATCACCAAGGAGATTGCTTCGATTAACGTTGCCACGGAAGACGGCAATGTTGTTATCAAGCGCAATCCGGACAAGAACAACACGATCAATCCGGCGTTCGCGAAGACTTCGCGCAAATGTCCACCTTTTTGTGTTCAACCGATGCAGGTCGCACCCGGCGTCAAGACAGTTGGCGAGCTTGAGGTTGTCGAATTCCTCAGGGACAAAAAGGGGACGATCATTGATGCCCGTACTGTGGAATGGCACGTTCGGGGCACCATCCCCTCGGCCAAGAATATCCCCTTCACGCAGGTCGCCGGCCGGCTGAATGAACTCGGCTGCACCAAGTCAGGCGACAAGTGGAACTGCGCCAATGCCAAGACTGTTCTGTTGTTCTGCAACGGACTGTGGTGCGGCCAGTCGCCGACCGCCATTCGGGCGATGCTGCGCGAAGGCTATCCGGCAGGCAAGATCCTCTACTACAGAGGTGGAATGCAGGGCTGGGAATCAGTCGGACTTACGGTGGTCGAAGGCTCCATGTAGTCTCGGCTTTTCACTGGAACCAGAGGGTCGCCACCTAGCAGTGGCGGCCCGTTTCCTTTGTTTTGTGCCAATCGGCAACATCAGCCGATACGACCGAGGATCGGCAGCGCTTCCAGCAGCCAAAAGCCCAACTCGCCAAACGTACCGCTGAGAAAAAGTATCCCGGTGAGCACCAGCAAGCCGCCGATCCCCCGTTCGATCCAGATCATCCTCCGCCGGAAATGCACCATCAGGGCCATGAAGGGTTTCATCATCGCCGCCGCCAGCAGGAACGGCAGGCCGAGGCCGAGGGAGAAAACCGATAGCAGGCCGACACCGTGGTTCACCGAGCTCTCATTGCCTGCCACCATCAGGACCGCTGCCAGCACGGGGCCGACACAGGGTGTCCAGCCAAAGGCGAAGGCCAGGCCGATGACATAGGCGCCAAGCCATCTGATGGGACGCGCGGGTCCCTGGAAGCGGATATCGCGGTTCAGAAAAGCGAGCTTGAAAAGCCCCAGAAAATGCAGGCCCAGCACGATGATTATGACGCCGGATATCCTGGTCAGGATTTCGATATTGTCCGCCAGCACTTCACCCAGCAGGCTTGCCGTCGCACCCAGAGTGATAAAGACGGTGGAGAAGCCTAGTACGAACAGCAGGGCGGAGAGAAGCACCCGGCGCCAAAGCCGGCGGTCGCCGCTCTCCTTGCCGGTCATCTCCTCCAGGCTGACGCCGCCGAGGAAACACAGATAGGGCGGTACCAGCGGCAAGACGCAGGGCGATAGAAAACTTAGGACCCCAGCGGCGAACGCACCGGCAAGGGAAACATCAAATCCACCCACTCACCTCATCCCAGTTGTTTCATCCAGACGGATTGTTGTTCAGCCCAGCCGGCCGGCGCTATCCCGCTACCGTTACCATATTGCGCTCCAGGGCCGGGATTTCCTTTTTCGCCGCGATATATTCGGCAACCAGGTCATAAACCGCCGGGCCCTCGACGTCCGGATTGACGGAGGCCCAGCCCGCCACCGTATACTCCTTGGCAGCTTCAATCGGCTGGCCCGTCTTCAACAGTGTCATACGCGATATGCGCTGACCGATGGGCTTGTTGATGTCAATATGATAGCTCATGCCGCCCACCCGAACCATATCGCCGCCCTGTTGATAATAGGGATCGGGGTTGAACAGATTGTCCGCCACGTCTTCCAGAATTTCCCTGAGGAATGCGCCGGTCATTTGATTGCGGTAGACCGTGGGATAGGTGATGGCGGTCTGACTATGGATGTCCTCCAGCGTGATCTGTTGTCCCGGCAGCAGGCTGGCGCCCCAGCGAAAACCTGGCGAGAGGGCGATTTCCGCGTCCCTGCGCTCCAGCAAGGCATCGCAGATCAGATCGTCGAAGGTGCCGTTGAAATTGCCCCGGCGGTAGAGCAAGCCCTCGGTCTTGCCCAAAACTTTCGTCATATCAGCCAGATGCGGTGCGCGGATCTTCTCGATCAGGGCGGCAATTTCCGGATCAGGCGTGATGGCGTCGGCAAAAATGGGGATCAGGCGAAAGCCGTAGTCGACGACCCTGCCACCCTTCACCTCGACATCCAGCCGGGCGAGGAATTTGCCATGTGACCCCGAGGCCACCATCAATGTATCGCCGATCTTGACGACCTCGGGCACCGCGTCATGGGTATGGCCGCTGAACAGAACGTCGATGCCCTTGACCCGGCTGGCCAGTTTCTTGTCCACGTCAAACCCGTTATGGCTCAGCAAAACCACCAGATCGGCGCCGCCATCGCGGGCCTGCTGTACACGCTTGGCCAGCAACCGCTCGCGAATGCCAAACGACCACCCCGGGATCAAATAGCGCGGGTTTGCCACGGGCGTGTAGGGAAAGGCCTGGCCGATCACGGCGATCCTGATGCCGCCCCGGTCGAAAACCTTGGTGCTGTCGAAGACTTCCTCTTCCCATTCGGTGTCGCGGACATTGCCGGCCAGGAATGGGAACGCAAGCTGGTCTTTCAACTCCTCCACCCGTTGGACGCCATAGGTAAATTCCCAATGCGCGGTCATGGCGTCGACCCCCATTGCGTTCATCACCTCGACCATATCGGCGCCCTCGCTCTTGAGCGCGGTGTAGGAACCCTGCCAGGTATCACCGCCGTCAAGCAGCAAGGTTCGGTCCGGGCGCTCGGCTCGGATCGCCTTGATCAGGGTCGCCATGCGGTCCATGCCGCCGATGCGGCCGTAGGAACGGGCCAGGGCCGCAAAATCTTCGCTGGAGAAGGCATGCGCCGCCGCCGATTTCGAGGGCAGACCGAAATGCCTGAGCAATTCGCCGCCAGTGATGTGCGGCGGCCTGCCCCTGGCGGCGCCGACGCCGAGATTGATGGAAGGTTCCCGATAAAAAAGCGGCACCAATTGCGCATGGCAGTCGGTGAAATTCAGAAGGCTGACCTGGCCAACCGGCTTGAAGGCGAGCAGGTCGTCCTGGGACAAGCTCTGTGCCGCCGCGATCCGCGAGATCGATCCGGACCCGCCCGTCAGGGCGGCGGTGGCGGCGGCAACCTGAAGAAACTGACGGCGATCCAACATTTGCTGTGGTTTTCCTTATGGCCGGCGAACGGGATGGCATCAAAAAGAAAAAGGGGATGCGAGATCATGCCGCACCCCCTTATCTGATCGGTCTTCCTTACATGACCCGGTGCCGGTTCAGTTGCGGACCGCCGGCGTTTCAACCGGCAGGCCCCGTCCACGCCAGCCGACATACAGTTCCAGATTGACGTACTCGTCGGACCCATAGCCATAGGGCGTCGCGCGGATATTCTTGTTACAGCCGCGGAACCGCCGATGCAGGGAACCCAGTTTTTGCCACTTCAGACGATACAGGGGAAAGCCGTTGCCCTGTCCCTGGCTGAGCAAATTGGCCCGCGCCATATTGCCGGCATTGTCTTCGTGGCAATGTTTGCAGGCCAGATTCAGTTGGCCGCGGCGTTGATTGTAAAAGGCCTTGCCTTTCTCGAAGAACGGCGCCGCCGGGCCGTCGATCTTGACATTCATTGCCATGTCGCGGGATTGGCTATTTACGTAGGCGGACATGGCCAGCATCTTGCTTGATTCCCACTTGAAGGGTTTCGCGCCCATCTGTTCCTTGCGGCAGATGTTGATTTGCTGCTCGATGTTCTTCAATTTGCCCAGCGACTTATCAAACGTTGGATAACGCGTCGCCACGCCCTTCATGCTGTCGGCGGCGGCTTCATGGCAGGAGGCGCAGGACTTTCCGGCACTTCCTTCCACCTTTGACCAAAGTTCCTCGCCCTGATCCATCCAAATGTACGACGGATTGGCAAAATCATCGTCCTGCATGGCGCGGGTTTCCTTGGTCGCATAGGTATAACCGCTAAGCTGTTCCCCGGATTGGTACTTGCCCCAATCCTTGGCACTGGCGGTGACGCCATATCCGCCGACAACCGCAAATACCGCCAACAACACGGATAGGCTCAATTTTTTCTTGATGCCCATTACTGCATTCTCCCTGCTTATCTTGTTCAGTTCCCCTGAGAGTCCGGCGCATCATTTGACGGTGATTGACGCCGTTTTCTCGATGGTCTGGCCCTTATCATCGGTCCATTTGAAGTTCAGCTCGCCGCTCTTGTCCGCCTTGACATAGAACGCCATGTACGGATTCGCCGAAATCGCCGGATGCCAGTCGCTTTCGAAGACGACGCTGCCGTTATAGGTACAGATGAACTTGTTGATGATCATCCGGGGGATCTTCTTGCCGGTCTTCTTGTTCTTGCGCTGGCCGGACTCCATCTTGTGGGAGACCAAGGTCTTGACCTGAAAGACCTCGCCTTTCTTGACTGACTTCGGCACCTTCACGCGGGCTTTGCTTTTCGCCATTGTACTTTTCCCTCTTCTAAACTCAGCCGCCGCAGCCGCCAATGGTGACCTTGACCTCGGACTTAGCCATATAGACCGAGCCATCGCTCATCTCGGCCACCGCGATCACGTTCTGGGTCTTTGCCATGCGCATCCGAGTGGCGGCGCGGGCCCGGCCGGAGGCGGGCGAAAAGCGTACGCTGGCCACGTAGGGTATCGGGTTGCCATCGGCGAAGATGTGCACCGCCTTGACGTGATCGGCATCGGTCATCGGGCTCTCCACCTCGAAGGCGATGGGCACCGTATTACCGTTTTCGGCAATTTGCGGCAGTTCCAGGGTGATGCGGCCTTGCTGGAGGGCCTTGCCGCCGGTGATTTCCTTGATCGCCTTGGCCGCCTTCCCGGCATCGGCCTGGGCCAGATTCGGCAATAGGGACGCAGCGACAAACGCCGCCGCGCCGGCCCCGGCCAAACGCAACGCATCGCGCCGTCCAAGCGCCGTCATGTTCACTTTCGTTAGCATACTCTCACCTCAATCATGTTGGTGTTGTTGTCTATTTTAGGGTCAGCAGATAGGCGAGGATGTCCTCGATTTCCTGGGCGCTCAGCACCGTCTTGCCCTTGAATTTCTTCAGCACGCGGTGCAGGCCGGCATTGCGGTAGAACGCCGGCATAATGGTGTCCTTGTTGACAATGGTCGCATCCACCAGCCGCAGACGAAGCTCGCCCGCATTGTATCGATCCGCGACGCCGGCCAAGTCCGGGCCGATATTGCCATGGAACTGTTGCTCCGGCGCCGGCATGGCATGGCAGGCTAGACAATTGCCCTTTTTCCGATGAATAGCCAGGGCGCGGCCCTTGACCGGATCGCCCGGCTGCCCGGTCAGGGATTGCGCGATGCTTTCCCCTTTGGTGACCTCAAACTTTACCAGAGACGCCTTTGTTTCCGCGGCGGCGGGTATCGCAACAAGCATCCCCGCCACTGCGAACGCCATCGCAGTTGCTGTAATTTTCACAATCAGACCTCGCCTGTTTCACGTCAATTTTCAGGGTTATCTTCAAGATCTTCCCCATTTGATTGGATTGAAAACTCCCATTTCTCGCCGTTGGAAAAAAACGGACAAGAGTGAGAACATTCAATCGAATTTCATCATATATGAAATATTGCAAATGATCAAACTATTGTGATTATGTTAAGCATCTCAAAATTGATGATATCGCCCGCCATGGGCACGGAACGCAGGGGAAGCTGGACATGGGTGAAGAAATACAGGATGGCCGACGAATTCCGTTCGCAATACTGAGGCTATGCCTCTTTGTCCTGCTGGCCTATCAAGTATCCATCAACGGTGGACACGCGGAACAATCCGGCAAGCTGCCCCCGCCGGAGGTCAATGAAGAGGGCATGCATGTCCAGCCCTGGTTTCTGAATTCCTTCCTTGATCTGCGCGATGATGCCGCCGAGGCGGCAGCGATGAACAAGCAACTGGTGATCTTTTGGGAGCAGCGCGGTTGTCCCTATTGCCGCGAAATGCACCGGGTGAATTTGCGAATAGCCGAGACGGTCAGCTACATCACCGAGCATTTCGTCGTATTGCAGCTTAATTTATGGGGCGATCGCGAGGTCACGGATTTCGATGGCGAGGTTTTGAGCGAGAAGAAGCTGGCCCGCAAATGGCGGGTTCAATTTACCCCTACCCTCAGCTTCCTGCCCAAGACCATGGCAAAAAATAGCGCTGCGCCCGGCGGTGATATCGAGGTCTGGCGGCTGATGGGCTATTGGAAACCGTTTCACTTCCATCACAGCTTTGTCTACGTGCGCGACAAGGGCTACATCAGCCAGCCGAATTTCCAGCATTGGCTGCAGAAAAAGGCCGAGGATCTGAGGGCCGAAGGCAAGGAAGTAAAGCTTTGGGACTAGAGCAATTTTCAATTAATCGGAGTCGCTTTCGCGACTTAGGTAATTGGTTCAATAGCTCTTTTCTTAAGAGTCGGAGCATGTTTAGAAGAAACATGCTCTAACCGCGCCCGATCAGCGCGCGGACAGCACCGGCAAGGCTGCCCTCTTCTTGATATTTTAGCCCCAGCAAGCCACCGGCAATTATCGCCGCGATGGCGATCAACGAGCCGAGCGACAAGGTCGACATGCCCGTGATGCCTTGCCCAATCGTGCAGCCAAGCGCCATCACGCCGCCCGTTCCCATCAACGCCGCGCCGATCAGATGACGCATCATGTCATCGGCATCCGTGAAGCTTTCAATATGGAATTGCCTTCCAGCCAATGCCGAAAGAAATGCGCCGGCAATGATGCCGCCGACCGCGGCGATACCGAAATTGATCGTCGAACCGGTGAAGGTCATCAGATACTGCAGCCCTTCGCCGATCGGCGCCACGAAGGTCATGGAGGTCAGGGGCACCGGATCAAATTCGTCAGCGCCGACGATGCCGGTCACGGCCCAGGCCGCGGCCACCAGCAGGCCGACGATCAGGCCGGCTGCGATATCTCGTGGCGAGCGGCGAAAGCCGGCGTCCTTGAAACAGAACCATGCCAGGGCGCCGGCAACGACGGCGGCAACGGCAATGCGGACAGCACCGAGCGGGGCGCCGAATACAGCCAGCAGCTCCGGCAGCCCCTGATTGGCCGCGCCCCAACCGCTAACATCGATCATGCTCACGTCCTGCAATTCGACGCGCGCCAGGCCGATCAGGCCCCGCAGGGTCATATAGGCGAAAATGCCCAGCACGATGGCGACAACAATCGATTTCAAGTTGCCGCCGCCCAGACGCACCAGAGTTTTGTTGGCGCAGCCTCCCGCCAAGGTCATGCCAAAGCCGAACATCAGGCCGCCGATTATGGCGCCCAGCCAGCCCAGATTGACGCTGCGGTAAATCGAGCTGCGCAAGTCCACGGCCTCGAACAGTTCCAGGCCCTGGCTGCTCACCATGGCCACCGCAATCGCCAGCATCCAGGCGCGAAATCTGTTCCAATCGCCGATGAAGACGACATCGGACAGCGCGCCCATGGTACAGAAATTGGTCCGTTGCGCCGTGGCGCCGAACAGGCCGCCAAGCAGAAAGGCCAATGCCGCGACCTGCGTGTTAACGGGGATATCTTCGAGCACAAGCTGTTCCTTCATCAAGATCGACCACCATTATTTTACCCGACAATGCGAAGTCAAGCCGGGCAGCGGTCCGTTTGGTGTTGGACGAATTTGACATATTCAATTATTGTTAAGTATGCAAACCGGTGCATCGGGACCGACGACAACCAGAAAAGTGTTTTTGCGGTGGACGTAGCGGGACGACAGCGACAGCTTGACAGGCGGGAGAAGCGACCACGGCACAGTGCCGCCGCATGGCTGCCCGCATGCATTCTAGCGGTTTTTTTCCTAGTTCCGAGCGGCCTGGCACCGGCCGCGGCGGCCCAGTTAATAATGTTCGAGTCCAGCGCCTGTAGCTGGTGCGAGAAATGGGATGCGGAAATCGCGCCCATATACCCAAAGACAGCGGAAGCGCGGATTGCACCGCTGCGCCGCGTTGATTTTTTTGACGAGCGGCCGGCGGATCTCAAGGGGCTTAAGGCGGTCGTCTATACACCCACCTTCGTTCTGATACATCGGAGCAGGGAAATCGGCCGTATCGTGGGTTATCCCGGTGAGGAGTTTTTTTGGGTGTTGCTGGAGGAGTTGATGGGCAAGTTGGCACAGGTCCAGGATCACGACCGCCAGTCGGCAAATGGCAGCGCGGCGGCTTCGGCGCTCTGCGCCCGCCCGGACAGTTCAGGTGCGAAACGAAATGCGAGGGTGTCATGTTGAGAACCATCATGGCCGCCGCTGTCATTCTGACCGCCATGACGCAAGGCGCGCGGGCCGAAGAAGACGCAATGGTGTCCTTCAAGGTGCTGACGCCCGAGGTCGCGCTGGAACTGGCGCAGGGTGCGCTGAACAGCTGCCGCGCCGGTGGCTATCAGGTCGCCGTCGTGGTTGTCGACCGGTTCGGCATTGTCCAGGTGGCGATTCGTGACCAGTTGGCGGGTCCGCATACTGTCGAAACCGCGAGGCGAAAGGCCTGGACGGCGGTGAGTTTCCGGACCGATACCGAAACCATGGCCGAGTTGACCCAGGCCGGCGAGCAGCAATCAGGCGTCCGCCAGGTCACGGGCGCACTGATGATAGGCGGCGGCGTCCCGGTTGAAGCGGCGGGAACGGTTGTCGCGGGCATCGGCATTTCAGGCGCCCCTGGCGGCAAGGCGGACGATGCCTGCGCCCGCGCCGGAATTGAAGCCATAATTGAGAAGCTGGAGTTCTAAATCAGCCGAACCATCACGACATCCAACCATCAATTAATCTTCAATGGGGAGAAGAATATCATGTATCGGCAGTCATTTTTGGCCATCCTGGCCGTATGTTTCCTGATCGCCAGTCCCGTATTGGCCGGCGACAAGGTCCATCATCTGGCGCTGCAGATCAGTGACGACAGTGCGCAAAAGATGAACACGGTGTTGAACGTGGCGGCGAACATATCCCGCTATTACTCCGGCAAGGGCGAGGAAGTCGAAATTGAAATCATCGCTTTCAATAAGGGCCTGCACATGTTGCGCACGGATACCTCACCGGTGAAGAAGCGCATCGGCAATTTTTCCCAGAGCATGACCAATGTCAGTTTCAAGGCTTGTGGTAACACCATGAAAGGCATGGCCAAGAAGGAAGGCAAGAAGCCCGAGCTTTTTGCCTTTGCCGATGTCGTTCCAGCCGGCGTGGTGCGGTTGATCGAACGGGACGAAGCCGGTTGGACCATCGTCAGACCCTAATCTGGTGCCGACCGGCTGGTTCAGGGCCCTTGGAGCCTAGAATCACCTAAGATGATTGGGCGGGCGATTGGGGCTGTATATGCCCCCATCGCCCGGCTCTGCCCAGAGCGTGTCGACAACTACCGCGCCGCCGCAGCGGGTTTATTTTTGCTCGCAGTATAGGCGGTGCAGCAGGGAGATGACTTCCTGGGTTTCATTGCTGGAAAGGGAATATCGGATTTCCTTGGCCTGACGTTGGTTGCTGACCAGGCCTTCCTGGCGCAGACGGGCCAGATGCTGTGACAATCGCGGTTGCGGGATGCCGGTCGCGTGTTCCAACGCGGTCACGTTCATTTCTTCCTGCACCAACAAACAGAGAATTTGCAACCTGTCGGGATTGGCGATGGCCTTGAGGAACTTGCTCACTTCGATGGCGACGTCGCCTAGTTCAGTTGAATCCACGTCCGTTTCCGCTTCCGTTTCCGAATTCGAAGCCGCCAGAGTTGACGGTTCCCAACTTTAACAATACCAGCTGCAAGGATACAATCAGTTGCAGAATAGTGCATATAAAATCTTGTTGCTCACAGTTTTATGAATTATCATTTGCGACAAACCGCATATGATTAGGTGATGCCAGTTCCCGGCGGCCCGATGGGTAAGGTTCCGTAACGGTTTCCACAAGAACACACCAGGGGAGATTAGGATGTCCGAGGAAAGCGCCAGTAATGCCAAGAGTATGTCGCTAATCGTTACCAAGGGGTCCTTGGATTGGGCCTACCCACCGTTCATTCTGGCGACGACGGCCTCCAGCATGGGTCTGGATGTCAGCATGTTTTTTACCTTCTACGGCTTGGGTCTGTTGCAAAAGAAAATGGATCTGGAAGTTACCGCGCTCGGCAATCCAGCGATGAAAATGCCCATGGCCGGCATGCATATCGGCATGCCTAATCTCGTCGCGGCCATGCCCGGTGTCGGCAGCATGGCGACCGGCATGATGAAGAACATGATCGAAAAGAAGGGCGTGGCCTCGATCGAGGAACTGCGCGAAGAGGCGATTGAAGGTGACGTCCGCCTAATTGGCTGCCAGATGACCATGGACCTGTTCGAGTTCAAGCAGGAGGACCTGATCGACGGTATCGAAATCGCCGGCGCCGCAACTTATGTGGAGAACGCGCTGGAGGCGGATATCAACCTGTTTATCTAGAACCACACCGCTTGCTTGGTGGGCGGACCGTTCCTTTATATAGTTACCATCGGCGATGATGCCGTGGCGGCTACAGCTTGAACCAGATAGGAGTATTTGATGGCAGACCAATTATTGGATGCCAAGGGCTTGAACTGCCCCTTGCCGATCCTGCGCGCGAAAAAGGCGATCAAGGGCCTGGACACCGGCGCCACATTGGAAATCGAGGCAACGGATCCGGGCTCGGTAAAGGACTTCGAGGCGTTCTGCCGGGTCACCGGCAATGACCTGCTTGATTCCAGTGAAGACAGCGGCGTCTACAAGTTTCTGATCAAAAAGACCGGCTAAAGCGGGTCCGGAATTCGGCAATGCCTCTCGGAGACAGTGCCGATCGGATGGCTCATTCGTCGCCGCGCGCCATCTGATCGCCGGCCCAGGCGCTCATCGCTTCGCCCCAAAGCCGCGCCGTCGCGGGATCTAGATCGACGGTGGTGAAGCGCGATTTTTCCTTTATTCGCAGGCGTAAAAGCCGGACATCGCCGTCGAATTCCGCTTCAAGCAATTGTACTTCCGGGCCGAACGGAAGGCGGAAAGACTGCAATGGCTTTTGCTCTCGAGGGATCATTTCATCCCCCAGGTGAAGGCCATTTCCACCTCCGCCGCCCAATTCCTCGGCGTATCGGGATATTCCGGTTTCAGGTCGATTTCCAGCAGCACGGCGCGGTGCTGCTCCTGTTTGCCGATCACCTGCAATAGTTCCTGAAAGGACGTCACCTGGGGATTCCTAATCATGAAATCGCTCAGCCGCATGAGGTTCTGTACCATGGTGTCGCTATCCCCGCCGTTTACGTTGTTCGGGCTCCCGCGCCGCCGCGCGTGAACAAGCGCGCACGAAGGCAACGAAACGCTCCGCCCAGTGGTTCGCCGCCGTCTGCCTGTGATGGGAAAATCCCGCCACCAGATTACCAATGATCAAGCCGTCGCAATGGCCATCGATCCCATGACCCCGCTTCACCTCGTAGGCGTAGGTAAGGCCATCCGGTAAATTCTCCAGCGATGCGTAATGAAATTCGTGGGCCGGCAGCACCTCCGCCTCTCCGCCCGGGTCGGGCCAAGGCAGAGCTCCGGTGCCGGTCAGTTGAACGTAGCCACGGCCGATGGGCTTTTCGTGCATGACGGCATCGCCCGGAACAAAGCCAACCATTGGATACCGCTCGCCCTGGTAGCTCAGACGGCGCGAAAGATACATCAGGCCGCCGCATTCCGCGTAGGCCGGCATGCCGCCCTCCAGCGCCTGGCGAATGCTCTCGCGCATCGGGGTGTTGGCGCTCAACCGTGATGCCAGGATTTCCGGAAATCCGCCGCCGATAAGCAGGCCCGAAGCCTCGGGCAACGTCTCGTCGCGCAGCGTATCGAATGGACGCAGTTCGGCGCCGGCGCGCGACAATGCCGCCAGATCGTCCGGGTAATAGAAACCGAACGCCGCATCCCGGGCATATGCGATGACGACGTCCCCGGCTCCGGCCAGCGGCGCGGGGCGGCGCCTGGAAGCTTCCAGGCTCGGTGCAACCTCCACCTCGCCCGCGATTTCACCGGCGATCTTGTCGATATCCACATCCGCCGCGATGATATCCGCCAGTTCGTTGATCCTGCCGCTGACATCCGCCGCCTCGTTCGGCGGCATCAGCCCCAGATGCCGTTCGCTGATCGTGATCGATTGATGCCGGCCAATGGCGCCGAGGACCGGAATATCGGAATAGCGTTCGATCGCGGCGCGAAGCTTGCCCTCATGGCGCGGCCCGCCGACCTGATTGAGCACAATGCCGGCGATCCGCAGGCTGGAACCGAACTGCTGGTAGCCGGTGACCAGCGGCGCAATGCCTCTTGTCATGCCACGGGTGTCGATCACCAACAGCACCGGTATCCGCAACAATTCGGCCAGGGCGGCATTGCTGTCCGAGCCTTCCGGATCGACGCCGTCGAACAAGCCCTTATTGCCTTCGACCAGCCCAAGATCCGCGCCCGCCGCGTCATCGGCGAAGGCGGTCATGATCTCTTCATGGGAGGAAGTAAAAAAGTCCAGATTGCGGCAAGGCCGGCCGGAGGCGTGGCTCAACCACATGGCATCGATATAGTCGGGACCCTTCTTGTAACACTGCACGCTGCGGCCCCGCCGGGCCAGGGCGGCAGTCAAACCCATGGTTACCGTGGTCTTACCCGACGATTTCGCCGCCGCGGAAATCAGCAGTCCCTTCATTCCGCCCTCTCCATCCGCAGCCTGTCGACAAATCTTTCTCTATGGCGATCCGCCCACATTTCCTCGGCCAGCGTCTGGGCCCCGGCGATGCTGTCGGCCCGGTTCATAAGCTTCAGAACAATTGCCAGGGTGCCCGTCACGGCGGCGGAGGCGAATGGGCTCTCCTCCACCCCCTTCCAGACCTGGACCAGACGAGCGAGATGCAATTCTTCTTCATACTTCTGACGTGGATCAGGCAGCAATGGCGGCCATTCTTCGCTGTCCGCCACACCATCATGGACGGTCTCAACCGTGGCCGGCTTGCCTGGACGCCGCTCGATCTCGCCACCTTCGCCGCGGAAAACCGCCATGTGCGGCTGGCCAAGTGCCAGGGCCGCATCCTGATGGATCTTGCCGTAGCCCGGATGGAAAATACCCTGGGGCATATGCGCGGCGGCAAAGGGATTGAGCATGCGGGACAGGGTATGCACCGGTGAGCGCAGGCCAAGGATCGGGCGTAGTTCGATCATTTCATGCAGGCGGGGGCTCAAATGCTCCAATGGCAGATAGCTGATGCCGTCCTGATCGATCTGGCGCGCCGCCTCGCTTAGCGAGCTTGCAACGGGCAGGCCGAGAAAATCCATCACCTCGCGGGCATAAACCCGTCCGGGCGTGTGCCCATCGGCGCCATGCATGAAAATCCTGACGCCATTCTCCGCCAGGACAACCGCCGCCAGCATGAACCAGGGCAACTGCCGCTTCTTGCCGGCGTAGCACGACCAATCGAGATCGACCGCTGGCATGGTTTCGGGCAGGTCAAAACTTTGCCGGGCGGCGCGAACGAAACCGGCAATTTCGCCGCCCGTTTCCTCCTTCATGCGCAGCAGCATCAGAAAGGCGCCAAGTTGTTCGGGCAGAACGTCGCCGGCCAGGATCATGGCCATGGCGTCTTCCGCCTCCGCCTCCGTCAAGGAACGCTGGAAGCTTTTGCCCCGGCCGAGAATGCGCACATAGGTGGCGAAAGGATGTTCTTGTCTCATATTCAGTTTATTTAGGCGGATCGAGCGCCTTATCCACCAGGCTGTGGGGAAGAATTGGCAATATTCGAAGCCCCAGCATGACAACTATCGCCGCCAATGCGATACCGCCAAGGCCCAAGATGAACTCCGGCAAACCCGGTCCGTAGCTGGCAACGGTGCCGTCAAAAAAACTGCTGCTAATTTCGTATCCGGGAAACAGATTTAGCGGATAGCTCTGGCCACCGATGATAATGACATAGACCTGCGCCAGACCACCCAGGATCACCAAGGCCGCGGCGATCACACTCCAGCCGGCCGGCCGCTGCCCGGTTACCGGCCAGAGCAGAAGCGCCAGTGGCGCGATGCCGCCGGCGCCGATTTGCAGCACCCAGAACATGGCCGTGACGGCACCGCCGTCGAGCAGCAGAAAACGTTCGATGCCATGGGATTTCGCGCCATACAGACCGGTCAGATGTTGCGCGGTGGTGAAATAAAGCACCGCCGCCACGAAGATCGCCAGCAGCCGCGCCATGCGCCCACCCAAGGCACCGCCGAGGGCCGCGTCCCGGCCATAACATGCCGCCAGCGCCAACATGAAGATGGCGAGGCCAAAGGCCAGCGACATGGCAATGAATAGCGGCGCCATGATAGCTGTGTTGTAGGCCTCCCGCGCCACCAGAAAGCCAAAGATGCAGCCGGTGCCGGTGGTCAGGACGAGGCGCCAGATAAAGGCCAAAAGGCCGGCGTTGCCACTCCATTTTGCCAGCCGCCGCTCCATCAGCAACCAGAGGTAAAGCGCGACGATGGCCATGAAGCCGGTATAGAGGAATATGTTCCAGGCAAAGATGGAGCGGAAATTGAACGACGTCATGGCGATGGTCAGACGGTCCGGCCGGCCCAGATCGAGCACCAGAACCGCCAATCCGCCGAGCAGCAGGGCGATCGCCATCAGCCCGGACAGGCGCGCCAATGGCTTGTAGGCCGCCTGGCCGAACACCGAGCCGATCGAGGCTATGTTGAGAACGCCGGAGGCGGCCACGATCAGAAACACCGCGAAGACATGCGGCAGGCCCCAGACCACCTGATTGTTCATGCCGGTGACCCAATGGCCGTTATGCTCCATATACCACGCCGCGATCAGGCCGAGAGCCAGAACGCCGGCCAGCGCCGCCGCCAGGCCGTAAAAGTGCGGCGACGCGCGGCCGATGGTTTGGAATGTCTGGTGGCTTTTCACGGCGGCACCCTCAAAGTCCCTGATAACGGACGCCGGGATCGAGCCCCAGATCGCCGCGGATTGCCGTTGAGGGATAGTCCTTCAGGCGTTTGGAAATTTCGCTGGCCGGATCGTTCAGATCGCCGAAGATCATGGCGCCATGCCCCGCCCCGGCACAGGCTTCGACACAGGCCGGCGTACCACCGGCATCAATGCGATGAACGCACAGGGTGCAGCTTTCCACCGTGCCCTTGCCTCTCGGTGCGTGCGGCGCCTGATCGGTCACCGTTTCATGCACGAAGGAGCGCGCCTTGTACGGGCAGGCCAGCATGCAATAGCGGCAGCCGATGCAACGGTGCTTGTCGACCAGAACGATGCCATCGGCGCGTTTGAACGAAGCGCCGGTCGGGCAAACATCGGCGCAGGGCGGCTCCGCGCAATGCTGGCACATGACGGGCAGCGAGAGCTTCCTGCCGCTGCCCACATGGCGCAGTTCAATCTTGCGGATCCATTGCGCCTGGGTCGCGGGGTCATGCGCCGCGCTGATGGCGTTCTCCTCGCCACAGGCGCTGATGCAGGCCGAACAGTCCGCCTTGCATTTTCCGGCATCAATCAACAAACCCCAGCGGTTCTTGGCCGAGACGCCGGCGGCCTGCGCCATGCGGTAAAGCGTGACCCCCGGCGCGATGGCCAGGGCCAGGGCGGCCGCGCCGGCCAGGAAATCACGGCGCCCGGTCATTTCACCCGCCTCGCCGAGGCACTTGATTGCCGCAACTGGGTTCCAGGCTTGGCGTTGTGGCATTCGAAGCAATCGATCCGCACCGCCGTGTAATCATGGCAGACGCGGCAAAAATGCTTCGGGCTATCGAAACCCACCACTTTTCCGTTGCCGCGGGTCACCGCATGACAGTCCAGGCAGGCCGCCAATTTTTCCTTTTCCTCCCGCTTGCCCTCGTGAACAGAAGCGTCGCGGCGATGGTCCAGAAAATTCATGTGATTGCTGCGCATGAAGGCGGCATCGCGGACACAGGTCCCGCCCTTGGCCTTTGGCACCGCCGGCTGCAAACCGCCGGCCCAGGCCGCCGTTTCGCCTTCGCCGAACGAAATCAGAAACAGCGCGGCAACCATGATCAGGATGGCGCGCATGGTCCGGCTATTCCCCCAGGCCCATCTTGATGTAGCCCGATGGGCAGACATCCTGACAGATGTAACAGCCAACGCATTTACCGTAGTCGGTGTCAACATAACGGCCGATGGCGCGTTCCGACTTGTCGACCCGGAATATGGCGTCCTGTGGGCAATAGATCATGCAATTGTCGCAATTGAAGCACATGCCGCAGCTCATGCAGCGGTCCGCTTCGGCAATCGCCTCTTCCTCGCCAAGGCCGGTAAACCTTTCCTGAAAGTTGCCCAGAACTTCCGACGCCCCGATTTCCACCTCGGCCCGGCGGCGCATGAGGTCATGAGGGAAATGGCCCAGGAACAACTCATCACAAGGCACGATTTCAACGAACGAGCGGTCTTCGTAATTGTGGACGGCAAAATTCGCCGCATCCGTATTCATCGCTGGGCCGCCGGGAAAGGCCACTGGTTCCAGCTCGTGGGTTCTAAGTTCGTTCAAAAGGTTGAAATGGTGTACGTCAACCCGGGGCCGGGCCGCCGGCGCTTCCTCCTGCAGATAGCGCTCGATACCTTCCACCGCGATCGATGCGTGGCCAATGGCCGTGGTCAAAAGATGCGGTTTGATGATGTCACCACCGACGAAATGCGCGGCCTTGTCCTTGACGCGATAGAACGGGTCGGCGTCCATCAAACCCCAGCCGTTGTCGAAATCCTCGAAGCCCGTGAAGTCGCCGCCCTGGCCGGTGGCCCCGACGATCAGGCTGCATTCGATTTCGTGGGCATCTTCCTCGCGCACCGTCATGCTGCCGTCGGCGGCCCAATCCACGGGTGCGACCTTCAGGGCCCGGGCACGACCGTCGTCACCGAGAATGACTTCCAGCGGCGCCAGGCTTTCGTGAATTTCGACGCCCTCGGCTACGACCGATTTCAGTTCATGCTCCGTCGCCGGCGCCTTGGCGATTGGCCGGCGGTAAACGATCCAGACATCGGCGCTTTGCCTCCGGGCGGCATGGGCAACATCGTGGACTGTATGGCCAAGGATCACGTTGTCCGGCCGGTCCTTGGCGCTTTCCGCCGTGATATGACCGATCCGGCGGGCCACGGCGGCGACATCCATTGCCGTATCGCCGGCACCGATTACCAGGATCCGGCCATCGATATACTGCAGACGATCCTCGTTGAAGGCGCGCAGGAAGGACATGCCATCGACGCAGTTGGCTGCTTCGGCGCCAGGGATTGGCAATGGTTTGCCGGTCTGGGCGCCGATAGCCCAGAAAACGGCGTCGAAATTCTCTTCCAGTTCGGCAACACTGACATCCGTGCCGACCTTGGTGTTGAGGCGAACCTCCACGCCCATGTCGATGATCCGCTTGATCTCGCCATCAAGAACATCGCGCGGCGTGCGGTAGCTTGGGATGCCGAAGCGCATCATGCCGCCCAGGGAATCGTAAGCCTCGAAGATGGTGCAGCCGATACCCCGCAGGCGCAGGAAATAGGCCGCCGCCAGTCCAGCCGGGCCGCCACCGATCACGGCGACGTTCTTGCCGGTTTCGGGGCCCGGTTTGGCGAAGCCAAGATTTTGCTGCAAGCCCCAATCGCCGACGAACTGTTCGACCGCGTTGATACCGACGGATTCCTCGACCTCCGCCCGATTGCAGCCATCCTGACAGGGCGCAGGGCAAACCCGCCCCATGATCGAGGGGAAGGGATTGGCGGCGGTCATCCGCTCGAAGGCATACTGGCGCCAGTCCAGATCGCCAACCGGCTTGTCGATGCCACGGACGATGGTCAGCCAGCCCCGGATATCGTGACCGGAAGGGCAACTGCCCTGACAGGGCGGCGCCCGATGCACATAGGCCGGGCATTTACCGGATTCACCTGAGGCGACGAAATGCTCCGTCCATTCCAGATGTTCGTCGTCACCGTCGGTATACCGCCGGTGGGTGGGCTTGGCCGTATCGGCGGTATCAGTCATCGTTTTCTTCCCTGGACATATCTTCGTCGCCGTCATCGTCTGGGGCATCATCCGCGCCATCAAGGATGATGGCGTTACTAACCAGTTGATGCACGCTGACGATACTGGTCATCGAATAGCCGTACATCGGCATGACCTTGGCGAATTGGCTTTTGCAGATGGCGCAGATCGCCGCCATGTGGGTGACGCCATGATCATCGGCGACTTGTTTGTAGGCTTCCATTCTGGGTTTCGCCCCCTTGACCCGAAGCTCGAGGAGATCGTCGGTCAGCAACCCGCCGCCGCCGCCGCAACAATATGTCTTGTCGTGGATGGCGTCAGCGTCCATGTCGACGAAATTGTTGCAACTGGCCTTGATAATCTCGCGCGGATAAACAAACTGCCCGCCCGGCTCCGGCCCCATGCGGGAGGCCCGGGCGACGTTGCAGGAATCGTGAAAGGTCAGGGTCATGTGATCATTGGCCGATTTATCGAACTGCAAGCGGCCTTCCTGGATCAGATCATAGGTGAATTCACAAATATGCTGCGGCACCGGATAGGCGGGATCGAGAAAATCGAACGGTCCGGCCAGGGTGTCCCAGAAATTGTACGCAACCCGCCAGGCATGGCCGCATTCGCCGACAATTATGCGCTTGACGCCCAGATCCTGGGCCGCCTTGCGGATGCGTTCGGCGATCAGCTTCATCTGCTCCTGCGAGCCGATAAACATCGCGAAATTGGCTGCTTCCGAAGCATGGGAACTCAGCGTCCAGGACACGCCGGCCTGATGAAAGACCTTGGCATAGCCGATCAGGCCATCGACATGGGGTTCGGCGAAGAAATCGGCGCTGGGCGTGACCAGCAGGATATCGGCGCCCTCGACATTCAGGGGCAAGGGAATCGCGATGCCGGTTTCGTCCTCGATATCCTCTTCCAGATCGGCCAGGGTCGCGGCCAGCGCCTTTTCCTGCAGACCCAGATTATTGCCGATCTTGTGCACCTTGCCGATAATCTCGTTGCAGTATTTCTGCCCCTTGCCGATGCTGTCCATGATCTCCCGCGCCGCCATGGAGATCTCGGCGGTATCGATGCCGTAGGGGCAGAAGACCGAACAACGGCGGCATTGCGAACATTGATGAAAATAGGTGTACCAATCGTCGAGCACCTGTTCCGTCAATTCCTCGGCGCCAACCAGGGCCGGCAGCCATTTTCCGGCCAGGGTGAAATGCTTGCGGTAGACCTTGCGCATCAGGTCCTGGCGGGCCACCGGCATGTTCTTCGGATCACCGGTGCCCAGGTAGTAGTGGCATTTATCGGTGCAGGCGCCGCACTTGACGCAAATGTCCATATAGACCTGCAGTGAGCGGTTGCGCTTCAGCAGCTCGTCGAATTTCTCGATCGCCTTGGCCTGCCAATTGTCAACCAGCTCGCCTGGAAAGCCAAGGTCCGCTTGGTGTTCCGGCGCGGCGGCAAACGGCTGGCTGTGGCCCATGGCGCCAGGGGTCAGGGCTGGCGGTTGGGTGATTTCATCTAGCTCGGGGGTTTCGAATTCGGCCATCGTCACTCCCCCTTCGGCGCCAGTCCAGCCGCTTCCGCCGGGGCGTAGCGTTGCTCGCGCGGATTGTCGGCCTGGTTGCGGGTCGGGCTGAAGAAGATGCCGGGAATATGCAACAGCTTGGAGAACGGCAAAACAATTAGCAGAACCGCGACGCCTGCCAAATGCGCCAGCAGCACCGGGCTGCCCGGCAGCGCCTGCCAATCAAAGCGGACGAGGCCAAGAGAGAAGGCCTTGAGGGCGATGATATCCGTGCGCGCCAGATATTGCAGGGCCAATCCCGATAGCGCGATCGCCACCAGCAGCGCCAACATCAGATGATCGGATAGTTGCGAAATGTAGCGCATCCGGGGCAAGACCAGCCGGCGCAGCCAAAGGCCGGCCAGACCAATGACCATGGCGAATGCCGCATACTTTCCGAATGGCTGGATCCAGACCACCCAGGTCCAGACCGGTTCCGTGAAATAGCGCAGATGCCGCAGCAGCACCAAAACCAGGGCGGCGTGGAACATCCAACTGAACAGCCAGATCCACTTGTTCGAGCGAAACAGGCTCTCGAACAGGGCGACCTCGCGGAATAGACGCAAGACAACGCCCCGGCTGGTTGTCGGCGCCGGCGTCGTTGCAATTTTCAACGGTGCGGGCACCCGCCAATAACGAAGGATCTTGCCTGCCAGTCCAACCACCAGCACAAGAACCGCCGAATACAAGAGAGCTGTGAACAGGCCTGTCATCTCACCAATTCGGGTTAGGAGCGCCGGGCGCTATGCCCGCGGCGCCATCTCCCGGCATGAACCTTCAGATACAACCTGTCGGTTTCGGCAGACCGGCGATCTTGCAGGCTTGTTTTGCCGGGCCGTAGGGGAATAGTTCGTAGAGATACTGGCTATTGCCCTTTTCCGGACCGAAGCTTTTCTTGATTGCCTTGGTCAGAACGCGAATGGCCGGTGCGATCTGATATTCCTCGTAATAGTTACGCAGGAAATTCACCACTTCCCAGTGATCGTCGCCCATTTCAATATCTTCGCTCTCGGCGATGAGACCGGCGAGTTCGGGGCTCCACAGGCTGATATCTATCAGATAGCCTTCCTCGTCCGTTTCGAAATTCTGTCCCTGCAAATGATATGACATACCTAATCTCCTATTTTTATCGTCCGAAAATCAAAATTCTAAAGCCACGACTGAACCATGTCGTATTCCGTGGCCAGATCGACAAAGCCGCCATAGTCAACGACGCCGCAGCCCTCGATCAAAGGCTTGCCGGCAAGGCCCCGCGCCTCGATATCGGGGCCCAGGACATAGAGCGAAAAATCGCCCGACCGCGAACTTAGCGCCTGGCTGCCTTCCGAATCCTTGAGCGCGGCGTATACCCCGTCCTCGATCAAAAGGATGCCGCTGCCCTTGACGGCAAGCCGCAGACAACTATCCAGACTGTTGCGTTCGAACGGTGATTTGTTCACCGTGTGCAGCACTTTCCAGCCATTACTCATCCCGACAACACCACATCCTGTTCGTTCATCAACTGGCTCAGTTCCTCGCGGTCCAGCACTTCCACGTCGATAACGAAATCGTCCGCCGTCAGACCGCGTTGCTCAAGCGATTCCCGCTCGACCACAATGCGCCATTCTATATCCAGATCCGGGTCTTCGTCAGCGTCCTCTTTCTCCATCTCGACGGCGCCATAGGTCCGGGAAAAGTTCTTCATGCCGATGGCACCGGTATCCTGGCCCTGCATGATCTGATAAACCCCGTCATCGATAAACGCGATCACCGCATTCTGCTCGAACGCGGCTGAAATCAACACCGTCTCCAGGATCTCCAGGGCATAGATCGTGCCGTAGGGCGCCTTGCGGTTGAGGAACATGAACCGCTTTTTCTTACCCTCAATATCAAAAAACTCTTCCGACATACCCTTCACCAAATATCACTACCTGCCTGCTTACCCTAGTCGCCAAAGACGATCGTGCGGTCCGCCGCGATGCCCAATTCTATCAATTGGCCGAGGCCTGAGATGCCGAAGCCTTCGGCCAAATTCTCATCCTTGATACCCCGGCGCAGACCGGCGGCGACACAGACCACCAGATCAACGTCATGTTCCGCCGCCAATTCACCCCAGAGCTTGACCAGATTACGGTCGTCCGATTGCGGCTCCGACAGTTTGTTGCCGTTATTGACGCCGTCGTAATAGAAGAACACCCGGGGCACCTTATGGCCTTTTTCGATCGCCGCCTTGGCGAAACGATAGGCCGAATCCGATGCCTGATGGGTGAACGGTCCTTCGTTGACCAGAATACCGAAATTCACGAACCCCTCCCCTACCTAATCTGCTACGCCGGAGTGGAAACGAATATGGGCCGATGCATTGAGGGCATGACGCGCACCCTTGAAGTCGTCAATGTGATGGCGGGTAAAAGGCGTATCCGTCAGCTCGAAAAACCGGGGCCAGCCGATCCGCTCGATCCATTCGCCCATGCGCTCCCAATCGCGGGCGTTTTCCTTGTAGGCATACAAGATCGTCTTCACGATTTCGGCGACTTCCGGCCAGCGGGGCGGATTATTCGGCAGGTTGGCGACGACCAATTTATGGAAAGCCGGCTTGGAGCGGGCATTGGAATGCTTGCCGCCGACCCAGATCGCCAGCTTCGTCCCTTCGTCACTATTGATTTGCATGGGCGGACAAGGCGGATAACAGGCCCCGCAACAGATGCATTTCTTCTCATCCACTTCCAGCGAGGCCTTGCCGTTGACCATGGCCGGGCGGATCGCCGCCACCGGGCAGCGCGCCACCACCGCCGGGCGCTCGCAAACATTGGCGACCAGATCATGATTGATCACCGGCGGTTTGGTATATTGCACATTGATGGCGATATCGCCCTGGCCGCCGCAATTGATCTGGCAGCACGAGGTGGTGATCCGCACCCGGTTTGGCATTTCTTCGTTGGTGAACTCCGCATGAAGTTCATCCATCAATGATTTCACGACGCCGGAGGCATCGGTTCCAGGAATGTCGCAATGCAGCCATCCCTGGGTATGGGAAATCATCGACATGGAATTGCCGGTGCCCCCCACCGGGAAGCCGGCCGAATTCAGCGCATCCACCAAAGGCGCGACCTGATCCTCGGTGCTGACCATGTATTCGATGTTGCTGCGCGAGGTGAAGCGCACATGACCTTCGGCGAACTCGTCGCCGATATCGCAAAGTTTACGAATTGTGTACACGTCCATCTGTCTCTGGGTTCCGGCGCGCACGGTCCAGACCTGATCGCCGCCATGGGCGACGTGGCGCAGGACACCGGGGCGCGGGCGTTCATGCCAGGCCCAGTCGCCATAGTTCTTCTTCAGCACCGGATGCATGTGCGGAAACGGATCGGGGACACCGCTTTCAATGGCGCGGCGGGGTTTGGCTTTTTCTGTTGTCGTCATGCTGATCAATCCTTGGAGGTTGCCTGAAAAACAGGCGTCTATTCCGCTGCGTCAGGAATGGCTTTTTTCCCGGCCCTCTGCTCGCGCCATTTTGCGACTTCCTCGTCCCAATCATCGGTGCGGACATAGGAGTTGGTGCGCGGATGATTGACCATGTTCGGATCCAGTGGAATCTCCAATGCCTCAAGGAAATTCGGCAAGCCGATCCGGTCGATGGTTTCACCGACCCGTTCGTGCTCCAAGGCGTTCTCGGCAAAGAAGTCGATCACCCGTTCGCCCAGATCTTCCAATGCCTCGAAATCCTCGTCGGTTTCGAGTTTCATGAAGGGTACGACCACGCTGCCCATCAGATCGCCGATCTTCAGGGACCGCTTGCCACCGATCAGGATACTGACGCCCCTGTCATCACCAGGCGACAGGGCCTTGGTCATGACGTTGATACAATGCATGCAACGCACGCAGCTTGGATTATCGATCTCCAGCGTATCGTCATCATTCAGGCTGAGGGCATTGGACGGGCAGCGGGTAATGACGTTATCGATCATGTTCTTGCGGCCGCCGGCCTGGACGTAGGCCTTGACTTCGTCCTGATCAACCTTGATGTCATCGCGCCAGGTGCCGATCACCGCGAAATCGGAGCGGTGAATGGCGTTGACGCAATCATTGGCACAACCGGAAAACTTGAACTTGAACTTATAGGGCAGGGCCGGCCGATGCATTTCATCCAGAAAGGCATTGATGATGGTGCGATGGGCCCGGATTTCATCGTAACAGGATTGCTCGCACCGGGCGTGGCCAACGCAACTCATCGAGGTCCGCAGGGCCGGGCCGGCGCCGCCCAGGTCGAAACCGGCCTCATTCAGGGCATCGAAGGCCTTTTGCACATTTTCCGTGGTGCAGCCCTGGAACATGATATCGCCGCTTTGCCCATGCAGGGCGATCAGACCGGAGCCATGTTCTTCCCAGATATCGCACATCTGGCGCAGCAAATCGGTCGAATAGTGCATGCCGGCGGGCGGCTGCACGCGTAGTGTATGGAATTCCGACGATTCGGGGTATTCCGACGCCACCTCGGAAAACCGGGGAATGACGCCGCCGCCGTATCCGTAGACACTGACGGTCCCGCCCTTCCAGTATCCGCGCCGGGTCTCGTAGGAATGCTCCAATTGACCCAGCAGATCCGTCATCATGCCGGCATAGGGCTTATCCTCATCGGTGGCCAGGCGTTTGAGGCCGGTCACGAAACTCGGCCAGGGCCCATCTTCCAGATCGTCCAAAAGCTCGGTATCGTGCTGTTTCTTTTTCGTCACGCTAGTTTTCCCCATCCTGCTTTGCCATTAGGCTTCAGATACTGAAAAAAGAGCAACATCATGCCGGCGAACACGGGCATCAAAGAACAGTTGCAAAAAATAGCATATATCAGTTAGCCAGCAAAAAATAGTGAAATTGCGAGGTGTCAGACTCCTTGACGCCATGCACGGAAATGCACCGGCTAACCCGCCAGAGACAAATTTCGAGCCATGAGATGATCCGCCATTCCTGGGCAGCCGGGCGGCGGTTGGCCGCCCCGGGACAAACGCGAGCGCTCGGGATTCCCGGAATCAACTCAATCACGGATTAGCCGCTCGGCGGCAGAACCCTCCACCATCCCAAGCGGACAATCAGGCGAACAGGAAATCCGCGTCATCGACGGTAATCGGGCTGACACCGATAAGGGTCACCGTATCGCCCGCGCCGAAGTCTACCGTGACATTGGTGGTCGAATTGCCGGTGATCACGAAACCGCTTGAATCCGCGACCAACATGGCCGAGACGTCCAGCAAGTCGATACCATCCTCGAAGTCGGTGACGGTGTCGACGCCATCACCATCGGCGAAGACAAATATGTCGTCGTTCAGTCCGCCCGTCAGGGTGTCGACGCCGGTGCCGCCTGTCAGGGTGTCGTTGCCCTGGCCGCCCGTTAGAGTGTCGTCACCGGCGCCGGCGTCGAACTCGTCATCGCCGTCGGAGCCGAAGAAGAATGTGGTATCAGCCGACAATAAGAACGGATGGTCATCCATGGTCGCCGTCAGGCCGACGGTGGCGACGTTGCTCAATGTCGGCGCGAGATAGCCGCCCGCCAGGCCGGTCACCGCGATGCCCACGCCGGATGGGTCGTAGTTAACAATGCCATCGCCTTCGATGAACAGATAGGCTTCGTTTGCCGTCGGTGCATAGCCGGTGAAGTTCAAATGCAGGACACCATTGTTGAAATGGGTATCACCGGCGACATCAAGCAGGTCGAAATCAGCCGCACCCGCAACCTCGATATCCACCTGGCCGCCGGTCAGGTCGAACATACCGTTGATGGCCAGCATGCCCGTGGAATGGCCCGGCGTAACAAGGGCGCCGTCACCCGCCGTCACATTGCCCGAAATCACGCCGTCGCCACTCAAGGTGCCGCCGCTGTTCATCCAGATATTACCCGCCGTGACATCGGCGCCAGCCCACAGATCCAGCAGACCGGTGCCCCCATCGCCGATATTTATATCGCCGACGCCCGCATCCAGGCTGCCGCCGTTCAAGGTCAAAATGCCGTTGGCCAGACTTTGATAGCTGCCGATGGATACATGGCTTGCCGTCACCGTACCGCCGTCGACCGTCAGCGTACCAAAGGCAGGGGCATCAACACCCCAATCATCGTACGGATCACCCGGTGTTCCGTTGTCATTGAAATAGCCATTGCCCACGGTCAGATTGCCCGTGATGACCGACGATGTGCCATCAAGCGTCAGGTCGCCGTTCGAACCACCGGCACCGGCGATATCCAGGTCGCCCGTGGTCAACGTCGCGCCATTGATCATGTTCATGGTGCCGGTCCCGGCGGAACCGACGGTGGCATGGCCGCTGGCCGTGATCGAACCGCCATCCATGTTGATGGTACCGGTGCCCCGCGTGCCGCCGCCGACCACGAGACCGCCAGCGGTGACGGTGACACTGCCGCCGTTGATGTTCAGCACACCTGTCGCGGTGCCGGTCTCATCGCCATAATCGTCACCACCGCCTGGAACGCCGTCACCGCCAACCCAATAGGCGCCATTGCCAATGCTCATACCATTATTGCCAACGGTAATGCTCGAAGCCGCATCCAGGGTCACCGTACCGGTGGTACCGGCATCGCTGGCGCCATCGGCGATGGAGAACCAGTCTTCGGCCTCAAGCGAGGCGCCAATCATGATCAGGGCGCCCTGACCCAACCCGCCGATGCTGGCCATGCCATGGTAACCGGTACCGGTCAGGGCCAGGCTGCCGCCGTTCATGGTCACCGTGCCATCGCCGCCGCGGTCAACGCCGGCCTCCAACCTGGCCGCGTTTACCGTGCCGCCGTTGATGGTCAGGGTGCCCAATCCGGTGCCGCCCTGGATGCCCCAGTCATCCTCGGTATTGGCGATCCCGTCACCACCGACATCATAGCCGCCGCTGCCCACATTCAGGTTGCCGTCGGTGCTCAAACTCGAGGTGGCATCGATGGTCACTGTGCCCGTTGCGCCGGCCGCGTTGCCAATCGTCACGTTGTCTTTGCCGAACACCGACGCGCCGTTGCTAATATCAAGAACCCCGGTACCCCGGTGGCCGACATCGATGCCGCCATGCTGGATATCCAGCATGCTACCCGCGCCATCGACGGTAACGGTACCATTCAAGGCGGAGTTGCCGAAGCCATCGCCGTCGATGCCAAAGGTCCAACCGCCGGTGTTGGTGACGACGCCACCGTTGCTGATGCTGGCCGTGCCGACGCCGCCGTCGCGGCTGCCAATCCAGGTATCGCTGGCATAGCTCAGGCTGCCGCCATCCACGTTCAAGGTGCCATGGCCATATTGGCCGCCGCCAACGCTCACAGTGTCAGCGGTCACACTGCCCTGCACCGTCAAACTGCCATAGCCCGTCAGCGCCTGGCCCCAGTCATCTTCGGTAGACGGCGTGCCATTGTCGTCATAGCTGCCATCGCCGATCCAAATGGCGCTGACAACATTCAGGCTTGCCGCCGCCGCCACCGTGACCGTGCCCGTGGAGCCGCCGGTATTGGCGATGGACATGTGATCGCCAACGCTCACCGAACTGCCGGCGTTGATGCTCAAAGTGCCCACGCCCTGCTGGCCGACCTCCAGACGTTGTGTGACATCAAGCATCCCGCCGCCGTTGACCACAACCGTACCGTTGCCCAGATTTTGATTGCCGCCGATGTAGGTATCGGTTGCCGTCACGGTGCCGCCATTGATCGTCAGCGTACCGTACGCAGGGGCATTGATACCCCAGTCGTCGCTCGGGTCGCCCGGCGTTCCGCTATCAGAGTATTGGCCGTTGCCCACACTCAGACTGCCCGTGGAAACCGACGATGTGCCGTCAAGCGTCAGATCTCCGGTCGAGCCGCCGGCACTGGCAATATCAAGATCACCCGTGGTCAACGCCGCGCCATTGGTCATGGTCATGATGCCCGTCGCGATGTCGCCGATAATGGTATAGCCGTCGACTATTATGGAGCCGCCATTCATATCAATACTGCCGTGGCCATATTGGCCGCCACCAAGGTAGACACTGTCGGCGGTCACGCTGCCTTGCACGGCAAGGCTGCCATAACCCGTCGACGCCTGGCCCCAGTCATCATTCAAGGACGGCGTGCCATTATCGTTGTAGCTGCCAGCGCCGATCGAAATAGCGCTGCCAACATCCAGGTTGGCAGCCGCCGCCACCGTGACCGTGCCCGCGGAACCGCCGGTACTGGCGACAGACATGTCATTGCCAACGCTCACTATCCCGCCGGCATTGACGGTTAGCGTGCCCGCGCCCTGTCGGCCCACGTCAAAGTTTTGCGCGATATCGAGCATACCGCCGCCATTGACCGTAACCGTGCCCGTGCCGCGCTGCTGGTTGCCGAGGCTCATGCTCTGGTTGGCCGTCATGGTGCCGTCAAGGGTCAGCGTGCCGGTGCTCGTGCCGGCGGCGTCGCCCCAGTCGTCGGCCGGGTCAGCGGGTGTATCACCATCCCAGTATCCGCCTCCACCAACATTGACGTAGTCGCCATTGGCCGTGATGCTCGATGTCGCATCGACCGTCACCGTGCCCGTATTGCCGGAAATGTTAGCGACACCGGCAACCTCAAAGTCGTTTGTGACCAGCGTCGCGCCGGTCAAAAGAGTCAAGCTGCCATTGCCATAGTCACCGACCGCAAATGAAGCCGTTTGCGCATTGACCGATGCACCATCGGAAATTTCCAATGTGCCCGTACCGTTATCGCCGATAGAGAACCGGCCGTTGTTACCCTGGGCATCGACTACAAGGCTTGAATTGGCGCCAGTTACCGTGACGTCGCCGGTGTTTCCGGCATGCTGCGCGGCAACAAACTGCGCGTTCGGTCCGCTCACGGTAACCGTGCCGCCATTGCTGATGGTCAGGTCGCCGGAACTCGTGCTCCCTTCACGGCCAACGATTATCCGTGGGCCATTGTTGCCCTCGCCATCGGGCTGCGACTGGGTGACCGCAATTTCCGAACCAGCACCATCCACAAGCACCGTGCCGTCACCATCGTTGCGGCCGATATACAGCGTCGGCAGATCGGTATCTTCGTTGACCCCGATGCCATTGCGCACTTCCAGACGGCCGCCGTCGAGAACATTCAGGGCACCCGCGCCGCCATCCCGACCGACAAAAACAAAGCCGGCAAAATCGCTGTTGCCACCAGTGAGCAGTCCGACATCCGTGGACGCCGTGACCGTGGAGCCGGCGCCGGTAATGGTGGCCGTGCCAACACCGCCGGCATCGGTGCCGACGTAGAACAACAACGTATCAACCTGGCCGCCGTTGCTGACCATAAGATCGCCCGTGCTGCCATACCGGCCAATCTCGACCGAACTCAACGATCCGGTGGTGGTGATCTGGCTGCCGATACCGTCGACCGTCAACTGGCCGTCGCCGATGGCACTGCCGCCGACCACAAGATGCGTAAAGTTGTCGGTGGCGATATTGACCTGACCGCCCGCCTGTACCGTAAGACTGCCCAGGCCGTCCTTACCGACATAAAGACCGCTGTCGCCCAGATTCCAGGTCGCGCCGGCATATTGGACATTGACCGTGCCATCACCGCTCGGCGTATTGCCGATAATGCCGCCATCGTTGTTCAAGACCGTGGCGCCGAGAATATCCAGGCTGCCGACACCGGTATCACCAACAATCAAAATAGCATCCAGCGGATTGCCGACATCGCCAACTGTTGTTGAACCCGCCGGAATCACGTTTTGACCGGCGACCGTGACATAGACGGTCGCCGTATCGGTCACGCCAAGATCGTCCTGGACGGTATAGCTGAAGCTGTCGAGCACATTGTCGCCCAGGATAAGACTACCCAGACTGGCCGATGCCGTCGGGTCATATTGGATGCTGCCGTCGCCATTAATTGAAAGCGCCGCGCCCTCGGCACTGACTGCGTCCACCGATAGGACCGACAACGTGGCCGTGACATCCTGATCCGTGTCATTTGCCAGCACAACAATTGCCTCGGCCGTATCGGCATCGGCATTTTCCGCGTCATCCGCCGCAACCGGACCATCATTGAGGTCCTGCACATTGACTACAAATGTCTGGCTAGTGGTCAGGCCGGCCAGATCGGTTACTGTTACGGTTACATCGACGGTCGCCGCCGCCTCGTGATCCAGGCTGGTTCCCGCCGTCAGCATCAACTGGCCGGCAACGACTTCAAACCGCGCATCATCCACCGTAATGGTGTCGGTATCGCTGTCGGGATCGACAATCGTCAGATTGCCGACCACGGCGCCCGCGGTATTTTCATCGACGGACGAATTATCGAGAGTAATCGAGGTCGCGGCCGAAAGGGTGCCGTCGGAGAACTGAAGCTCTTCAATATTGGCGAACAGGCTGTTGCCATCGTCGCCATCGGCGTTGTTGTTGTCGATGACGCGCGTATCGCCGCCCTCCACCGAAATCGTGTAATCGGCAATGACGCCGTTGAAGCGTGCGACATCCCAGCCGCCATTGGTATCGAAAACATTGTCGCCATCACCGCTCATGATGATGTCGTCATTGTCGCCGGAGGAGAAGTTATCGTTGAGGCCGCTACCAAAATAGACCGTACCGTTGGCTGCATCGAACGTACCCGCGTTCAGGGCCGTCAATGTGATGCCGCCATTCGCATTGCCATCGAAACTCAGATCGTAGTTGAAACCGTCCTGCAAACCGGTGATGGCGACGGAAACAAAATCCATATTATCGACGGAGGCGCCGTTGCTGGCCTTGACCACTTGGAAGGTATCGTTCAGCGCGGGGCCAAAGCCGTCAAAGATGAAATGCATCACGCCGTCATGAACCGTCGCCACGCCATTGACGTCCAACAAATCGTAACCGCCAACCGCCGCGCCCTGGACACCGCCGGCAACCTCAAATTCCAACGTACCCGACCATACCTCCAGTCCGTTGTTGATCGTCATGGTTCCGGTGGAATTGCCCGGCGCAATAACGCCGCCTTCATAGACAACGGTGGTGCCGGCATCGATGGTGCCTCCGCCGCCGGTCAGCCTGCCGTTCTGATGGACCGCGACATTGCCGCCGGCCGAAAGCAAGCCGCCATTGTTGACATCGACCAGGCCTGTTCCGCCGCCGTAGCCGCCTATTGCAACGGCATCGCCGTAGTCTTCATTGAAGGTCGCCGTGGAGCCTATGCCGGTTACGGTCAATTCACCGTGGGAGCCTTCCTGGTCGCCGAAATGAACTGATTGAAGCGTCAGCGCACCGCCGTCTTCCACCAGGATCTTACCGGTCGTGGTGACACCAACCGCCCCGTAACCGCCGGCCACAAACACGTTGCCCTGGGACATGCTGAAACTTGAGCCAGATCCACTGATGTTTAATTCACCGTACGATCCCGCCGAATTCGCAATGCCCCCGCCGGCATTCTGAACATCCATCGTGATGCTGCTGCCGCCGCGAATGTCAACGATGCCGGAGCCGTCGCCGCCGATGTTGAAACCGGTCCATTGGCCGGCATCACCGGTGGTGAATGTCAAGCTTGAACCATTGTCGAGACTGAGGTGTCCATCAGCGGTATCGTGATTGCCCACATTCAGGCTGCCGACCTGGTTCGTGGCGGCGCTAAAGGTGGCGCCATGATCAAGGGTCAAGGTGCCGCTGCCGGCGTTGCCAACCTCAATTCCGCCCCAGATGCTCACGGACGAGCCGTCCACCAGAACGTCGCCGACCGAACCGGCATTCTGCGCGATGTTGAAGCCGGAAACTTCCATGTTCGCCGACGCACCGCCGGTGACATCCAACACAGCGGTGCCATTCTGGCCGACTGTCGCACCGGACCAACCGGCAAATCCCGGGTCCATGATAATGTTGAACGAGGAATTCAGGCCATCGACGGTCATCGTGCCATCGCCACTGGAATCGCGCCCGATAACCATGCTGCCCCGGCCACCTTCCAACGTAAAGGTGCCTTCATTGCGGATCGTCAGGTCACCAACGCCGCTGCGGCCAACCTGCAAATAGGGGCCATTGTCGGGTTCGGTATGGCCCTTGGAAATTTCAATCAATGAGTTCTGGCCATCGACAACGACGCTGCCGGTGCCGCCGTCCCGGCCAATCTGCAGGCCGGGAAAGTCCGTATCCGTATTGTTCGTAAGGCCCGGTCGTATGTACAGTTTGGCGCCGCTCTCCACCGTCAGATCGCCATCGCCATTCTGGTATCCGACCCGGATCGTCGGTGCATACCTCTCGTTCGGCGACGTATGTATGCCGTTCTCGCTGGATATAGTTACAACAGCATTGTTGGAGAACACCGCGTGGCCGGTACCGGCACTACCAACCTGCAAACCAAAACTATCCAAATTTGCGCTATCGCTTACATTCAACCAACCTTCGCCACCCGAAACACCCACCGTCACCCGATTGGTATCGCCTAGCGTTGTCAGGCTGGAGCCAGCGCCCGTGATATTAAGCGTGCCCAGGCCGCCACTGCCGCCAACATAAACACTATCATAGTTGGTCGTGCCGGCGGTTACGGTCGCACCGCCGGAAACGGTCATCTGGCCGTCGCCGCCGGCACCAACGCGTAGTCCGCCGGCGCCAATGGCCCACGACGTCGCCGCGCCCGTCGCATCGATTGCCACGGTTCCATCGCCGCCAATCTGACCACCCAGAATGACCTGATCATGGGACGGCGCGGCGCCATCAAATACATCCAGCGTGCCGACCCCGGTATCGCCGACGATCAAGGGCGATTGCGCCGTGTCGCTGACATCGCCGGCGGCAACAACGCCATTGCCGGTAACCGTGATGGTCACGGTCGCGGTATCGGTTCCGCCCTGCCCGTCCTCCACCTGATAGGCAAAGCTGTCGTCGAAGGTGGCGCCATGCAGCAATCCATCCGCAAAAGGCGTACCGGTGGCGTCGTAGGTATAGCTGCCGTCGGCGGCAAGGGTCACCGCCGCGCCTTGGGCACTGACGATCGGCCCCGCTGTTACGGTAAGGCTGTCGCCGTCCTGATCGGTATCGCCCTGCAGCAGGCCATTCGCCGCGGCAACGACAAGAACTTCGGTATCCAGTGTCGCACCGACATCATCGTCGGCGACGGGATTGTCATTGGCATCGTCGACCGTGATCGTAAACGTCTCTTCGCGGAACAGGCCGTCGTCGTCGCCCGTGGCCCTGACGGTCAGCAAGATGCTGCCTTCCGCCTCGTGATCCAAGGTTTCCCCTGCCTTCAACCGCAGCACGCCCGCCGCCACTTCAAACCGGCTGTCCGACAAGGTGTAACTATGGTTTTCGCCCGCATCGCCATCGATCACGGAAATATTGCCGATGGCCGCGCCGTCGGAATTCTCAACGACATTCTGGTTGGTCAGCAAAATATCCGTTGGCAGGTTGATCGACTGGTCGGAAAAGTCCAGAACCTCCACATTGACCAGGGTGTCACTGCCGTCCCGTCCGCCGATGGTATCGGTGACCGTGATGTCAGAACCGGACTGGCCGATGATGTAGTCCGCCAGGGCGCCGCTGAACACGGCCGTATCATTGCCGTCACCGCCGTCGATGGCGTCATCGCCGCCGTTGCCTTGCAGGCGATTGTCGGCGCTGCCGCCATTCAAGGTATCGTTTTGATCCGTGCCGATGGCATTCTCGACCCCCGTCAGGGTATCGCTATCGCCAAAGGTATCGGTCGCCGTCCCGCCGCTGGGCGACAGACCGACCGTAACCGCACCGCCGCCGCTTTCCTGTGAATAGTCGACGGTATCGCTTCCCGTGCCGCCGGATATGTCGTCGTCGCCCGCACCGCCGGCCATTGTGTCGTCGTCATCGCCGCCGTCCAGCGTATCGGCGCCCGCGCCGCCGAACAGGTCATCGTCACCGCCGCTGCCGATCAGATGATCATCATCGCCATGGCCGCTGATGGTGTCATCACCCCCCAGCCCGTCAATAATGTCGGGCGTGGCACCGCCATCCAGGGTGTCATTGCCGGAACTGCCCTTGGAACCTGTGACATTCAAGGCCACGGCGCCAAGGAAGATATCAACGGCGATAAGCCCGTCTATCGCCGCGGTCGTGCCGATTTCCATCGCGCCCGCGGCCTGGCTGCCGCCATGGGAGGCATGACCGGCCTTGGCCGCGACTTCAAGGAAGTCGGTGCCGGAACTGGTATCGTTGGCGACGTACTCGTTAATGCGTACGATCAGATCGGCGGCGCTTAGATCCACGCCGACGCCCAGCGTGACCCCGAAGGTAAGGGCGACACTATTGATGATTGCCGCCAATGTCGGCGCATCCGTTAGATCAACTGTCGCAATATTGTTGGGATCGACCTGATTACCAATTTCGGTGAAAGCGGCGTTGACGCCATCATTCAGAACCACACCGCCGCTGACCATCAGATGGCCAATCAGCGCGGCCGTGTTCTGCACCTGCACAGCGGCGGAATGCACGAATTCGCCATCGCTTTGGGCAACGCCGGTGCCGTTGTCACGGGTGGCAATGATCTGGTCGTAGGTGGTCAGATCCAGGCTGTTGTTCAGACCGAACGCGTCCAATACGTCGACATTGGCCGCGGCGATCTGCGCGGCATCGGAGATATTGCCGCCGCCGGCCTCTATGGTTTCCAGAATAAGTGTGGTCAAGGGCGATATTTGCGTCGACCCGGTGGGCGCGCGCAGGCTGCCCTCGAAGGCCTTGCCGGTGGAAATATCGATGCCGCCGGTCATCACCAGCGGTCCGGTGGCGCCGACCAGGACAAAGTCACCATCGGAATCCGTCGTGGTGCTCGCCTCCAGGCCGTTCAACGCGCCGCTGTTGTCATCGTCGGAAAAGACCGTGGCGCCATCGACATAACCGTCGGCACCGGTGCCCCGCGCCACCGGCACAACATCAACAGCCACCACTTCCGGCGCCGTCACCGCCAGGCCGTCCGTGGCTGAAATCGCAACGGCATAGCTACCGCCGGCGGCATCCGCCTGATCAACGTAAAGCTGCCCGGTGACCGCATCCAAGGTCATCCATGAAGGCAGCGGCGCGCCGCCAGCCAAGGTCGCGGAATATGTCAGATTGTCACTGCTATCGACGTCGGTAAAACCACCGGTGACATCGAAGATGGACAGGGGTTCGGTGGCGTCAACGTCAGTGAAGACCTCAATCGCATCGGCGGGAAAGAAGCCGCCGACGGATTCAGGGGCATCGTTGCGGCCTTCGACCACAAGGACCGCCGTGGCCGGCGCCACGCCACCATTGCCGTCGACGACATCATAGGTGATGTCCAGGGTCTCGCTTTCGCCCGCCGCCAAGCTGTTGAATTGGCCAGGGTCAATCGTCAATTCACCGGTCGCGTAGTCGATCAAGGCGATCGCCACGGGATCACCGTTCGAGGTGGTGACCGTGACCGAGGCGACATCGAGATTGTCGCCATCCACGTCGGAAGCATTGGCCAACAGATCAATCACCGCCGGCGCGGCGTCCTCGTTCGTGATGCCGCCATCGACCGGCCCGGACACATCCGGAGCATCGTTGATGCCATTGACCTCCAGCGCCGCCGTGGCCGCCATCACGCCGCCGTTGCCATCGATAACGTTAAAATCGACGGTCAGCGTTTCAGTCTCGTTTACCGCCAGGCTATTGAATTGCGCGGGATCAATCGTCAATGCGCCGGTATCGTGGTTGATGGACGCTACCGCCACGGGATCGCCGTTCGATGCCGTGACCACGACCGAGGCGACATCCAGACTGTCGCCATCCTGATCCGAGGCATTGGCCAACAAATCAATGGTTACCGGCGCCGCGTCTTCATCCGTGCTGCCGCCGAGTACCGGGCCCGAGACTTCGGGCGCATCATTCTGGTTGCTGACCGCGATATCGAAAAATTTCGTGAAAGATGCGCCCGACGGATCCGTCGCGGACACGGCAACGGTGATGGGGCCGGCCTCGAAATCAAGCGCGACGCCATCGACCAGCTTCAACTGGCCGCTGGCATCCACCTCGAAATCCGGGTTGCCGACGACTTCAAGGGTCAAAAGATCGTTGAGGTCGGGATCGGATCCCATCAATTGACCAATGACGGCGCCAGGCGCGTTTTCGTCGACCGCGTTGTCGGACAGGGAAATATCGGTCGGCGCATCATTGACGCCGTCCACCGACAATGTCGCCGTGGCCGAGGTCACGCCGCCGTTGCCGTCAATCACATCATAGCTAACGGAAAGCTGTTCGCTCTCCCCCGCCGCCAGATCGTTGAACTGGGCCGGATCGATCGTCAATTCGCCGGTTTCATCGTCAACCGAAAAGATCACCGTACGGCCGGCATTTGACGAGGTGACGGTGACCCCGTCCGTGTCCAGATCATCACCGTCGGCGTCCGAGGCATTGGCCAGCAAATCAAGCGTTAGGGGCGCGGCATCCTCATCCGTGGCGCCGCCATCCACGGGTCCGGAAACTTCCGGCGGCGTGTTGCCGCCATCGAGTATTTCCACCTGCAGATTTTCAACGGATTTGACCTTCAGGCCGAAGGAAAACGAAAACGAGCGGTTGCTGTTCTGAATATGTGCTTCGTAGGCGTCCAATTCGCTTTGAATCGCCGCCAATTCCGCCTGCGTGACCACCAGCCGCAAGGTGTCATGACCGTGATTGCCGTCAATGCGATCCTTGCCACCGGCTTCGGTTCCATAGACATAGACAAATGTGTCGTCACCATCACCGCCCTTCAGCTTGTCGTTGCCGGCATCGCCGGAAAGCGTGTCATCGCCGTCACCACCCTTCAGATGATCATTGCCGTCACCACCCGAAAGGACATCGTCGCCATCGCCGCCATCAAGTTTGTCCTTGCCGTCGCCGCCAAGCAGGGTGTCGTTGCCGTCACCGCCTTTTAGATGGTCCTTGCCGCCTTCACCTGAAAGGTAATCATCGCCATCCTTGCCTATGATCCTGTCTTTATGATCGTCGCCAAGAAGGATGTCGTCGCCGTCCGTACCAACAATGGCATGCCTGTGGTGCGCGTGTCCGTGGTTCCCGTGCTTGTGTTTCCCTGGCATTAGCCTTCCTCCTCGACATTATTTTCTTGCGCGGATATGGCGGCGCGCACAACGTGATAACTTGATTACCCACCCAATTGACGAACCTGCCCAACGCTCGCGCAGAAAGTCATGCGGTTCTATTCAACCGTTTACGAATTATTAAGGATTTTGGGAATTCCGGCACCCCCTAATTGGGGGCTGAAGTAATTTTTTTGTTAATTTTCTTCATATTTTGGCGATAATTCTGAATACATTTCGCGCATAGGGGGCGCCTTGCCATATGAATCGTAATAATTTTGCAGGCATAACAACGACGCCCGCATTGGTTGCAAATTCGGCTTCGACTGTATGATGGCCAAGTGGATCGTAGTGGGTTTGGCGATCGCATTGCAGCCGTGAATCGCCCCACATACCAGTATCCGGCAAGACCCGGCCGCTAGCCTTCCATCATGCCCGCGACGGTGTAGCCGCCGTCGGCAAAATAGGTATGGCCGGTGACAAAGCTGCTTTCCTCCGCCGCCAGAAAGGCGGCCACGGCAGCGATTTCCTCCGGTCGGCCGAAACGGGCCATGGGCATCCGCGCCATGACGCTGGGCGGCGGGATTTCGCCCTGTTCATCCCTGGTCTTGGTTGGTCCCGGTCCCACGGCGTTGACGCGAATGTCATGTTCCGCCAGTTCGATTGCCATGCTTTGGGTCAAATTCATCAGGCCGGCCTTGGAAGCGCCATAGGCGGCCCGTCCGCGGCCACCGAACAGACCGGAATTGGAAGCGACAAAGACGATGCGTCCGCCGCCGCCCTGGGCCGCCATCTGGCGCGCCGCCTCCTGCCCGCACATGAATGCGCCCGTGAGATTAAGGCCTATGACCTTGTTCCAGAATTCGTCGGTCATTTCGAGAAATGGCATACGGTCCATGATGCCGGCGTTACTGACCGCGACATCCAACCGGCCATGGCGCGCAACCGCCTGCGCCACCATGGCGGCGACCGAGGCTCGCTGTGTCACATCCACATGTTGGGCAAATGCTTCGGCCCCGGCATCATTGAGTCCGCGCGCGACTTCCTCCGCCGCCGAAAGGTCGATGTCGGCAACCATGACCCTGGCGCCTTCCGCCGCCAACCGCTCCGCTATCGCCCGGCCAATTCCGTGTGCCGCCCCGGTCACCAGGGCCGATTGTCCGTCCAGCCGTCCCACCATTACTCCACCTTTCCAATCTACATTTCGACGATTCTATTCCTTTAGAGCCAGTCCTTCCCCTGACGGCCGTAGTCATCGCCTTTCGTCAGGGTACGCATCAAATCGCTGGAAGCGGTGCCGGCGACATCCTCCGGCTCGACGCCGTCGCGCAGGGCCTGCATGGTATCGTGAATGGCCTGCACCGACGCGGTGAAGGTATGATGGCCGCGCAACAGAAAGCGGACGCCATGGCCTGCCAGCCAGGCGGGATCGCGCATATCCTTGGCGCCGCCGCCCAGCAATAGTGGCACGGTGATCTCGGCCGCAACCGCCTCCAGCGCCTCGCGCGAGGGCATCCCAACGAGAAAGATCGCATCAACTCCGGCCGCCACATAGGCCTTGGAGCGTTCGATGGCATCTTCGATCGACGTCATGGCAGCGGCGCTGGTCCGTCCGGCGATGACCAGATCGGGGTCGGAACGTCCCTCGACGGCGGCGCGCATCTTGCCCACGCCCTCCTCAATCGACAGCAGAGACGCCTTGCCGCCGTTGCCGAACGGCTGCGGCAGATCGGTATCCTCGATCGATAGTCCCGCCAGGCCGGCGAACTCCAGCTCCTCCACCGTGCGTTTGACGTTGAGGGCATTGCCATAGCCATGATCGGCGTCGGCGAACAGGGGCAGTTCCGAGGCCCGGCCGATACGGTGGGCCTGCTGGGCAAACTCGGTCTGGGTCAGCAGGATCAGATCCGGCGCCGCCAACACCGCCAGGGCGGCCAGGGAACCGGCATACATCCCCATCTCATAGCCGATATTTTCCGCGATCCGGGCCGAAATGGGATCGTAGACGGAGGCCGGATAGACACATTGCGGCGTCGCCAATATTTCCCGAAACCGTTGCCGGCGCTTGCTCCAACGTGACATGCGGCGTTTCTCCCCAATTTGATCGGCGCAAAATCGCACCATAGCTTCTAATAGGCGGAAATGCCGCCCTCCGCCGGGATGACGGCGCCGTTGACCATGCGCGATTCATCCGATGCCAGAAAAAGCGCGATATTGGCGATATCTTCGGGCTCGCCAACGCCGAAGGGATAGCTCTCGAAAGTGCTGACCGTGCCTTCGCGCTCCTCCGAGGGCTTGCGCGCCACATAGCGGGACTTGATACGGTCGGTCTTGACCAGACCGGGACAGATTACATTGGCACGCACGCCGTCATGGGCGTAGGAGCCGGCCAGACTGCGGGTGAACGAGATCAGGCCGCCCTTGGCCGAGGAATAGACATGCGCCGGATGGTTGCCGCGCAACGCCACGACGGAGGAGACATTGATCACGGTGCCGCCGCCGCTGGCGATGATGTGGGGAATACCGAAACGGCTGCACAGAAACGGCCCCTTCAAATCCAAGGGTATGGTGCGTTCCCAGACGGCCAAGTCCACATCCGTGACCTTGCTGTCCTCAAGGACCGAGCCACCGGCGCAATTGAACAGAATATGCAGTCCGCCGAACTGCTCCACCGCCTGGTTCATCACCGCCTCGGCGCTGGCTTCGTCGGTTACATCCGTGGGAACGAAGATGGCGTTGTTGCCCGCTTCCAATGCCGCCGCGGCGCCAAGTTCGGGGTCGATTTCCGCCACCACGACACGGGCGCCCTCGCGGGTAAAGATTTTCGCCGCCGCCCGCGCGATGCCCGAACCGGCCCCCGTTATCACGGCAACCTTGCCATCCAATCTGCCCATGCCTATTCCTCCAATCAAATAACCAACGCAAAGCTTAGTGTTGCATGGGTCGGTTGAGCTAAGCTATGGCAAAGACCACAGAACAATGGCGGAACCAGAGACCATGGCTTTCGATATGATATTGCGAAACGCCCGCATTGCCGGCGCTGCTCCGGACGCGCCCTTGATGGATATCGCCGTGCAGGGCGACACCATCGCCGCCGTCGAACCGGACCTGGAGGCGGAAGGCAGGGAATGGGGCATGCGCGGCCGCCTTGTCTCGCCGGGCTTGATCGAAACCCATATCCATCTGGACAAATCGCGGATCATGGATCGTTGCGCGGCGGCGCCGGACCGCGGCACCGACCATATGGCCAGGGTTTCCGCCGTGAAGCCGGGCTTCACCCAGGAAGACGTCTATGCCCGCGCCCAGGCTACGGTGGAACAATGTCTGGTCAACGGCGCGACCCATATGCGCACCCATGTGGAGCTGGACCCCAACGGTGGTCTGCGGGGCTTCGAGGCATTGAAACAACTGGCGGCGGACTATAGCTGGGCGATTGATATCGAGCTTTGCGTCTTCGCCCAGGAAGGCCTGACCAACGTTCCCGAGACCGACGCCAACATGGTCGCCGCGCTAAAGGACGGCGCCACGGTGGTCGGCGGCGCGCCGGGCTATGATCCGGATCATGACGGCCAGATCCGCCGCATCTTCGAATTGGCGCGGGAGTTCGATGTGGACGTGGATATCCACCTGGATGTCGGCCCGACAATTGACGACATGGACATCCATCTGGTTTGCGATCTGACGGAGGAATTCGGCTGGGGCGGCCGGGTGGCGGTGGGCCATGGCACGAAATATTCCTGTCTGCCGCCTGATCAGTTGCGCGGCCTGGGCAAGCGCCTGGCTGATACCGGCGTCGCGGTCACCGTGCTGCCGGCCACGGATTTGTTCGTCATGGGCCGGCACCAGGATCACAGCGTCATCCGCGGCGTTGCCGATGCCAACGCCCTGCTGGCCTGCGGCGTCAACTGCTCGCTTTCAACCAACAATGTCTTGAATCCCTTTACGCCGTTCGGCGACTGTTCTCTGATCCGCATCGCCAATCTGTACGCCAACGTGGCCCAACGGGGCGGCGCGGCGGAACTGGCGGATTGTTTCGAAATGCTGACCCACCGCTCAGCGCGGCTGCTGCGGCGGGATGATTATGGCATCGCGCCGGGAAAATCAGCTGACCTGGTGATCTGGAACGCCCATGACGAGGCCGAGGCCGTCGCCACGATCGCCCGGCCTCTGTATGGCTTCAAGCGAGGCCGGCAGACTTTCACCCAGACGTTCCCGGAACTGCACCGGCCATAGCCCCCTGACAAGGACAACTACATGACAATAAAGGTAATCGGCGCCGGTTTCGGGCGCACCGGCACACTCTCCATGAAAGGCGCGTTGGAGCTGCTGGGCCTCGGCCCCTGCTACCACATGATGGAAGTTCTGAACCGGCCCGAGAATTCGGACGCCTGGTTTGACGCCGCCCAAGGCGAGCCGCTGGGCGCGGGCGCGGACTGGGACGAAATTCTGCGCGGCTATCAATCCAGCGTCGATTGGCCGGCCTGCCACTTTTGGCGCCCCCTATCGGAATATTACCCCGACGCCAAGGTGATCCTCACGGTCCGGGAAGAAGAAGCCTGGTGGAACAGCATCAGCAGCACCATCTTCCGCAGCTTCCAAACCAAGGATGATGTCAAGGATAGGGACCGTCTGCGCATGCGGCGGATGTCCCGGGATTTGATCGTCAATAGAGTCTTCGGCGGCAATTTGACCGACCGGGAGCACGCCCTGGCCGCCTATCGCCGCAATATCGAGGCGGTCACGGCCGGCCTGCCCAAGGAGCGCCTTTTGGTCTTTGACGTGGCCGAGGGTTGGGAGCCGCTGTGCGCCTTCCTGGAACTGCCCGTGCCCGATGATCCGTTCCCCAGCACCAACACCACCAAGCAGTTTCAGGAACGCATGGCCGCCCGCAACGCCGGCAAGCCGCTGCCTCCATTGAATTCGTGAAACGCCGAACGCAGGTGGCGGGCGGGCTGCTGTTGCGGCGGCGTCACGGGCAGAACCCGGCGACGCCCCGCTATATATCGTCCAGCGTCGGGGTACGATAACGGTCTTCGGGATCGTCCCAGCCCTTGAAATTCGGGGTGCGTTTCTCGGCAAACGCGGCGCGGGATTCCATCAGATCGCTCTTGGCGCCATGGTCATGCAGGGCGGTGGCCAGGCGACCCAGATCCGGCGCGATGGCCGGGCGCATCTGGCGCATCATGTGCACTGTATTGACGCGGGAGGCTGGCGGCAGAGTCAGCATATGCGCCGCCATCGCCATGGCCTCCGGCATCAATTCGTCAGCCTCCACGACGCGGTTGACGAAGCCGATCTCGTAAAACCTCTGCGCGGTAAAGCGGAAGCCCATGGCCATCTCCATGGCCACCGCGTACGGCAGGTTGGCGATATGGCCGTGGTTGTAGCCGCCCAGCAGCCAACGCTTGGCCTCGGACACCTCGAACACCGCCTCCCTTACCGCGACGCGCAGGTCCGTGCCCTCGACCAGCATGAAGCCGCCGCCCATGGCAAAACCGTTGATGGCGCCGATTACCGGCTTTTCCAGCGCCCCGGTGCGAAACGGATCCTCCAACTCCAGCTTTTTGCCGCCCGGCCGGCCATGTTCCAGGGTTTCCTTCATATCCTCGCCGGCGCAAAAGCCCCGGCCCGTGCCGGTAAAGATCGCCACTTCCAAATCCTTGCTCTCCCGAAACTCGGTCCAGGTTTCTGCCAGCATGGTACGCATTTCCGTATTCAGGGCGTTCAGGCGCTCCGGCCGGTTCATCCTGACAACAAAAATCTGTCCGTGGGTCTCCGTCTCGACAACAGCCATGTCCAAAATCTCCCGCCGCTTTCGGCACTGATGGGGTGTGTTTGTGGGAAAATAAGGATAGCGGCTGGCTGAAAGATCGCAACCTTGCTGCTGGGCATCGTCTTCTTCCAGCATCCGTGCGGATCATCCGAGGCATCTATTGCCGGGCCACAAGGGTTCGGGCATGGTGCGGTCAATGTCAAAAGTAGCCGTAAGAACAGTTTTCAGCCTTTCTCTGCTGGCCATTTTCGCAATATGTGCCACGACCGGGGCGCGGGCGGAGGACCGTTTCATCACCCTGGCGTCGACCACCTCGACCGTGGCCTCGGGCCTGTACGACCGGATCCTGCCGATCTTCACGAAACATAGCGGCATTGCCGTCCATGTCATCGCGGTGGGTACCGGCCAGGCGCTGCGCCTGTCGCGCAACGGCGACGCGGATGCCTTGCTGGTGCATCATCCGCCCTCGGAGAAAGCCTTCCTGGCCGAAGGCTTCGGCATCGATCGCCGGGCCGTAATGTACAATCAATTCCTGATCGTGGGGCCGAAAACAGACCCCGCCTCCGCCGCCTTCGCCGCCAGCGCATCCGATGCCCTGCGCCGCATCGCGGCCAAGGGCGCGCCGTTCATATCCCGCGCTGACGGCAGCGGCACCCACAAGAAGGAGCTGGATCTGTGGTCCGGCGCCAAGGTCGATCCCAAGCCGGGTTCCGGTACCTGGTACATGGAGACCGGCTCGGGCATGGGCGCGGCGTTGCGCATGGCCGGCTCGATGAAGGGCTATACCCTGACCGACCGGGGCACCTGGCTAAGCTACCGCGACCGCGCCAACCTGCGAGCGATCTTTGACCGGCCGGATGCGGGCCTGCGTAACCAATACAGCGTCATCCTGGTCAACCCCGCCCGCCACCCCCACGTCAAGGCAGCCCTGGCGCGCAGCTTCATGGATTGGCTGACCGCGCCGGCTGGACAAGCCGCCATCGCCGCCGTTACCGTGGGCGGCGAGACACTGTTCATTCCCAATGCCAAACAGGAAAAATAGCAAACCGGCATCTGACAGGAGGGCCATCGCCATGGAATTCGGAGTTCATTTCGCCAACTTCATCTTTCCCGAACCGGACAAGGCAGTTGATTTCTGCCAGACAGCGGAGCGTGTCGGCTTTTCCTTCGCGGTCGCGATCGAGCATGTGGTCCTGCCCACGGATTACAATTCCACCTATCCTTACTCGCCCACCGGCAAGCTGCCGGGCGATCATTTGACATCGTTGCCCGATCCCCTGGTCTGGATGACCCATGTGGCGGCGTGCACCGAGCGGCTGCGCTTCATGACCGGCGTGTTGATCCTGCCGCAACGAAACCCCCTGGTCCTGGCGAAGCAGATGGCCACCATGGACTACATGTCCGGCGGACGCATGGAGCTGGGCATTGGCGTTGGCTGGCTGGAGGAGGAATTCGACGCCCTGGGCATTCCCTTCGCCCACCGGGGCAAGCGCGCGGATGAGTATATCGAAGCCATGCGCGCCTTGTGGGCGGCGGATGACATTGGCTATCACGGCGAATTTGTCGACTTCCAGAACATGAACTGCAATCCCAAGCCGTTGCAGGATCCGCTACCCATCATTATCGGCGGCCATAGCGATTTCGCGGCCCGGCGGGCCGGCCGCCTGGGCAATGGTTATTTCCCCGCCACCGGCTGGTCCGGAGATATCACGCCGCTGCTGGCGACGGTGCGGGAGGAGGCGGAGAAAGCAGGCCGCGATCCAGCCGAGATCCAGATCACCACGGGCCTGGACCCGGAAGACCCATTGGGTTCGGCCCAGCGCATGGCGGAATTGGGCGCCAGCCGCTTCGCCATCCCCTCGCTGCTCTTCGAAGGTGATTACGTCGAAAATCTGGAGCGCTATGCGGCGGAGGTTATCGCCCCGGTACAGGAGAAGTTGGGCTAGGGGCCGGGAAGTCTAGATAGGCTAGACGGCACGGATTTTTTGCAGGAACTGATCGATCTGTGCGTCGAGATCTTCAGAATGCCGCAATAGACCATCGGCGGCGCCCAACACTTGAGAGGTCATTTCGTTGGTCCGGCCAACCGCCCGGGCAACCTCGTTCATGCCATCGCCGACCTCTCGCGTCCCGTCGGCGGCATCGCGTACATTGCGGCTGATTTCACCCGTAGCCACGGCCTGACGCTCGCCGGATTCAGCGATGGCGGTGGCGTTCTCGTCCAATGTCTCAATGGTGCCGTTGATGCCTCGTATGGCAGTGACGGTTTCTTCCGTCTGGCTGCGAATGGTGGCGATCATGGCGTCAATTTCGTGGGTCGAAGAGGCGGTTTGGTTGGCTAGGTTCTTCACTTCGCCCGCCACCACGGCAAATCCCTTGCCGGCCTCACCGGCCCTGGCGGCTTCGATGGTTGCGTTTAGCGCCAGCAGATTGGTTTGCTGGGCAATATCATTGATAAGGTCGACCACATCGGAAATCTTTTCAACCGCCTGATCCAGTTCCGACACCTTGGCGCTGATCTCCTGGGCCGCCGTAACCGCGCTGCCGGTAACGTTGGCGGATTCGGACGCTCGGTCACCGACCTCGCGAATGGATATGCTTAGGCCCTCGGCGCCGGTAGCGGCGGACTGCGCATTGTCGGTGGCCTGCGCCGCCGCCGCCGCTACCGAAACCGATTGCTCCGATGCCCCCCGCGCTGCCTCGTCCAGATCGCCGGCGGTCTCTCTCATACTTCCTACGGCCTGGGAAATCGCCGCCGCGACCCGGCGAATGGTGGCTTCGAAATCGGCGGCAATACTCTCCCGTGCCTGTCGCCTGCGATCACTGGCCTGCGCCACGGCGTCCGCCTTTTCGACCTGCAGCCGTTCAACCTCTTGCGCATTCTTGCGAAAGACATCAATGGCGCGGGCCATGTCACCCAGTTCATCACTGTTTTCGCGGCACGGGATTTCGCCTTCGAAATCACCCAGCGATACCGCTTTCATGCGGCTGGATATGGCGTTCAAGGGCCGCCCGAGATAGCGTCCGATCATCACCGCGATTATGACGCCCAGCAGAAGAACCAACGCCGCGCCAATGATCTGAATTTGCAATGTCCGCCCGGCGACTTCATCGGCGTTCTCGCGGAAATTAAAGCCTTGTTCCGTGGTGAACTCCACCACCAGTGAGAAACTTTCCTCGGCCTCGCCCAACAGATCCTGTTTGCCTTCCGACAGCGCGGCCCTAGCCGCGTTATCTGATGGATCCGCTTTGAATATTTGCTCCGCAATGGCCTGCCACCGGTCCAGCAAGACCAGGGTTTCATCCACCACCTCCAGGGTTTCGGGGTCGGTGGCCCGCTCCCGAACAACCGCCAGGTCATCGCGGATTTCACTCTCCAATTCGGCGGCGGACTCCTGAAGATCCATCAGGGTTTCCGCATCGGCGGTCGCAAGTGCCTGGGTAACCTCACGGTCCATCCGGACGAAATTGGTCAGCGCATTGCGCGCAAAACTGATGGACAGCAGCGGCTTGTCGTACATCTCCGCCGTTAGTGCGCTGACCCGCATCAGGCCATCCATGGCAAAGCCGCTGGCAATCGCGGTCAACACCACGACACTGGCAACACCGATAACCAGCTTGCTACCTATGCGCATGCAATTTCCTATCTATAAGCAACGGTGGCCTACTCCGTTACCACGATCTTCAGCTTCATTTTTGGATGCAGGGCGCAGCGGACCAAGGCGGTTCCGGCGTTCTTTAGCGTCACGGAATCGCGGTCGCCGGGCTTCTGCTTCCTGATCTTGAGATATTTGAAACCAGCCGTCTTGGTATAGACATTGTGACGTTTGCGTTTCTCGTTGTTGACGAACGTCAGGGTATCGCCAACCTTCGCCTCAATGGCGCCGGGGACGAATTTCTTGCCCTCCTGCGATATGATGATTTCCGTCGCCCGGGCTTGGGCGGCAACGATCATTCCGGCCAGACATAGACCTGTCAGCAGGCCGGTTGCGATTGGGGTGATGTAAGTTTTCATTTCGCACTCACTCTAAATTCATCGGGCATGAACATCATGAAATCGTCGTCATCGGCCCGCATGTGGCAGTCGTTACAAAAAGTCTGCAGGCCTTGATCCATCCGGACCATGCCGCTGGGCATGATCATGGAATAGTGCCAGCCGCCGGATGTCGCCAAGGCGCCCTGTTGCTTCTTTTCCATGATGAACAACGGGCCGACACCGTTGCGGCCGTCGTGCTGTTGCACGAAACCTTCCTTAACGACCACCGAGCCGACGGGCATATTGTCCAGGTCCTCGTATTTCTGATAATTCGCCGCCGCCACCGGGTTAGCGTAGTTCAGCAGATAGCGGGTGCCATGGGCCTCGGCCGGATAGGGACTGAGCGAGAACCGCTTCCACTGCCTGAAATCCCGCGCGATCGGGCTGTCGGATTTCAAATAGGCCTTGCGGATATCTTCCTTCAGGCAATTGTATACAGCGGACGCCTCGGCATTCGTCAGCACCGGCGGTTCGACGGCACAGGGATTGCAGCCGCCGCAAGGGTTGCAGGGATTGCAGGCCTTCTTGGCGGCGCACGGATTGGCGGCGCCGCAGCCCTTTTTCGCCGCGCAGGGATTACACGGCGCGCATGATTTCTTCGCGGCGCAAGGATTGCACGCCTTCTTGGCGGCGCACGGGTTGCAAGCGCCGCAGCCTTTCTTAGCCGCGCAGGGATTCAGCGCCGCCTTTAGCAATCGCGGCACGGCGCATTTATCCGAGGCCTTGGCGGCGGCGCATGGATTGCAGGCGCCGCACGGCTTGCGGGCTTTGCCGGACTTGCATGGATTACATGGATTACCGGGTCTGCAGGCCCGGCAGGCGGCAGCCAGTCGCATTACTGCCCTCGGAAGCGGCGCCGAATTAGTTGCCGCTGCATGTCTTGGCGATTGGTCCAGCGCGAATGGCGCCATTGTGACGGCTAATGGAAGCAGAGCAGTTCCCAACAGCCGCCTGTTTCGATCCCCCATGATCGTCCCCTTAGTGTTGCGGATGTCATGGATCGATACTGGCCAACGGTGGTTAAGACGGTGTTAAGCATGGGTAACAAGGGCGTTACTAATATAGCAATATATTACGCGCGTGCCTGCTGCGCGGCTACGGCACTACGTCATGTGGGTCAACGGGCCTCGTCCTCCAAATCCGGATAGCCGTCGGGAAATTGATGCATGCCGTCGGCGCCAAGAGGCAGATCGATGGCCTCAACGACCGCATCCATGGGCAGATCGCCATAGAGGTGCGGAAACAACTGCCCGCCGCGCGAGGGTTCCCATTTCAGGGCCGACCCCAGTTTTTTCGCTTCCACGACCAGCATGACCAGACCCGCCTGCCCGGCCCGGTGAAGGGCGACGGAGGTACGCACCTGGGAATGGGTGGAAAAATGCATGAAGCCGTCACGCAGATCGTCGGCGGAACCCGAATAGCGGCCGGCCCCATGGGCCGCGCGCCAGGCCGCGCCGTCACAGACGTGATAGATCAGTTCCTCACTCATGCCGCCATCCAGCCTCCGTCCACCATCAGGTTCTCACCGGTAATATAACGCGCCTCGTCACTGGCCAGAAAGGCCACGGCGGAAGCGACGTCATCAGGCCGGCCCAGGCGCGGCAGGGGCGTGCGCCGTTCGGAATAGTCAATCAGCTCCGCGTCGTTGGCGCGGCCCGGCTTGCCGGTGATGATTTTGCCAGGCGCCACGGCGTTGCAGATGATCTGCTCCGCACCATAATCGGCGGCGATTTGCCGGGTTAGGTAAACCACCGCCGCCTTGCCGGTGCCATAGGCGATATCCCGGGGCGAGGAAATCATACCGTGTTGCGAGGAGATATTGACGATCCGCCCCCGCGCCTCCGCCACCGGCTCCTGGGTCAACATCTGCTGCACCGCCCGCTTGCAGCCCAGAAAGACACCCTTGGCGTTGACCGCCATGACCTGGTCCCATTCCGCTTCGCTGGTCTCCAGCAAGGGCTTACCCACGGATATGGCGGCATTGTTGATCATCGCATCGAGACGGCCATGGCGGTCGGCCACACCGCTGATCACCCGGTCCAGATCACCCCAGGATGTCACATCACCCGCTACGAACTCCGCCGTACCACCGGCTACGGCGATTTCCACTGCCGTGGGCCGGCCGCCTTCGCGCACCTCTTCGGTCCGGTCAAGGATGGTCACCGCCGCGCCCTCCGCCGCCAGTTGGCGGCAGATCGCCCGGCCGATGCCGGACGAGCCGCCGGTGACAATGACCGCCTTGTTTTCGAACCGCATCATGCTTCTCCCTCAATCGTATGATTTCACCGCGCCGCGCGTTTTCTTCACGTCGCCACGCTTGCGCTTGCTATCCATGCGCCGGCGCTTGGCGCCCAGGCTCGGCCGCGTGGGCCGGCGGTGCTTCGGCGGCGTCGCGGCCCGGGCAATCAGATCCACCAGGCGCGCCACAGCGTCCTGGCGGTTACGCTCCTGGGAGCGATAGCGGCTGGCGGTCAGCACGATAACGCCGGCGCCGGTCATGCGGCTGCCCGCCAACGACCGCAATCGGCGCAACAGAGAGGCGGACAAGGCCGGGCTGTTGGCGGCATCGAAACGCAACTGGACCGCCGTCGCAACCTTGTTCACATTCTGCCCGCCGGGACCGGGCGCGCGGATAAAGCGCTCCTGGATCTCGTCCTCGGACAGGGTGATATTTTCAGTCACCTGTATCATTGCGGCAATTGTGCTCTACTGCGTTTCCTTATCCCGCGTGACGGATACCATAGCCATGACCCTGACCACCATCCTTGCTTTTACCCTGGCGATGTTTCTGTTTTCCGCCACCCCCGGCCCCGGCCTGTTCGCCACCACGGCGCGGGTTCTGACATCGGGCTTCGGCGCGGCCTTGGGCATGATGATCGGCATTCGCCTCTCGGACCTGATCTTTCTGTCCCTGGCCATCGCCGGCATGGCCACCATGACGGAGGCATTGGGCGAATTGTTCATCGTGGTCAAGCTGGCCTGCGGCAGCTATTTGATCTGGCTGGGGTACCGCATGTGGCGCCAACCACCGCCGATACCAAGCGCGCAAGGGAAGAGTGTTGGCGGCGGTCTGGCCCGCAATATCTTCGATGGCCTGGTGGTCGGCCTGTCCAATCCGAAATCCATCCTGTTCTACGCCGCGCTGCTGCCCAGCTTCGTCGATCTGACAGCGATCAACACATTTGACATAGCCGTACTGACCGCCATCGTCTTGATCACGCCAAGCATCGTCGATACGGCCTATGTCGTGATGGCGACCAGGGCCCGGCGGCTTTTCCACGGGCAGGGCGCGGCCAGGATCATGCGGCGCATCGGTGGCGCGGCTCTTGCCGGCGTCGGCGTTACGGTTGCCCTGGACCGTTGATATTGGCAAGATTGACGGCGAAGGGGAGGATCTTATCGTGATACATGAACTGCGCATCTACACCTTGTGGCCCGGCAAGGTGCCGGAATTCCTGAAATTGGCCGAGGAACGCGCCAGGGTGATCCGGGGCGACAACTACGGCAAATGCGAAGGTTATTGGTTCACCGAATTCGGCACCCTGAACCAGATCGCCCATCTTTGGTCCTATGATGATCTGAACGACCGCGCCGACGCCCGCGCGCGGCTGAGCCAGAACCCGGACTGGATGAACGAGTATGTTGCCTACGTGAAGCCCCTGATCCGGCGTCAGCAAATCCGCCTGATGCATCCCCGCCTGCCGCTTAAGGAGGTCGGCGGCGAAGGTCATGTCTATGAATACCGCTATTACAAGACCCACATGGGCGCCGCACCTGCCTTCATCAAGGCCATTTCGGAGGCCATGCCGGCGCGGGAGCGTCATTCCCAAAACGTCTGTCTGTGGCATACGGAGGCGGAGAACCCGAACGAGATTTCCCACATGTGGGTCTATGACGATCTGGCGCACCGGGCCCAGGCCCGCGCCAACGCCATGGCCGATCCGGACTGGCAGGCCTTTCTTGGCGAGGCCGCGCAGCATCTGGAGGAAATGCAGAACATGCTGTTGCTGCCCGCGGCCTTTTCACCCCTGAAGTAGATTTGGATTGCCCCGTATCATGACCGAATTCAGAGAAACCACCTCCGGCCTGCGTTTTCCCGAAGGCCCCATCGCCATGCCCGACGGCAGCGTCATTCTGGTGGAGATCGAACGCCAGACCCTGACCCGGGTGCTGCCCGACGGCAGCCAGGAAATCATCGCCAAAACCGGCGGCGGCCCCAACGGCGCCGCCATGGGCCCGGACGGCAAATGCTATATTTGCAACAATGGCGGCTTCAATTGGGGCACCGATGACGGCATTCTGCACACCACGGGCGTCTCCGAGGATTACGTCACCGGCAGCATCCAGCGCGTGGATCTGGAGACCGGTGCGGTCGAGACCCTGTATACGGAATGCAACGGCAACCGCCTGTGCGGACCGAACGACATCGTCTTCGACAAGGCCGGAAATTTCTGGTTCACCGATCTGGGCAAGGCGCGGCCACGGGATCTGGACCGTGGCGCGATCTACTACGCCCGCTCCGACGGCAGCCTGATTGTCGAGGCCGTGCACCCCCTGTTCATGCCCAACGGCATCGGCCTGTCCCCCGACGACGGCCGGGTCTACGCGGCTGAGACCGACGCCGGCCGCCTGGTCGCCTGGGATATCGTCGGCGAGGGCGAAGTCGCGACGAAACCCTGGCCCGCCGTGGGCTGGGGCGATCTGATCATGGCGCCGGAAGGCAATGTGCGCTTCGACTCCCTTGCCGTGGAAGCCAACGGCAATATCTGTGTCGCCACCTTGATGACCGGCGGCATCACCGTCGCATCGCCGTCGGGCGGCATCGTCGAATTCATCCCCATGCCCGACATCATGACCACGAACATCTGTTTTGGCGGCGAGAATTTACAGACAGCCTACATCACCCTGTCAGGCACCGGAAAATTGGTCGCCATGGACTGGCCCCGCCCCGGCCTGCCGCTGCACTTCTTGAACAAGTAGGGACCGAAGGTTCGCCCGCACCCCGTCCATTTGGGACAAACGGCGGCAGCATGAATATTGGCCATGGCCCGGCCTATGGGGTAGTAAACTGCGAGCAGTCATTCAGATGGGGTGTAAACATGGCGGGACCGCTTGAAGGTGTCCGGGTACTTGATGCGACTTCCGTGGGTTACGGGCCGTACGCCTGTCAAATTCTTGGCGATTACGGCGCCGATGTGATCAAGGTGGAAGCCCACGAAGGCGATATCACGCGCGGTATCTATCCCTTCCGCAACAAGGGCATGGGGCACTTCAACCTGACGGCCAACAGGAACAAGCGCAACATCGTCCTCAACCTCAAGGACGAACGTGGCCGGGATGCGTTCCTGAAACTGACCGAAAGCGCCGATGTGGTCATTACCTCGATCCGTCCGGCGGCCATGGCGCGCCTGGGTCTGGGCTATGAAGACTGCCGCAAGGCCAATCCGAACGTCATCTATGTCGCCCTGGTGGGTTTCGGCCAATCCGGGCCCTATGCCATGCGCCCGGCCTATGATGACATCATCCAGGGCGTCTCCGGCCTGGCCGCCATGCAGGGCGGCCGTAGCGGTCCGCCAACCTTCGTCAACGCCTCCATTTGCGACAAGATCTGCAGCCAGGTCGCGGCCCATGCCACCCTGGCGGCGCTGTTCAGCCGGCAACAAACCGGCAAGGGACAGATGGTCGAAGTACCCATGTTCGAGACCATGGTCGGCTTCAATCTGGTCGAACACCAGTCCGGGCAGACGTTCGAGCCGCCCCTGGGCCCCGCCGGGTACGAGCGGGCCATGGTCGAATACCGCCGCCCCTATGCCACGGCGGACGGTTATGTCTGTGCCCTGCCCTACAACACCAAGCAATGGCAGGCGTTCTTTGCCGCCATGGATCGGCCGGACATGATCGACGATCCGCGTGTGGTCGATGCCAAGATCCGCAGCGAAAAAATCGGCGAGCTTTACGAAGTGGTCGCCGATCTGGTGAAGGACTGGAAGACCTCCGACCTGCTCGCGACTTTGGAGGAGGCCGATATCCCCCATGGCGAGGCGACCGCGCTGGGAGATCTGGCCGATGATGAGCACATGCAGGCGGTGGGCTTTTTCCGAAAATTCGACCATCCCACCGAAGGCCGCATCAGGCTGACGTCACCGCCGATGAAGTTTTCCGAAACGCCGCCCGAAATCCACCTGCTGCCGGCCGCATTGGGCGAGCACAGTGTGGAAATCCTGCGCGAAGCCGGATATTCGGAGGCGCAGATCGCCGACATGCTGGAAAGTGGCGTAAGCCTGGATGGAAACGTGGAAAATCAAGGATAGATGCTACGCCCGGCTACTCCATGCCCAGGGCGTGCTTGTAGGTATCGATCAGGGCTTCCATCTCCTGTTGATCGGCGGTATCCATTTTCCGCAGCTTGACGATCTGGCGCATGACCTTGGGATCGAACCCGACCGCCTTGGCCTCGGCATAGACCTCGCGGACATCCGCCGCCATGGCCGCCTTCTCCTCCTCCAAACGTTCGATCCGCTCGATAAACTGGCGTAACCGATCCGCCGCGATGCCACCCACTTCAACCATTCAAGCCTGCTCCCAATATCAGAAAAATTCGTCTAACCCGTGGCGAATCCCACGCCCGGAGGCCGGACCATAGCCGCCACCCAACGGCCACGCAACGAAAGAACGCGGGTTCTACTCCACCGCCCCGGAAGAGGCGCCATGGGGATTGCGCGGGTCCTGCGTCCAGTTCATATATGGCTTGCCGTTGTCGACGGGCGTCATGGTGATGCAATCCTCTACCGGGCAGACATGGGCACAAAGATTGCAGCCGACGCATTCCGCATCAATGGTCTCAAAACGCCGGGCCTGGCCCCGGCCACTTACCGCAATGGCCTGATGGGCCGTATCTTGGCAGGCGATATGGCACAGGCCGCACTTGATGCATTTGTCCTGATCGATCCGCGCCACAAGTTCGGCATTGATGTTCAGATCCTGCCAATCCACCAGGTTGGCCAGCGCGGCGCCATGGAAATCATCCAGGCGCCGATAGCCCTTGCCGTCCATCCAGTTATTCAGGCCGTCGATCATGTCATCGACGATCTTGAAGCCGTAATGCATGGCACCGGTACAAACTTGGACGCCTTGAGAGCCGAGGGCGATGAACTCCGCCCCATCGCGCCAGGTCTCGATGCCGCCGATGCCCGAAATGGCCATGCCGGCGCATTCCGGGTCACGGGCGATCTGCGCCACCAGATGCAGGGCGATGGGCTTCACCGCCGGGCCGCAATAGCCGCCATGGCTGCCCTTGCCGTCCACCGTCGGGGTGGGCGCCATATTGTCGAGATCGACCGAGACGATGGAATTCACCGTATTGATCAGGGAGACCGCATCCGCCCCACCCGCCTTGGCGGCCCGCGCCGGGGCCAGAATATTCGTGACATTCGGGGTCAGCTTCACGAACACCGGCATGCGGGTCGCGGCCTTGCACCAGCGCGTTACCATTTCCACGTATTCCGGCACCTGGCCGACGGCGGAGCCCATGCCGCGTTCGGACATGCCATGGGGGCAGCCGAAATTAAGCTCCACCCCGTCTGCGCCCGTATCCTCGACGGCGGCCAGGATTTTCTTCCACGGCGCCTCCTCGCACGGCACCATGAGGGAGACGAGTACGGCCCGGTCCGGCCAGTCCCGCTTGATCTGTTTGATCTCAGCCAGATTGATATCCAGGGGCCGGTCGGTGATCAGTTCGATATTGTTGAAACCGACCATGCGCTGGCCGTTGACCGCGACGGCGCCATAGCGCGACGTGGTATTGACTACGGGCGGATCCTCGCCCAGGGTCTTCCACACCGCGCCGCCCCAGCCGGCCTTGAAGGCGCGCTCCACATTATAGGCCTTGTCGGTGGGCGGGGCCGAGGCCAGCCAGAACGGGTTCGGCGCTTTGATGCCGGCGATTTCACAACGCAGATCAGCCATGGCGCTATCCCTTCTTCTCTTGCAGGAAGACATTGATGGCGTGCGCCGCCCGCTTGCCATCCTGCACGGCTTGCACCGTCAGGTCCTCGCCCGCCACGCAATCGCCGCCGGCCCAGACATCGGGCAGCGACGTCCGGCCATCCTGGTCCACCGCGATACGCCCATCGGCCAGCTCCAAATCATCATCAGCCGTGGGCAGATAGGTTTGGCCGACCGCCTTGAAAACCATGTCGCAGGAAATGCTCTGTTCGGCGCCAGTTTGGGTGGAAGTAAAGACCGCCGCCTGAACAACGCCGGCCTCGCCCTCAAGACGCAGGGGTTGCAGCCAATGTTTGATCCGTACGCCATTGGTCTGGGCGAAGACCTGTTCGTGCGGCGTTGCCCCCATCTGTTCCGGCCCGCGCCGATAGGCGATGGTGACGTCTTCGGCGCCTAGGCGTCTGCTCTGCACAGCGACATCGATTGCCGTGTTGCCGCCGCCGATCACCACCACCCTGGCGCCGATCGGCAGGCTGGCAAGATCATCGGCCTGGCGCAGTTCGGCGATGTAGTCGACGGCGTTGTTTACGCCTTCCAGATCCGCGCCGGGCAGCTCCAGATTACGGACACCGCCCTGGCCCAAGCCCATGAACACCGCGTCAAATTCCTGGCGCAATTGGCTTAGTGCAACCTGCTGGTCATAGCGAATATCGATGCCGCCGATTGCCGTTATGAAGGCGACCTCGCGCTGGGCAAAGCCGTCGGGCAGCTTATAGGCAGCGATGCCGAACTCGTTCAACCCGCCAGGCTTGCCCCTGGCTTCGAAGACCACGACATTGTGACCCTGTTGCGCCAGGGCATGGGCGCAGCTTAACCCCGCCGGGCCCGCACCCACGACGGCGACCGTCCGGCCGCTTTCAGACGCGCGCGCGAACGGGTGCGGTGCCCGCGGATCAAGATGATCCGTGGCATGGCGCTGCAACAGGCCGATGGCAAGCGGTCTGTCGCCGTCAATGTTACGCACGCAAGCGCCCTGGCACAGGATATCCGTCGGACAGACCCGGGCGCAGCTACCGCCGAAGATGTTCTCCTTCAGGATGGTCATGGCCGCGCCGTCGAGATTGCCGGTGGCGATGGCGCGGATAAACCCTGGAATATCTATGCCAGTGGGACAGGCATCAACGCAGGGCGCCTCAAAGCAGAAATGGCAGCGGTTGGCCTCGGCCAGCGCCCCGGCCCGATCCAAGGGCCGGTACACATCGGCGAAATTCTCCACCAGTTCCGCACTGCTTAATCGTCCCGCCTGAATGTCCGCCATGCCATTCCCCATTCCGCGACCTTGCACAGGCGGCAAAGTGTAACGAAATCGAACGGGATTAGGACTATTTTTTCGCGCCGATTTTTGGCTCGTCACCGCTCAGAAGGCGGCGGATATTCTGGTGATGGCGAATGAACACCAGCACGGTCATGAAGGCGGCCAGTTCCATGATCTGCCAATTGCCCAGCCAATAGGCATAGCCGGGACCGGCCAGGGCGGCCACCAAGGCGGCCAGCGAGGAATAGCGCAGCACCGCCGCCACCGCCAGCCAGGTCAAACAGCACAGCAGCGCCGCCGGCCAGCTCGCCGCCAGCAGGACGCCCAAAAAGGTGGCCATACCCTTGCCGCCCTTGAATTTCAGCCAGACCGGAAACAGATGACCGATGAAGGCGCCGCCACCCGCAAGCACCGCCGTATCCGGGCCATACATCGTACCCAGCAGAACCGCCGCCGTGCCCTTGCCGCCATCCAGCAGCACGGTCAGCGCGGCCAGGCCCTTGTTGCCCGTGCGCAGGACATTGGTGGCGCCGATATTGCCTGAACCGATGGAACGGATATCGCCCAGGCCCGCCATCCGGGTCAGCACCAGACCGAACGGAATGGAGCCGAGCAAATAGCCGCACGCGGCGGCGGCCCAAAATGGCCAGATATAGGTGAAATCGCCCATGGGACTTGGCATTCTCCCCCCGTACGGCTAGTCGCCGTCAGGATCGGAGTATACCACCTTGCCATCGACAATGGTACGCCAGGGCCGGCCCTGTACCGGGCGGCCGTGATATGGCGTGTTCTTGGCCTTGGAGTGGAAGCCGTCCTCGTCAATGCGCCAGGGCGTGTCGGGATCGAAAATCAACAAATCCGCCGGGGCGCCCGCCGCCAGTTTTCCGCCCCTAAGACCCAACAGTTCCGCCGGGCGGGAGGTCATCTTGGCCAGCAGGTCGGAAAGCCCTATGGCGCCGTTGTGATAGAGCTCCAACGCCAGGGGCAGCATGGTCTCGAGGCCGATAATGCCGGTCGCCGCCAACTCGAACGGCAGGCGCTTGGATTCCGCATCCTGCGGGTCATGGCAGGAACAGATTACATCGATGGTGCCGTCCGCCAGGCCGGCGACCACGGCCTGCCGGTCAGCCTCGGCCCGCAGCGGCGGCGCGGTCTTGGCGAATGTGCGGTATTCCCCCACCGCGACTTCGTTCATGGCGAAGCTGTGCACCGCAGCCGCCGCCGAGACGGGCAGGCCCTGCGCCTTGCCCCGGGCCATGGCTTCGATCGCCTGGGCCGTGGACAGACAGGCGGCGTGATAGCGCCCGCCGGTCATTTCGACCAGGCGCAGATCCCGTTCCACCATGATCGTTTCCGCCTGGGTCGGGATGCCGGGCAGGCCAAGGCGCATGGCCACTTCACCCGCGTTCATCACGCCGCTGGAGGCCAGCGCCGGCTCCTCGGGGTAATGGCAGATCAATAGGCCAAAGGCGGAGGCGTAGCTGAGCACCCGGCGCATCACCTGGGCATTCCTCACGGCACGGTCCGCGTCCGTGAAGGCGACCGCGTCGGCTTCCGCCAGCAGACCCAGCTCCGCCATCTGCTCGCCGCCCAGCCCCTTGGTAATGGCGGCCATGGGATGAATGCGCACGGTGGCCTTGTCGCGGGCCTGGCGCTTGATGTATTCAACCAGCGCCACATCATCGATCACCGGATCGGTATTCGGCTGCACGATGATGCAGGTGACACCGCCCGCGGCGGCGGCTTCCGAGGCCGAGGCCAGGGTCTCCTTGTGCTCGGCGCCGGGTTCGCCGACGAACACCCGCATGTCGATCAGGCCAGGGCAAAGCACCCGACCGTCACAATCGACGACTTCCGCATCGTCTGGCACATCGCCCACGGGAACTTCCGGCCCCAGATCGGCGATCCGGCCATCTTCGATCAGCAATCCGCCGGCTTGGTCCAGGCCGCTGGCTGGATCGATCAGGCGGGCGTTGATATAGGCCGTGGTGCTCATCAGGCTGCCTCTTCCGGGCCGATGGGCGGTTGGTTGCCGTCGCGCCGCGAAAGCAGATCCAGCACCGCCATACGCACCGCCACGCCCATTTCCACCTGTTCGCGGATCACGCTGCGGTTGATGTCATCAGCCAGATCACTATCGATTTCCACGCCCCGGTTCATGGGTCCGGGATGCATGATCAAGGCCTCCGGCTTGGCCTTGGCCAGCTTCGCCTGATCCAGGCCGAAGAAGTGATAATACTCTCTTGTCGAGGGCACATAGGCGCCGTTCATACGCTCGTTCTGCAGACGCAGCATCATGACGATGTCGGCGCCGGCAAGCCCCTCTGCCATATTGTGAAAGATCTCGACCCCCATGCGCTCGACCGCGCCGGGCAAAAGGGTCGGCGGTGCGATGGCGCGGACATGGGCGCCCATGATGGACAGCAGCATGATATTCGATCGGGCCACGCGGCTGTGCAAGATGTCGCCGCAGATCGCCACCACCAGGCCATCCAGCCGGCCCAGGCGGCGGCGTATGGTCAGGGCGTCCAACAGGGCCTGGGTCGGATGCTCGTGGCTGCCGTCGCCCGCATTGATGACGCTGCAATCCATCTTCTGGCTCAACAGAGCGACGGCGCCCGAATGGGGATGGCGCACCACCAGGGCGTCGGGGTGCATGGCGTTCAGGGTCGCCGCCGTATCGATCAGGGTCTCGCCCTTCTTGATGGCCGAGGCGGTGGCCGACATATTGATAACATCGGCGCCCAGGCGCTTGCCGGCCAGCTCGAACGAGGTCCTGGTGCGGGTGGAGGTTTCGAAGAACAGATTGATCTGGGTCCGGCCACCCAGCAGCGAACCCTTTTTGTCGACCTGACGGTTTTGCGCCACGTATTGGTCGGAAAGATCCAGGATCTCGGTAATATCGTCGGGTGACAAACCCTCGATACCCAGGAGATGGCGGAAAGGAAGGTCGCTCGAATTAAATTCATTCATCAAAAGGCGATCTTATAGGATCGACGGCGCCGGGGTGCAATACTGGCGTTAGTAACGCAGCGTAAACAGGGATCAACATCATGAGTACACCGAACCCAGGCCGTCTCGATCCGACGGGCCGCGTCATCATGCTTTCCGGGGCCAATCGCGGCATCGGCGCCGCCATCGCCGAGCGTTTGCGTCAGGACGGCTATAGCCTCAGCCTTGGCGCCCGGTCGCCCGAGAGCATGGCGGAATGGCTGGGCGAGAGCTGTATTTGCCAGCCATTCGATGCGTTTGATCCCGAATCACCCCAGGCCTGGGTCAACGCGACGATGGAGAAATTCGGCCGCATAGATGGCCTGGTCAACAACGCTGGCATCTCCGAGGCATTCGGCTTCGGCAGCGGCGATGAGGCGATACTGGACCGCATGTTGGAAGTTAACCTGAAAGCGCCCTACCGCCTGATCCGGGCCGCGCACCCGCACCTAAAGGCGGCGGGCAGCGGACGTATCGTCAACGTCACCTCTTTGTCGGGCATCCGCTACAAAATGGGCTCGCCGGGCTACGCCATGTCCAAGTTCGCCGCCAATGGTTTGAGTTCGGCCGCCCGCGCCTTGTTCTGGGATGAAGGTATCCGGGTAACGGCCGTCGCGCCCGGGCCGGTGGACACCGATATCATAACCGATCTGGGCCCGCTGAAGCGGGAGGATATCACCCGGCCGGAAACCGTGGCCGACGTGGTGGCCATGGTTCTGGCCCTGCCCAACAACGCCTCCGTCGCCACCGTGCCCATCAATGCCTTATTCGATGCCCTGCCGTAAGCAAATCTGATTTTGAAGAGGAGCAGATAATGAATGCAGCCAGCCCAGGCCGTCTTGATCCGACAGGCCGCGTCGTCATGGTTTCCGGCGCCAACCGCGGCATCGGCGCCGCCATTGCCGCCCGTTTGCGCCAGGAAGGCTATTGCCTCAGCCTGGGCGCACGCGCACCGGATGAAATCACGGAACCGGCCGGCGACGTTTGCCTGCACCGGGCTTTCGATGCCCTCGATCCCGCATCGCCCCAAGCCTGGGCCGATGCCACCGTGGCGAAGTTCGGCCGTATTGACGGCCTGATCAACAACGCCGGCATCGCGCTGCATTTCGGTTTCGAGGACGGCGACGAGGCGGACCTGGACCGCATGCTGGAAGTTAACCTGAAGGCGCCCTACCGTCTGATCCGGGCCGCGCTGCCGCACCTGAAGGCGGCGGGCAGTGGGCGCATCGTCACTGTCACGTCCATGGCGGGCATGCGTTTCAAGCGCGGTTCGCCGGGATACGCCATGTCCAAGTTCGCCGCCATGGGGTTAAGCTCCGCCGCGCGCGCGCAGTTCTGGGACGATGGCATCCGGGTCACGGCGGTGGCGCCGGGGCCGGTCAATACGGACATGATGCCCCAGGGCTTCACGGGCGAAACGGCCACCCAGCCGGAAACCATCGCCGATGTCATCGCCATGGTTCTGGCCATGCCGAACAATGCCTCTATCGCGGCCGTGCCCATCAATGCCGTATTCGAGAGCCTCCCGTGATAGCGACGATGCAGCGCTGGCCGGTCTGCTTCGCCGGGGTTTCCGGCGCCCTGGCGGTTTTCCTGGCCGCCGGCGCGGCCCATGATCTGAAGGAATGGCTTGGCGCGGAGGAGCTGGAGCGCATCCATACCGCCGTGCGCTATCAAATCTGGCACGCCCTGGCATTGTTGGGTACAGCGGCACTGGGCGCGGCAACGCCATCGCGATGGTTACGGTACGCCGCGCATGGCTTCGCCTGGGGCAGCCTGCTGTTCTGCGGCGGCCTCTACCTGCTGTCGTTCACGGGGATGGGCATTTTCGGCTGGCTGGCGCCCCTGGGCGGGTTGGCCTTCATGGCCGGCTGGCTGTTCTTGGCGGTCCACGGCTGGCGGCGCATGAAGACCTAGAAACAGCTAAAACGGGTCCACTGCATGGAAATGAAATGCTGTACTAGACCGTCCAGGAAAAACGACCAGACGGGCGTCAGCGCCCCGGTTGCAGCCGCCACCAGGAACACACCGAATAAGGCGCCGCCGCCAATTATGGCGGAATTTGCGATCTTGTTTTCCACGCCATTATAATAGCCCGAAAGCGGACCAAAATAAACTGGGAAGCCATGCCCCTGATCTCGATCCTGATGGCCGCCTATCATTCGGACGGCACCATATTGGCGGCCATCAATAGTGTCCGGCGGCAAGTGCATCGGAATTGGGAGCTGCTCATCGCCGCCGATTGCGGTGGCGACTATCTCGCCCTATGCCGTGCCAACGGCATCGAGGATGAGCGCATTCGCCAGGTCGCAACGCCCAGCGTCGGGTCCGGCCCATCGGCCGCGCGCAATGCCGCCCTGGCGGCGGCCCGGGGTGACTATCTGGCGATCCTGGACGGCGATGACAGCTGGTTGCTGGAAAAACTGTCGGCCCTGCTGCCCTTGGCCGAGAAAACCGGACTGGCCTGCGACAACACCTGCGCCATGCAGCCCGACGGCACAGTCATCGCCACCGCTTACCCCGTTTGCGACGAGATCCGCGAGATTGACGCCCTGACCATGATGAACAGCGGCATGCCGCATTTTCCCTTGCTGCGGCGGGAACTGGCGGGCCCCGGCTATCGCGATGAGTTGCGCTTTGCCGAAGATGTCGTTTTCAACATGGAGCTGATCGCCCGCGCCGGCGCCATGACCCTGCTGCCCCAGCCCCTGACCCATTACATCCAGCGTCCCGATAGCGCCAGCAACGGACCGGATGCCTGGCGGCGGGCCGAGGCAGCCTATGGCCAAATCCTAACCATGCTGGACAATGGCGGCCTGTCGGTGCCGAGGGGGCAGGCCGCGGCCATCAAGAATGCGCTGGCTGAAAAACGGCAATTGAATTTGGCTTTTGGCGCCGCCGTTGCCACAGCTGGGCCGATCAGCTTTCAGGCCTTTGCCGCGTCGCGGAACGCGCCCTCGGAATAAAGCTTGGAAAAGCCTTCAATAGTCTTGGCAAATGGGCCGATTTCGTGAAATATGCGCCTGGGCCGGCGTAAAATGCCGTGCCAGGTACTTATCGTGCGCATGCCGCCGATCTTGGTGATCGATTTCGCCAATTGGCGGCGGCAAACGACACACAAACAGGGAGAATGGATCTAATGGGTATTTTGAAAAGGCCCGGTAAAGCAGCGCTGCTGGCGGGCGGATTGGCCGCCGCGGTAGGCTTGACAGCGGGCGCCGCCAATGCCGCCGACGAGGTGGTGATGGCTGTTCCGACATTTCTGACCGGGGCCGGCGCGCCGGCCTTTGGCGTGCCCGCGCGTAACGGCGCCGAAGTCATTATCGAGGCGATCAACAAGGGCAAGCTGCCCGCGCCTTACGACAAGAGCGGCAAGGGCCTGGCCGGCCGTCAGATTAAGGCCGTGATTTATGACGAATCCGGTGGCGGCGTGAAGCAGGTCGCCGAGTTCCGCAACAAGGTGCAGAAACAGGGCGTCGACCTGTTCGTCGGTTATATTTCTTCCGGCACCTGCGCCGCCATCACACCGGTGGCCGAGGAACTGAAGATGCTGACCATCTTCCCGATCTGCGGCACGCCGCGGATTTTCGAGGAAATCAACAAGAACCCGAAGTATGTCTTCCGCACCATGGGCCATGCCACGGCCGACGGCGTGGCCGAGGCGTTGTACGTCAAGGCCAACATGCCTGACGTCAAGGGCTACACCGGGATCAACCAGAACTATGCCTGGGGTCAGGATTCCTGGCGCGATTTCGATCTGGCCATGAAGCAGTTGATGCCGAATGTGCCGGCTTCCGACAAGGCGCAATGGCCAAAAATCTTTTCCGGCCAGTACGGCGCGGAAATCTCGGCCCTGATGCTGTCGAAAGAGCCGCTGGTGCATTCCAGCCTCTGGGGCGGCGATCTGGAAGCCTTCATCTTCCAGGGCTCGGCACGTGGTTTGTTCCGCAAGAAGAAACTGCTGTTCTCGGTGGCTGACACCTCCGTCTACCGGCTTGGCAAGAAAGCACCGGCCGGCGCCATCCTCGGCGCCCGTGGCCCATACGGCATCTTTGCCGCCGGCGTTGACACGCCGTTGAACAACTGGTTCCGCAAGGTCTATCAGGACCGTTATTCGGTACCGCCCGTTGGTGGTTCCTACCAGGCGGCCCAGGGCGTGCTGGCAGCGAAATATGCCTATGACGCCGCCGCCAAGGCGAACGGTGGCAAGTTCCCAACCACGGATCAGGTCATTGCGGCTCTCGAAGGGGCGACCTACCAAGGTCTTGCCGCCAAGGTCCACATGAACCGTTCCAACGGCCATCAGGCCGCCACCAAGCACATGATCGGCGTGCTGGAGTGGGATAAGGAAGCGGGCGGCCCGGTGATGACGAAAGTCACCGAATTCGGCCCTGACTGTGTGATGCCGCCCCCGGGCGTCAACGGCACGGAATGGCTGAAAGGCGGCATGAAGGGCGCCAAGTGCTAACAGCGTTACCAACCGGGGGCGCCATATTCGGCGCCCCCGGATCTTTTCTGTATTTGATTTTTCCAAAATAGCGAGTCCGCTGTGCAAGAGCTGATCGTCATCCTGGTCGACGGCTTGGTATTTTCGTCCTACCTGTTCATGGTTGCCGTCGGTCTGACGGTGATCTTTGGTGTGATGAAGATCCTGAACGTGACCCATGGATCATTTTACGCCTTTGGCGCCTATATGTCGGCCACCCTGATCGGTGCCTACTATTCAACCGACTGGCCGGAATTCGGCGGTTTCCTGGCGATATTCGCCGCCGCGCTGATCGTTGGCGTGTTCTTTGGCATCGTCCTGGAGCGCGGCCTGCTGCGTTTCCTCTATCACCGGGACGAACATATTATCGTGCTGGCGACATTCGCCATGTTCCTGGTGCTGGAAGACGTCCTATTGATAATTTGGGGCACCGACCCTTATTTCGCTTTCGAGCCCATGACGCTGTTGGGCTCCGTCGACATTGTCGAATTGACCTTCGATGTTTACAGCCTGACCCTGATCTGCTTGGCCGTGGTCGTTGGCCTGGGCCTGTGGCTGGGCCTGACCAAGACCAAGTGGGGCAAGCTGCTGCTGGCGGTCATTTTTGACCGCGAGATCAGCCAGGCCATGGGCATCAACGTGACCGTGGTCTTCACCGTCACCTTTGTCATCGGCGCCATCATGGGCGCCTTGGGCGGGGCCTATATCGCGCCAACTATTTCGGTCAACCCCGGCATTGGCGTCGAGGTGATTGTTCTGGCCTTCGCCGTGGTGGTGATCGGCGGCATGGGCTCCATCCCCGGCGCCATGATCGGCGCCTTGCTGGTCGGGATCAGCCGGGCCGCGGCAGTACATAAGTTTCCCGAAATCGAACTGTTCGTGATCTACGCCATCATGGCCATTGTGCTGTCCATTCGGCCCGAGGGCCTGTTCGCGCCCGCACAGGCCAGGAAAATCTAATGCGACATGTAGACAAAACAGTTGTCGGGCTTTCCATCGCATTCGCGGTGCTGTTCCTGGCTGATTTCTTCATGGCCGAATGGATGCGCTTCATCGGCCTGCAAAGCCTGGCCCGCGGCGCCGTCGCCCTGGGCCTTCTGGTGCTGTGGCGCACCGGCCTGGTCTCGTTCGGCCATGCGCTGTATTTCGGCATTGGCGCCTATGCCGCCGCCATGCTGACGCTGGTCGGTTATCACGACGCCTTTTTCCTGGTCTTCGCCGGCACCTTGGCATCCGGCATTCTGGCCTTTCTGCTGGGCTTTTTGCTGCGCCGCTACCGGGCGATCTTTTTTGCCCTGTTGAACATGGCTTTTTCCATGATCCTGTACGGCGTCATCGTGAAGACCGAGGAACTTGGCAGCACTGATGGCTTCTCGGTCCTGACGCCGACCTTCCTGGGTTATGCCCCGAAAGGCGAGGCGGTGCAGACAACCCTGTTCATCTTCACCCTGGTCTTCACCTATATCGTCACCGTCGGCGTGCATCTGTACTTAAAGACCACATTGGGCGGCATGAGCATGGCGGTGCGGGAGAACGAAATCCGGGTCGAGTATCTGGGTTATTCGGCCGAGAAGGTGATCCATGTGAAGTATGTTTTCTCGGGCCTGGTCGCCGGCTTTGGCGGTGCTATCATGGCCCTGGCGATCGGCCAGGTTGACCCTGATTCCATGGCCAACTGGAACGTCTCGGGCGAATTCGTCTTCATCACTATTCTCAGCGGTATCGGCAATGTCGGCGCCACCTACATCGGCGCCCTGGTGTTCGAATTGATCCGTACCTACGCCTTTGAATATGCGCCGCAGGTTTGGCAGTTCATTCTGGGCGGCAGCCTGTTGGCGATCATCATGTTCCTGCCCGACGGCATCTGGTCCCTGTTCGGCCGTTTACGCAAGTCAGAGGGGTAGGGCCGCCATGACCGTTGTTCTGGAAGTTCGCGATCTGCAAAAATCCTTCGGCGCCGTGGTCGCCGCCAAGGATATCAATGTCACCGTCAATGAGCATGAAATCATCGGCATTATCGGCGCCAATGGGGCCGGCAAGACCACCTTCGTCAACATGGTCACGGGCTATTTGAAGCCCACGTCGGGCCATATTGAATTCGCCGGCCAAAATATCATGGGCCTGCCGCCACGGGATATTACCAATCTGGGCATCTCGCGCTCGTTCCAGGTGCCACAGGTGTTTACTTCTGAATCCGTGTTCGACAATCTAATGATGGCCTATGCGATCGCCGAGGAAAGCGGGATGGGACTGCTTTCGCCGCTGTATAACGATGAGCGCGCGGCGCGGGTCGATAGTCACTTGGGTCGTTATCAGATCGCTGAATACCGCAATGCCACTGCGGCCACCCTGCCCCAGGGCACCCGCAAATTGTTGGACATCGCCATGGCGGCGGTCAGCAATCCAACCATTCTAATGCTGGACGAACCGACCTCCGGCATCTCGGTCGAGGAAAAATTCGGCCTTATGGACATCATCATGGAGGCCCTGCGCCAAGACGAAACAACGGTGCTGTTTATCGAACATGACATGGAAATCGTCGAGCGCTATGTCAGCCGGGTCCTGGCATTTTATCAGGGTGAGATTATCTGCGATGCGCCGACGGCGGAGGCCCTTGTCGATCCTGGTGTGCGAGAGTTCGTGATCGGCGAGGAATACCACCGCACCCGCACGGAAGCCGCGAATGGGGCTGCGAATGGCGGGGGTGATGGCAATGCTTAAGGTAAGCGGACTGGACGTCAACATCGGCCCCACCCCCATCCTGCGCGGCCTGGCCCTGGAAGTGCCGGCGGGCAGCATGTGCGGCCTGATCGGGCGCAATGGCGCCGGCAAGACAACCTTCCTGCGCGCCATCATGGGCGCCCTGTCGGCGGAAGCCGGGGAAGCCATGTTCGGACATCAGGATCTATTGAAAATCCATCCCCACAAGCGGGCCCATATGGGCATCGGCTTCATGCCGGAGGACCGCCGGTTGGTGCCCGCCCTGACGGCGGAGGAAAACATCCTGGTGCCCGTCTGGGCCACCGGTATGGAGGACTGGGAAGACCGCCTGCAATGGATTTACGATCTGATGCCGGAGGTGGCTGAATTCCGCGATCGCGGCGCCATGGAACTATCAGGCGGCCAGCAGAAATTCGTCGCCTTCGCCCGTGCCTTGATGGTCGGTACGCATCTGCTGTTGTTGGATGAGCCCAGCGAGGGCATTGCGCCGGTTTTCGCCCAGCGCATGAGCGAGATCATGAAGAGCCTGAAGGATGAAGGCGAATCCGTGCTGGTGGCCGAGTCTAACGACAAGCATGTCGCCGGCCTGCTGGACCGCACCTTCGTGATCGAGCGCGGCAGCATCGTCTCGGGATAATCCGGACCCCACGGCATGACCCTCCTCGCATCCAACGACCTGCCGGATCGCGTTGCCGACGTCGAGGCATTGGAGGAACTATTATCCCGGCCGAGCCAGGCGCTGATCGATGATCTCGCCGCCCTGGAGGGCGATATCATTATTCTCGGTGTCGGCGGCAAGGTCGGCCCTTGCCTCGCCCGCATGGCCAAGCGCGCCGCACCGGACAAGCGCATTGTCGGGGTCGCGCGTTTTTCCGATCCAGCGGTCAAACAACGTCTCGAAGATTGGGACGTCGAAACCATCGCCTGTGATCTGCTCGACCGGGAGGCTGTGGGCGGCCTGCCAAAACTGCCCAACGTCATCTACATGGCGGGCAAGAAATTCGGCACGTCGGGCGGCGAACCCTTTACCTGGGCCATGAACGCCCATGTCCCGGCCCTGGTGGGAGAGGCCTTCGCGGCCTCGCGCATCGTGGCGTTTTCCACCCTGTGCATCTATCCATTCGTGGATGTCACCGGGCCGCTATGCAACGAAGACGCGGCACCGGTACCGGTGGGCGAATACGCCAATTCCTGTGTCGGACGGGAGCGGATCTTTCAATATTTGTCCCACAAACATGGCACGCCGGGCCGGCTGATCCGCCTGAACTATGCCATCGATTTGCGCTATGGCGTGCTCTACGACATCGCCAATTGGGTTTATTCGGGCCGGACGATCGATTTGCGCGCCGGCCATGCCAATGTCATCTGGCAGGGCGATGTGAATTCCCAAGTACTCCGCGCCCTGGGCCATTGCGAAACCCCCAGCCGTCCCTTGAACATGGGCGGGCCGGAACAGGTCAGCGTGCGCGCCCTGGCGACAACCTTTGGCCAGCGCTTTGGCATCAAGCCGATATTCGAGAACCGGGAAAGCGGCATGGGCTGGCATAACGACACCACGCTTGCGGCCAAACTGTTTGGCTATCCAGAAGTGCCCCTGGCGCGTATGATCGATTGGACCGTGGACTGGATCGAACGTGATCAGCCCCATTATGATCTGCCAACCCATTACGAGGCCCGCGACGGCGCTTTCTAGAATTTTCCGCGCGGGCGGATTGGAGGCTTGAAATGAGCGTATTCAACAGCCGGCCCCTTGATGGCGTAATCCCCGCGACGCTGCTCGCCTTCGATGAAGCGATGGCGATTGACGAGGCCGCCTCGCGCAGGCATCTCCGCGATGTTGCGGCGACCAAGGGATTGAGCGCCATCACGGTCAATGGCCACGCCTCGGAAGTGCACGCCTGCAGCTTTGACGAGCAGCAGCGGATCCTGGAATTCTGCATGGATGAAGCAGGTGACCGTCTGCCCCTGATCAATGGAATTTATGCCGATGGCAGTCTGAAAGCCGCCCGTCTGGCCCGCATGGCGGAAGCAGCGGGCGCCTCAGCTCTATTGGTATTCCCGCCCAACAGCATGATCGCGGGCGGGCAGCTTCGGCCGGAAATGGCGTTGACCCATTTCAAGACCATCGCCGATGCCACCGATCTGCCCATGATCGTCTTCCAATATCCGCAGGTCAGCGGCCAGGGCTATCCGTTCGAGACCCTGTTGCGGCTGATCCAGGACGTCCCCTCGATCAAGGCGATCAAGGACTGGTCCAACGATGCGATGCTGCACGAGCGGCATATCCGCAGTCTTCAAGGCGGCGAAGCCGGCCGGGCCATCACTGTGCTTACGACCCATTCATCCTGGCTGATGGCGTCGCTCTGCATGGGGGCCAACGGCCTGTTGTCCGGCGCCGGCAGCGTGATCCCGGAACTGCAGGTGGCGTTGTTTCAGGCCGTGAAGGCCGGTGATCTGCCTACCGCCCAGGCTATCAACGACCGCATTTATCCCCTGGCCCAGGCGTTCTACACACCGCCCTTCCTGGATATGCATAACCGCATGAAGGAGTGCCTGGTGCTGTTGGGCCGCCAGGAACGCGCCGTGGTACGGCCGCCCCTGGTGAAACTGACAGAGGCTGAAATCAGCCGTCTCGGACAAGCGCTGAGCTCGGCGGGCCTGCCGCCGGTCGGCGCCGTTTCCGACGCCGCCGAATGAGGCGCGCCGCCTGGAGCAATTTTTAATTAATCGGAGCCGCTTTCGCGACCTAAGTAATTGGTTCAATTGCTCTTTTCTTAAGAGTCCGAGCATGTTTAGAAGAAACATGCTCTAGCGTACATGGGTTAACCAAACCCGAACCTATGCGCTAAAACCTTTAGAATAGAGCGACTTATCCGCATTCAATAGAATGCGGGCTGCTCTAGGCGGTGGCGATATACTGCCGCATGGCGGCGGCTTCGCTTTCGATTTCCTCGATGCGGAATTTCACCACATCGCCAATGGAAATGATGCCCAGAAGCTGATCGCCGCGCATCACGGGCAGATGCCGGATACGGTGCTCCGTCATCACCGACATAATGGTGTCGATGTCGTCCTCGGGCTGGCAATAGACCACATTGCGGGTCATCAAGTCCGAGACCGTGGCCGTCATGCATTGGTCCCCGATTTGAGCCATGCCGCGGACAATGTCCCGTTCCGACAGCACCCCTTCAACATGGCCGTCCTCATTACGGATAAGGATCGCGCCGATCCGATTGTCGAACAGGATTTCGGCCGCGCGTCCAATGGTCTCGTCAAGGTCGACCGATATTACGGTATTTCCCTTGGCCGCTAGTATGCGTTCTACGTGCATGTCACTCTCCTACCCGGAATTTTTATCCATCCGGCTTGTAATTAATTGACATAATACATTTTGCGCCAAACGCCAGGTTTTCGCAAGGTATGATCAAATGAAATTAATTTTGCCTTTGGCAGCAACCACTTGGGTCAGGTTTCGACCTGCCCTTTCACGGTTCGGGACAGACCTCTGAATTCCGCCACCACGCGGCCATCCTCGCCATACACCGTGGCGTCATAGACACCGTTCCGGCCGGCATTGCTTTTCTCTTCCGAAACCGCAGTCAAAACCTCGCCTGGCCGGCCAAAAGTCATATAGGTGATATGGGCCGATTGCGCGAAAGCCATCTGGCCGTGTCCGTTGCAGGCATAACTGAACGCGATATCGGCCAGAATGAAGCTGTAGCCGCCGTGCGCGGTGCCATGACCATTCAGCATATGATCTTCGATACGCATGCTGACCCGCGCATAACCGGCCCGAGCGTCCTCCAATTTCACGCCGAGATTGGTGGCCACGGTATCGCGGCCATGCATTGTGCGGCTAACCTCCAGCGCCCGATTATCCGCGTCTGTTCTGGGATTATCGCGATCGTCACCGGCGGATTCTTGGTCGGCCATGATTGTACTCTCCAGCATACGAAAACTGTCCTAATCCAGGGCCCAGCATAGGCCAGGCAACCCTGATTGTTCAGAATATTCAACGCCAAGCTAACCATGACCAAGGCATTATACCAAACTGCGGTGATAGCCCAGGTCATAAGCGCAATAATAAAGAAAACGAAATATTAATCACTCCAAGGCATGATTAATACTAATTCAGGACAACGCCAGACCTTGATAGGCCGGGGAAGGCCGCGCGCGCGGCCGCAATTATTAGCGGAATACAGATCGATGAGTATGAATAGCGAGCCGATTACCGCGGATCCAGACGAGCCATTCGAAACCTCGCCCCTTGAGGACGAGTCGGTAGAAAACTGCGACGACGAGGAAAATCGCCGCAAACTATCCCACAGCGAATATGATGCCTTGGAAGAAGCCGTCATGCAGACGGCGCGCGGCCGCACATTTCTGCGGGAGCATGCCCGGCGCAACCGTGCCGTCGCATCCGATATAGTCATGCGCGCGATGGACGAATGCCGAGTCTATTTTGAACGAAATGAGTTGAAGCAGCCATCGGAAATCCTATCCGCCGAGTTGCAGAATATGAGCGATGCCATTGCCCATACCCGGCGTGATATTGCCGCCATCAAGCCAAAGGAAGGCGCAAACAACCGGATCATGGCCGCAACCGAAGATCTGGAAGCCATCGTTACGGCGACCGAACGGGCGACCAACGATATTCTTGCCGCGGCTGAACGGATCCAGGAAAGCTGCGGGACCTTGCGCGAAAACGGCGGCAACAGCGATCTGTTCGATTCCCTGGACGAAGACATCACCAACATCTTTCTGGCCTGCTCCTTCCAGGACATCACCGGCCAGCGCACCACCAAGGTGGTCAACGCCCTGCGCTATTTGGAGCAACGGGTAGGCGCGATGATCGAAATCTGGGGTTCGGAATCACTTCGTAATGGCGCCTTGGCCGAGTTTGCCCTGGGCGACGACGACCACCCGGAAGCCGGTTTGCTGAACGGCCCGGCGCTTGAAGGTCAGGGTGTCGGCCAGGATGATATCGACGAACTGTTAAACAATGTGTCGGACGCCGACGAGGCCGGCGCTGAAGATACCGACCCTACCGCCGACATTGACTTCGATGGCGTTGCCGAGGCAACCGACGATGTTGATTTCGACGCCGTTGAGACGGCGGACGCCGATGATGCCGCGGCCGCCATCAGGGATGTCGACGCGGCGGCGGCGGAGCTTGACGCCCCGGCCCCCGAAACGGCGGAAGCTGTTGAAGAAGCGGCGGACGAGGTGGACTATTCGAACCTGTCGGAAGAAGCCGACGCCGACACCATCGACGCCATCTTCAATTCCTGACATAGCCGCCCTCCCGCGGGCCGTCGCGGCCTGACCGGAAAACCAGGCCTGCTATTCGGCGCCCGGTCTTTGGGGCTGGGCATCAATGGCATTGGCGATATACTGTACCTCTCGCCCACCGACGTGAAACGCCCCGCATCCGGGATCGTCACGACATCTTGCCATGAGACTGTATCCGAGGACGCCTAGCGATGGATGAATTCAATCCCGATGAATTTGAAACCGATTTCTGGAAAGACGCCGAAGACCGCTCCGGCTGGGATGATCTGGAACCGGGCAAGACCCTGGAGTCCCGTCCCGTAACGATTACCCTGGAAATGATCCAGCGCTATGCCCGCTCCATCGGCGACCTCAACCCGCTTTATTTTGACGAAGAGTACGCCAGGAAAAGCCGCTTTGGCGGCCTGATCGCACCGCCGTCGATCCATGCGCTGTTTCTGTTTGCCTGCACCGGCCACGATCATTTCATGCGCACGCCGGGCACCGTCAACATGGGCCAGAACTGGTTCCTGCAGCGCCCGGTACGCCCCGGCGACACCATTTCCCTGGAGGCCCGCTGTCTGGACAAGATTATCCGCAAGGGCAACATTTTTGCCATTCATGACAACGTTTTCCGCAACCAGGATGGCGATGTGGTCTGTTCCGGCCGCGGCTGGACCATGCGGCCGTATTGAGGGATTTGATCATGACAAGCAACACACAAGCGGTCCTGAAATACGCCGATATTGACGTCGGCTTTCAATTCCCCGGGCCCGTGGTCCCGGTGACCCGGGAGATGATCCAGGAATTCGCCACGGCGTCCTATGATCACAACCCCTTGCATTGGGACAATGATTATCTGGAGAAAACCCGCTTTGCCGGCGGCAAACAGTTCGACGACGTGATCGGCCACGGCCTGATGACCTATTCACTGATGACCCGCGCCATGACGGATTGGCTATGGCCGGACCTGGGCGAACACCGCCGCCTGGAAACCCGCTTCCGCAAGCCGGTTTATCCCGGCGACGAGATCACGGTTCAAGGCGAAGTCGTCGACAAGCGCGAAACCAAAAAAGGCAAGTGGCTGGTCTGTAATATCACGGTTAAGAACCAGCGCGGCGAAACCGTCGCCACCGGCGACGGCCTGGCCGAAATCTTCGAATAGCGCGCGCGGCCAGCCGGCAAGTCAGTCCAGACCCAGCACCTCGTCGACTTTCTCCGGCCCCAGATCGGGGCCGAAGATTAGCTGGTCATCAACCTGCAGAACGGGTGACGAGCGGATGTTGTGGCTTTCGATAAACGCGGCGGCCTCCTCATCCATCATCAGGTCCTTGGCCACGAAATCCACATCATGGGCCCGCAGATAGCCCTTGAGCTGTTCGCACGGGGCACATAGCGGTGTGGAGTACACGGTGACTTTCCGGGCCATCGCCTATCCTTCCTGCTCTGCCTTGAGCTTGCGGTACAGCTCCTTCTTCGCCAGCCAGGCGTTCTTGACTTCCTCGGTCTGCCAGGGCTGTTCCTGGGTGAAGACCTTGGATTTCCAGGCATCGCCCTTGGACCAGGTGAATGGCGTCTGAACCGTGGTGCGGGGTTCCGTCGCACCTTCAAGCAGATCCATCGCCATGCCGACGATTTGGCGCTGCTGTTCCACATCGCCGGGCTCGCCGCAGGGATTGCCCAGGGGGAAATCCGTGAACAGCAGGCGCGGCACGCCGCAGGTCTCGACAATATCGCGGGCGGCGGCTGCAACCACGGTGGGGATGCCGTTTTCTTCCAGATGACGTGCGACCAAACTCACGGTTTGGTGGCAGACGGGTCAGACCGGGACCAGAAGGGCGACATCGACCTCTTGCTCAAGGCAGCCGCGCAGCACTTCCGGCGCATCCTCATCGTTGGTCTTGCTTTGTGAATAGGCGTTGTAGACGCCGTAGGCCGTGGGCGCCAGACTGCCGATCCGCCCCTCGGCCGCCAGTTCCTGCAGCCGGGTCACGGGGAAATAGCTGTTCACGTCATCCAGCGTCGTGGCGTTCATGTCATAGCTGTGGGTCCGGCTATATAGATCCGGCACCGGCGTATCCGTCGCCACGCCATAGACGTTTGAAGCCTCGCCCTTTTCCTGGGGCAGGCGTTGGTCTTCCCACTGCCGCGAGGCGATCTCGGATGTGGAAACCAGGGCAATGCGGCTTTCCGCCAAGGGCTTTTTCAATGGTGCAAAGGGCACGGTTTCATTTTTCGCCCATTGATAGGGCTTTTCGTAACCTTCGGCCTGATAGTAGGCCTTGGTCCGATCAATATATCGAACGTAGCTCAAAACAATTTCCTCCATGGCTCTGCGTCGTCAAGGACGGCCAATGGCGCTAGTATGAGGGCAATGGCCGCGCCCTGCAAGGTTTGGCGCCCCTGGCGGGCAGGATGGGGGCCGGCAATATGTGGGAGTTTTCGAGATGGATCGGCAAAACGCGACGATTGGCCGGGCGCTGCGGCACTCGGCGCAAACATGGCCGAATAATGATTTCATCGTCGGCATGGGGCAGCGCCTGACCTTTGCCGATTTCGATGCCCAGGTCGACCGCCTGGCCAGGGGCTTCCTTGGCCTGGGCGTTGGCCGGGGGGATCATGTGGCCTGCTGGCTGACCAACAGCCCGTCGTGGCTGCTGACCTGGTTCGCCTGTTGCCGCATCGGCGCCACCGTCGTCTCTATCAATACGCGGTATAAAGTTTCGGAAGTCGAATATATCCTGCGCCAGTCCGACGCCAAGATACTGGTGGCGATGCCGGAATATTGGAATATCGACTATCTGGCCATGATCGGTGAAATGGCGCCCGGTTTCGAAGCGGCGGTGCCGGGGGATATGCAGTTGGCCGGTCTGCCCGAACTGCGCGCCGTTGTGCTGTGGCGGGACGCCGAACATCCCGGCACCATCTCCCAGGCCGCCTTGATGGCAGAGGACAACGAAGGCATTGATCTGGCGACGGCGGAAGCGGCTGTGCAGGTCGAAGACCCGGTGATCATCATCTATACCTCCGGTACCACCGGCCAGCCCAAGGGTGCCATGCACTGCCACCGGGTGCTGATAGAGGGTCAAAACATCGCCCGCGCCATGCATATGGAGGCCGGCGACAAGGTCCTGGGACACATGCCGCTGTATCATGTGGCCGGCAGCGTGGCGACGACCATTCCGGCCATGCAGCATGGCTGTTGCCTGGTCACCATGGCGGAGTGGGAGGCGGGCGAGGCCCTGGATCTGATCGAGCGGGAGCGCATCGCCATTCTGGGCGGTATTCCAACGCATTTTTTTGATCTTTTGGCCCAGCCGGGCGTCGAAGCGCGGGACACCCATTGCCTGAAGACGGCCTGGATCGGCGGTGCGCCGGTAACACCGGCGATCGCCCGCCAGGTCAAGACAACCCTGCATTTCGAGGCTTTGCAGGCGGTCTATGGCATGACCGAAACCATGGGCATGACCACATTAAGCGAGTTCGATGCGCCCATTGAAGTAACCTGCGAGAACAAGGGCAAACCCATCGGCGATTACGAGGTCGGCGTGTTCGATCCCGAAACCGGGCGCGAGGTCGCCCAGGGCGAGGATGGCGAGATTTGGGTGCGCGGCTATCTGGTCATGCTGGGCTATTACAAGAATCCCGACGCCACGGCGGCGGCGATCACGCCGGAAGGCTGGTTCCGCACCGGCGATCTGGGCCAGATCGACCCGGACGGCTATCTGCTGATCACCGGCCGGGCCAAGGAGATGTTCATCGTCGGCGGCTCCAACGCCTATCCGGCCGAGATCGAACGCTTTCTGGAGACCAACCCGGATATCTACCAGGCCGTGGTCTGCGGCGTGCCCGATGCGCGCATGGGCGAAGTCGGCTTCACCTTCGTCATGCCGGCGCCCGGCGCGACGCTAAGCGCCGACGATGTCATCAACCACTGCCGGGGCGCCATCGCCGATTATAAGGTGCCCCGTTATGTTGAGGTGGTGGACGACTTCCCCCGCACCTCGACAAACAAGATCCAGCGCTATCTGCTGCAAAAAGACGCCATGGCGCGGTTTGAATAGGGACGGTCGACAATGGACGAGACGGCGAAACAGAGTTTCCAGGTTATGGCCAAGCCGGTGGGGGCGGTCTGTAATCTCGACTGCGGCTATTGCTATTACCTGGAGAAAAAGGAGCTTTATCCGAAACAATCCCACCGCATGGCTGATGATCTGCTGGAAAGCTATATCGCCCAGCACATCGAAGCCTCACCGGATGAAACGATCTTCTTTTCCTGGCACGGCGGCGAGCCGACGCTGCTTGGCATCGACTATTTTCGCCGGATTTTGGAAATCCAGAAACGCCATTGCCCCGCCGGCCGCCAGATCCGCAACGGCATTCAAACCAACGGCACGCTGATCGACGAAGAATGGTGCCGCTTCCTCGCCTCCGAGCACTTTTATGTCGGTCTCAGCATCGACGGCCCGCAGCATCTGCACGACCATTACCGGGTGACGAAAAAGGCGAAGGCAACCCACCGCCAGGTCCTGCACGCCTTCCGCCTGTTCAAGCAGCACCGCATCCATTGCGATCTGCTCTGCGTCGTTAATGACAGAAACGCGAGGCAACCGGCGGCGGTCTATCGTTTCTTCAAGGAACTGGGGGCCGAGTTCCTGCAGTTCCTGCCCTTGGTGATCCGCGACGGCCCGGACAGCGCTGGCGGCGTACGCGGGGAATCCGTGCCGGCGAAGCTGTATGGCGAATTCCTGAGCGCGATTTTCGAGGAATGGGTCCGCAACGATGTGGGGCGCATCACGATCCACAATTTCGAGGAGGCGCTGCGACCCTATATCGGCCTGGAGCATTCGCTTTGCGTGTTGCGGGAAACCTGCGGCGATGTGGCTGTCGTCGAACACACGGGCGAATTTTATTCCTGCGATCATTTCGTTGAGCCCGGCCACATGCTCGGCAATATCCTGGAAACGCCGCTGGTGGAGCTGATCAACGGCGGGGCCCAGGCAAAGTTCGGCAACGATAAACGCGATACTCTGCCGCAATACTGCCGGCAATGCGAAGTCCTCAAATCCTGCAATGGCGGCTGTCCCAAGGACCGCTTTATCCAAACCCCCGACGGCGAAGACGGCCTGAATTACCTCTGTGCCGGCTACAAGCATTTCGCCCTGCACGCCCGGCCCTATCTGCGGCGATTGGCGGGCCTTCGGAAGGCCAACCTGCCGGCGGCGAAGATCATGGACGTCCTGCGTGGGGCCGAGAAAAAACCGGCAAAGCAGGTCGGCCGCAACGACCCCTGCCCCTGCGGCAGCGGCAAGAAATACAAGAAATGCTGCCTTGGCGCGGTTAGCCTCCCAGCCCGTTAAGGGCCGACAGTGATAGGCTTACGCCGCTCGTGGCCGCAACCAGATCAGGTTGGCACCGTAGGTCAACGCGACCAGCACGGCGGCCGCCATGTAGCTGTAGACATCGGTGTAGATGAAGCCGGCGGCAGCGATCAGCAGCGCAATCCGCGACGGCCATTGCAGCTTGCCAACGGCGTACAGATAGCCCTCAAACCCGGCTGACATCAGAAGTACCGCAACGGCGCAGGCCGAAATGGACACCAAGATGTCTCCTGGTTCGCCCCGCATGATCAACGACGGGGTCAGCACGATGATGAAAGGCAATATGAACTTGATCGACCCCAGCCGCATGGCCAGGAACGCCGTTTCCATGGCGCCGGACCTCGCGATCACCGCCGCCGCCACCGCCGCCAGTGCCACGGGCGGCGTGATATAGGACATCATGCCCCAATAGAGGATGAAGAGGTGGCTGGCGATCGGGTCCAGACCGAATTCGATCAGGGCCGGCCCCATGACAATGGCGAGAAAGATGTAGCAGGCGCTGACGGTGACACCCATGCCAAGGAGAAAAGAGGTCACCGCGCCCATGGCCAGCAGCAATGGCAGACTGCCACCCGCAAATCCAAGCAGTTCACGCGAGAACGCGCCGCCCACGCCGGTAAACGCCAATGATCCGACGATGACGCCGATGCCGGCGAGAATGGCGATGATGGAGGCAATGATCGAGGAAGATTCGATCACCAGTTCTCGGAACTTGGCAAGATTGAAGCGGCTTCCCTTTTTTCTGAAGATCGTCGCCGAGACCAATAGAACGATCGTCGCATAATAGGGCGCATACAATTCGATGCGCGCCCATACCAGCAAATATACCAGTAGCGCCAGACTGAACAGATAGAACCAGCCATCCTTCAGGGTCTCCCGCATACTGGGAATTTCAGAGGCCGCTTGCCCCTTCAGCCCCTTCGCGGCGGCATAACAGTCGACCTGCAGAAGCAGCGCCAAATAGAACAGACATGACGGCACGGCCGCCGCGATCACGATGTCGCGGTAGGGTATATTGAGAAATTCCGCCATCAAAAACGCAACGGCGCCCATGACCGGCGGCATCAAGGTGCCACCGGTGGAGGCGCAGGCCTCGACCGAGGCCGCATAGGCCGGTTTGTAGCCGGCCCGCTTCATGGTCGGGATGGTCAATTGGCCCGTTGTCACGACGTTGGATATGACGCTGCCGCTGAGCGAGCCGAAAAATCCGCTGGAAAGAATGGCGACCTTGGCGGGACCGCCCCTGGTCTTGCCCAGCAGTGCGGCGGCGAAATTCATGAAAAACTCGCCGCCCCCGGTGATCACCAGGGCCGAGCCGAAAACCAGAAAACCGATGAGAATGTTGCCCGCGACCCGCATCGGCATGCCGACGATACTTTCGAAGCCCAGGGCATAGGCGCGCACCAGTTCAGCCGGTTCCTTCCCCGCGCCCCAAAGAAAGCCGGCTGCATGCTCCGTCCACAGGGGAAAAAAGAAAAAAACCAGACAGACGCAAAACAAGATCGTCCCACCGGCCCGGCGCACCCCTTCCATGGCCAATACGCACATGATGGCGGCCGCCGCCGTCGGCAGGGGCGGCGCGACGATATCCCAGCCTTTCAGGATCATGTCGCCGCCGTGATAGGACAGATATAGCGAGGTCACCATGGTCACCGCGAAGAAGCCCCAATCGTAGAGCGGGACGTGGCTAGCATCCTGTTTCCGCGCCGGAAAGATCAGGAAAGCAAGGGAGAGAAAAATCGCGATCAGCAGATAAAAATACTGATTATCGATCAGCACATGGTTGAACGCGTTCAAACTGAAGGTCTGGTTGATGGCGACCAGGATACCGAAACCGCCAAGAAACAGCGTAAGCCAATAGACCGGCCCGGTAATACGCGCCTTTTTGACTTCCTCGTAGATTTCCAATGGCGGTTCATCATCCTCGATATCGGATTGACGACTCTCTTCCACCATTGAACGGACTCCTCTCACCTACCCAAATGGGCGTACGCAAATGTTGCATAGCCCACCTAAGCCATCGCCGCGCCCGGGTCAATCGTCGACCGGCAATAATCCACCTATTCAGCGGCATCCTTGGCCAAAAACCCGCCCGATTGACGGGACCACAGCTCGGCATACAGGCCGCCACGCCGCAGCAGGGTTTCGTGATTGCCCTCTTCCACGATGCGGCCCTGGTCCATGACGATCAGGCGGTCCATGGCGGCGATTGTCGACAGGCGGTGGGCGATGGCGATCACCGTCTTGCCAGCCATAAGGGCTTGAAAACTCTCCTGGATCGCCGCCTCCACTTCCGAATCCAGGGCCGAGGTCGCCTCGTCCAAGATCAGGATCGGCGCATCCTTCAACAACACCCTGGCGATGGCGACACGCTGGCGCTGACCGCCCGACAATTTCACGCCCCGTTCGCCCACATGGGCGTCATAGCCGCGCCGGCCCTTGCCGTCCTCCAACGCATGGATGAAGTCATCGGCGCGGGCCGCTTTCGCCGCCGCAACCACCTGCGCCTCCGTCGCGCCGGGCTTGGAATAGCTGATGTTGTCCAGGACGGAGCGGTGCAGCAGCGAGGTATCCTGGGTAACCATGGCGATCTGGGCCCGCAGGCTGTCCTGGGTGACGCCGGCGACATCCTGGCCGTCGATCAGGATGCGACCGTCCTGGAGGTCATAGAAGCGCAGCAACAGGCTGACCAGGGTTGATTTACCGGCACCGGAACGGCCGACAATGCCGACCTTTTCGCCGGGCCGGATATCCAGATCCAGGCCGCTGATCACACCCTGTTCCACATCCTCCCGCTCCTTGCCGTAGTTGAAGGAAATATGGTCATAGCGGATGCCGCCCGCCGTCACTTCCAACACCGCCGCGCCCGGCAAATCCTCGATGGCCCGTTCGCGGGCGATGGTTTCGACGCCGTCCAGCACCACGCCGATATTCTCGAAGATGTTGGAGACCTCCCACATGATCCATTGCGACATCCCCTGCAGGCGCAGCACCAGACCCACGGCCAGGGCGATGGCCCCGGCGGATGTGGCATCGATATACCAGAGCCAGACCGCCATGGCGGCAATGGCGAAGATCAGGCCCGCATTCAGAATGTTCAGGATCAGGGTCAGCATGGTCGACAGGCGCATCTGGCCATAGACCGGCGCCAGAAACGCCTCCATGCCCTCGCGGGCGTAGCCGTCTTCATAGGCCGCATGGGCGAACATCTTGACCGTGCCGATATTGGTATAGCTATCCACCACCCGGCCGGTGACGACCGAGCGCGCCTCGGCTTGGGCCATGGATAGATCCCGCAGGCGGGGCACGAAATAACGCATGGCGATCAGATAACCCACCAGCCACAGCAGCATGGGCGCGGTCAGGCGCAGATCACTACTGGCAAACAGAACGACGGCGGCGCCGAAATAGACCGCGACATAGAGCAGTACCTCGGTCAGTTTCATGACGATATCGCGCACCGCCAGGGCCGTTTGCATCATCTTGGCGGCAACCCGGCCGGCGAAGTCGTCCTGATAAAATTCCATGCTTTGGCGCAGCAAATAGCGGTGCGCCTGCCAGCGTGTGCGCATGGCGAAATTGCCCAACAGACCCTGATGGGAGATGGCGCTGTAGACGAACTTCAAGACCGGCAGCAGCCCCAGGACGACAACGCCCATGAATATCAATTCGCCGCCGTGATCGGCCCAGAACGTGGCCCGGTCCGCCGTCGCCAGCCAGTCCACCAGACGGCCCAGAAAGGCGAACAGGGTCACCTCCAACAACGCGATGACCGTGGAAAACAGCCCCGAGGCCAGCAGCAACAGCCAAAATGGCCGGGCGTAGTGCAAAATAAAGGCGATCAGAGACGCCGGCGGCATCTCCGGCTGCTCGGGCGGCAGGGGATCGGTCACGCGTTCCAACCAAGCGAAGAAACTGGTTATCACCGCGTATCCTCCGGGCTTCGGCGGTCTGATTTAGGGACCGCCAAACTACCCTACCTTGGGCCCAGGCTCAATTTTCCCGCTAGGCCTCTTCCGCGCCCGCCGCCAGGCCCGCCTTGAAGCGCATGTCGGCCTGACGGAACACCCTGTGGGTATTTTGCATATCCCACGGCTCCTCGATCAGGGTCTCGTGATCCCACTGGCTGCGCGGCACGGGCGGGTTAAAAAAATCGCCGCCGTAAACATGAATGGCCGGGGTTAGTTTCGATATGGGATTGGCCACGGAATGGATGATTTCCGGACCCAGGGTCGCGGCCTGGCCCGGCCCCATGGACTCGGCCCCCGCCGCCTCCAACGCCGGGCCGCCATCAGCCTCCAGCCGGCGCCAGAACACATTATCCTCCCGCCCGCCATACAGGCCGATCACCGCGAACATGTGGTGGTTGTGGGGCAACAAAGTCATATAGGGCGCCCAGACGAAATTGATGACCGTCAGATCATCCGCCTGATACAAGGGATAAACCCCCGCCGTATTGGGTTCTCCCAATTCCGCGATGACACCGGCCGGGTCGGCGACAGCTTCCAGAACAACGTCGCGGATGGCCTTTTGCCCATCGCCCACGGCGGCCTTGCACGCCTCGATAAATCGATCCTTGTCGAACATTGTGGATGCCCCATTTGCTAACGCCGATTCCCTTTTTAGAGAATAGCCGAGTGGCTAAAGCGGCGCCATCATTCCACACTCATTTCTTGGACTATTGAATAGCGGCGGGCACCAGATTCTAGCTTTTCAGCAATGCCGCCAAGCCCAGGCGATAGTTCGGGTAGGCCAGGCCGACCCCCAACTCATCCTTGATGCGATCATTACGGACGCGCTTGTTGTCGGCATAGAAACTGGCCGCCATGGGACTCAGGTCGGCATCTGCGAAGGCGACCTCGGGCGGCGCCTCCAAACCCAGCAATTCAGCGGCATGGGCAATGACGTCCTGCGGCGGCGCGGCCTCATCATCGCAGACATTGTAAATTGCGCCGGGATTTGGTTGCCCCATCGAGGCTTGCAGCACCGTCGCCAGATCCTCCACGTGGATACGGGAAAACACATGCCCCGGCTTGACGATGCGCCGGGCCCTGCCTTGGCGCAGATTGTCGAGCGCGCTTCGGCCCGGTCCATAGATACCGGCCAGCCTGAAAATATGCACGGGCCGGTCATGACGGCGGCCCCATTTCAGCCAGGCCTGCTCCGCATCCACCCGCCACTGGCTGCGTTTGTTGATGGGCGCCGTCGCCGTGCCCTCATCGACCCAGCCGCCGTCATGATCGCCGTAAACGCCAGTGGTCGAGAGGTAGCCGACCCAGCGCAGATCAGGCAACGCGGCAATAGCATCGCCATGGCGGGCCAGTGCCGGATCACCGCTCTCATCGGGGGGAATGGAGAGCAGCAGATGCGTGGTCCCCGCCATCTGCCCGGCGGCATCGCGCATCGGATGCGCCTGGTCAAAAGCAATGGCCCCGCCCTCGCCGTCCCGGCTGGTACCGATCACGTCCCATCCTTGCGCCAGCAGTCGCCGAGTCAAAACCTGGGCCGTGTAACCCAGGCCAAAAACAAACATTTTTTCCACTGTTTCCTCATCCCGGCTCTTGCCGGCGCTTGTCACAGCATGGAAGGTAGGGTCATGCGCACGCTTAGACAATACGGCCTTTTGACGCTTGCACTGACATTGCCCCTCTTGCCGGCCCTGGCGGCGGAGCCGGGCATTGACCATGAGAAGCAATACCGCGCCTGTATCGCCTTGACGTACCGCCAGCCCATGAAGGCGTTCGAAACGGCTGAAAACTGGGCCCGCCGGGATGGTGGCGCCCCGGCCCGCCACTGCGCCGCCATGGCTCTGCTGGAGGCCAGGGAGTATGACCGCGCGGCCCGGCGCCTGGAAGCCTTGGCCGCCACCCTGGCCGCCGATCATGTGCCATCGCCCGGCGACATTCTGGCCCAGGCCGCCAACGTTTGGCTGCTGGACGGACGGGCTGATTTGGCCCTGCGGGCGATCGAACTGGCCCTGCAATATGACCCGGACAGAGCGGTCTATCTAATCGACCGCGGCCGTATTCGGGCCGAGCAGGGCGATCATGCCGCCGCCCTGCGGGATCTCGACCAGGCCCTGGCCCTGAACCCGGATGATGACGATGCGGCCGCCTTTCGCGCCAGCGCCCTGCGCCATCTGGGCCGCGCCGACGAAGCCCTGGCGGCGATCGATCAGGCCCTGATATTAAACCCGAACAACCCTTCGGCCCGGTTGGAGCGGGGCATTCTGCGTCTTCAGCGGGGGGATCGGGAGGGCGCGCGGGCGGACTGGCTGCATGCCGCCGTGCAGCATCGGGGCACACCGGCCGGCGATGCCGCGCAGGCGCGGTTGCAACAAATGGAGCTCAAGCCGAAATAGCCGTGGCCCATTCGGCCCGGACATCGACATCGGTTTCCGAATCCAGATGCTCCAGCCCCAGGGCGGCCAGGGCATCAGCCCCACGCAATTGCCCAAGCGCCCAAACCGCCATGGCACGGACCAGGGGCGAAGGATCGGACAGCAGCGGTTCGATCCGCGCCGAAAGTTGCCCATCACCGCTGTTGCCGGCCGCAATCAGTACATTGCGCAGGAACCTATCCCGGCCCAGGCGCTTCACCGGCGTGCCGGCATAGAGCTTGCGGAAGGCGCCATCGTCCAATTGCAGCAGGTCTTCCAGATCCGCCATACTCAATCCGGGGCGGGCGGCCATGGTGGTATCATGCGCCATGGCGACGAACTTATTCCAGGGGCACACCGCCAGACAATCGTCACAGCCGAAGATGCGGTTGCCCATGGCCTTGCGGAATTCCGCGCCGATATGGCCCTGATGTTCAATCGACAGATACGACAGGCAGCGCCGGGCATCCAATTGATAGGGTGCGGGAAACGCCGACGTCGGGCAGATATCCAGACAAGCGCGGCAATTGCCGCAGTGATCGGCCGAGGCCGCATCCGGGGGCAGGGACAGGGTGGTGAAGATGCTGCCGAGAAACAGCCATGAACCGAATTCGCGGCTGACCAGGTTGCTGTGTTTACCCTGCCAGCCCAGACCGGCGCCCATGGCCAGGGGTTTTTCCATCACCGGCGCGGTATCGACGAAGATCTTCAGTTCACCGCCCGCCTCCGTTTGCAGCCATCGCGCCAATGCCTTCAGGCGCTTTTTCACCACGACATGGTAATCCTTGCGCTCGGCATAGACCGAGACATTGCCCTTGCCCAACAGGCTGAGGCGGCGTAGCGGGTTTTCATCCGGTCCATAGTTCAGGCCCAGCATGATGATCGAGCGGACTTCGGGCCACAGGGCATCGGGCCGGCGACGGCGGGCCGCTTTTTCCACCAGCCAGTCCATGTCGCCATGCCGGCCCAGTTCCAGGAACCTGTCCAACCGCGCGCCGGCCTGGGGAATGGCGTTTGGCGAGACGATGCCGACGGCATCAAAGCCCAGGGCCAGCGCCTCGCACCGCAATGCCGCCGCCAAATCCGGCGGTGCCGCGGGAGGTCTAGAAATCGAGGTTTGCATAGTGCGGCGGCGGCGGCAGACCGGGCATGTGATCGGCCAGAATAGCCCGGAAAGAGGGGCGGGATTTCACCCGGGCATACCATTCCTTGGCGCCTGGGTAGGACTCCCACGGCACATCGCCGAGATAGTCCAGGCAGGACAAATGCGCCGCCGCGGTGATATCGGCCAGGGAAAACACCTCGCCGCCGATGTAGTTGCGCCGTTCCACCAGATAGCCGATGTAGTCCAAATGATAGCCGACGTTCCCGCGCCCGGCCCGGATCAGGTCCGAGCGCGGCTCGCCCATGCCCATGAAGCGCTTCAGCAGCTTTTCCCGCAGCAGAAAATCGCTTACCTCGTCATAGAACTTGCCGTCGAACCAGGCGATCAGGCGGCGGCATTCCGCCCGCTCCAGGGGCGTCTTGCCCAACAGATCGGGTTCCGGCTGGCAATCCTCGAGATATTCAACAATAGCCTGGCTGTCGGCCAGAACCGTGCCATCGGGCTCGCTCAACACGGGCACCTGTCCGGCCGGATTCAGGGCCAGGAATTCCGGCCGCCGGTCCCAGTATTTCTCGACCACCAGTTCCACGTCCATGCCCTTCTCATACAAGGCGATCCGCACCTTGCGGGAAAACGGCGATAGCCAGAAATGGTACAGAATGCGCATGTCTTCAGTCTACCGGTTGAACCTGTCCCCACATAGCATGGGCCCATGGACCATGGAACCGCACTAATTCATCGTCAAGACCAGCTTGCCGGTGACCTTGCGGTCCATCAGCATCTGCATGCCATCGACCGCCCGCTCGAACGGCAGGGTGTGCGAAACATACGGATGCAGCTTGCCCGCCTCGGCCAAGGCCAATAGCTCCTCCAACTCCCTGTTGCCCGCCTCCGGGTCGTTGCGCCGCGCCTCGCCCGCGCGGCAGCCGATGATGGACAAACCCTTGATCAGGGCATAATTGAGCGATAGCTGAGGAATGCGGCCGGAGGTGAAACCAAGCGAAACCAGCCGCCCATGCCAGGCCATGCAGCGCAGGGATTGATCGAAGACATCGCCGCCGACCGGATCGTAAACAAGATTGACGCCCCGACCGCCGGTGATCTCCTTAACCTCGGCACGGAATTCACCTATGTTGTAGTTGATCACATGATCGGCACCATAATCGCGCACCACCGCCAGCTTGCCGTCATCCCCACCCGTGCCGATAATCTTGGCGCCGTGCAGTTTGGCGAGTTCCACCGCCGCCAGGCCGACGCCACCCGTCGCGCCATTGATCAACACCCATTCGCCCGGCTGCAGCCCGCCGCGCTGAAACAGACAGTGATAGGCGGTGAAATAGGCAACCCTGAAGGCTGCGGCGGTGACGTCGTCGAAAACGCTTGGCGTGGGTATCAAGATGCTGGCATCCGCCACCGCCTGTTCGGCAAAGCCGCCCGGGCGGACACCCGCCATGACCCGGTCGCCCGGCGCGAAATTGCTCACATCCGGCGCGACTTCAATTATCTCGCCCGCAGTCTCAAAGCCGGCGATGAAGGGCAAGGGCGGTTTGTGCTGATAGCTTCCTTCCACGGTCAGGATATCGGGAAAATTGAGGCCGGCGGCGTTGACTTTCACCCGCACCTGGCCCGGCCCCATCATCGGCTCGGGCAAATCCTCCAGGCGCAACACCGACGGCGGGCCCAGCTCGCGGCAAACTATGGCTTTCATGCTGAATACGAGCCCCTTAGAACGTCAATGGCAATTCGACCAGAGGGGTCGCGCCGCCTTCGTACGAACCTTGGCCAATGGCCTCCACCGCCTCGACCAGACGGTTGTCCGATTGCAGCAAACGGTCGGCGATGGCGATGATGCGGCGATTCGGCTTGGCGTGCGGTGCGGCGCGGCGCAGGGCCTGGGCCGCCTCCATCTCGCGGCCTGGATTGTATTGGCAAAGGATGGTCAGGGCGGCGGCGGTGGAGCGGCTGACGCCGGCATAGCAGTGCACGATCATCGGGCCCTGCCGGTCCCAGGCGGCGGAAAAATCCAACAATTCAGCCACATGTTCCATGGTTGGCGCGATGTCGCCGGCGAAGGAGGCGGGTACATCATCGACCTCGATATGCAGATGCCGCGCGGGGTCAATTCCCTCCGGTGTATCGGGGATGCCTTCAATTCCCAGCAGCGAGAGAATATGCGTGGCGCCCAATTCAACGGCCCGGGTCTCCATGGTGCGCCAGGATGAAATATAGATCACGTATCGATGCCCCCAAAATTAACTATTAGAGCTTAGCTTTTCTTAATTATACGCCGCTATGGTGGCGACAGTAACAGCCATTATCAGGGAGGACAGAGATGACCGGTGCCCTAGAACATTACCAAGGCATGGCGCAAAATCTGCTTGAGACCCTGGGCTACGAGCAGGCCCTGGAGTTGGCCAATCAGTACGCCTGGTACGGCGTGGCGGAAGAAATTCATCGCCTGAGCGGCGAAGACGGCCACGCGGTGCACTAGACCCCGTCCACGAACACCAGGCGATCCTGAACTCAGGCCAAGCCCAGTTTCTCGGCCAGGCCGATGCGTTGCAGTTTTCCCGTCGCGCCCTTGGGTATCTCGTCGAGGAAAAGCAGCTTGCGCGGCACCTTGAAATCCGCCAGCCGCTGGGCCACGAAAGCCCGCAATTCAGCCTCGGATACCGTCTCGCCCTCGGTCAGGACAACGGCCGCGCCGACGTCCTCGCCCAAGCGGTCATGGGGCACGGCAAAGGTGACCACCTGCCCCACCGCCGGATGATCCAGCAGAACCTCATCCACCTCGCGCGGACTGATTTTCTCGCCGCCCCGGTTGATGATTTCCTTCAACCGCCCGGTCAGGGTGAGATAACCCTTGTCATCCAGGGTGCCTTGATCGCCGGTGCGGAACCAGCCGTCGGTAAAGGCGGTGGCGTTGGCGGTTGGGTTCTCGATATAGCCGTCGGTGACGTTCGGTCCGCGAATCACGATCTCGCCGATTGCACCGGTCGGCAACAGCTCCGAACCATCCTCCGCCATGATCCCGACCTCCGGCCCCGCCGCCAAACCGACGCAGCCCGGCCGCCGCTCCGCCGGCGGTAGCGGATTGGATGCCATCTGATGCGCCGCCTCGGTCATGCCATAGGCCTCAATCACCGGGCAGGCGAAAGTTTCCTCCAGCGCCGACATGACCTGCGGCGGCAGCGAAGATGACGAAGAGCGGATCAGACGCAGTTGCGACCGCGCCAGACTGTCGGCGTTGCGCGGCGCCCTGGACAGGATCGCCTGATGCATGGTCGGCACCGCCGTGTACCAGGTCGGTTCCACCTCATCCATCCATTGGAAGAAACGCAGGGCATTGAAACCCGGCGAGCAATAAACCCCCGCCCCCGCCGCCAGGGACGACAGCACGGCGGCAATCAGGCCGTGAATATGAAACAGCGGCATGATGTTGAGGCAGCGGTCATCGGCCGAGAGCGCCAGGGAAGCGCCGATGTGACGGGCCGAGGCACAGACATTGCCCTGGCTCAGGGGCACCATCTTGGGCCGCGACGTCGTGCCCGAGGTATGTAGAATAAGTGCTGGATCACTGCCATCGGCAAATCCGCCGGACGCCGCGGGCGCCGCCGCTTCGGCCGGAGCATTCAGTTTGAACGCGCCCGCCGGGCCGTCGCCCGCCGGAACCAGTTCCAGAATGTCGATACCCCGGCGCGCCGCCACCGCGCGCGCCGGCGTCTCCACCCCCTCTTGTACGATCAACGCCTTGGCATTCAGATCATCGAGATAGAAATCGAACTCATCCTCCCGGTAGGCCGGGTTCAGCGGCGCCGTTACCGCACCAGTGGCGACGGTGACGAAGGCGGCCGCCATTTCCGGACCATTGGGCAGCACGATGGCAACCCGGTCGCCGCGCCCGACACCATTGCCGTTCAGACTGGCCACGACCTCTTCGGTCAAGGCGCGCAGGGCGGCGAAATTCATTGGCGCCCGTTCCGGCGCCCCGATTGCCGTGGCATCATCCGTGCCGACGGCAAGTAGATCTGTCATGCAGGTGAATTGATTCATGGCCGGACTATATCGCAAGGCTCATGGCCTTCGCCACCACGATTGGCGCTTCCCACTACCGAAATTTAAAGGAAAAAAGGTAACTAGACGATCAGATCCCGAGGCCGGACCGGACCCAGTATTCTTGCCTCATCATCGCTGGCCAGAATATAGGCTTCGCTCACTGCCTCATGCTTCTGCCGCTGGGCAATACCATGCTCGGGCAATCCTTCTTGCGCGATCTGTTGTGCGAGGAAGGGAACAAACGGCAGGGCCTGACGTTGCGGGGCGGCATAGCGTTCCTGGTTCGCCGGTGGAACCTCGATAACCGCAACCGGTGCTGTCCGCAGTGCCCGGGCATTGGAGCGTTCCTGCTCCTCGCCGCCCCGGGCCGCGAATTGGGTACCTTGTTGCCGCGCCGTCTCACGATCCTCAATGCGCAGGGGTGCGCGCACCGGCGAGACCTCGCCGTGGCTGTAAGCCATGCGTGCGTAAACGGACGCTGCTGCCCCTACACTTGTCATCATCTACCCGTCGGCAATCCACGAGTTAACGCTTCAGAGTCTCCCCCGAAGTTAGTTGTAACAGAAATAGCAGAATTCAGATCGAAAAGTCAATGATTTACCTATGTTAGCAGCGGTCTACGATACCCGCCCGTGTCGGCCAAAAGCATGAAAAATGCCGCGAACCGTCAGACCGCCTGGACGCCACGACGTTGATCCCACGACCGCAGCCACCAAATGACGGGAATCGACAGCAGAACAACCCAGGCCTTGCCGATTATCTGTCCCGAAAGGAAATCCAGGCTGCCGAAGGCCAGTTGCAGGAACAGCACGCTATCGACAACCAGGCCGACCAGGCCCGATGCGACAACGGCCAAGATTAAGCGACGGCGCTGCAGCGGCGTATAAACGGCAAAATCGGCCAGTTCCGAAAGCAGGAAGGCGACGCCCGACGCCATGACCAGGGCGGGCGGCGCCAACTGGGCGGACAAGGCGGCGCCGGCCAGTATCGCCGCGATCGCCCAGCGCGCGCCGAGGCGCCGCTGCACCAGATCACGCAGCACCAGGGCCAGGCCGATCATCGGCACACCGCTGGGCGCCATGATGCCGGGCGCCACGGGAATGAGGCAGGGGCTATCCGGCGGGCAGACCGTACCAACATGCCCCAGCATCCAATTGGCGGCCGGAATACACAGCGTGAATGCGGCAAGGTAGAAGAAACCTTCCAGGCGGGTGGTCTGCATGACGTCTCGATCAGTTGAACAAGGGAATGGCGATGCCTAACGGATTAGCAGGCAAAAGAACAGTTCAAAAAAATTGGGCCGCCGATATCACCGGCGGCCCAAAGTCATGATTTGGTTAGAAAGCTTATTCGGTTTCCGCGCTGATCAACGGACCAAAGCGAACCGAACGCGAACCGTCAAAGCGGGTCATCTGCATCTGCTCGACCGGATAGAAATCGGTCGGGCTGGTATCCGCATACATGCCCGGAAGCAGCATTGGGATCGGCACCTTATTTAGACTGGCCGCCTGCTTCATGAGGTTGGCCCGGCTGAGGTCGTCACCGGCGTTCTTCAGCACCGCGATCATGGTGTGACAAACCGCATAGCCGTAGGCGTTCATCTTGTTGGCCTTATCGCCACCCGGATAGTACTTGTCCATCCAGGCACGCCAGGCGTTGGTCTCGGGATCGTCCTTCCATTCCGGATCGTTGGGATCCTTGTAGAAGTCCACCGAAATAATGCCCTTGGCCTTTTCGATGCCGGCCGGCTTGTAGGTCGATGAGATGGAGGCCGCCACGTCATTCAACAGATGCGCCGGCTTCCAGCCGATGGCATACATCTTCTTGATCGCCTGGGCCGCGAACTTCGGAATGGAGATGTCAACGAAGACGTCCGCGCCGCTGTTCTTCAGACTGACGATCTGGCTGTCGATGGTTGGATCGGTGACCTCGTAAGTCTCTTCCTTGACCACCTGTTTGTCGTACTTATCACCCATCGCCCGTTTCATGCCGATGACATAGTCCTTGCCGTAGTCATCGTTCTGATACATCACGGCGACCTTGCCGTTGGGGTAGTTCTGCAGGATGTAGTTGCCGAAAATCGCGCCCACGGTCTGATAGTTGGGCTGCCAGCCCATGGTCCATGGGAATTTCTTCGGCTGTCCCCATTTGGTCGCGCCGGTGGCGACGAACAGATGCGGGATTTTCTTCTTGTTGACGTACTTGTGCACGGCGGAATTGGTCGGCGTGCCGAGGGTCTGGAACAGCAGGGCGACCTTTTCGCGCTCCACCAGTTTACGGATCTGCTCCTTGGTCTTGGGCGGTGAATAGCCGTCATCCAGCGTGATCCACTTGATCTTGCGGCCGTTGATGCCGCCCGTATCGTTGACCCAATCCCAGCAGGCGCCAAGGGACTTACCTATGGTGCCATAGACCGAGGCGGGACCGGAATAAGGATTGGTGTTGCCAATCTTGATTTCCGTATCCGTGACCCCCGGCGCGTTTCCGGCCATTGCCGTTCCCGCGACGAATGCCGCGGCAGCCGCGGCAATAGCGATGTGACTAAGTTTCGTCATTGCAAACCTCCTTTGCAATTTTGCCCAATGCTCTTGAAGGCATTAACTCGGGCGGAATGTGAACTGTTTTCGATAGCGCCTTCAAATCTAATTTCGCCGCGCCAGCTTGCCGGTCAGCACCCGGAGCAGTCCCGCCGCGCCGGCCGGCATCACGTAAACGGTGACGATCAGGAACATGCCGTAGACGGCCCAGGACAAACCCTTGGCGTCGGTACGGCCTGTCAAATCGGCGGCCCATTCGGAAACATTGGGGATCAGCAGGACAAAGAAGCCGCCGAATATGGCCCCCGGGATGGACGCCACGCCGCCCACCACCAAGCCAACCAGGAACGTCACCGCCAGCAGGAATGTAAAACTGTCCGGCGCCACAAACTGAATGATGATGGCGCTCATTGAACCGGCGACACCGGTGTAAAGCGCGCTGACACCGAAAGTCAGGGACTTGTAGACAGCATTGTTGACGCCCATGGTCTGGGCCGCGATGGGATTGTCCCGAATGGCGATCATCGCCCGGCCGGTGCGCCCACGCACCAAATTCCAGGCGCAGACGAACAGTATGATCGTGACCACCAGGACAACGAAATACAGATACTGATCATCCGACAAAAATCCGAACGGCGATTCCGGCTTGTCCAGATCCAGCCCCTGCACGCCCCCCGTCACCTCTTCAAAGGCGGAATATTTCAGGATCTGCGGCATCGCGGTGGCCAGGGCGAAGGTCGCCAGTGCCAGATACAAACCCTCCAGGCGCAAAGCCGGCAGACCAAACAGGAAGCCAGCCACCAGGCAAACCACGCCGGCGGGAATGATGGTCCAGTAATAGGCCACTTCCCAATGGGACATCATGATGGCCGTGGTGTAGGCGCCAATGCCAAAGAAGGCGCTGTGACCAAGGGAAAACTGGCCGTTGAAACCGGTCAACAGGTTCAGGCCCAAGATGCCCATGGCGAAGACCAGGGCATAGGTCATCTGGAAGACGGTGAAATCTTCCAGGAAAAACGGCACCACCACCGCCACGATGAGGCCGATGACAATCCAGATCTTGCTCCACATCGGCAGTGTAATGCCGGCAATGGCCAGGCTGTCCGCCGGGTTCGCCGGAATAACCCTGCCGCCGGCGGATCTCGTATCTACGTCAGCTACCATTTTCTACACCCTGTTCACGACGACCCGGCCAAACAGGCCAGCCGGCCGCAACAACAACACACCAACGATCAAAATCAGCGCGAAGGTCAATTTCAATTCACTGCCGATGACATAGGCGCCGGCCAGATTCTCCGCCACGCCGACCAGGAAACCGCCGGCCACCGCGCCGCCCGGCGACGTCAGGCCCCCCACAACGGCGCCGGCAAAGCCATAAAGCAGGATGCCCAGCATCATGTTCGGCTCCAGATACACCATCGGCGCGATCAGCATGCCCGCCACGGCGCCAATCGCCGCCGCCAGACCCCAACCCAGGGAGAGCATCCATTTCACCGAGATGCCGACCAGGCGGGCCGATTCCGGATTGGCCGCCGCCGCCCGCATGGCCAAGCCAATCGGCGTAAACTTGAAGAACAGGTAGATCATCACCAGCATGCCCAGGGTGATAATGATCATTCCCAGTTCATGCATGGCGATCAGATTGGTGCCAAGGACATCCTTCTCCGGGAACGGAGAGGGGAACGGCTTGATGGTGAATTCCCAGATGAACCCGGCCAGGGAATTGAAAATGGAGAACAGCGCGATAAAGACAATCACATGGCTGAGTACGGGCGCATCATGAATTGGGCCGAAAATCACCCGCTCGATAACCACGCCGCCGGCGAAAGAGATCACCACGCAGACCGGGAAAACCAGCCAGAACGGCAGGCCCCATTGCATCAATTGCCAGGCGATAAAGGTCGAAAACATCGCCATCTCGCCCTGGGCAAAATTGAAATGGTCAATCGCCTGATAGATCATGACCACGGCCAGGGCAACGCAGGCATAAATCGCGCCATTGGCCAGGCCGCTAAGTGTTTGTTGGAGAAAATATTCCATCTAGGTAAATCCTGTCCGCTCAACCCGCGTCATCGGGGCGGTTCATCTTCGCTAGCTCAATATCCAAGGTAGGATTGGCGTACCGCTTCGTCCGAAGCGATATCCTCCGACGTGCCCGACATCACCACCCTGCCGGTTTCCAGCAAATAGGCATGATCGGCCAAATTCAATGCCAAGGTGGCATTTTGCTCCACCAGCAGCATCGAGACGTTTTCTTCCTGGTTGATGGTCCGCAGAATCTCAAACAATTCCTTGACGATCAGCGGCGCCAAGCCGAACGAGGGCTCATCCAGCAGCATCAGGCGCGGCCGCAGCATCAGGGCCCGGCCGACCGCCAGCATTTGCTGTTCGCCGCCCGACAGGGTACCGGCCTGCTGATTACGCCGTTCCTTCAGGCGCGGGAAGTAGCTGTATACCCGCTCCATGGCATCGGCGATCGCGGCGGCGCCCTTGATCGTGTAGGCACCAAGGCGGAGGTTTTCCTCCGTCGTGACGCGGACAAAGGTGCCGCGCCCCTCGGGCACATGGGCGATACCCTGGCGGACGATATTTTCCGTTGCCTTGCCAATCAGAGCCTGACCGTCAAAGGTGATCGAGCCATTGTTGCGCACCATGCCGCAAATTGAACGCAGGGTCGTTGTCTTGCCCGCGCCGTTGGCGCCCAGAATGGTCGTGATGCCGCCTTCTTCCAGGTCGAAATCCAGACCGTGCAGGGCCTGCGTGTGACCGTAGAAAGCTTCCAGGCCTTTTACTTCTAAGAATGCCATCAGTCGCTGGTCCCCAAGTAGGCCCGAATAACCTCGGGGTTTTGCTGTACTTCGCTGGGCGTGCCTTCGCCGATCTTGCGGCCGAAATCGATCGCCACGACATGATCAGAGACCGCCATCACCAAACTCATGTGATGCTCCACCAGCAGAACCGTGATGCCGCGGTCATCCCGGATCTGCTTGATCAGCGCGCCAAGATCGTCGACCTCGTCATGGTTCAGACCGCCGGCCGGTTCATCGAGCAACAGCAATTTCGGCTTGCTGGCCAGCGCACGGGCCAATTCCACCCGTTTTTGCGTACCGAACGGCAGATCTGCGACGGGGGTATAGGCGACGTCCATCAGATCGAGATATTCGATCAGATCCCACGACGTTTCCGCCAGACCGTCCTCTTCCGCCTTCACCCATGGCAAACGCAGGGCGTTGGAGAAGAAGTCGCTGCTGCTTTGCGAATGGCCGCCAACCATGACGTTATCCAGCACCGACATGGTGCCAAACAAGGCCAGATTCTGGAAGGTGCGGCCGATGCCAATGTCGGCGATCTTATGCGGCGCGGTATCCAGAATGGTCTGCCCGGCGAAGCGAATATCGCCGGAATTGGGGATGTAAAGCCGGCTGAGGCAGTTAAACAGGGTCGTCTTGCCGGCCCCGTTGGGACCGATCAGGCCAAGAATGGCACCCTGCTGAACATCGAAACTAACGCCGTCAAGGGCCACGATACCGCCGAAATGCACGGCGACTTCGGATACCTGCAACAACGGCTGGGCGGAGGTAGACGCCTCCGAAGCGTTGGCTGAGACTTGATTCATGCTATGGATTCATACAGCTGCGACGCGGAATCGCGTCCGACAATAGGCCTTAGGGCCAATGACAACGGCCAGTTCATACACTGATCCTCTACTAGTCCTCCCGCCGGCGCCTTTACGGCACCTGTTCTTGTAGGCGGCAATATGCGACAGCTGGTCGCGGGACGCAAAGAATTTTTCGCCCCGGCGCCAACGCCGTCCGCGATTCGATTGGATTTCGTATACGTCATAATAGCTTGCGCCCGGTTCCGGCCCGTCGCAACAACGGCTTGCCACGCCTGGGTGCCATAATTCCGCGCGATGGGTTATATCTTGGCCATGTCCGATCCCTTTGATTTAGAACAAATGACACCGCCCCCCGATGGCGCCCCTACGGGCGGCGTTGCGCCGCCACCGGGTTATTTCAGCGCGCTTAATCCGGAGCAGCGGGCGGCGGTGGAGGCGGTGGATGGCCCGGTGCTGGTCCTGGCCGGCGCGGGCACCGGCAAGACCCGGGTCTTGACCACGCGCCTGGCCCATATATTGCACCAGCGCCTGGCCTTCCCCAGCCAGCTCCTCGTCGTGACCTTCACCAACAAGGCGGCGCGCGAGATGGCCGACCGCACCGCCGCCCTGGTCGGCCGGGCCGTGGAGGGTCTGTGGCTGGGCACCTTCCATGCCATCGGCGTCCGTTTGCTGCGCCGCCATGGCGAGCTGGTGGGCCTGAAGAGCAATTTCACCATATTGGATACGGACGATCAGCTCCGCCTTTTAAAGCAGTTGATCGAGGCGGAGCAGCTGGATCCGAAGCGTTGGTCCCCGCGCCAGTTGGCGGCGATGATCGACCGTTGGAAGGACCGCGGCCTGGTGCCGGAAAAGGTGCAGGCCAGCGAGGGCGAGGCCTTCGCCAATGGCCGCGGGGTGGCGCTGTACAAGGCCTATCAGGAGCGCCTGAAAATCCTGAACGCCTGTGATTTCGGCGACCTGCTGCTGCATTGCCTGACCATCTTCGCCGAACATGGCGACATATTGGAGAGTTATCAGAAGCAGTTCCGCTACATTCTGGTTGATGAGTATCAGGACACCAATGTTTCGCAGTATCTGCTGCTGCGCCTGCTGGCCCAGGGCCACCGCAATATCTGCTGCGTCGGCGATGACGATCAATCGATCTATTCCTGGCGCGGCGCCGAGGTCGGCAATATTCTGCGTTTCGAGCAGGACTTCCCCGGCGCCAAGGTGGTCCGCCTGGAATGCAACTACCGCTCCACGCCGCACATTCTCGGTGCCGCCTCCGGCCTGATCGCGAAGAACGAAGGGCGTTTGGGCAAGACCCTTTGGACGGAACAGAACGGCGGTGAAAAAGTCCGGGTGCACGGTCTGTGGGACGGCGCCGAAGAGGCCCGCTCAATCGGTGAGCAAGTCGAGGATCTGCAGCGCAAGGAACAGCCCCTGAACGAAATGGCGATCCTGGTCCGGGCCTCGTTCCAGACCCGGGAGTTCGAGGAGCGGTTTATAACCCTGGGCCTGCCCTATCGCCTGATTGGCGGCACCCGGTTTTACGAGCGCGCGGAAATCCGCGATGCAGTCGCCTATCTGCGGGTCATCGCGCAGCCGGACGACGACCTGGCGTTCGAACGCATCGTCAACACGCCGAAGCGGGCCTTGGGCGATGCAACATTGCAAATCTTGCACCAGGCGGCCCGGGACATGGGCGAAAGCATGACCCGGGCGGCGCGCATTCTGGTCAACGGCGACGATCTGAAAACCCGGCCGCGCAACAGCCTGACCAAGCTGTTGGACGATTTCGACCGCTGGCGCGGGCTGGTCGATGCCATGCCGCCCGATGAACTGGCGGAGGTGGTTTTGGATGAAAGCGGCTATACCGCCATGTGGCAGGCCAGCAAGGACGCCAAGGCGCCGACCAGGTTGGAGAACCTGAAGGAATTGATCGTCGGTCTGGAACCGTTCGATAAGCTGGGCGGTTTCCTGGAACATGTCAGCCTGGTGATGGATGTTGAAATGGCCCAGGCCGATGACGCGGTCAACATTCTGACCCTGCACGGCGCCAAGGGTCTGGAATACGATACCGTGTTCCTGCCGGGCTGGGAGGAAGGCCTGTTCCCGCACCAGCGCGCCCTGGACGAAAACGGCCTGGCCGCCCTGGAGGAGGAACGCCGCCTGGCCTATGTGGGTCTGACCCGGGCGCGGCAGCGGGCCATTGTCAGCTTCGCGGCGCAACGACAGATGTATGGCCGCTGGAGCACAACCCTGCCCAGCCGATTTGTCGACGAACTGCCTACCGAGCATATCGAGGTGGAGACGGAGCCGGGGCTCTATAGCGGTGGCGGCGAAGCCGTCCTGTCATACGCGGCCGCCCATGACGCGCCCGGCGCCTTTAACTTCGCCGACGGCCAGCCCTCCTCTTCCCGCATGCGCAAGGCTCCAACCGCCGCGCCGGCGCCGAGCTATATCGAGGGCCAGGCCGAACAGGTTGTGACCACGGCGCCCGGCAGCTCCGACTACGCCATCGGCGAGCGGGTGTTCCACCAGAAATTCGGCTATGGCCTGATCGAGGACATCGAGGGCAACAAACTATCCATCGCCTTCGACAAGGCCGGGGCGAAAAAGGTCATCGACAGTTTCGTGCAGCCGGCATGACGGAAATTGCCCCTGGCGAAGTCTGGCGGGCCCGCGTGGTGGTGCCGGGGTTGAGCGTGCCGGCGTTCGAGGAGGCCCTGTGTGACGAACCCCTGGCGTGCTCAAGCTTCGAGATTCCCGGCAGCGGGCAATGGTCCATTGAAATGTTGCTGCCCGATCCCGTGGACCGGGCCGATCTGGAAAGCCGCCTGGCCCGCACCGCCGCCGGCCTGGACCTGCCCACGCCGCCATTGAACCTGGAGCCGCTGCCGGACCGGGACTGGGTCGCGGAGTCCCTGCGCGAGCTGCCTCCCGTCAAGGCCGGGCGCTTCTTTGTCCACGGCGCCCATGACCGGGGCACCGCACGGGACCAAGCCCGGGGCGGCGCCATCGCCCTGGAGGTCGAGGCCGGCCGCGCCTTCGGCAACGGCAAGCACGAGACCACATATGGCTGCCTGCTGGCCCTGGATCATCTGGCCAAGGTGCGCCGCTTTGACCGCCCCCTGGATCTGGGCTGCGGCGCCGGCGTCCTGGCCCTGGCCATGGCGCGCCTGTGGCGGGTGCCTATCGTCGCCTCGGATATCGACCCCTGGGCCGTTAAGGTCGCCCGTTCGAACGCCCGCCTCAATCATCTTCATGGCTTTGTCCGTCCGGTGCGGGCCGACGGCTTCGCCCATCCGGCACTTGCCGCCGGCGCGCCCTACGATCTGATAATGGCCAACATCCTGGCCCGGCCATTGCAGCGCCTGGCCCCCGCCATCGCTGGTCACCTAGCGCCCGGCGGCCGGGTGATCCTGTCGGGACTGCTGGCAAAGCAGGACGCCCAGGTGCGTTCGGCCTATCTAACCCAAGGCCTGTATCTGATCCGCCGCCGCCGCCTGGGCGAATGGCTCACGTTGGAGTTGGCGAAATAAAAGCGCCCCGCCTCCAGGAGCCGAAACACGACAGCCTGGAAGCGGGGCGCGAAAAACCCTGAAGAGGGACGCCTATAGGGGCGAATTCTTGTCCCAGTTGGGCTGGCGTTTTTCCAGATGCGCCGCCAGGCCTTCCTGGGCCTCGGGGCCCTTGAAGCCGAGCATTTCCAAAGCCAGGGAATTCTCGAAGGTGGGCATGGCCATGCGGTACCAGTTGTTCAGGGCCAGCTTGGTCCAGCGAATGGCGTTGGGCGCGCCGGCCACCAGGGTCGCCGCGATCTCTTCCGATTTCGCCGTTAGGGCATCATCCTCGGTGCAGAGAGAGAACAGGCCCATGCGCTCGGCCTCTTCACCAAACACCGGCTCGTTCGTCAGCAGATGGTATTTGGCCTTGGCCATGCCGGCCAGGATAACCCAGTTTATGCAGGCCACATCGCCGGCCGCGACACCCAAGCGCACGTGGCCGTCCAGGACGCGGGCGGATTTGGCGATGATTGAAATGTCCGACAAAAGCGCGGCCACCAACCCGGCGCCCACGGCGACGCCGTTGACGGCGGAGATGATCGGCTTGGAACAGTTGATGATGTTGTAGACCAGATCGCGGGCTTCTTTCCAGGCGCCGACCGTGTCGTTCCAATTGTCGATGTTGTTCCTGATCATGCCGAAATCGCCGCCGGAGGAAAACGCCTTGCCCTTGGCGGCCAGAATCACGCAACTGATATCCGGGTCTTCGTCGATGTCGCGCCAAATATAGGTCAGTTGACGGTGGCCCTGGGAATCGAGCGAATTGTAGGTCTCCGGCTTGTTGAAGGTGATGCGCAGGACGCGCTCGCTGGGGCTGTCGTATTCAAAAGCGGGAAATTTTTCTGCATAACGTTCAAGCATCGGATACTCCTCATCAGGCCAGTTTTCTTAACGATGTCTGTTGTCGCGCCCGGGTCCGGGCAAACTCATGCTTGTGATAAGCCCCGCTTGGCGTTCCGGGTCAAGCCCCGATGGTGAGGCATATTGCCCCGCAAGTGCTTTTAAGTGGTTGTGTCCGCCGCAATTGCTCTATTAAATGCCGGGGGCGTGAAGCTTTCGGGGCAAAGACCCCGGCCACGAATTAACACCCCGGGGGGGCAAGTGTGAAGCTAGCGAAAGATTTTGGCGATCCGCGGCTCCGGCTGCGCGCGGCGGAAGGTTGTGCTCGGCTGCCCGCCGCCCATGGCCGCCTTGACAGCCCGGGACGAAAACCCCTAGCTTTTTCCGCTAATGGGGCGGCAAGCTCAATTCATCTGTATTTGGCTTTTGGGGGGGCAAGCTCCTGAGTAATCTACTTGAAATTACCGATCTGACGACGGAGTTCGATACCTCCGACGGCGTGGTGCGCGCGGTTGGCGGCATAACCTATTCGGTCGAGGCCGGCGAGGCGGTGGCCATTGTCGGTGAATCCGGCTGCGGTAAATCCGTCGGCGCCATGTCGATCCTGCGCCTGATCCCCGAGCCGCCCGGCCGCATCGAGAAGGGCCAGGTGCTGTTTGAAGGCCGTGATCTGCTGAAAATCAGTGACGCTGAAATGCGCGATGTGCGCGGCCGCGATATCGCGATGATTTTTCAGGAACCGATGACCTCGCTCAACCCGGTGTTCACCGTTGGCCGGCAACTGACCGAGACCCTGCTGCGCCATATGAACATGAGCGAAGCCCAGGCCAGTGAACGGGCGCTCGAGCTTTTGGTGCAGGTCGGCATTTCCGATCCCTCGCGCCGCCTGACGCAGTTCCCGCATCATCTCAGCGGCGGCATGCGCCAGCGCGTGATGATCGCCATGGCGCTGGCCTGCAATCCCAAGCTGATCATCGCCGACGAACCGACCACGGCCCTGGATGTCACGATCCAGGCGCAAATTCTGGAATTGATGAAGGGCCTGTCCGAGCGGCTGGGCGTGGCACAGCTTATCATCACGCACAATTTGGGTGTGGTGGCCCGCTATGCCAAGCGGGTCAACGTTATGTATGCCGGCAAGATCGTCGAGATGGGCTCGGCCAAGGACATTTATCACAATCCGCGCCACCCCTATACCTTGGGGTTGTTGGCCTCGGTACCGAGGCTGGATCAGCCGCGGGGCACCAAACTGATCCCGATCGAGGGCCAGCCACCGGATTTGACCAGACTTGACGGCGGCTGCGCCTTTCGCCCGCGCTGCCGCTTTGCCTCCGAGCGCTGCGCCTATGAAATTCCGGAATTGGAAACGGTCTCGGAAAATCATCGGAGCGCCTGTTGGAATTCCTCCAATCTGGATCAACAAAAAGGCACGGCGGCATGAATGTGGCGGAAACAGGTATGGACGCAGGTACGCCGACCGACGTGGAACCGTTGCTGCGCGTGGAAGACCTGAAGATGCACTTCCCCGTTACCGAGGGCATGTTCATGCGGCGCGTTGTTGGACATGTGAAGGCGGTGGATGGCGTCAGCTTCACCATTGCGCCGGGCGAGACCCTGGGCCTCGTCGGCGAATCCGGTTGCGGCAAGACCACCGTGGGCCGTTGCATCCTGCGGCTGGAAGACCCCAACGAAGGCAAGGTGATCTTTGGCGGCGAAGACGTTGCCGGTTTGAAGATGAGTGAGATAAGCACCCTGCGCCAGGATGTGCAGGTAATCTTTCAGGATCCCTTTTCCTCGCTCAATCCACGGCAGAAAATCGGCTCGATCCTTGCCGAACCGCTGCGCGTGCACGGTATCATCAAGGACGCCGAGAAACGCCGCGAACGGGTCTCGGAATTGCTTCGTATCTGCGGCCTCAACCCGCGTTTCGCCGACCGCTACCCGCACGAAATGAGCGGCGGCCAGCGCCAGCGCGTGGGCATTGCCCGCGCCTTGTCGGTCAACCCGAAATTCATCGTTTGCGACGAGGCTGTCTCGGCGCTGGACGTTTCCATTCAAGCGCAGATCATCAATCTGCTGGAGGATCTGCGGGATCAGTTCAATTTCAGCTATCTGTTCATCGCCCATGATCTTTCCGTGGTGCGCCATATCTGCCACCGGGTCGCGGTGATGTATCTGGGCAAGATCGTCGAACTGGCCGATTGCGACGAGCTGTTCGACAACCCGCAGCATCCCTATACCAAGGCCTTGTTGAGCGCCGTTCCCGTGCCGGATCCGGCGATTGAGGAAACCCGCTCGCACCAGATTATCGAGGGCGAGGTGCCCTCGCCGACCAACCCGCCACCGGGCTGTGTTTTCCATCCGCGCTGTGCGCAGGCTACTGAATCCTGCAACCGCGATATTCCCGTATTGGAGGAGTTTTCACCTGGCCATATGTTGGCCTGCCCCATCGTGCTGGGCAAATGAGGGAGGAACACAAGACCGCAGGAGCAATGGAAATTGCGTTCTTCATAGTATTCGATCTGTGTTAGGATTTGGCTACAGCTGTCACCGAGAACGCAACTAATGACGGCAAAAAAACAGACGTAAGGGAGACATCAAGATGAAGCTAAAGACCCTAGGTATATTGGCTGGGACAACGGCGGCTTTGCTGTTGGCAGCCAACGTCGCGACGGCGGAAACGCCGAAACGCGGCGGCATATTGAATTTCGTGGTGGGTTCGAAGATACCCTCCATGGACGGCCATATGGAAGGCACCTTCGGGATGATCCATCCAATCCGGCCGTTTTACAGCACCCTGATCCGGGTTAATCCGTCCAATCCAAGCTCGACCACGGACTTTGTCTGCGATGTCTGCTCATCGTTTGCCAGTTCCGATGACGGCAAGACCCATACCTTCAAGATCCGCAACGACATCAAGTTTCATGACGGCACGCCGTTGACCGCGGCCGATGTGAAGGCGACTTACGACAAGCTCGTGTTCCCGCCAAAGGGCATCTTGAGCCTGCGGAAAAAGTTCTTTTCCATGGTCGATAGCATCACCACGCCGGACAAATATACCCTGGTGATGAAGCTGAAATATCCTTCGCCGACCTTTATTCCCTCGGTGGCGATGCCCTTCAACTTCATCTATGCCAAGAAGGATCTCGATACCCACGGCTATAAATGGCATCAAAAAAACGTGAACGGCACCGGCGCCTTTTCTTTCGTGGAACATCAGCCGGGCTCCCATGTCACGGGCAAGCGTTATGACGGCTATCACCACAAGGGCAAGCCCTATCTGGACGGTTACAAGGCCATATCCGCGCCGAAAATGGCGGTTCGGCTGCAAGCCATCCGCGGCGACCGGGCCGGCATCGAATTCCGCGGCTTCCCACCGAAAGCCCGTGATGATTTGATCAAGGCTCTTGGCGACAAGATCACGGTGCAGGAAGGTGACTGGAATTGCTCCTTGCTGGTAACGCCAAATCATAAGTCCAAGCCGTTTGATGACGCACGGGTGCGTCGGGCCCTAAGCCTAGCCATTGACCGGTGGAACGGCTCCAAGGCGCTTTCCAAGATCGCCATCGTCAAGACTGTTGGCGGCGTGGTCTTCCCCAGTCATCCCCTGGCCGCGAACAAGGCGGAATTGTCCAAGATTCCGGGTTTCTGGACCGATATCAAGAAAAGCCGGGCGGAAGCCAAGCGTTTGCTGGCGGAAGCCGGTCAGTCGAATTTGACCTTCACCCTGTTGAACCGCGCGGTTGACCAGCCATACCGTATTCTTGGCGTCTGGCTGATCGATCAGTGGAAGAAGATCGGCGTAAAGGTAACGCAGAATGCCGTGCCGACCGGTCCTTGGGTGGATTCGCTGCGGAAGAAGAAAGACTATCAGGTGGCGATCGACGCCAACTGCCAGTCAATCGTCAATCCGATCGTCGATGTCTCCAAATATCTGGGCAGTGCCTCGAACAACTACGCCCAATATGAAGATGCGGCGATGGAAAAAATGCATGAGACCATGTCCCGTTCCGGCGATGAGGCGGAACAACGCAAGATCATGCGTCAATTCGAAACGCGCCTGTATGGTGACGAGGCGCATATCATCCCGACCCTGTGGTGGTACAAGATCAATCCCCACCGCTCTTACGTGAAGGGTTGGAAGATTGCTCCAAGCCACTATCTGAACCAGCATCTGGATCAGGTCTGGTTGGACAAGTAAGCCTATTGCCGGCATGGCGGCTGCTCATCGCGCAGCCGTCATGCCCGGCGCTTTTTGATATTTTTTTGTTCTATTTCCAGAAGTTATCGACACCCGGCAAATTGACGCCCGGCAAATGGTTGGCCCATGTATAAATACACTGTGAAGCGCATCCTGCTGATGATCCCGACCCTGATCGGGGCCGGTCTTTTGGTCTTCATGCTGATGCGCATGATCCCGGGCGACGTCTGCGAAATCCGCATGGGCGGCACCGGTTTGATGGTGGACAAGGAACAGATTGACATCTGCCGCGAAAACCTGGGCCTGAACCAATCGATGGCCAAGCAGTTCTATGATTTCGTGGTTGGTGTCGCGACCTTGAATTTCGGCGATTCCATGTGGACCGGACGGCCGGTCACGGAAGAGATCTCCATCCGGTTTGAATTGACCTTGCAAATTGCCATCATGGGCACCTTGACCGCTGTGATCATCGCCTTGCCGCTCGGCGTGATATCCGCGATCAGACAAAATACCTGGGTCGATTATTGCGTCCGGATTTTTTCCATCGCCGGCATTGCCACGCCGTCGTTCTGGCTAGGCATCATGATAATTTTGGGCCTCTTGATCATAACCCAGCATATGTTCGGCGAACCGTGGATGATGCCTATTGGCTATACCCCCATATGGGTCGATCCCATGGCCAATCTATCCCAAACCATATGGCCGGCGGTCGCCGTCGGCTACCGCTATGCGGCGGTGGTGGCGCGCATGACCCGTTCGGCCATGCTGGAGGTTCTGCGCGAGGATTATGTCCGCACGGCCCGGGCCAAGGGCCTGTTCGAAAAAGTCATTATCAATCAGCACGCCCTGAAGAATGCGCTGCTGCCGGTGATCACTCTTGTCGGCATCGAATTCGCATTCCTGATCGGCGGCCTGGTGGTGACCGAACAGGTATTTAATCTCAACGGTCTGGGCAAACTGTTCGTCGATGCTGTTCTGGATCATGATTTCACGCTGACACAGGCGCTGGTGATGATGGTTGTGACGGTCTTCGTAATGGTCAATCTAGTCGTCGATCTGCTCTATGCTTGGGTCGACCCACGAATTCATTATAGCTAATCGCAGGTAAATCGAGGTCAGGCCATGGCGGTCAACGAAACATACGTCGGAATTCAGGAAGAGCCGCTGCCGGAGCGCAGTTGGGGCGATATCGCCAAGGATCTGATCCGCCGCCAACCTTTGGGCGCGGCGGGCGGCTTGGTAGTCATATTGATGATTCTCGCTGCCCTGTTCGCGCCCCAGATCGCCATGTACGATCCGGAAGTCAATGATTTCGGCGCCATGTTGGAGGCGCCAAGTTTGGCGCATCTCTTTGGCACCGACGAATTCGGCCGCGATATTTATTCCCGTATCGTCCATGGCGCCCGCACCGCCATGCTTGTCGGCTTCACCGCCGCGATCCTTGGCTCCACCATCGGCCTGTTGATCGGCGTCACCTCAGCCTATTTCGGCGGCTGGGTGGATATTATCGTACAACGCGTCGTTGACATCCTGATCGCTTTTCCTTCGATCATCCTGGCCCTGGCGATCGTGATCATCCTAGGCCGCGGCGTCGGTCCGGTGATTGTCGCCATTACCATTCCATTGATCCCAAACTGCGCCCGTGTCGTGCGCTCGTCCGCTCTGGCGATCCGCGAAATCCCTTATGTGGATGCGGCCCGGGCCATGGGTTTCGGCCATGCCCGCATCGTGCTGCGCCATATTTCACCCAATATCATGGCGCCCTATCTGATCATGCTGACCACTTTCCTGGGCCAGGCCATTCTGGCGGAAGCATCGCTCAGCTACCTCGGTCTCGGCGTGCAGGAGCCGACGCCGGCCTGGGGCCTGATGCTAAAAAGCGGCGCGGAAGAATATGCCGAAAGCGCGCCGTGGGCGGTGATTTTCCCGGGTATCGCTATCTCGCTGGCGGTTTTCGGATTTAACCTGTTTGGCGACGCCATGCGCGACGTCTTGGACCCGAAACTGCGGGACCGCTAGCACCGACACGCAATCATGACCGAGTTATCCGAGCGGATCATCCTCGGTATGCTGACGCCATCTTCAAACACGGTGTTGGAACCCACGACCACCGCCATGTTGACAGACCTGGCGGAAGTTTCGGCCCATTTCAGCCGTTTCAAGGTGACCGAGATATCCTTGTCGGACAAGGGCCTGGCGCAATTCGATCATGACCGTTTCCTCGCCGCCGCCGATCTGTTGGCGGATGCCAAATGTCATGCCATTGCCTGGAACGGCACCTCCGCCGGCTGGCTGGGTTTCGACAACGATGAAGCGCTATGTGCCCGCATTACCGAAAGCACCGGCGCGCCGGCCACCACGTCAATCCTTGCCAACAACGATCTGTTCCGCCGCCATGGCGTCAAAAAATTTGGCCTCGTCACGCCTTACACGGACGACGTTCAGGCCCGCATTCTGGACAATTACCAAGCCGCCGGCTTTGATTGCATCGCCGAGCGGCACCTAGGCATCAGCGACAACTATTCGTTTTCCGAGGTGACCGAAGAGCGCGTGGAAGCGATGTGCCGGGAGGTAGCGGCGGCCGGGGCGGAGGCAATCTCCATCATCTGCACCAACATGCGCGGCGCGGCCCTGGCGGAACGCCTCGAGGCAGACCTGGGCGTCACGGTCTATGACAGCATTTCGGTCGTTGTCCTGCGCGCCTTGGAACAAGCGGGGGTCGATGCCGCCCGCCTGCGGGGCTGGGGCCGCATATTCACGCTATAACGCCCTTGATCCAGCGCAAAGACAGGGCTGGCCAACACCGCTAAGAAACTTCCATAGGTCGAAATAGGTCATGAGGGATTGGACATGAGTTACGAGGAACCCGGTTGCGCATATTGCCCCGAGAATGTACGGGCCTGCCGTGTGGGCGAAACCGACGAGCGGGGGCCGGGCTTTTGCCCCACGAAAGTCATGGCCGACGAGTTGGAAGCGGCCGTCGCCCTTTATGACGACCCGGAACTCCTCAAGGTGGCCCAGGTGTCGGGCCGGATCGAGGCCGAGGGTTATTGCCAGTGGACCCGCGTTGAGGAAATCTGCCAGTTCGCCAAGAAAATGGGCTTCACCAAGGTCGGCATCGCCACCTGCATCAGCTTCGTCGACCTCGCCAAGACCCTCAGCGAAATTCTTGAAAGCCATGGCTTGGAGGTCGCCTCGGCCGCCTGCAAGAACGGCAGCGTTCCGAAGGAAGACATGGGCATAACGGATGCGGAAAAGATCCGCCCCGGCAACTACGAGGCCATGTGCAACCCAATCAGCCAGGCCACACTGTTGAACAAGTCGGGCTGTGAGCTCAACATCGTGCTGGGCCTGTGCGTCGGCCATGACAGCCTGTTTTTCAAGCATTCCGAGGGCCTGGCGACAACGCTGGTGGCCAAGGACCGGGTGCTGGCCCACAACCCGGTCGGCGCCCTGCATCTGGCCGACACCTATTTCAACCGAGTTTGGGGCCCCGATAAGCCCGAAAAACGCCCGAAAATTCCTGCTGGCGGCAGGAAAAGCTAACCGGGCTAGTCCCCCAGCGCCTTCGAGGCGATCTCGAAGACATCAGGCGACAAATTGTCCGCCGCCAGGATGCGTGACAACTCGGCCCGCATCAGTGTCTGGCGTCCCTCGTCATAGCGGCGCCAGCGGCCCAGTTGCGTCGCCAGCCGGGCCGCGACCTGCGGGTTGATCGGGTCCAATTGCAGAACCCGGTCAGCCAGGAAGCGGTAGCCGCTGCCGTCGGGGGCGTGGAAGCGATAGGGATTGGCGGCGCAAAAGGCCGAGATCAGGGCCCGGACCTTGTTCGGCTGCAGAATGGAAAAGACCGGATGATCCATCAGCCTGACGACCTGGTCCAAGGTATCCGGCCGGGCCGAGGCGGCCTGTAACGACAGCCATTTATCGATTACCACCGCATCGTCCTTGAAACGGTCGTGGAAGGCATCCAGCGCATCCGCGCGCGCCTCACCGTCCCGGTCATTCAAGGCCCAAAGGGCCGCCATGCGGTCCGTCATATTGTCGGCATCGCGGAATTGCCGGCCCGCCAGATCCCGGCAGGGCTCGTCATCCAGCTCCGAGAGGTATGACAGGGCCAGGTTCTTCAGGGCGCGCCGCCCGGCTGAGGCCGCATCGGGGCTGTAAGGCGCGTTGGTGCGGTTCGCGTCATAGATCGCCAGCAGGTCATCGCGCAAGGTGCGCGCAATGGCGCCACGCATGGCTTCCCGCGCCTGGTGGATCGCGACCGGATCGGCCCGGTCCACCTGTTCGGCCAAATATTGCTCGCTGGGCAACTGGCAGGACAGCGCGACAAAGGCGGGGTCCAGCGACGTATCGTTCAGGGTCTGACCCAGGGCGGCAATAAACGCCTGATCAATTTTGGCTTCACCGCCGGCGGCGATTTCGGCCGCCATGGCGCCCAGCAGCACGGTTGCGTATTGCTGCCCGGCCTCCCAACGGTTGAAGGGATCGCCGTCATGGGCCATCAGGAACGCCGCCTCGCCCTCGTCTAATTCCCGGCGCACATGAATGGGGGCTGAAAAGCCTCGATTGATCGATGGCACGGGCGCCGATCCGATGCCTTCGAAGCGAACCACGGTGTCGGTATCGGACAATTCCAATACCTTCGTCGTCGCGCCGTCCTCGTCCAGGGGCAGATCGTCGCCGTCCCCGTTCAACAAACCGACCGCGAGGGGAATGCGCATGGGTTGCTTGACGACGCCATCAGGCGTGACGGGCAGGCTCTGGCTCAGGCTGAGTTCATAGACCCGCGCGCCCGCGTCATAGTGCCCGGCAACGTGCACCTCCGGCGTCCCCGCCTGGCTGTACCACAGCTTGAACTGTTCCAGATCGGCGCCATTGGCATCCGCCATGGCGGCGAGGAAGTCGTCACAGGTCACGGCCTGGCCATCATGGCGCTGAAAATACAGATCCATGCCCTTGCGGAAGCCGTCCTGCCCCAGCAAGGTCTGGTACATGCCGATCACCTCGGCGCCCTTTTCGTAGACCGTGGCGGTATAGAAATTGTTGATCTCCATATAGCTGGCCGGGCGCACGGGATGGGCCAGGGGGCCGCCGTCTTCGGGGAACTGCGCCGCCCGCAGGCCCCTGACATCCTTGATGCGCTGCACCGGGGCGGAGCGCATATCGGCGGAAAACTGCTGGTCGCGAAAAACCGTCAGGCCTTCCTTCAGGCTCAGTTGGAACCAATCGCGGCAGGTCACCCGGTTGCCGGTCCAGTTGTGAAAATACTCATGCGCCACGATGGCCTCGATATTGGCGTAGTCATCGTCGGTCGCGGTTTCGGGATTGGCCAGAACGTACTTGGCGTTGAAAACGTTCAGGCTCTTGTTCTCCATGGCGCCCATATTGAAGTCGTTGATGGCGACGATGTTGAACAGGTCCAGATCATATTCCAGGCCATATTTCTCTTCGTCCCAACGCATGGAACGCTGCAGTGCTTCCATGGCGTAGCCGCAGCGGTCCTCGTTGCCGGGATCGGTATAGATGCGCAATGTCACCGTCCGTCCGGACGAAGTGACGAATTGATCCTCCAGCCAGCGCAGATCACCCGCAACCAGGGCAAACAGGTACGACGGCTTGGGGAACGGGTCGTCCCAGACCGCAAAATGGCGGCCATCTGGCAAATCGCCCGCCTCAACCAGATTACCGTTGGACAGCAGCACGGGACAGGCCGCTCTATCCGCGCGGATGGTGACCCGATAGGTGGTCATGACATCCGGGCGGTCCGGGAAATAGGTGATGCGGCGGAAACCTTCGGCCTCGCACTGGGTGCAGAAAATGCCGCCGGACTGGTACAGCCCTTCCAGCTTCGTATTGGCGGCGGGCGCGATGGCGGTCTCGACCTCCAACTCGCAAACGTCCGGCGCCGCTGATATGGAGAGGCCATGGGCATCTACCGTATAATCATCCCGCCCCAGGGCGCGCCCATCCAGGGACAGGGACAGCAGCTCCAACTCCTCACCCAGCAGGTATATCGGCGCGTCCGCGTCGCCATGGGCCGGATTGCGCCGCATGGTCATCCGCACCCGCACCCGGGTCCGGCCCGGTTCAAGGTCAAATTCCAGGTTGGCGTTTTCAACTACGAATGCCGGTGGCAGGTAGTCGCTCAGATGGATGGTTTTGGGCCTGTCATGTGTCATGCCTCTGCTTGCCCGGCGGAAATGCCCAGGTCAAGTCCTTAGGCAAAACCCCGACAAGTTAACGGTTTGGTATCCATATCTTCCAATAATCCGGGTTCGCTTTCGACCAATGGAGGGACCGGCATGTCCGTCAATGATTTTGCGCCGTTTTTGAACACATTCGAGGGAATGGAACCGTTCACGGGATACGTGGACAAGGGTTTCCTGGTCGATTTCATCGGCCAGCGCATTGAGGGCAATTTCCGGGTCCTGTGGGGCGTTGATCCGGATGCGGTCGGAGGTGAGGAAATCAGAACCCGCCTGCCGGATCTGGCGGACGGCGAGGGCTGGTTCGAGTTTTTCAATTGGGTCGCGGCTGCCCGCGAGGCGCGCGGTTCCTACACCATGATGACCCTAGGTTCGTGCTATGGCGGCCAGGCCGTGGGCAGCTATTTGACTTTGCAGGCCATTAACCCCATGCCGGCGATGATGGTCGCGGTGGACGGTGTGCCGGAGAACATGGAAATGACCCGGAAGCATTTCCGCAACAACGGCATCGATCCCGATGAGCATTGGATGGTCGAGGCGGCCATGAGCGGCGACAATAAACCGGTTCTGTTTCCTATCGGTTCGCCCGGCTCCGGCGCGCAGAACTGCACCGAAACCAACAGCACAGCCGCCCGCATGGCCATTTTGGAATTGGCCCGGCGCAATGGGGCCACGGATAACCTGGCGGAAAACCTCCTGATGCGGAACGCGACCGACCTGACCGTTCCCTTGATACCCAACCCGGATGTCGATTGGACCGGCGAGATCACCTTTGTCAGCGCGGTGACCCTGCGTGACCTGCTGATACCCTTCCCCCGTGTCGATTACGTGGAGGCCGACCTGCAGGAATCCGAACGCCTGGTCTTTCCTCCCGCCATGGACCTGCTGACCAAGAAGGTGCGGCGGGTGCATCTGGGCACCCATGGCGATTCCACCCATGAGATGCTGGAAGGTATGTTCATGGAACGCGGCTGGGACATCCTGTTCAGTTATAAGCCCCGGCAGTCCTACCAGACGGAATACGGCAATTTCGATATGAACGACGGCGTTCTGACCGCCGTTAATCCCGCCGTCGCCTATAGCAGTTAGATTTTTCCCTGGGCCCCGCCCGACGAGAGGAAGCCGCAATGGCCACGAATGATCTTGCATCCCATTTGGGTATTTTCGACGGCGTGACGCCGTTTTCAGGCTATGTCGAAAGTGGCTTCACCGTGGATTTCGTCGGACAGCGGACGGATGCAAGGTTCTGGAGCCAGCGCACCGAACCGGCGGACGAAGCCGGCGATTGCGAGGTCCAGACCCGGCTGCCGGTGCTGTCCGATGGCGAAGACTGGTTCGAATATTACAATTGGTTCGCCGCCGCACGCGAGGCGCGGGGGTCTTATGTTATGATGACCCTGGGCTCTTGCTTCGGTCTGCAAGTCGTCGGCAGCTACCTGGCACTACAGGCCGAGAACCCCATGCCGGCGATGCTGGTCGCCGTCGACGCCGTGCCCGAGAACATGACGATGACCGAAAGGCAGTTTCGCAACAACGGTATCAATCCCGATGACCATTGGATGGTCGAGGCCGCGCTGGGCGCCGACAACAAGCCGATCCTATTTCCCATCGGCTCGCCCGGTTCGGGGGCGCAGGGCTGCACCCAGACCAACAGCGGCGCCACCCGCATGGAAATTCTCGACCGGGCCAGGCGGGCCGGGGCAACGGAGCAACTGGCGAAAAGCCTGATGCTGCGAAACAGCACGTCCCTGGTGGTCGATCTGGCGCCGGGCAGTGGGCACGATTTCACCGGCGAAATCACCTTTGTCAGCGCGGTGACCTTGAAAAATCTGCTGGCGCCGTTTACGCGGATCGACTTCATTGAAGCGGACCTTCAGGAATCCGAGGGCCTGGTCTTCCCGCCGGTCATGGATCTGTTGACCAAAAAGGTTCGCCGCGTCCACCTGGGCACCCATAGCCACGGCACCCATGACAAACTGGAAGGTATGTTCAATGAACGGGGCTGGGATGTCTTGTTCAGCTACAAGCCCTGGCAGTCATTTGAAACAGGGCATGGCAACTTCGAGATGAACGACGGTGTTTTGACGGCCGTCAACCCGGCCGTGGCCTACAGCAGTTAAGCGCCGCCGCTAAAGCCCCATCTGCCGGCCGGCCAGATCCTTCATGATTTCGGCCGAGCCGCCGCCGATCGCCATGACCTTGGTCTCGCGATAAATCCGCTCCACCTTGCCGCCGCGCATATAGCCGGCACCGCCGAGTATTTGCATCGCCTCGTTGGCGCAGAATTCCATGGTTGAGGTGGTGTTGACCTTCAACATGCAGACATCGGCGACCACGCGATCGCCCTGCATGTCCTTCCAGGTCAGATCTTCCAGATAGGCCTGACCGGAATTGATCCGCATGGCCATGTCCACCAGCTTGTGGCGGATCACCTGGTTCTCGATTAATGGCTTGCCGAAGGTATGGCGCTCCTTGGCGTATGCGGTCGCTTCCTCCAGGCAGGTGCGGGCATAACCTAGCGCGCTGGCGGACATGCCCAGACGCTCGTAGTTGAAGTTGTGCATGATCGCCTTGAAGCCCTCGTTCTCCTTGCCGATCAAATTGGCGGCGGGCACCCGCACATCGTCAAAATACAGCGCCGCGGTATCGGAGGCCCACCAGCCCATCTTCTTTAGCTTGGTGCGTTCGAAGCCGGGCCGGTCACGTTCGATCATCAATAACGAGATACCGCCCAGGCCCTCGCCGCCCGTACGCACGGCCACGGTATAGAAATCGGCCCGGTAACCGGATGTGATGAACATCTTTTGGCCATTGACAATGTAGTCATCGCCATCGCGCTTGGCCGTGGTTTTCAGCCGCGCCACGTCCGAGCCGCCCGAGGGTTCCGTCACCGCCAGCGCGGCAATCTTCTCGCCGGCCAGGACCTGGGGCAGGACGCGGGCCTTCAATTCGTCGGAGCCGAATTGCGTCAGGTGCGGCGTGCCGATGGTATGGCTCATCAGCGAAGCACTGACGCCGCCGCAACCGGCGCGGGTCAACTCGCCGGCGGCGATGACGTTGTAAAACCGATCACAAGGGATGCCGCCATATTCCTCCGGATAGCCCAGTTGCAACAGCCCCACTTCGGCCGCCTTCTTGTACAGCGCGCGGGGAAATTCCTCGGCCTCGTCCCATTCGGCGGCATGCGGCTCGATTTCCTTTTCGACGAACCGGCGCATGGTGTCGCGGAAGGCTTCGTGTTCGTCGGTGTAATAGAGGCTGTGCCGCTGATTGCTAATGCTGTTCATGATCGCTTCTCCCACGCTGTACCCGCCACGCCGCCTTATACCAAATTGCGGTGATAAAGACTCATATAGACGCATTACGTAGGCTTTCAGGTAGGAGCGCGTGGCGCCGTGGTACCATAAGCTGTGCGCGACACCGCCGAATGCCTTCGCAATGCGCCGAATTCGGTCGTTTCAGAAGCCCCTCGCCGGCGTCGTGAAAGCTTGACGGTAGCGGTACCGCCGGCGCTTCCACTCCTACCCGAGGGGCTCCTGAAACGATCTATATGGGTCTTTATCACCGTAACTTGGTATTATTCCGCCGCTTCGGCCTCCGCTGATGTCACCACCGCCAGCATCTGTCTCGGTTCAACCTGATCGCCCTCGGCGACGCCGATTTCCTCGACCACGCCATCGCCGGGCGCCTTGATCTCGTGCTCCATCTTCATGGCCTCGAGAATGACCAGAACCTGGCCCTTCGCTACCGTCTCGCCCGCCTGGGCCCGAACGGCAACGATACGCCCGGCCATGGGAGCGATCAGCCGGCCATCCCCTTCCCGCTCCCTGGCGGCTGCAAGTTCGGCGGTGAATTCAAAGAAGTGGTTCGCGGCACCCGCCAGATCCAGATGCAGATCGTCGCCGGCGAAGGCGAAGCCGGCACTGTCCACTACACCAGCGTGGCGGAAGCGCACGCGGCCACCGGCGACGGAGAGCAGTTCCAGGTCAACCGTTTCATCGCCGCCGACCAATATGCTGTAACCGGCGGCTGTTTGCGCCACCTGGCAGAGGCATTTCTCCTCGCCGAAGCGCAGGTCGATACCGGCCACGATGGGCGCGGCGGAATGCCAGCCCGGCTGATCATGGGCGCTGTGGCGGTACAGCAAAACAGCCGCCAGGGCCCGCGTCGCCGCATCCGGTCGCGGCCGCTCGAGATCGGGGAAATGCTGGCCGATAAAGGCGGTCGTGGCGCTGCCGTCGGCGAAACCGCCGTGGGCCAGCACATCAATCAAAAAGCCCCGGTTGTTCGGCAGGCCCAACAGGGCCGTATCCTCCAGACCGCGCAACAGACGGCGGCGGGCCTCTTCCCGGTTACGGCCATGGGCGATGACCTTGGCGACCATGGGGTCATAGAAGGGCGAAATTTCCTGGCCCTCGACAATGCCCGTATCCACGCGCACCTGCGCTGACGGCCGCCAGGCCACAACCGTGCCTGTTTGCGGCAGAAAATCAGCATACGGGTCCTCGGCATACAGCCGCACCTCGATGGCATGGCCATGGAATTGGATCTGGTCCTGTGCCAAGGGCAGGGCTTCGCCGGCGGCGACATCCAGTTGCCAGGCCACCAAATCCAGACCGGTGATCATCTCGGTCACGGGATGTTCCACCTGCAGGCGGGTATTCATTTCCAAGAAATAGAAGCCGCCATCCGCACCCAGCAGGAATTCCACCGTGCCCGCACCCCGGTAGTCAATCGCCTGGGCCGCCGCCACCGCCGCCGCGCCCATGGCCGCGCGCAGGTCCGCATCGACCGCCGGCGAGGGCGCCTCTTCCACCACCTTTTGATGCCGGCGCTGGATCGAACAGTCCCGCTCGCCCAGATGCACGCAGTTGCCATGACCGTCGGCGAAAACCTGGATTTCCACGTGGCGCGGCTCAATCACCGCCTTTTCCAGGATCAACTCGCCGGAGCCGAAGGCGTTCTCCGCCTCGGACCGGGCCCCGGATATGGCGCCTTGCAGATCGTCCACGCCTTCCACCAGGCGCATGCCGCGCCCGCCGCCGCCCGAGGCGGCCTTGACCATCAGGGGAAAGCCGATTTTCCCGCCCTCCGCCACCAGAACATCGTCCGCCTGACCGGCGCCGCTGTAGCCCGGCACGCAGGGCACCTCCGCCTCCATCATGCGCAGTTTCGAGAGGCGCTTGTTGCCCATCAGATCGATCGCCTCGGCACCGGGCCCGATGAAGGTCAGCGAGGCATCGGCACAGGCGCGAGCAAAATCGCCGTTCTCCGCCAGAAAGCCATAGCCTGGGTGTATCGCGTCCGCGCCCGTGCGCGCCGCCGCATCCAGGATCGCCGGAACGTTCAAATAGGACTCGGCCACCGGTGCCGGGCCAATACAAACCGCCTGATCGGCCATCTGGACATGGGGCGCACCGCCATCGGCCTCGGAATAGACGGCGACGGTGCGATAGCCCATTTCGTGCGCCGTGCGCATGATACGGCAGGCAATTTCGCCACGGTTGGCGATCAGGACCTTGGTGAAGGCCATTGTTCTCTTTCCCCTTTTGGTCCAGGTACTACTTATTTCGCCGCGCCGGCAGGATATCCATATACTTCGAGAGGATCTGCAACATCACCTCGTCAGCGCCGCCGCCAATGGACAGCAACCGGCCGTCCCGGAACAGGCGCGCTACCTTGTTCTCCCACATATAACCCATGCCGCCCCAGTATTGCAGGCAACTATCGGAAACCTCGCGCACCAGACGGCCGCCCTTCAGCTTGGCCATGGAAGCGAAATAAGTCACATCCTCGCCCGCCGCCAACTGCTCGGCGGCGCGGTAGATCAGGCTGCGCAGCAACTCGATCTCGGCCGTCAGTTCCGCCATGCGGAAATGCACGACCTGATTGTCCAGGATCGAGCCACCGAAAATCTGCCGCTCCCGGGTGTATTCGATGGTTTCCTGAATGGCTTTTTCCATGGGCCGCAACAGGGTCGTGGCGCCCCACAGACGCTCGTCCTGAAACTGGATCATCTGATAGGTGAAGCCTTCGCCCTCGTCGCCGACGCGATTGCTCTGCGGCACCCGAACATCGTCGAAGAAGATCAGTGCAGTGTCGGAGGCGCGCATGCCCAGTTTGTTCAAGGTCCGCTCCACCTTGACGCCGGGGCTGTCCATGGGCACGACGATCATTGTCTTGTTGCGATGGATCGGTCCGTCGGAGGTATTGCACAGCAGGCAGATCCAATCGGCCTGGGCGCCGTTGGTGATGAACATTTTGGAGCCGTTGATGACATAGTCGTCGCCATCCTTGCGGGCGGCGGTTTTCAACGATGCCACGTCGGAGCCCGCGCCCGGCTCCGTCACGCCGACACAGGCGACCATGTCGCCGGCGATGGCGGGGGCCAGATATTGCCGGCGCAATTCATCCGAGCCAAAGCGGGCCAGGGCCGGCGTCGCCATATCCGTCTGCACGCCGATTGCCATGGGGACCGGACCGTGATCGGCGGTGCCGAGTTCCTCGGCGAAGGCGGTCACGTAGGAATAGTCCAGGCCCATGCCGCCGAATTCCTCGGCCTTGTTGACGCCCAGGAAGCCTTGCCGGCCCATCTTCTTGAATAGCTCGTGCGCCGGGAACGCGCCCGCTTCCTCCCACTCATCCACATATGGGTTAATCTCCGCCGCCACGAAGCGGCGAACGGAATTGCGCAATTCTTCGTGCTGATCCGTAAACATCATGGGCAATACTCCGCCAAATCTACCGTCGGGGCCGTCAGTCTTCGTCCTTGCCGCCGCCGAAGACCTTGGGCATGACTTCCCTGTGAAAACCCCTGTAATGCTGGTTGCCGGGACCTTCGGGCAAGGGCCAATTGGCCTGGACATTCGGCGCCGCACCATCGACACGGAGGCAGGCACCGGTGATGAAGGATGCCGCCGGGCTTAACAGAAACAAGGTGGCGGCGGAGACTTCAGCCTCCCGGCCCAGACGATTCAGGGGCACCGATTTTTCCAACTCGCGCATGTGATCGCCCCAGTCACTGTCATAGGTATCGAAGCCGGAGGTAACGATCCAGCCGGGCGCCACGCTGTTGACGCGCACGCCATAGCGGCCCCATTCCACCGCCGCCGTCATGGTGAAATTCTCCATGCCGCCGCGCGCCGCGCCGGAATGGCCCATGGTCGGCAGGGACATCCAATGGTCCGCCGTGATATTGACGATCGAGCCGCCGCCCCCGGTCTTCATGGATTGGCGGTAGACTTCCCGGCTCATCAGGAATCCGCCCGTCAGGTTGGTGCGGACGACGGTCTCCCAGCCCTTTTGGCTGATATCCTCCAATAGGGAGGTGTATTGCCCGCCGGCATTGTTGACCAGGCCATGGATCGGCCCATCCCGGTTGATGATCATATCGACGGCGGCGATCACATCCTCCTCGATGCGGATATCAAGCACCTGGATGTCGGCGTGGCCGCCATCTTCGATAATTTCCGCCTGCACCTGCAGCAGCTTTTCCTTGCGGCGGCCGATCAGCACCACCTTGGCGCCAAGCGAGGCTAATTCGTGGGCCGTGCACCGGCCCATGCCGCTACCTCCGCCCGTCACGATCATGGTCTCGCCTGCGAACAATCCGGGGCGAAACACGGTTTCGTAGGGCATGGCATCTCTCTATCTGATAAGCGTGCGCCGCTGATTTAGCGCGGCGATTGGGGTCCCTGGAGGCTACTTAACGTTAACGTCAACGTCAAGAATTGGCGGGCCAATTGCTTGCCATTTTGACCATTGCTTTCGTCATTGCACAGGGCTATGTGAGGTTTCGAAATATTGAAAACACACTATCGGATTTGGGAGACCGAATAATATGAGCTTGCAAGAACTGACTGACGGCATGCGCGATCGGGTTGGCGAGGATTGCGGCCTGGGCGCCGTCGTGAAGTGGGACTTCGGCGACGGCACGTTTCTGCTGCTCGACGCCTCCCAGGTTCCCAATGTGGTTTCCAACGAGGACGGCGATGCCGATACCACGTTGAAGATCAGTCTGGATGATTTCATGGCCATGACCCAGGGCGAGTTGGACGGCACCACGGCCTTCATGTCAGGCAAGCTGAAGATAGAAGGCGACATGGGCATCGCCATGAAGCTGCAGGGCGTATTGAGCGCCTAGAGCAACCCGCATTCAATTGAATGCGGATAAGTTGCTCTATTCTAAAGGTTTTAGCGCATGGGTTCGGGGTTAATTAAACCCGACATGCGCTAAATCCAGCGGCGTAGGATTCTGGCGGTCAGGACCACCGCCGAACCGATCAGGGCCAGGCCGACGGGATAGCGCACGGTCATAGTTGGCCACGGCGCGGGCCTGAAATAGTCCAGCACGAGACCTGGCGCTTGGTCGAAGGCCAGAGCGGCCGGAAAGGCAGGGATTTTCGTCGCCATTTGGTATTCGCTCCCGCCGACCGACCGCTCCATCTCCCCTAGCTCCGATGCCGCTTGGACATCAGGTTGTCCAGGGCCTTTTGCTGCTTCGAGTTCAAGGTGCCGTAGAACTCGTCAAAGGCCGGGCGCACCTTCACCACCACATCCAGGCCCGTGCTCAGCAAGGCCTCCGCCAACGCCAGCTTGTCGGTGGCGCTTTGCGGTTTGCCCTTGCTCTTAAGGTCGGTGCAGGCCTTGCCCACGCTGTTATCGCCGGCCCGGATGGCGGCTGCCAGGTTTTCCCAGGCCTGTTGCTGCGGCGTCGTGAAGTTCATGAAACTCTCGACGAACTCAATGCCATGCGCCACTTTTTCGCTGCGCATGGGACCGCAGACCATGGCGATGCGGTGACCGCCGCCGCGATGGCGCCAACCGTGATGGCCGCCGAAGAAGCCGGAGGTAGCCGATGCGGTTTCCGCCACCGCCGCGACCGATCCAAGCGAAAGGGTCGTGGCGGCAACAGCGCCCAGGGCCACGAGACCGATGCCACCGAATATCCAAATGCTTTTCTTGCTCATTTTCGTGCTCCATATATCGCATTCCGTATGAGAAGAAATTTAGGCGGGCCATGTAACAGGCGCATGTCCGGAAAGGCCCAATTTGGTAAGGCTTTGTTGCCAAAACCGGCGCCGCAACATTTCGTTACAAGAAAATCGAACCGATGGCGTGTGATCCCGCCGCCTCTGCCCTAATATCCAGGCATGGAGACAGAGCCGCATATCCTGGTGGTCGACGATGACCGGGAAATCCGTGACCTGTTGGCCCGCTTTCTGCGCAAGCATGGCTATCGCGTGGACAGCGCCGCCGACGGCAGGGAGATGTGGCGCCTGTTGGAAACCGGACGCTTTGACCTGATTGTGCTGGATTTGATGCTGCCCGGCGAAGATGGCCTGACCCTGTGCCGGCGCGTCCGGGCCCAGGACGCCGCCACCGCCGCCACACCGATCATCATGCTGACCGCCATTGGCGAGGAGATGGACCGCATTATCGGTCTGGAAATGGGGGCCGACGATTATCTGGCCAAACCGTTCAATCCCCGCGAATTGCTGGCCCGCATGCGCGCCGTCCTGCGCCGTAGCGGTAGCGCCCCCGCACCGTCGGAAACCGTGGCCGAGGATGATCTGCAATTCGATGGCTGGCGGCTGAACCTGACGCGCCGCGAACTGTTCGCCCCCGACGGCAGCCTGGTAGACCTGACGGGTGGCGAATTCGAGCTGCTCTGCGCCCTGGCCAGCCATCCCAACCGGCTGTTGAGCCGGGAGCAGTTATTGGACCTGACCCGTGGCCGCGAGGCCGTACCGTTCGATCGGGCCATCGACGTTCAAATCAGCCGTCTGCGCGGCAAGATCGAGGCCGACCCGAAGAACCCGGTGATTATCAAGACCGTGCGCGGCACCGGCTATATCTTCTCGTCCGAGGTAAAGCAGTCATGATCCGCCGATTGTGGCCAGCCACGATGGCCGGACGTGTGGCCATGGTCCTTGTCGCCGGCCTTTTGCTGCTGCTGATCATCGGTGCGGTTTTCTATCTGCACGACCGCGGCGAGCGAACCATCGGGTTATTCGCGAAAAAAATGGCCGTGCAGGTCGCCGCCATGGCTGATCTGATGGACCGCACGCCGCCCGGGCACCGGAAAGGGGTCCTGACCGCCCTGGGCGGACCCTTGATGCATGTAACCCTGTCGCCACGCCCGCCAAGGCTGGAGGACGGCGGTTGGAAAGGCGCCGATGACGTGCCCTGGCCTGTCCGTCCCTACCTGAACATCCTGGAGGGCCGGACGTTCTATGTGCGGCTGTTGCGGCCATGGGACGATGAAGAAGACGACGATGATGATAACGATGACGACGACGATTTCGGCGGCCACCGGCGTCACCGCATGATCGTTGCCGTCGGCCTGGAAGATGGGCAGTGGCTACGGGTCAATCTTCACCCCGGCCGCCGGCCCTGGCGCGGCGGCCCAGGCGCCGTAGGCTGGTTGATCCTTACGGTTGTCCTGGTCCTGGCCGCCGCGGTCTGGGCCGCCCACCGCATGACCCGGCCCCTGCGCCAGCTGGCCCAGGCCGCCGATCAGTTCGGTGTTGATGTGCGCGCGCCGCCCATGGCAGAAGACGGGCCCCGCGAACTACGCCGGGCCGCCCGCGCCTTCAACCGCATGCAGGCGCGCCTGCGCCGTTTTGTCGATGACCGCACCTTGATGCTGGCCGCGATCTCCCACGACCTGCGCACCGTGCTCACCCGGCTGCGCCTGCGGGCGGAGTTTATTGACGATGGCGAGCAGCAGGGCAAGGCGATTGCCGATATCGACGAGATGCAGGCCATGTTGGATGAAACTCTTTCGTTTGCCCGCGACGATGCCAACAATGAAAAGCCTATTCGGGCCGATCTGTCGGCCCTGCTGCAAAGCCTGTGCGGCGCGGTTGTGGATATGGGCGGCGAGGCGGCCTTCAACGGGCCGGAACATGTCACGATCCAGGGCCGGCCGGTGGCCCTGCGGCGCGCTTTCGGCAATCTGATCGACAACGCCATCCGCTATGGCGGACGGGCGGCGGTCCGGCTGTCGCTGGCCCAGGAGGAAGCCGTGGTGGAAATTCTCGATAGCGGCCCCGGTATTGCGGAGGAGATGCGGGAAAGGGTTTTCCGTCCCTTCTTCCGCCTGGAAAGCTCCCGCAGCCGGGAAACCGGCGGCACCGGCCTCGGCTTGGCCAGCGCCCGCACCGTGATCCATCGTCATGGCGGCGATATCTCTCTGCACGACGGCCCGGAAGGCGGCTTGCTTGTGCGGGTCTCCCTACCCCTGGATCACGCCTAGTCCCTGGTATCGCGCCAGCGGTAGTACCAACTGAGGGTCCGGGCCAGGGGCACGACGAGATCATGCATGGGCAAGGGCTTCAACGGCACGGCCGGCAGGGCCAAGTCACTGGCGGGCGTGCCCAGGGCCCGTTGCGCCAGCATGCGGCCCATCGCCGTGCCCAGGGCAATGCCCCGGCCGCTGTAACCCAGGGCGGCGATCATGCCCTCGGCCAGTTCGTGATAGCGCGGCAGCCGTTCCGGCGTCATGGCGATGATGCCTTCCCAGAAATATTCGATCTGCGGCTGCTCGATCTGCGGAAAGGCGATGTTCAGGCGCTGTATGGTGGTGGCGGTCATCCGGTCCCGGGCACCGGCGGTAAAAACCGGCGCCGAGGTCGTGACGATACGGCCAAAGCGGTCCTTGCGGAATGCCCACAGGGCCTGCCGCGTGTCGGACAGGCCGTGGTTTCCGGGCAAAACCGTCTTGGCCACATTATCGCTCATTGGCGTGGTCGCCAGGTGGGAGGAGCGCAGCGGCACGATGGTCTGGCGCAGATTGGGAAACAAATCGCCGGTATAGCCGTTGGTCGCCAGGATGACCTTGTCCGTGCGCACCAGACCCTTGGGCAGTTTCACCATCCATTTACTGCCGCGCCGATTGATCGAATGTACCGGGCTGTCGCCATGCACTGCCGCGCCCGCCGCCTGGGCTGCCCGGGCCAGACCGCGGGAATAGCCCAAGGGCTGGATATGGCCGCCGGAACGGTGCATCCAGCCGCCATGATAGATCGGGCTGCCGGTCAACTCCGCCGCCCTGTCGGCATCGAACATCTCCACCGGCGCACCGCGCGCGGCCCATTGATCATGCTTGATCCGGACACCTTTCATGCGCGAGGCGCGATGGGCCGGTTGCAGCCAGCCTTCCTGCGAGGCATCGCAGTCGATCCCGTGCTTGCGGATCAGATCGAACACCAGATCGGCGGCACCGGCCACCATCTCGTTCAGCCGCTCCCCCCGTTCCGGGCCGAACTCGGCCACGGCATCGTCGGGATTATGCTTGGAATAGGCCGGAATGACCTGGCCGTTATTGCGGCCCGAGGCGCCGAAGCCCGGCTGTCCCGCCTCCACCAGAACCACGTCGGCGCCGCCCTCGGCCAGATGCAAAGCCGCCGATATCCCGGTGTAGCCGGCCCCGACCACGACCACATCCGCCGTGCGCTCGCCCTCTAATGCCGGGCAGTCGGGACCGGGCGCGGCAGTATGGGTCCAAAGATTGGATTGAGGATCGGCGGGATGCATGCGGTAAATCCTTTTACAATTAGTCGCCTAGGACTCTCGGCCAGGGCTGCCCGCCTGGCCGGGATCGACGCCCTTGGCGTGTTTGCTTTTGCGCCGGCGTGACAGGGTACGGTAGGACATATACACCAGCCCCAGCAAACCGAGGCCGCCCAGCAGGCCCTGCAACAACAGCAGGCTCCAGAAATAGCAATTCAGCCCCACGCCGGGCAGCAACAGCAACAGCGGTGCGACGAAGAAGCCGTTGGTCATGATCCGGTCATTCAGACTTTCCAGGCTGCTCAGAGCCTTGCCGGTGCGGTAGCTGGCCGGGCCGCTTTGCCCCTCCATCCACAATTTGAAATACTGCAAGCGGTTGGAGATCAGATCGTTGTAGGTGAAGACCGCCGTCGCCACGCCGCCCGCGATCAGGGCCCAATCCATGCCGCTATCGCGCCACAGGCCGACACCCGCCGCCAGCGGCGCTGCGGAATAGTAGAAGCGGTCCGCGACGCCGTCATAGAACTTGCCCCAATAAGAGGTGTCATCGCCCAGCCGGGCCAAATTGCCGTCCAGGCAGTCGCCGATGAAGCAAAGGTAATACAGTACCGCCACCAGCCAAAGGTAGGGCGGCGGCAGGGCCATCAGCAGGACCATCGCCAAAACCGCCAGGCCCAGGCGCAGCGTCGTCATCTGGTTCGCCGTCCAGCCGCGGTTGTAGAAGAACGGCGTCAGCCGATTGCCGATGGGCCGGCCGATCAGGCGCACCACCGCCATATTGCGTACCTGGTTGTTGAAGGACGCCTCCACCTCCGCCCGGCCGATGCGCGGGCGCCCATGCGGGCTATGACCGCTGGCCGCCACTTCAGGCGGACGCGGCCAGGCGGCCGTCGATGACGTAGGAGAGGATCTGCACCACCTGTTCCGGCGTCTCCGCCGTTGCCAGGGCCGCACCATCGACTTCTTTCAGGGCATGGCGCAGGGCCGGATCATGCAGGGTGATAATGGACGTGCCCAGGGCGGCGGCATAGCCGGCATCGAAGGCGGCATTCCATTGTTTGTATTTGTCGCCGAAGCGGACGACCACGATGTCGGCCCGCTCGATCAGGGTGCGGGTGCGGATGGCATTCATCTTGGCGCCCTTGTGGTCATGCCAAAAGGCCTGCTCCTCACCGCCCAGAATGGCGACGCCGCAATCGTCGGACGAGGCATGATCGGTAACCGGCGAACTGAAATCGATATCCAGGCCCGCCTTGGCCGCGCCGTCGATAATCCGCTCCCGCCAATCGCTATGAATCTCGCCTGAAAGATAGACGTCCCAACTTTGCCCATTCGTCGTCATCTTGCTCTCCAAATCTATTGTTCCCAGATCTATTGTTCTAAGGTGCCCGTCAGTTGGGCCCGCTGCGAAACCTCCAGCCAATTGCCGTCCGGGTCGCGCACGAAAGAAAACCGTGTCGTGGTACCGATGGTGCGGGGTTCCCCCCCTTCCCGGCCGCCACGGGCCAGAATTCCCGCATGTTCGGCATCGCATTTGTGGATCTGCACCGTGGTATAGCGATAGCCGGTGGCTGTCTTATCATCCGGCGTCGGTTGTACGCCATCGTCCTGTATCAGGAACAACACGGTATCGCCGGCAATCACCGTATCGTTGTCGCCGGCCTGAAACTGCAAGGCATCGGCCCAGTAGGCCCTGGCGGCGGCGAGATCGCTGACCGCGATTTCAATGCCGATGCCGACGACACCGTTGTGGCCGATCGGCACCAGACCCACGGCGTTGCCGTCGGGGTCGGTCAGGCTTCGCACCTCGCGCAAGTCCGGCTTGGCGATCAACAGGCGGCGGTAGCCCGACGGGGCCAGGTCAGGCAGCGGGTTGCGAGAATGGTTGATCTTCAGGATCGAGCCGTTCATGTGATGGCGCAATTGATGCACGCCGCCGCCCAGCTTGCCCACATGATCGAATTCCAGGCCGATCTCCCCTTGCCAGAAGGCCAACTGCTCTTCGCGCTGATTGGTATACAGGCCGATATCAAGATGCTGCTTCGCCAGATCCACCGCTTGCCACTCCTCATCCGCTACTGTCGGGCACATATAGCAGAAATCGGACCAGCTCCAAGGCGTCATCGGGCGATCGAACCACCTTTTCCACGCCCGCGTTTGGTGCTATACGGCCAGCGCCGCCGAAATCCCGGACCTAAGTCATGAACGATATCGCCGCCCAAGTGGCGCACCGCCGTACCTTTGCCATCATCGCCCATCCCGATGCCGGCAAGACCACCCTGACCGAAAAGCTGTTGCTGTTCGGCGGCGCCATCAATCTTGCCGGCGCGGTCAAGGCTAAGGGCGATGCGCGGCGGGCCCATTCTGACTGGATGAAGGTGGAGCGGGAGCGTGGCATTTCCGTCGCCACCTCTGTCATGACCTTCGACTATGCCGGCTGTACCTTCAATCTGCTCGACACACCGGGCCATCAGGACTTCTCGGAAGACACCTACCGCACCCTGACCGCCGTCGACAGCGCGGTGATGGTGCTGGATGGCGCGCGCGGCATTCAGGAGCAGACCCGCAAGCTGTTCGAGGTCTGCCGCCTGCGCGATGTACCCATCGTGACATTTATCAACAAGATGGACCGGGAAAGCCGGGAGCCGTTCGATCTGTTGGACGAGATCGAACAGAGCCTGGCCCTGGACGTCGTGCCCGCCAGTTGGCCCATCGGCATGGGCCGGCGCTTCAAGGGTTGTTATGATCTGTTCTCGGACCGTCTGGTGCTGATGGACAAGGCGGAAAAGAACGTCATCTCCGAGGGCGAGGTCTGCTCCGGCCTGGATGATGCCAAGCTCGACCAAGCGCTGGGCGATGACGCCAATACCCTGCGCGAAGAGGTCGAAATGGCCCAGGGCCTGTGTCCGGAATTCGACGCCGAGGCCTACCGCGAGGGCCATATGACACCGGTTTACTTCGGCTCCGCGATCAACAATTTCGGCGTGCGGGAGCTGCTCGCCGGGCTGGCCAAACTGGCGCCGCCGCCCGGCCCCCGCCCCTCCGCCACCCGGGCCGTGGAACCGGACGAGCAAAAGGTTTCCGGCTTCGTCTTCAAGATCCAGGCCAACATGGACCCCAAGCACCGGGACCGCATGGCCTTCATGCGGATCTGTTCCGGCCATTTCCGCAAGGGCATGAGGCTGAAACACGTGCGCAGCGGCAAGCAGATCAACATGCACAATCCCATCCTGTTCCTCGCGCAAGACCGCGGCACGGCGGAGGATGCCTACGCCGGCGACATCATCGGCCTGCCCAACCACGGCAACCTGCATATCGGCGATGCCCTGAGCGAAGGCGAGGAGTTGACCTTCACCGGCATACCGTCGTTTGCGCCCGAAATGATCCAGCGCGTCGCGCCCGACGATCCCATGAAGGCGAAGCATCTGGGCCGGGCCCTGCAGCAACTGGCCGAGGAAGGCGCGGCCAGCGTCTTCAAGCCGCGCCTGGGGGCGAATTGGTATGTGGGCGTGGTCGGCGCGTTGCAATTCGACGTTCTGGCCGACCGCATCGCCGCCGAGTACGATCTGCCGGTGCATTTCGAGGCGACCAGCCTGTACACCGCGCGCTGGGTGTTCTGCGACGATGACGCCACCCTGAAGCGCTTCGCCGACAAGGAACGCGCCGTGGTCGCCGACGATCATGAGGGCGACCTGGTGCTGCTGGCCCGCAACGCCTGGCATCTGGACGACCTGACCAAGGACTGGCCCGACCTGCGCTTCGCCGCGACCAAGGACCAGACAGCCTAGGGCAAGGCAGGTGCCACGGCGCGGCATTCCGACTATTTGGTCCCTCCAAATTCCGCGGATGCAGTCAATTCCGTAGGCGCTTAGTCCAGGTGAGCCGGGCGCGGGACGTCGCGGGCCGCAACGGTCACAAGGACGACCTGGCCAAAGACTGCCTACTTATCCGCCGTCGGCACCATGATGTGGGCATAGGGCGTGCCTTTCCACATCACGTAGGGCCCGCCATTCTTCGGATCTGTAGGGATCGCATCGAGTGCGGCGGCGTCCGGCGTGATGATCATTAAGTGCGGTCCTTCGACAACCCATTGATTGTCGGCTGTTGGCCCCTTGGCGTAGGGATCAATGTTGCTGGCGCCGCCGTCACCGGCCAGCATGTAGGCGGTACCGACGGCGCTGGCCTTGAATGGTTTCTTGTTCATCCAGGCATCCGCCCAGGCCATCCAGGGTCCGTCCATGCACATTGGCGCCGTACCCTTGAGGTTCGGCGGCGTCGGGAAACAAGTATAGCCGTTCGACCCCTTGCGCAGCGCATTGCCGGCCCAGTCCATGATCGTTGCGTTCCGGGCAATTGTGTTCGGCGCCGCGCTGATCGCATCGTCTATCAATGCCTGCCTATCGTCGGCCATCGCCGCGCCAATGGCGCCAAGCATGCAGGTAAATGCCAGCGGTATTGATGCAAGATTCTTCATTGATTGTCTCCTGTTGTTATCGAATGGGCGGCGTGCACCCGCTTCATCGGCCGCGTTGCCAACAAGGCAACGATGTCGATTGGCATGACGACGTCGTCATTCTGATTGATCATCTCGACGAGATTGTTGAGGATTCCCCGTCCGTGCTTGCTCGAAACCGTCTTCTTTTGCACGGTAAGCTTCACCCGCAGCCGGTCGCCGATCCTAACCGGGTGGGCGAACTTGAGCTTCCAATCAAGGCCGCCGAGGAACTGCCATTGCCGCTTGGGCGTATTGTAAACGCCGACGCACGAGCGATACATCAACGTGATCGTATAGCCACCGCTGGCAATGATGCTCCCGAATGGTGATTGCTTCGCAGCCGCCTCATCGATATGGAACGGCCAAGGGTCATTCAACCTGTTGTAGGCCAACATTTCGTCCCGATCCGCGACGACCATATTGCCCCAAAAAACATCACCTTCCCGGAAGTCTTCAAAGTACATTTTCTGCATGTTCGTGTTCCAATTTCTGCCACACATCCGGACCATCCAGACCACCGGCTGAAGGATCGCTTGATCGGACCGGCGTCGAACTGTTGCTTCGAGATTAGCCGCGACGTTGTTCCTGCGCTTGAAGGAGACTTTGAGATTTCCCTGTGTTTTCCTTGAATCTTGTCGAGGATGTGTTGGAATACGGCCACGGCTTGAGTACAGTCACCGATCCGCCTGACGGGAATATGATGCGCTACAGATTCGCACGGTACGAGTTGGACACCGACCGCTTGGAGTTCAAGGCGGACGGCGATTTCCGGGCCGTGGAACCACAGGTCTTCGACGTTCTTCGTCTCTTGGTGGCAAATGCCAAACGGCTGGTCAGCCGCGATGAACTGATCGAAGCCGTATGGGGTGGCCGCATCGTTTCGGAAAGTACGATCAGCGCGCGCATTAGCTCGGCACGGAAAGCGATTGGCGACGACGGTACACGGCAGGCGCTGATCAAGACGGTTCCGCGCCGCGGCTTTCGTTTTGTGGCGCCGGTGGTGGAGGCAGATCAGGTTCCGGCCAAGGAAAGCGGGATTTCACCAGAGATCACGTTGCAAGCCATACCGCCAATGATCAAACCGTCAATTGCCGTTCTGCCGTTCGATAATATGTCGGGCGATCCCGAGCAGGGGTATTTCAGCGACGGCATCGCCGAGGATATCATCACCGGCCTCTCCCATATGAAGGACCTGCTGGTGATCGCCCGCAATTCCTCCTTCACCTATAAGGACCAGCCGGTCGAGGTAAAACGGATCGGCGAAGAATTAGGCGTGCGCTATGTGGTCGAGGGCAGCGTCCGGCGCGGCGGTGACAGGGTCCGCGTATCGGCGCAGCTCATCGACACCTTGACCGGCGGCCATATTTGGGCCGAACGCTATGACGGCACGCTCGACGACATATTTGCCCTTCAGGACGACATTACCGCGAAAGTGTTGAATGCCGTCGGACCGGAGATCACGCTCGCTGAAATCCAACGCGCGCGGAGCGAACGCCCCGAAAGCGTCAGCGCCTGGGATTGTTATCTACGAGCCCTGCCGCCCTTTTATGCCATGGACAAGGCCGGCTACGAAGAGGCGAAGGCACTGCTGCGCGAGGCGATAGAGATCGATGGCAATTTCGCCGCCGCATACGCAACGCTTGCGCGATGCTATGTTCATGCCGGCATGCATGGCTGGGGACCCAGCGCCCGCGAGGTTTTCTCGAAGGCCGGGGATCTCGCCCGCAAGGCGACTGCAATCGACGAGCGGGAGCCCTTGGGTCATTTGGCACTGGGCTGGGTCCACATCTTCAAGACCGAACAGGAAAGCGCGATCAACGAACTGACTCGGGCGCTTGAGCTCAATCCCAACCTTACGATCGCCCATGGATATCTGATCAACGCATATGCTTTCGCCGGCCAGCCGGAGGAAGCGCTTGCCGCGGCCGAACGGGCGCAACACGGCAGCCCGCGCGATCCGGAGCGATGGATGTGGTTCATCGGGATCATGAACGCGCATTTCGCCGCGGAACGGTACGAGGAAGCCGCAACGGCCGCAAGGCAGGCGGTGCTGTTGCAGCCGAACGCCTATGGTGGCCATGCCGGTCTGGCCTATTCCCTGCCCTATCTGGGAAAGATGGAGGAAGCCAGGGAAGCTGTACGCGACCTCCTTCGCGTGATGCCGAGGTTTACCCTCAAGGGGATCGCCGGCAACCCGATGTTCATGCGCGAAAATGATGCAAACCGGATGCTAAAGGCCTTGCGCAGAGCGGGCCTGCCGGAATGACGGCCCCGGAGATAAGAGGAACGAAACCATGGCGTTAGCGTTTTCCGGCCTGAGGATTATTGATTTCACGCAGGTTCTGGCGGGGCCATACGCCTCGCAGCTATTGGCCATGCTGGGCGCCGATGTCATCAAGATCGAGGCGCCGGGCAAGGGCGACCAACTGCGCGAGATGTTGCGGACCGAGGAATCGGAACCCTATGGTATGTCGCCGTCCTTCATGACATCAAACGTCGGCAAGCGCTCCATCGCGCTTGATTTGAAACATCCGAAGTCCAGGGAAATCATCAACCGTCTGCTCCGCGACGCCGATGCGGTCATGGAGAATTTCAAGGCCGGCGCCATCGAGCGCCTGGGCTATGGTTATGAAGATGTGAAGAAGATCAATCCCAATATTGTTTACTGTTCGGTCACCGGCTACGGCCAACAGGGGCCGATGCGCGGGGCCGGCGCCTATGACGGCGCCATTCAGGCGGCGTCGGGCATGATGTCATTGAACGGCCACGAAGCCACCGGGCCGACGCGAACCGGCTTTCAATCCGTCGATGTACCGACCGCGATTACCACCGCATTCGCGATGTCCAGTGCGTTGTACCGCAAGCTGGCCACGGGCGAAGGGCAGTATGTGGACGTTTCCATGCTGGACACCGCGATGACGTTGATGCAATGCCAATACGCCCAGAATATGGTCAGCGGTCATGTCGGCGGCCTGGACGGCAATAATTCGCCCGTGGAGCTGCCGACCCAATCGGTCTATCCGACCGCCGACGGCTATATCCAGATCACCGCCCTGACGGAGACCAATGCCCAAATCGCACTGCGGGTGATCGGCTGCCAGGCAGTGCTTGATGACCCCGCGACTGCGGACAATGAAGGCCGGCGCCAACACCACGACGCGGTTTGGCAAAAAATGGTCGATGCCCTGAAGACCGATACCACGGCCAGTTGGCTGGAAAAGCTCGGCGCCGAACACATCCCCGTGGCGGCGATCCGCGACATACCCTCCGTTTTGGCGGATCCACAATTGGAACATCGCGAAATCATCCATACCGTGGCCGCACCTGGCGGCGGGCCTGGGCAACACCGCCTGGTCGGGGCCGCCTTTGTCACCGATCGGGATGGCCCGAAGACCGACCGGCCGGCGCCACTGTTGGGCGAACATAACGAGGAGGTGCTGGGCGAACTCGGCTACAGCGCAACGGAAATCGACGCCATTCGTGCTGATGGCGTTCTTGGCTAGTTCCGTTGCGTTGCCTATCGAGGTGGAATTCGCAGCTTGCATGATCACGGGTGAATTTTGACGATGAAAGGGATTTGACATGTCGGTAGACCGCAAGGAACCGAAACCTGCATACAGTTCCGAATTTCTGGCGGAGTTTCGCGACGAGCTCCAGCATATGGAGAAGAACACGGTCAAGGACCGCCTGGGCGGCGGGATCAAGGCGCAGTTCAAGACTTTCACCGGCGCTGAGGTTAAGGAAACAAAGGAAGAATTTCGTACCGGCAGCGGCGATTTCGTCGTGAAGCGCGTTTACACCCCGCTCGACACCGCCGAGATCGATCCGATCACGGACATCGGCCTTCCGGGACAGATGCCCTACACCCGCGGCCGCGACCCGTTGGGTTTCCGGGCCCACGAATGGCCTCTCAATTACTATGCCGGTTACGGTTCCGGTGAAAGCGCCAGCGAACGCTATAAGGATCTTTATGCATCCGGTGCGCGCGAGCTTACCCTGGCCATGGACCTGCCGACACAAATCGGCCTCGATTCCGATGCGCCGCTGGCTGCCGGTGAGGTCGGCAAGGTTGGTCTGGCGTTGGACACCTGCGATGACCTGGACCGGGCCCTTGAGACCATCCCGTTGGATGACATGCATCTCGCCACGGTCGGCAATTGCAATTCTCCCTGGATATTGGCGATGTTCCATGCCTTGGCGGAAGCCAGGGGGCATGATCCCAAGGACATGCGGTTCCAAATTCAGAACGATCCGATCAAGGAATACACCGGGCGCGGCACCTATATCTTCCCGCCATCGGTGGCCATCGATATTTCATCCGATGTGACGGAGTATATCTGTAAGAAACTGCCGAATTGGGCGCCGCAATACAATTGCACGACGACGATGCGGTGGGGCGGCATTAGCGCCTCGCAAGAAGTCGGGTTCGGTATCGCCAATTTGCTTTGTTATATCGACGCGGCCCAGGCCAAAGGTGTCGACCCGGCGGACTTCGTCCCCCGCCTGCACCTGCATATGTCTTCCGACAATGATCTGTTCGAGGAGGTGGCGAAGTTTCGCGCCGTGCGCCGCCTCTGGGCCAGGATCGCCGGCGAACGCCTAAAAACGGATGATCCACGAATACTGGCGCTCAGAACCACGGTTTACACCGCCGGGGACAAGTTGACGGCGCAAGAACCGCTGAACAATATCACGCGAACAACAATGCACGTGTTGGCGGCGCTGCTGGGCGGGGCTGACAATATTGTTGTTCCCGCCTATGACGAAGCACTGGCTTTGCCAACCTTCGAATCCGCGCGAATTGCGACGTTGATCAAGAATATTCTGCATGACGAGTGCTATGTCGGGCAAACCGCCGACCCCATGGGCGGCAGCTACTTCGTCGAAAGTCTGACAACACAGATCGAAGAGAAAGCCTACGAATGGTACCGGCAGGTCGAAGACATGGGCGGTGCGGCCGCGGCCCTTGAAAACGGTTTTTATTTGCAGGAAATGTCCGAGGGTATGTATCGCCAGTTCAGCGAAGTCGAAACGGGGGAGCGCACCGTCATTGGCGTCAACAAGCACATCCGGGAAACGGAAATCCCAATCGATATCTTCAAAGGCGACCCGGAAGCCGAGCAGCGGCAAATCAATCGTCTAAATGAAACACGGACAAGCCGCGATCAAAACCGCGTGACGGCGGCGTTGGCCGAAGTGCGCCGGGTTGCCGAGGCAAAGCATAGGAGTGAGCGGGAGAATATTGTTCCCAGCTTCCTTGAAGCCGTCCGCGCCCGGGCGACGATTGGCGAAATTTTTGATGAGTTGCGAGAGGTGTTTGGCGTCTTTCAAGCGCCAAACGTTGTCTGAGGAAGCAGCAGGATGGCCAAAATTGCCCGCGTGCTAATTGGAAAACCCGGCCTTGACGGTCATGAAACCGGGGCGAAAATCGTTGCGCGAATGCTCATCGATGCCGGATTTGAAGTGGTCTATACCGGTACCAGGCAAACGCCCGAGATGATTGTCCGCTCGGCCTTGGAAGAGGATGTGGATGTCATCGGTCTAAGCCTGCTATCGGGTGCGCACTACGAGTTGTGCAGCCGGGTCCTGGCGCTGATGAAAGAGGAAGGTGTCGAAGATATCCCGGTGATTGTCGGCGGTATTATCCCAGCCGAAGATATCCCGAAATTGGCGGCAATCGGCGTGAGGGCTGTCTTCGGCCCGGGCAGCGGCAGCAAGAAAATCGTCGGCACGATTAACACCATTCTGGAAAACGTGGCGTAATACCTGCCCCGTCCGCGCGATGGCGAAAGGTTTCCCGCAATGTATCAATAAGAGCGGGGCAGGCCGAGGATACGTTCGGAAATGAAATTGAGGATCATCTCCCGGCTCACCGGCGCGATGCGGAGGATGAAGATCTCCCGCATGTAGCGTTCCACATGAAATTCCTTGGCATAGCCCATGCCGCCATGGGTCATGACCGCCCGTTCACAGGCCGCAAAAGCCGCCTCGGCGGCAAGGTATTTCGCCGCGTTGGCCTCCGCCCCGCAGGGCTGGCCGCTGTCGTACAGCCGGGCCGCCTTGAAGGCCATCAGGTTGGCGGCTTCCAACTGCGCCCAGGCATCGGCCAGGGGGTGCTGGATCGACTGGTTCATGCCGATCGGGCGGCCGAACACCTCCCGCTCCTTGGCGTAGTCAACAGCCCGTTCCAGCGCCTTGCGGCCAACCCCGACGCCGACGGCGCCGCCGATGATACGCTCGGGATTGAGGCCGTGCAGGAGGTATTGGAAACCCTTTCCCTCCTCGCCGATGCGGTCCTCCACCGGCACCGGCATGTTGTCGATAAACAGCGCATTGGTATCGACAGCCATGCGGCCCATCTTTTCGATTTCGCGGATTTCCACATGCTCGCGATTCAGATCCGTAAAGAAGATGGTCATGCCGTCGGTGGGCTTGGCGACCTGGTCCTTCGGCGTTGTCCGCGTCAAGAGCAGGATCTTGTCGGCGTTCTGGGCGTTGGAGGTGAAGACCTTGCGGCCATTGACGATGTATTTGTCCCCTTGCAGCTCGGCCCGGGTTTCGATGGAGGAGGTATCGAGGCCGGAATTCGGCTCGGTCACGCCAAAACAGGTGCTTTCCTTGCCGGAGATCAAGGGCGGCAGCATGCGCGCCTTCTGTTCCTCGGTGCCGAAGACGACAACCGGATTGGGGCCGAATATGTTCAAATGGATGGAGGAACAGGCGGCGATGGCGCCGCCGGACGCGGCCACGGTCTGCATCATCACCGCCGCCTCCGTCATGCCCTGGCCGGAACCGCCGTATTCCTCCGGCATGGCAATCCCAAGCCAGCCGCCGGCGGCGATGGCATCGATGAACTCCTGGGCCGGTCCGCCCTCCTTATCCATTTTGAGCCAGTATTCGTCGCCGAAATCAGCGCAAAGTTTCTGAATGGCGTCGCGGATCGCCAGTTGGTCCGCCGTAAGATCCGAATCCATATGCCGCTTCCTCCGATGGCAAGTTTATTGATTATGCAGCAGCTTTACATAGTCGGAGGGGGAAGAACAGCATTCGGCCCGGCGCCGCCGACGTTCAATCCAGGCAGGCCGCGTGCAGAGCATCGCGGGTCGGCGTGTCGATGCCGAGGATATCTTGTAGATAGGCCTCAAACGTGCCGCAGCGTTCCTCGATCGCGGCGAAAGCGCCGTGTAGGTATTCCTCGCGGGCGGAAAAAATCGAGGCCACGGTTTCCGCGTCCATGCCCGGACGCTCCCGGCCGGCCCGGTCCCAATATTGGTTGGTCAGCAGATAATCCTCAAACACGGTGTCGCGGGGCACGCCCAGGGCGGACAGGGTCAGGGCGGCGGCGGTACCGGCCCGGTCCTTACCGGCGGTGCAATGCACGACAACCCGGTCACCCACCGCCAGGCGGCGCATCATCGTGCCGTAGCCCTTGGCATAGAGAAACGGGTAGTTGCGGTAATTCTCCCGCAGATAGGTGTGCGCCATTTCCGCCGCGTCGGGATAGGTTTCGAAAGAATCGAGAAACGATGCGTTGGGCCGCTCATCCAACCCCAACTCCAACACCTCGACCTTGTCGTGGCCGAGAAAACGCGACGGCTCCTCCGCCCGCTCATCACCATAACGCAGATCAACGGCGGTGTTCACGCCCAGCCCGCATACCGCCTCCATATCATCGTCGGTCAGCGCCGCCAGGGTATCGGAGCGGAAAATGGTCCGCCATTTCACGGTATCGCCGGCCGCGGTACGATAGCCGCCGAGGTCACGAAAATTCGATACGCCTTCGAGTTCGATACGCCTGTCCATCGGGATTGAGTCCTTCTGTTTCCTGAAACCGCAACACAAAAGCATCGTTATAGGGATTTGTCACGGTGCTTGTTAGATGGTTCGGGTTAGATCTTTGCTTATATTGAAGCACATCTCTAACGAGAAAAAACTGATTTATAATTAAGTATTTTTATTGATAATTCAACAATCATGATAATCAGTCTCAATATTACATACACACCAACGAATATATATTAGTTGATGTGCAACACACTTATGGAGATTTTTTGCATAATTCACGAATTATAAACGTTATCGGCCGATATTTAATCATGTTGTTACATTTGTTGAATTTAAGGACGGACTATTCAACCAGACATTCGAATCATCAGACGATCTGGGAACCCATGAAGCGCTGTTTGATTCAGAGAACAATCGCGGTAATTTTCCACCAGTTGGGGATTATCAACTCGTAGCTGTGACGTACATTAATGAGGGAATGAGTCATGCTGTCCAATCTCAAGACCAAACCAAAGATTCTTTTGGGAATTTGCTCCCCACTGCTGCTGCTGGCCCTGTTGGGCGGCGTGGCGGTGTTTGGCATCAATTCCATCGTCTCGACCAACAAGATGGTCGACCACACCCATGTCGTCCTCGGCAAGGCGGCCGCCATCGTCAGCTCCGCCGTGGATATGGAAACCGGCATGCGCGGCTATCTGTTGGCCGGCAAGGACGCTTTCCTGGCGCCCTACCAGGGCGGCGAGACGTCGACCTATGAAGGCATCGCCGCGTTGCAGGAAACCGTGAATGACAATCCCGGCCAGGTCGCCCGTTTGGGTGAAGTGGAAAAGGTTCTGCGCGATTGGCAGAAGGAAGTCACCGAGCCGACAATTAAGCTACGCCGGGACATCGGCGACTCCGACACCATGAACGACATGGCCAGGCTGGTGGGCGAGGCCCGCGGTAAGAAATACTTCGACAAGTTCCGCGGCCAGATCAAAACCTTCATCGGCCGGGAACAGGTGCTGTTGGAAAAACGCAACGCCGAGTTTGACGCTGTTTTCGAAGAGGTCAAGAAAACCGTCAAGGCCGGCGGCTCGGTTGACATCGCCAAACTTGAAAGAATGGCGGATAACGAGCATTGGGTCGTCCATACCTTCAAGGTCATCGACCGTGCCAACGCCATCGTTGCCTCGGCGGTCGATATGGAAACCGGCATGCGCGGCTATCTGTTGGCGGGCAAGGAAGAGTTTCTGGACCCATACAAGGCCGGCGAAAAGGCCTTCTACGCACGCATCGACAGCCTGAGTAAAACTGTCAGCGACAACCCGGCGCAGGTGAAACTGCTGACCGAAACCAAAAAGACCATAGCCGAATGGCAAAAGAACGTTACCGAGCCGACAATTGCCCTGCGCCGCAAGATCGGCGATGCCAAGACCATGGACGACATGGCCGATTTGATTGGCGAAGCCCGCGGCAAGAAGTATTTCGACCGCTTCCGCGAGCTGATGGGTGAATTCGCCGCCGAGGAGACGGCCCTGATGGACCAACGCCAGAGCGGCAATGAGGAGACGGTATCGAATACCTTCCTGATGATCGCCCTGTGTGTTCTGTTCGCCATTATGGCCGGCGCGACTCTCGCCTGGCTGATCGGCAACGGCATCGCCAAGCCCATCACCGCCATGACCCAGGCCATGACGCGCCTGGCCGATGGCGACCATGAGGTTGAGGTGCCCGGTACCGAGCGCAAGGACGAAATTGGCGACATGGCCGGCACTGTCCAGGTCTTCAAGGACAATGCCATCAACGTCAAGCGCATGGAAGACGAGCAGGAGCAGCAACGCCTGGACAACGAGAAGAAGCTGAAGGATGAGCGTAACCAGCTCGCCGACAACTTCGAAAGCGCTGTCATGGGCATCGTTCAGTCGGTCGGCAACGCCGCCGATACCATGAGCGGCTCGGCCGAACAGATGCGCGGCATTGCCGAACAGACCTCCGATCGGTCCGCGACGGTTACGACCGCCTCGGTTCAGGCCAGCGCCAATGTGCAATCGGTGGCCACCGCGACGGAAGAGTTGTCAGCCTCGGTGCAGGAAATCTCGCGCCAGGTCAGCACTTCCTCCGGTATCTCCGACAATGCGGTCGAGGAATCCCAACGCGCGACGGAGCAGGTTCAGGGCCTTGTGGAAGCCTCGCAGAAGATCGGTGATGTTGTCGACCTGATCAACGACATCGCCAATCAGACCAACTTGTTGGCTCTGAATGCGACGATCGAGGCGGCCCGCGCCGGTGATGCCGGCAAGGGCTTTGCGGTGGTCGCTTCCGAGGTCAAGAACCTGGCCTCTCAAACGGCCAAGGCCACGGAAGAGATTTCGGGACAGATTTCCGAAATCCAAACGGCCACGGGTTCCGCCGTCACGGCGATCGAGGGCATCTCGAATACCATTGCCCAGATCAGCGAGATCGGCAATTCGATCTCGGCCGCGGTGGAGGAGCAAGGTGCCTCGACCCAGGAAATCAGCCGCAATGTGCAGGAGGCCGCCAAGGGTACCGAGGAGGTCAACAGCAACATTGAGGAAGTCAACCGCGGTGCCCAGGAGACCGGCTCCGCCGCCTCCCAGGTGCTGGATGCCACGCACGAGTTGAGCCGGCAATCCAGCGACCTGCGGCAGGAAGTGGAGAAGTTCCTGACAACCGTACGAGCTGCATAACCCAACTGTCCGGGGTGCCCGACACCCCGGACCAGAGTTTCCCCCGCCCCGGCCGATTTCCCCTCGGCCGGGGCATTTTATTGTCTGTTTCGCGCCTCGGCCGGGCCGAAGCCAACGAATGCCGCCGGCCTGTTGACCTGTCTACAGCTTCATACTTTATAGAACCGCCTCTGACCCTAACCAATAGGCTTGGAGGCCACATATGATGCCGCGAGGCGGAAGCGTTCGGAACCTGGCTCTGCTGATGCAGGGGCAATTCGTTACCAACCTGGGCAATCAGGTTTTCGATATCGCCATGCTGCTCTGGATTAAGGAGCTGACGGGATCGGCGGCAATCATGGGCTTGGCCATGCTGTTGACAGGCCTGCCGGAGGCGCTGCTGGCGCCGTTCGGCGGCGGTATCGCGGACCGGTTTGGCCGCCTGCGGGTGATCGTTCTGTCGGACCTGGTCGGCGCCGTGACGGTCGGCTGTGTCCTGATCGTGGTTCTTACTGACCCCGAACCGATACTGGCGATTGCCGCCCTGTGCCTGGGCAACGTGGTGCTTGGCACATCGGCGTCCTGTTTCGGGCCCGCCGTGGCCGCCCTGATCCCCACACTCGTCACGGCGGAAAAGCTGGAAAAGGGCAATGCCGCGCATCAATTCAGCCGGGTCGGCGGCAGGATCGCGGGCCAGGGGCTGGGCGGCCTGCTGTTCGCCATGCTGGGTGTTGGCGGTGCCTTTGCCGTCAATGCGGCATCGTTTCTCGCCTCCGCCCTGTCGGAATACTTTATCAAGGTTCCCCGTCAGGAGGCGCCCAGGGAGCCGCGCCCGCTATTCAAGACGACGGTGGCGATGCTGGTACAGCTCTGGCGGCAGCCGCGGATGCGGGCGCTGCTGCTGTTGATCGCGGCCTTCCACCTTTGTCTGTCCTGCCTGCCGATCCTGCTGCCCTATTATGCCGAACATGTTCTGGGCATCGCCGATGCCTGGTTCGGATTGTTCATCGCCATCTATACCGCCGGCATCATGCTCGGCTTCATCCTGGCCGGCATGCTGCCTCCAAGCCATACCCGGTTCCGGCGCATCGCCCTGGTGTCGGGCGCCGTCGGGCTGCTGTTCGCGGGCCTGGCCCTGACCACGTCCATCGTCGCGGCCGCGCTGTGCCTGCTTGGCATCGGCATTGGCATCGGCGTGGTGATCGTCAACCTGATGACCGAGTTGCAGCTTGCCGCGCCGGAGGGAGAACTCGGCGGCGTGATGGGCGCGGCACAGGCCATCGGCGGCAGCAGCCTGCCCCTCGGCATGGCGCTGACGGGACTGCTACACGATGGCTGGCTGCAACTGGGTGCATCGCATATGGAGGCTGTCAGGTATATTCTGCTGATTGCCGCCGTGGTCGCGATGGTCGCGGCGGTGACGGCCTTAGCCAATAGACAGGCGTCGGAATGATCACAATACGCAAGCTGGGGCGCATGTTCGGGCTGTCGCGGACCGCGTTGTTGTACTACGACCGGATTGGCCTGCTGCCCCCCACCGCCCGCTCCCGCGCCGGCTACCGCCTGTATGACGAGGCGGCGGTGGCGCGCCTGCAACAAATCCACGCCTACAAGAACGCCGGCCTCGGGCTGGCTGAAATTCGCGATCTTATCGAAGCCCCGGCAAGGCCCGATCTGAATATTTTCCGCAACCGCCTGGGCGAACTGGAACAACAGATCGGCGAACTGCGCATTCAACAGCGCGCTATCCTGGGCCTGATACGCAAGGGCGGCGACACAGGCCCCAGCATGACGATCGAGCGGGATGCCTTCGTCGCCATCCTGCGCGCATCTGGCATGGATGAAGATGGCATGCAACGCTGGCACGAGGCATTCGAAGTCAATGCGCCGGAAGCACACCATTCCTTTCTGCGCTGGCTGGGCATTCCGGAAGATGAAGCGTTGAAAATCCGCAAACACGCCACGACAGGACGGACGGTCTGACCGCGGAGAACACCTGACCGTACGGTATCGCGCAATGACCGCTGAATTTCCTGGATGAAGTCTGGGCTGGCCTTTATAAGATCTGGAAAAGGCACGGAAAATGTTCCAACGACGCATCTTGGGTCGGTTGTGTCCGTAAGAAACAGGTCCCATGGATTGTTGAGGTCATGACAGCGATCGACGGTAGGAATCCAGCACCGTTCGCCTTTGGCACCAAGGCCGAAACCCTGCACCGCCTGGGACCGCATCTGCGCAAATTCCTGGTGCCGGCATCGTATCATTTCACCATTGCCCAATGGCGGGAAGATCCTGACAGGGTGCTGCGGGAGCTTGGCCAGAATTTCCCTGGCGGTACTGTTATTGTCCGCTCCTCGGCCCATGGCGAGGACGGCGCCGAGCACAGCATGGCGGGCCAGGTTGTTGCAATTGCATGCGTCAAAAAGTTGGCATGTCGCTTGGTAGCGTCAATTGCCGATGTCAGAGAAATATTGCAACACCTCATGAGTTCCCAGGTCAGGCCCATTGTGGTGCTTGGTCTTAACATAGAATACTCCAACCAAATTGATCGTGCGGTCGGATAGATTTTTTATCTTGACGATCGCCAGATAAATGACAAAAACGAGAAAGTGAGTTCACTGCTCACCAAGGTAGTGATGGTTCGTTAAACAAAGGTCATGAGGCATTGGTAAAGGCGTTTTCCAAAGCAGGCGGTTCTAAGCCGTTTGCTTTTGGCACAAAGGCGGAGAGCCTGGTCCGCATCGCGCCGCATCTGTGTAAATTCTCGGTGCCGCGGCCGCATTATTTCAGCATTTTGCAATGGCGTGATGATCGCGCCGCGGTGCTAGCTGATCTGGCGCGGCATTTCCCGGTTGAAAGCGTTATCGTTCGTTCCTCCGCCCATGGCGAGGACGGCGCGAAAGACAGCATGGCGGGCCAGTTCGAGTCCATCGCCGACGTACCGGCAGACGATCCGGCGGCCCTGGAAGCAGCGATTGAGCAGGTCATCGCCTCTTATGGCCGCGGCGGCGCGGGCGAGGATTTGGCGGATCAGGTGCTTGTTCAAGCCATGCTGAGCGATGTGCTGATGAGCGGCGTGCTGTTCACCCGGGATCTGAACACGGGCGCGCCCTATTACGTGATCAACTATGACGATGAAACCGGGCGCACGGATACGGTGACCTCTGGGGGCAGCTATTCCAACCGCACCCTGGTGGTCCATCGCAGCGCCCTTGAGGCCGTGCAATCGGGCCGGTTTCAAGTGCTGCTGGCGGCGACGGCGGAGTTGGAGGATGTGATCGCAGAGGCGGGCTTGAACGGCGGCCTGGATATCGAGTTCGCCGTTGATCGCAGGCTTGGCGCCCATCTTCTGCAGGTTCGCCGCATGACCGCGCTGCCCAGCCCGGACCCCGAACTGGAAGTCCGGGTTGATGATGCGTCCAGTCGCATTCAGGCCTTTGTCGGGGACCGTTTCGCGCCCATGTCAGGGGTCCATGGCCGCCGCTCGATCTTTGGCCAGATGCCGGACTGGAACCCGGCGGAGATGATTGGCCGGGCGCCACGGCCCCTAGCGTTGTCCTTATATCGTCACCTGATAACGGACCGGGCCTGGCGCCAGGCACGGAGCCAGATGGGTTATGATGAACCGCGCGGCATGCCGCTCTTGGTATCCTTGGGCGGCCAGCCCTATATTGATGTGCGCCTGAGCTTCCATTCACTGCTGCCCGCCGGCCTGGACGAGGCCACCGCCGAAAAGCTGAGCAATGCCTGGCTGGATCGCCTAGCCGAAGCCCCGCATCTGCATGACAAGGTCGAGTTCGATGTCGCGATCACCGCGTTGAGCTTTGATTTCGAACAACGGCTGGAAGCGCAGTGCCCCGGCGTCCTGGATAGGGCGGAGACGACCGCCTTTCGCGCCGCGCTTTCAGCGCTGACCGGGCCCCTATTGCGGGGCGAGGTTGCGCCCATGGCGGGGGAGCTGGAAAAAATCGAGAAACTTGCCGACCAGCGGCAAAGCCTGGCACGCCAGGGAGCCATAGATCTTGCCAGCGTGGCGGCCTTGCTAGAGGATTGTATTACCCTGGGCACCATCCCATTCTCGATCCTGGCGCGGCATGCCTTCATCGCGCAATCCATGCTGCGGTCCTTGGTGGCGCATGGGGTTCTTACGGCCGATGAAGTGGTGAGTTTTATGGGTTCTGTCCGTACGGTCGCGGGCGAGATGGCGGATGACTGCCGCGAGTTGGTCGCCGGCAGCTTGGCCCGGGATGCTTTTCTGGAGCGGTACGGCCACCTGCGGCCGGGAACTTATGACATCCTATCCGCCCGCTATGACCAGCGCGATGACCTTTTTGCTGGCATCACCGCACTTGCCGATCCGGAGAAACCTGCAGCGTTTGCACCCACAGCGGGGCAAGTCGGACAAATCGACAGATTGCTGGATGATGAAGGTTTGAACCTGAACGCGGCGGCGCTGTTCGATTATATCCGCGAGGCGACGGCAGCGCGGGAGTATGCCAAATTCGTCTTTACCCGCAATGTCTCGGATGCGTTGGAAGGCATCGCCGCCTGGGGGGAAGCCGTTGGCCTGAGCCGCGAAATGTTATCTTATTTGGATATCAATGACATTCTGAATACCTTGGTGGAAATCGACGAGGGGGACGTAGAACTTCACTTGCAGCCCCGGGCAGCGGCAGGACGCCAGCGCCACGAGATTACCAAGGCCTTGCGCCTGCCGCAGATTCTAAGCGACGCCGCCGACGTTCACGTAGTGCCCTTGCGCCTGAGTGAACCAAACTTCATCACCCATAAAAGTGTTCAAGGCCATAGCGTGCATCTGGGCGGCCATGACCAGGTGCCCGGCAATATGGCAGGCGCGGTGGTCCTGATCGAAAATGCCGATCCGGGCTTTGACTGGATCTTTGCCTATGGTATCGCCGGTCTGGTGACCAAATACGGCGGCACCAACTCTCATATGGCGATCCGCTGCGCTGAGTTTGGTATTCCGGCGGCCATTGGCTGTGGCGAGCAGATTTTTGACCGGCTGTGTACCGCCCAGAGTATCGAGATAAATTGTGCGGCGAACCATGTATCCCCCGCCGACAGTCTGCGGAGTTGAGAGAGGCGATATGATTGTTTGGCTGGTTGGTTTATCGGGTGCAGGGAAGACGACCATCGCCCGGGCGCTGCATAGGCAGTGGCAGACGGAGGCGCCGGGCACGGTGTTGATTGATGGCGACGAGGTGCGCGAGATCTTTCAACATGATCGGGGGCCTGACGCCTATAGTCAACAAGGGCGCCGGGTGAACGCAGAACGCATTGCCGCCATGAGCGCTTGGCTGGACAGCCAAAATATCAACGCGGTGGTCAGCATATTATGCATCTTTCCTGATATCCTGGCAGCCAACCGGGAGCGCTATAGCAGCTATTTCGAAGTTTTCTTGGACGCACCCATGGCCGCGCTGGCGGCCCGCGACGGCAAGGGCCTGTACGCCGCCGCCAGATCGGGGAAGATGGCGGATGTGGTCGGCGTCGACATCCCCTTCCCCACTCCCGAACAGCCCGATCTGGTGGTCCGCAACGATGGCCCCAGCCTGGATGGCGAGGCCGCCGCCGCCGATATTCTGGCCAGGATCAAGGCCAGCGGATGAGTATGTATCCCTATGCCACGGGTGAGCTAATAGACACCCCGAACAGCTATTTCTACACCGAATACCATGGGCGCGACTTTATCGCCGCCTGGCGTCAGAACCGCGACGGGATCCTGGCGAACTTACCCGACGGCGTGCAGCCCATGCCGGCTAAGCCCGCGGAACCGGCGTCCCGTCAGAGCGCCGATCTTCTGGAACGCGCCCTTGGAGGCGATGCTTCGTTGCGGGAAGCATTTTTCAAGAAGTTCGAGATCCACAAGCGGGTGCATGACGGCTATGATCAGGGCTTCCGCGCCTTGGACAAAACGGCACGGCGGACTTTGTCCCTTTATCTCCGGGCGGCGGATTTGTTCCAGGCGGCCTATGACGAAAGCCGTGCCCTGCGTCATCTGAACGCCTATCTGAAATGCCTCGATACGCTGTGTGCCGAGGCAGGGTCCCTGTCACCCGAGCTATCAGCCAGGCTGGCTTGGCACCTGGGACGGGAGGCATCCTATATTGATGCTCTGATGACCGAGCGGGGGATCGCCTCATGACCGGTGGCCGCATCCTTTTCCTGGCCGCGAACACACCGCGCAGCCAGGCCTACGCCCAGGCCTTTGCCGCGCGCGGCATCGCTCTGGATCAGGTTGTCCTGTTCGACCGGCCCGGCGCCAAACAACCCGGCAAGGCCGCATTGCCCGCGCCGCCGCAAATCCCCACGGCGGTGCCCCTGCCCGACCCACGCATACCGCTGGCCCGGTCGCTATCCGGCCTGTCCGAGCATGTGCAGCGGATCGAAGCGGAGAGCGTGAATGATCCCGCGATCCTGACCACGGTGACGGCATTAGCGGCCGATCTGGTGATCTATTCCGGCTATGGCGGACAATTGGTCAGCCGGGAGCTGCTCTCTCAGGGCGCACCCTTCCTGCATGCCCATTCCGGCTGGCTGCCGGACTACCGGGGCAGCACCACGGTCTATTACAGCCTGCTGGCCGGCGAGGGCTGCGGTGTCTCGGTCATTCAGATGGTTCCCGCCATCGATCAAGGGCCGATCCTGGCGCGGCGGCGCTATCCGGCGCCGCCCGTGGGCGTCGACATCGACTATTTCTATGATTCAGCAATCCGCGCCGATCTGATGACAGAGGTCGTCGAGCAGTGGCAAAAGAACAACCATCTCGGCAGGATCGAGGCGCAGGAGGAAGGCGCGGATTATTATGTGGTGCACCCGCTATTGAAACACCTCGCCCTGTTGAGCCTAGAGGACACCGATGCGGGTTAGCTATCGCGCCCACGGCGGTAGTCAGGACTATTGGCAGCACCGTTGGGACGGTGTCGCCGTGGACAGCGGCGCGATCAATCTGAAGCGTTATCCTGGCCGGCATGCGGAACAGGTCATCGTCGCCGACCGCCCGAGCGGCCCCGTGCTAGAAGCGGGTTGCGGCGCGGGCCGGCTGTTGCGCCATTACCACGATCTAGGAATCGCGATCGTCGGTCTGGATTTCATATCTACGGTACTATCGGCGATCCATGGGGAAGACCCGAGCATTCCGTTGGCGGCCGGCGATGTCACCGCTCTGCCTTTTCCCGACGAGAGTTTCTCTGCGGTTCTGGCCTTTGGCCTCTATCACGGTCTGGAAACCGGCCTGGAAGCGGCCATCGCCGATACTCGGCGGGTGATCAAGCCCGGTGGCCTGCTGTGCGCCAGCATGCGCTTGAATAACCTTCAAAACCGTGTCACCGACAGCATGGCGAACCGCAAGGTCAGGCGGGGTGGAAAGGCGGCGGCGCAGGCTTTCCACAAACTGAACCTGACAATAGCGGAGTTCAAATCCCTGGTCGGCAATGGTGGTTTCCAGATCGAAACCATCGACTATGTGGAGAACATGTCGTTTCTTTTTAAATTTCCCCTCCTGCGCCATGCCAGCCAACGGATTTACCGTGAGAGCGAGGTCAGAAGCGCCGGCTGCTTATTCAACCTGACCGGCAATATTCTGCAACGTACGGCCATGGCCCTGGTGCCGGCACAAATGGCCAACTTGGCCGTGATTACCGCGCGCGCCGTCTAGGACCTGTGGACAATTGCCGCGCCACCGTGGCGGGAGCGATTTTTCGCCCACGATAGGAGCGGACGGCGCCATGTGGCAGGCCCCACATAAGCCGGTCGCGGAGAGAAAATCATTCCAACGATCTTGCAAATTTGGTATGGTCGCCGTGGATCTGTTGGCTATCTGGAAAATGTCGGATTAATCCCTTTGCCCGACGGCGGTCAGGTCGTATCCCGCTACAATCGGTAGAATCTATTTTTAGTCAATTTGATTGAAGTGCAATAACAGCATGCCCCTTGTTCTAGACCATGTAGGAATCCTAACGCCCGAAATTGAGCACCTGGCTTCTATTCTATCGAGCATGACGGAGTTTTCCGACGCAGAACCCGTCGTGGAAGACCCATACCATTCTGCGCGAATTCAATTTCTCTCTTCTCCTAAGAAATCATTCCCGCGCTTAGAACTGATTGAGCCCATGGGTGGCGACTCTCCGTTGAACGGAGGGCTTGAGCGCGGCGGCGGCCCGCACCATATCTGCTTTCAGGTTGCCTCTGTAGAGGCTATCGACGATTGGTGTCGCAAGGCCTCTATCCGCAAGGTATTCGGTCCCAATCCTGCGCCTGCTTTTGGGGATGGACGAGAGGTCGTTTTCGTTCACGCTCCTGGACTAGGCCTTGTCGAATTTGTCAGCACACAAGACGCCGGCGATATTCATGAATTCAATACCGTATCAGCCTCGCCTTTGATAAAATCTTTTCTCGCTCAACGAAAAAATTCGCTCTAGAGAGGGGCTGATTTGAATAATCTGGAACAATTCGTGGCCGCCATTGACCGAAGTCACCAGCCGCTTTCCAAGTCAATAGCCGCAAGTATAGAAGAAGGAGGCGAACGCCTCAAAGTGTTGGCAGAGGATATTCTTGAACACTATAAGCGGCTTGCTAACGATGACATGGCGGTGCTCGCCAAGTCTTTCGCTACTATGGTATTGCAATATAACAGGCTGCAATACAAATATGAGGTGACTGGCAAATATGTCTCACAAAATTACGATGACGTACGCGAAGCCGTTTATGATAATACCGATGAAATGACTGACATGATGTTTGGCTTGGTATGCAGCCAATTTGGGTGGCCCAACCATTTCAGGCTCTGGTGCTTTTTTGAAGACAATTTTCTGGCCAAACTAAGCAACATTAAGCAGGTATTGGAAATTGCGCCGGGACACGGATATTTTGGCTTGAATTTGCTACGACGTTTTCCTGAAGCGCGTCTCACCGGCATCGACATCAGCTCTACCTCAGTGGACATGTCGCGCCGCATCGCTGTTGAATTCAAGGAAAGTGCGGCCGAGTATCACCTGCAAGACGCCAGACACCTCACTGATGAGTATCAGCATGCCGTAGATGCTATCATTTGCGGCGAGTTATTGGAGCATGTGCCCCATCCAGAAGAAATATTTTCCAGTGTTGGCAAGGCGTTGCGCCCAGGCGGATTAGCGTATGTTACCGCCGCCATTACTGCGGCAGCTCCCGACCACATCTATGAATTTGAGACCCCCGAACAGGTCATCGCGATGGCGGAGGGTGAAGGATTTAGTATCGTTGACCAGATCTGCGAAGGGACGAAGCCATTAACGAGCAAGGCAAAGGGCCCGCCCAGAACCCTATCGATGATCTTGACCAAGAGGTAATCAATGCAAGAAATTAATGAAGTCATCGGTATTGTATTTTCCTGTGACGGCAACAGACTTAGCGACGATGACTCTCCTGAAACTATTCCAAACTGGGATAGTATCACGCACGTTATCGTCCTCAGCTCGCTCGAAGAAGAATTTGGCATCACTTTTTCAGATGAAGAGATGACAAACATAAGCAACATTGGGGAGATTCGTAGAAAAGTAGCGGAGAAAATGGAACGGCGGTAAGAAAGATGGGCAAACTGTCAGATACAATTTTATCGTCGGACGAGGCCTTGGCGGCGAATGACCTTCAGGGTGCTTTTCGTGTCTTGCACAAGTTTCTGTCCAAGAACGAACTCAAACTTTCCATAATACCACAATTATCCGAAAAGCTCGGACAGATTGCCCATCACCCACTGGCCGAAAAGGATCTTCGCCTGCGGCGGCTGGCCATTCTTTCCGGCAATCATGCATCAAGTTTTATAGCACAGGTAATTAGCACCGCACTCGCACGCGAAGGTGTCATAGTAAGAATATTCGAGGGCGGCTACAATTCGTTCCACCAGGAAATTATTGATCACAACAGTGGACTATATGCTTTTCAGCCGGACCTAATTTTGATTGGGCTTACCTGGCACGACATTGCGTTTCCGGCGCACTTGCCTATAAGCCAAGCCGAGCAAGAGGCGCTGATAACAGAATATGTGGAGCGCTTTGAGGAGCTTTGGCGGATCATTGATGAGCGACTTGATGTTCCTGTAATTCAGCATCTCTTTGACAAGCCGCCAATTGCGTTGTTTGGCGCCGCGGAGAGGCGGTTGAATGGTAGCGCGCACAGATTCATTGATGCGTTCAACTCACAATTGTTGACAATTGCGCCAAGCTCCGTGTTTTGGCTCGACCTTGATGCGCTTTCCGCTCACGTCGGACGAAGCACATGGTCTTCGGCTCGTGATTATTACAATAGTAAATTGCCGTTCGCACTTAAGCACGTCAATGAATATGCCCGGTGGTTCGCTGCGGTTCATCGAAGTGCAAGCGCGACGGGAAAAAAGTGTCTGGTGCTCGACCTCGACAATACACTTTGGGGTGGGGTCGTCGGCGATGACGGTGTAGGCGGGATCTGCATTGGCACAGGCACGCCAAGTGGCGAAGCCTATTTGGCTTTTTGCCAATACATCAAGTCTCTTAAGGAGCGGGGTGTAATATTGGCGGTCAACTCCAAGAATGATCCGGAAATTGCGCGGGAAGTCTTTAGCAAGCGTGGTGATATGCCGCTCAAAATTGAAGATTTCGCAGCTTTCGTCTGCAATTGGGAAGACAAGCCGGGCAACATGAGATTGATTTCGCAAGCGCTGAATTTGGGGCTTGATGCCTTTGTATTTGTCGACGACAATCCCGCGGAATGCGCGTTCATGCGTCGGGAATTACCGGAAGTTACGACCGTCGAATTGCCGGAAGATGCATCACAATTCGTCGCACATCTAGACAAAATGCGTCTCTTTGACGCCCAAATCGTCAGCCCAACTGACCAGGCTCGGGCGGCGTCGTACCAGGCTCTGCGGCGCGCCAAATTAGATCAGGAAGGAGCCGCCAGTCTGGAGGAATTTCTGACGTCGTTGGAGATGGTTGCCTGCGTGCAGCAGTTTTCGCCTCAATGCTTGGACCGACTCGCCCAAATGCAGTCGCGCACCAACCAATTCAACGTCACAACAAGACGTTACCATGCCGATCAGTTCGATGAGGCCGCCAACGGCGAGAACGCGCATTGCCTGATTATTTCTTTGCGAGACCGCTACACCGATCATGGCATAGTTGCGTCGCTTCTTGCGATCAAAGAGGGGAATGATTTGCGGATAGACGACTGGCTAGTGAGCTGCCGGGCGTTTTCGCGCACACTCGAGCAGTTCATTTTCAACCGTGTTTTGGATATCGCGCGCGCAGTAGGTGCAAAGCAGATTGTCGGCGAATTTCTCGCCACGGACCGCAATATGCCAGTCGAAGATCTGTATCAACGATTGGGTTTCGAGCCTGTTGGTACAGGTGGCCAATGGTGGTGTTTTGGCATTCCTCAAAAGGGCGGCGAGCAGCAAACATTTGTCAGCGAAAAAGAACATCTTGCACGATGAGTGTTCGAGACAAAACTTACACCGCTGATGACGTGGCTGGTGCGTTGCGAATGGTGGGGGTTACTGAAGGCGACGTCCTGTTTTCGCATATGGCGCTTGGTCCTTTGGGGTTGGCGAAAGGGTGCCGAAACACTAACGAAACCTGTGCCTTGGTGCTCGAAGGCGTGCGTTCGGCTTTGGGCAGCAGCGGAACGTTCGTGGTTCCGACCTACACCTACAGCTTCACCGATGGCAAGGACTACGACCCCGCGACCACACCCTCGGCCGTAGGTCCGTTCACAGAGTACTTTCGTTCACGCCCCGGGGTGACGCGTTCCCGAGACCCGATTTTTTCAGTCGCGGCCGAGGGCCCAATGGCTGAGGAATTGCTGAATAACCTGCCGGCCTCGAGCTTTGGAGCGAACTGCGTCTACGACCGCCTATGGGAGAAACAAGCTGTCATCGCCAATTTTTGTCTGACGATAGAATTTTTGACGTTTCTCCACTACGTGGAGGAGGAATGGAATGTACCATACCGTTATAGCAAGGCCTTTGAAGGGCGTGTGCGGGCCGATGATGCTTGGCATCCGACAACGTGGCAATATTACGTGCGCGTATTTGTGGACGCCACTTTGATCGATCTGGGCGCATTTCGAGGCAGGGCCATAAAGGAGGGAACGGTACACAACACAGGGCTTGGAAGGGGATTTGTCGAGGCCATGCGTTGTCGAGACATTAAGATACTCCTCACAAGTATGTTGGATCTCGATCCTTGGTGTCATATCAAAGGGCCGGCGTCTGACGTTCTGGATAACAGAAAATCATTGATGCAGCCTTGAAGCGAAGCAATCGCCGCACCCATGCTGACCTCCCTGAACCATTCACCATCATTGATTCAAAGATTGCCATGCAGGGAAACCCAAAATGAGTCTCGGGTACGGTTCGTTGGTATAATTACAATCTGTTTGTCGTTGGAGTGGGCTACCAGCTCCATCAGGTGCGTCGGACGTTTCTCGGGCTGGACAAAGTCAGTGCGTTAAATCTCCACCAGGACGACGACGCCATATACGGCAATAAATGCGGTCATGGCGAAGTCATAGATCGGATTGCTGGCGCGGAAAAAAATGCGGTTTCCGACAGCGAGGTAGACGCACGCCGAGATCGCCGCCATCGGTATATTGGCCAGGATGCGGTCGTGGAGCCCCATGACTGTCGCCAAGAAAAGCATCTGGATGGTGCTGAACGCCAAATAGTAATGAGCAATCGTATATCGTATGATCACCTTTTCAGTGCTTGTCCCGCTGGCTAGAATTGCCAATAGGGCACCGCCCAGGTTTGTCAAGCCGTGAACTATCCCCAAGATCAAGTGGTAGACCGGATCATGCGTTTCCAGCATTCGGGTCACAGTAAGTCTGGACAAGGGCAGTATCCGCACCAGTGCCGACAGCAACAAGATCCCGCCGATCATGAAATTTGTCCAGGGCGCCGAATACCCTGAATGAACCAACCACAAACCGACGCAAATGCCTGGCAGGCAGAGCAGATACAAATAGCGAGATATCCGAACCTCAAGCGATCTAGCAGAGATTACCTGCAGCAACGAAATGGCAAAGGAAGCAGGGAGAAGATAACTCAGCGTCGTCGGAAAATCATAGCCCAGCAACAGAAGGGTGGGCGTTCCAAACACCAGGACGCCCATTCCGAAAATCGACTGGACGACGGATAGAACGCCAATAACAGTCAATAACAAAAAGTATTCTACTGTCATCATTGTATTAGGTTCGCTGACGATCCCGAAGGAATAGGAACACGCAATCTGTACATCAATCCGACATCACCCAGCCAAACCTCGAAATCACTTCAAATATATCCAGATGTCGCCGCCGCTGATACCACGTTATCTTCGTTGCCGTCCAGCCGCACCGACCTGCTCCCCGATAGTCGCGATCACGGATCATTGCTGCCCGGCATCAATCACGCCCGATCCGAGAAGCCCGACAAAAAACAGAGAGATATCAAACCCGCGCACAGGTCTCATTACCCATCAAAGGCCGACAACCTCAAGTACTAACTCGTAGGCAATAAAAATAAGGACCAAGAGAATTGCAGCCAACAAGAATGATATGAAGCGAAATGGGCTAAAGTCCCCCTTTGTTTGAATTTCCCACTTTTTTAGAAATAAAAGGTCCGATGTTTTCCCTCCCGCAAAGTATACGCCGAAAACAATCAGAAGAGACCAAATGACAACAGCGAAAAGAATTCCAAATGCCCAGACCCAAAATATCATCGCATAGTCCCTTTTATTGCAGCCTGGTTGGTTCTAAACCTCCCCAGCTTTTGATCCCAATGGGGCAAAACATAAGTCAAATTAGCGGTGTTCGATAGCCTATGCGGCTGAAATACGATACACCTAATCTTTGGAAAATGAGAGTTTGAGCGAGCGTTCGCCTGCGATGTTGTGCGACCACTTTGGCCTGGCTGACGCGGGACCTTCTGTACATCGTATTGTTGTGATGAGACGGTGGGCTTCAGATACAGGCAGCAAACGAGCAATCGGGGTGACTGCATCCGAAAGGCGGAGAAGGAAATATGAGAAAGAAAAGGTCATTTTTCCATGCCATTTTATTTGTAGCTGTTTTGTCGTCTTTGAATTTCCTTCCAACCTCGTCAGGACGCGGTGAGCCAAAGTCGGGTATTGTGAGATTCATGGTGATGGCAGACGGACCATACCGGAAAGAACATTTTCCGATCATTCGAAGAGAGCTCGCGGAAATGTCATCCAAAGTCGATTTTGTCGTTCACGCCGGGGACATATTAAAACATGAATGTTCGACAGAACGCCTTTCAAGATCCGCCCGGTTATTTCGGTTTTCGCAGTCACCCCTTTTTGTTTTGCTTGGGGATAACGAATACAATGGGTGTGTCTGTCCTGACGATAGTCTTCGGAACTGGAGGTCCACGTTTTCAAAATTTCGCGAAAATTGGAAAGGTCAAGATAACGTCTTCTATCAGCAGGGGCGACCGGAAAATGCCTTCTTCGTGCGCGAGAAGATTCTTTTTGTTTTTCTCAGCATACAGGGTGCGCACGAATTTAGCCGCGTAGAATCCGACCGCCGAATGGAGGCAAATTTGCTTTGGTTGCGGCACGGCATTGAGAGCCACCAGGACACGGTAGACGCTGTCGTGGTGTTTGGTCATGGCGGACTGCTACGATCGACCAATAAAAGATACTCGGATCAATTCGCAAAACTGTTTGGGAGTGTACGCAAGCCGGTATTTTATTTCCACGGAAGCATCGAAGGCATTCGTGCAGATAGGCATTTGTTACTTCACGAAAAGAACTATTTGGGCGTTTCCAACCTCACCAGGGTCGGAATCGAGCAGGCAGGAGAGGTTCCGAGCCTTCTTGTAACAATATCAACGAGAGACTCAGTAAAGATTGATCTGAACCGCCGGCGTCTTCAATACCCAACTCAAAACAACAGAGTTCGGCGAACCGGCAACGACACTTCGCTCCTGAGCATATCTCTCGTTCATCAGTACAAGTATTGGGTTTGGGTGGTTAAGAGTAGAGTTTCCGTTTTCCTAAAATGTAACGTTCCGTGGCTGTACCGAACCTTAACAGGAAAACAGACGTGCAGCGCCCTCATTTGTGATGGAGTCCTTCCCACTGTGTAGATCGTGGACTTCCGCCTCGTCGGCGCCTTTGGAAAATATCCTTGCCAACCCATCCATGGCCCGACGCTTCCGAGTGCTCACCTGGTTCAAAAGCACCTTGCGATCAGCCGCAATCTCCTGGACCGTCTTGTCGCCATGAAGCGTATCAAGCGCGACCTGGGCTTTGAAAACAACCGTGAAACGGCGCCGGTTCGTCGTCTCCATATTCCCCCTCAAGGGGCGGAATACACCTTCACCTATTGTCCGATTTTCCGGGAATACCTCAAGCAGTTGAATTCGTCGGCTGGATATATCAGTTACTCCATTTGCCATTCTCGAGAAGCGCATTCCGGTCAACGATGACTCACTTCTTCTGCCAGTCCTTCTCGTGCCAGGGTCGCAACGATTTCGGCGCATTGCAACACCTCGACCCCCACGGTATCGGCAATCGCCAACAAATCGGTTTGCCCATCCAAATAGGCGATAACATCGACCAATGATCTATCGTACTGATGCATACCGCTAACGCCGATATCTGGATATAGCCCCCTCTTGCTAAGCTGCGGCTCGCAAAGAATATTCATCCGCCAGACCCGGTTCGCCTCCAACGCCAACAGGCAATTCTGCAAGACCGAAAGCCCGCCTTCCAGCCCACGCTGGCTAATGACCGAAAGATCGTCCAGCGAGGTATGGTATTCGGGATAGCTGTCGAATTTACTGCGCATGATCGTGGCAACCGGCAGATCGATGCCAGGTGCGCAGTATTGAATTTCGTCGCTGCCGCGATCCATGAAGGTATACCGGTCAAAACCGGGCGCATGATGGCCAAGGACATGAAGAGCTACTCGGTCGGCCAAGGTGCCGCCTTTCCTGGAAGCTAGATAGGAATAGGTACGCTCGTCGCCAATGCAGGTAATATTGAAACCGGCAATTGTTTTTTCTTTCATCTCTTTCATGTGACGGCTGAGATAAACCAGGGAACCGATGCGCTCGGGAATGAAAATGATACGGTAGGTAAAGCGGCGGTCGGGCAGGGACATCAGCCATTTGGCGAGAGCCGCAGTAACAGCCGGTCCTGATAATTCGTTGTTGCCCAGTGAGGGGTGGCAAATATAGGTTGATAAAAATATCTCTTGATCGCTCTTACCGGGCAAAATCAATTCGCCATAGTTCAAGACACCAGGGGCGATGGTGCTGTCCACATAGGCGCGGTATCGGCCAGGCGCCAGGCTTTTTCGCTGTTTGTCCGTAAGACAGAAGCCCCATCGACGCTTGTAGTAGGAGGTGACATAAGGAATGGCGTCCGGCAGGTCGGACCGGGAGTAGAGATGTTCGTCCAGCGCCGTAAGGTCCATCCACTGATCGACGGGTTCGCTATAGCCGACGACATGAAGATTACTGTCTTTGAAATCAACGATGCGCCTGCCACTTTCGTCCTCGATATAGGCCTCGCGAATATTCCATTCGTCAGGAACCTCCCAGTCGAAAGCCTTGGTTCCGGACGCTACCTCATGAACCGTCAACGCCGGCAGAAGTTCCGAAAGGTAAGCCAGGGTTTCCCGAACGCCCGCGCCGGTTATGCTACGGCATATGGGAAAAAGGTCCGTCGCCCATTTGTGCATTGGGTAATGCGTGGCCGAAGTCGACGGGGCTGCGTCCTGTTGCATCTCCGGCATCTCCAGGGTCGTTTCGAATTTGCGGTTATTTGACCGAGACTATACCGCACGTGCGGATATGGCTACCCAAGAAATCGCCTCAAGACCCCCCATCAAATCGCCATCAAATCCATGCCGATAACTATAGAGCACAACTCCCTTTGGGGTGATTTCAGGGCTTCGGGAAATGGTCGAACCAAGCCAAATGCAACTGGACACATCGACCGGACATCGGCGCCCCTTGATTTTGATTAGATTGCAAATAAGATGCTGCCCAACGTCAATATGGCGATTTGGTTGAGGCGCGTCCAAATTTGAACGCTGTCAGCTACATTTTTTCCAACATGCGGGTCCACGAAATTCTCGCATGCCTCAACTCTGAATGATCAATGATGGCAACTGAAAAAATTACCGTGACGGACGTCAGGAACTCGATTGATCCGAACATCGAAGTCCATCCATTCGTCTCGAAATTTGCCCGGCCATCGGCCAACCTTGTTACACCATTTTTTCACAACAGGGGCTGGACCGCGAACCGCATGACCAACACCAGGACGTGGATCGCAATTGTCGGCGTCGCTTTATTGATTTCACCAATCCCGCTACTTTGGCAGATTTCGGTCGCCATTTATTACGTGGGTACCGTCCTCGATTGCGTTGATGGTAATTTGGCGCGGGTACAAGACAAGGCGACCTACTATGGTAAATTCGCCGACGGCGTTGCCGATATTATCTATCCGTCGCTATCTGCATTTTTCCTTGGCATTGGCAGCTGGTTATACTTCGATGAGCCGGCCTTGATCATCCTGGGCGCGGCAATTGCCATTGCCGATATCTGCAATCAGATGGTCCGCAACCGTTTGAGTTTTTTTCGCGAATGGATGGTTAACCTGAGTGGGGAACTGACCGCGGAAGAGCAGGATAAAGCCGCGATGCCAAGGGCTATTCAAGCCAAATTGGTCTTGTTCGTAGTGAACGGCTACTTCCTGGCGATACTTGCGCTGTTGTTTCCCGACGCCAAATGGGCCGTTATCGGTTTCTATACGATTTCCACTCTGTCTCAGCTAATTCCCAATTTGCTGTGGATTGTTAGCACCATGATGGAATCAGGCGCCATTCTAAACCGTGGGCGGAAAAGCAAAAGTGCGCGAGTCCAAACGCCGGAACCTTGATCCCGCGGTTTTGAAATCAGGGTCGCAACCATTGACACGCGGGGCTCGGACATCGTATGAAAACGTCTCGCGGCGACGTGTAATAGAGTCACCCGCGCTGCGGCAGCTTGGGAAAATTCCGAACGCTTACAGCCGGCGCGCCGCCAAACAATCCAAAACTGACATTGCCCCAATCAACTGATTTTATCCCTCTCGCGGTGCCGGACCTCCGCGGCAACGAACTGAAGTACCTCGCAGAATGCATCGAGGACAACTGGGTTTCGTCTGCCGGGCCGCACGTCATCGCACTGGAAGAAACAGTGGCGGACCTGGCCGGTTGCGCATTTGGCGTGGCGACCTCCAACGGCACAGCTGCGCTGCATCTGGCGTTAACATGCGCCGGGGTAACGCCTGGCGATCAGGTTATCGTTCCCGATTGGACTTTTGCGGCAACCGCCAATGCCGTCCACCATGCCGGTGCTATGCCTTATTTTGTCGATGTTGACCCGGAAACCTGGACCTTGTCTCCGGACTTGGTGGAAGAAGCATTGGCGGCGGACCGTGACAGCCGCAAAATTTCGGCCGTGTTGGCCGTCCATGTTCTTGGTCTGCCCGCTAACATGGACCGCCTGCGGGATATTTGTCAGCGGGCGGATGTTGTGTTGCTGGAAGACGCCGCCGGTGCCATCGGTGCAAGATACAATGGCAAACCCGTCGGTGGGCTGGCCCGCGCCGGCACCTTCAGTTTTAATGGCAACAAGACGGTTACCGCCGGCGGCGGAGGCATGATCGTAACGAACGACGAAGACCTGGCACGGCGCGCCAAACACCTCAGCACGCAAGCCCGTCCGGGCCCTGACTATATTCACGATGAAATTGGCTACAATTACCGCATGACAAACATCAACGCGGCGTTGGGTCTGGCGCAGATGGAACGGCTGGACGAAATGGTCGCGGCCAAACGTCAAATCGCGAGGGTCTACGATCAAGCAATCGCGGGGCATAACGATCTTACGACAATGCGCACGCCAGACGGGACCGAGAGTTCGTGCTGGCTATATTCGGTATTGGCCGACAGTCGTGAAAACGCCGAAAGCATCGTCGGGCACTTGAATGCCAACAACATCGGCGCACGGGTTTTTTGGCGTGGCCTGTCAAAACAGAAACCTTTTAATGGCAGCCAATCCCGGCTTGATGGTACATCGGCGTCAATTTCGGGCTGCGTCTTTTCCTTGCCATGCTCTTCTTCGTTGACAGAGAACGAACAAAGCTGCGTCATCCAAGCTATTCTCGACTGGCGCCACAAACAACATGCATGAGCCTTTCTTTATCGTGTGCCAGAATGATGCTCCCGTAGAAACTAAAGGGAAAATAGGCTGAAAATGCCGGATACCACCAAACAATGTGCTGTCGGAGACATTCCATTCTGGAAAGGGGCCCAGGCAGCTCCCGAAATCGACAACCATCCGTTCACATTTGAACGCGATCCGGCTGGCATGATACGTCAAATTCAGAGCTCGGCAGCCGAAGCCGCCATCGCTTCCTACGCAAGCGACGACTATTACTTCCAGACCTCGCCACCGGGCTCGTCCGAGTGGGGCAATCATCTGGCCCAATTGAGTCTGGACGGCGTTCGCCGAACCTGCGGCGACATTTCGGGGCTGGATGTCCTCGAAGTTGGCGGTGGCACACTTTACAACGCCCAATATTACATCCACGAAATGGGCGCCGCCAGCGTCTCGCTTGTGGACCCGGCGGTTCAGGAAAAGCCGGACAATGACCAGATCACCGTTTACCGGCAATATTTTACAGCCGAAACCGATCTTGGGCGCAAATTTCCGATCATCATCTCGTTGAATGTTCTTGAACATGTTCCAGACCCCGAAGATTTCCTGCGGGCGGTTCGCAATAATTTATCCGATGACGGGCGCGTTTTCCTAAAAATGCCGGAATGCGAAGATAGTCTGCGCCAAGGTGATCTCGGCCTTTGCGTACATGAACATATCTCTTATTTCACGCCGAATTCGTTGGACACATTGATGAAGCGAACGGGTCTCGAGCGCGTGAGCGAAGCGAATTATCTCGGTGCGCTACAGGTCGTCGCGCGTAAAGCCGAGGCGGATCCATCGGCGGTGTGTGAAAGCACGAAGCCTTTACTCGAACAGTTCGAGCGGAATTTTCAGGCCAACCTTCAGCGCCTGGATGAATTCGCCGAGCAGAATAAGGGGGGCAAAGCCGCCTTTATCGGCGCTTCCGCTGGCTTGGCCAATGTATTAAATCTGTCTACAATCTGCGAAAAGATGGATATCGATGTGTTCGATAGCGATTCACTGAAAACAGGCCGTTATTTGCCGGGCATCAAGAAATCGATCCACCATATCAACGATGATCTTCTGGAGGGTTTCGACGCGATATTCATTTCTCCGGTCAACTTCCATGACGAGATTGCCGCCAGCCTGCGCCAACGTCCCGCACTCAAGGACGCAAAGATTATGCCTGTGTTTTTGCAGGCCGGCTGATCCCCATGGGTGACAAAACAATTTCGAAATTCTGGCCCCTTGGCCACACATTTATCATCGCGGAAGTCGGCCCGAACCACGACGGCTTTCTAGACCGCGCGCTTGAGATCATTCCTCAAGTCGCCCAGTCCGGCGCGGATGCAATTAAGTTCCAGACTTTTGTCTCGGGCAGGACAGTTGTGGCGGCCGACGCGCCGTTGGCGGAATATATGAAAAAGGACCAGTCCGTTGCTGGTCAGGAAGAGTTGCTGGAACGCATTCGTCTGTCCTTTGACGACTTTCGGGTCATTGCGAAGGCATGTGCTGACAATGGCGTTACATTTATTTCGACCCCTTTCGATGTGCCTTCGGTGCAATTCCTGCAAGAGCTTGGCGTCCCGCTGCTGAAAATTCCGTCTGGTGAAGTGACCAACTATTTCCTGCTCAAAGCCGCCGCTCAGTCGAAATTACCTCTCATCATGTCAACCGGCATGGCAACACTTGATGAAATTTCAGCCGCACTAAAACTGATTAGAACGGTTTGGGATGGCTTGGGAATCGCAATCGTGGATCGCCCCGAACTTGCAATACTGCACTGCACGTCCGCCTATCCGGCACCCTTTTCAGCGATAAACCTTCGCGCCATGGAATCTCTTAAAAACACATTCGAGCTGCCCGTTGGCTATTCCGACCATACTTTGGGAAGCTCGGTAACGATCGCGGCGGTGGCCCGTGGCGCACGAATTATTGAAAAGCATGTAACGCCCGATCCTGAGCTTCCCGGTCCCGACCATGCCGCCTCCCTTCCGCTATCGGTCCTTCCACGAATGGTAAGCGACATCCGTGAGGCAAGCGAGGCTTTAGGCGACGAAGCCAAAATGCCGACGCCCGCGGAAGCGGATGTGAAATTAGTCGCCCGGCGCGCCATTGTAGCGGTCTGTGACATCCCCGTTGGCACCGTTTTTCGCGAGGAGCAATTATCTGCACTACGGCCTGAGACCGGCATCTCGCCCATGGCCGCGGAACGATTATTCGGCCGCCAGGCGAGCCGCAACTACAGAGCCGGTGAGTTCATTGATCCAGGCGAGCTGGATTGATTTGTGCGCGCCCCAAAAAAACCGCAGTTCTTTCGATTTTCCGAACTAACGGCATCAAACATCAGCCGCGATTTTCAAATCCACACCCGATGGACAGATGGCGAAGGTGAGATTGAGGAGGTGCTGGAAAAGGCCATTCAACTCGGTCTATCAGAGATCGCCTTCACCGAGCATGCCCGCCACACCAGTGACTATTACCCGGCTTTCTTTGCCGAAATCGACGAGCAATCGGCAAAGCTCGACACGTTGGAGGTTTTTCGGGGCTTCGAGGTTAAGCTCTTGGATCGCGCTGGAAATCTGGATATTTCGGACGATATGCGCGACTGTGCAGATATCGTGCTGGCGAGTGTCCACGGCCTGCCCAGGCTAAATGCCCCCCCCGCGCCCGCGCGGGATTTTACGGAGGCAGATGCCAACGCCGTAGAATTTGAGGCAACGATGGGCCTATTGCACGAAGGAGCGGCCGATGTGCTCTCTCATGCTGGTGGGATGAGCCTGAGAACTTTTGGCAGGTTTCCAATCTCATGTTTTGATGAATTAATCGCGGAAGCGGCGAAGACCAGCATCGCGTTTGAAATCAACAGCTCCTACCACACGGCGGTCCTCGAAAATTTGCTGGTTCTATTACAAAAATACAACCCGCTGGTCTCTCTCGGGTCCGATGTGCATAAGGTTAGTTCACTGGGCAATTGCCATGACAAGGTCAAACGAGCGCTGGGCTTGTGAAGCAAGTCCCCGTCATGGTCTCGGGTGCCGGATCGCTGTTTGGCCAGGGCATCATCAAATGCCTGCGCATGGGCGATCCTGATTTGGAATTGACCATCGCCGGTCTTGACTATTTTGAGACTGCAATCGGTTTTCATTGGTGCAATACCCGCGCATTGCTGCCTGACTATTTGGACCCGGATGTCAGCGAGGATTATTGGTTCGACAGGCTTTGTGAAGAAATTGACCGAAATGGTAGCAAATTTCTCTTTATAGGTGCTGATTTCGAGCTTTTGCCATTGGCCAAACGGGCCGCTGAATTGCGCAAGCGAACAGGTTGCACCGCTATTGTCAGCCCCGAAAATGTCGTTCGCACCTGCAAGGACAAATATCAGACAGCAGTATTCCTTCAAGAAGCGGGTTTGCCTGCCCCACGTTCTTGGCTGCCGGCCGACATGGGCCTGGCGGTCGATGATCTAGGCTTTCCGCTTTTGGTAAAACCCCGATTTGGCGCTAGAAGCAGGGGGATTGCGGTTATTCACGACAAAGAGCAGCTAAGAACCGCGATTAATGAAACTGACGATCCGGTCATTCAGGAATATCTGCCTGACGACGACGGTGAATACACGTGTGGCGTCTTGCATTTTGATGGACGCCTAGACAGTGTCTGTGCCCTCCGTCGGCAATTGAAGGACGGCAATACGTCCATTGCGTATAGTGAGCCGGCACCCGAGATCGAAAGCTACTGCACGCGCGTGGCAAAAAAATTGAACCCATTCGGGCCGCTTAATATCCAACTGCGGCTAAAAAACGGTCAGCCCTACGTTTTTGAGATTAACCCGAGATTTTCGGGCACGACGATTTTCCGCGCTCATTTCGGCATCAATGAACCAATCCGGATATTGCGCCGGCTATGCGGGCTGAATATCGACGAAGCGCCCAAACCGCATAGCGGCCGGATTGTGAGGTATTTCGAGGAAATGGTCGAAATTTCCTCGCCGCGATGCTGAAAATCGAGTTGGAATTTAATTGATGCCACCCCGAAAAATTTGCGTCGTATCAGGCAGCCGCGCCGAGTATGGCCTGCTTAAATCATTGATCCGCGCCATCGACGATGACGCTGACCTGGTTCTCCAACTGGTCGTGACCGGCATGCATCTTTCGCCGGAATTCGGCATGACTTATCAGGAGATAGAGGAAGATGGCCTTAACATTGACGAGCGGGTTGAGATGCTTGTTTCAGGCGACACCACGGTGTCGGTTGCCAAATCAATGGGCCTGGGCACCATTGGATTTTCCGATGCATTCGACCGCCTTCAGCCAGATCTACTGCTATTGCCTGGCGACCGATTTGAAATATTCGCGGCCGCTCAAACCGCGCTGGTTATGAAACTTCCAATTGCTCACCTGTTCGGCGGCGACACAACCCAAGGAGCGTTCGACGAAGCTATTCGCCACAGCCTGACAAAAATGTCTCACCTGCATTTTGTCACCAATGAAGAATCCGCCGCCCGGGTAAGACAACTTGGGGAAAATCCCGAGCATGTTTATGTCGTCGGCACGCCCGCGCTTGATCAGATCAAGTCTTTGAAATTATTGAGCCGTCATGAGTTGGCGCAGAATCTAGACTTTAAGTTTCGCCGCAAGAACCTGATGGCGACTTTCCATCCGGTCACGCTGGCCGCCCAGTCATCGGAGCAACAGTTTCAGGAATTTTTGGACGCCCTTAGCATGCTGGGCAAGGACATTGGTGTCATCTTCACCAAACCAAATGCCGATCCGGAAGGGCGCATCCTGATCGATATTTTGGAAAAATTTGCCGACAGTCGGGACAACGTTAAAGCCTATAGCTCACTTGGTTACCATCGCTACCTAAGCGCCCTTTTCCAGGTGGACGCTGTTGTCGGAAATTCATCCAGCGGCCTTTATGAAGCGCCATCGTTTGGCAAACCGACTGTGAATATTGGTGATCGGCAAAAGGGCCGGTTGCAAGCGTCCTCGGTCTTTAACTGTCCGCCACGGGCAGATGAAATATTGGCGACTATCAAACTGGCCATGGGCACGGATTGTAGCGGCACGGTCAATCCTTACGGAGATGGCAACGCGGTTCCGAAAATCATCGAAACGCTGAAATCCGTCACACTGGGTGAAGATCTGCTAAGCAAAGAATTTCACTGGCTTGGCCCTGGCGTGAACGAACAATCCAGCCAATGATTGGCGCGGGGAAAGTCCTGGGCGTGATACCTGCCAGAGGAGGCTCCAAAGGAGTTCCGGGGAAAAATTTAGTTGAAATCGGCGGTAAGCCGCTTATTGCCTGGACTATTGAAACTGCCCAGGAAAGTATTATCATTGATCGGCTGATCCTGTCCTCCGATGCGCCGGACATTATCGCGGTAGCCTCGCAATATGGTTGCGAAGCGCCCTTTGTTCGACCTGCGGAAATTTCCGATGATCAATCCAGCAGCGCCGATGTTATTCTGCATGCTCTAGAACAAATGACCGAGTCGTATGAATATCTGGTTTTGTTGCAGCCAACGTCGCCATTTCGGACAACCGTGGATATTGATGCCTGCCTGACGCTCTGCCAGGAACGCGGCGCGCCTGCGGCGGTTTCCGTGTCGATCTCGGAAAAATCGCCGGACTGGATGTACCGAATCGCCGCGGACAATACCATGCAGCCGGTGCTTCCAGTAACCAGTGAGGCGACCCGGCGGCAGGATCTTGATGAAATCTATGTTCTAAATGGCGCCGTATTTGTCGCCCGGACAGACGACTACCAAAAAAGCAAAAGCTTCCTCGGTCCACAGACGGTTGGCATGGTCATGCCGACCGAGAGAGCCATTGATATCGATACGCCTCTTGATGTGATTGTCGCCAATGCGTTGTGTGACGCCATTGGGAAACGTCTTCATTGATGGCGGCAATTTTGATCGCGGCGACACTGAAATATTTTACGAAGTCGCCTTGGTGTGCGGTTAAGCAGCCCCGCAAAGGCCAGGAAGAGATAAGGATTCCCTGTCATGAGTTCTAAGCGTACCGCTGAAAAGCGTTACTTCACCGATCCAATTGATGGTGAGCTTGAGATAAAATTCGGACTTCCCGGCAACGTCACATTTTGCCGCAGTTGCGTATTGTCCAACCAACGGGCGGCGCCTTCGGAAAGCGTCCAGGATACTCCCGATGCCCAAAAACAAACCGTCAAGTTCAGCGACGATGGGTTGTGCGATGCTTGCCGTGTCGTCGCCAAAAAAACCGAAATCGATTGGGACGCGCGCAAAGCCGAACTGATCCAGCTGCTGGATAGGAAACGGTCCCGAAATGGGGCCTACGATTGCCTGGTTCCGGGCTCCGGCGGTAAGGATTCGATTTATGCAGCCCACATGCTTAAAACTAAATATGGCATGAACCCGCTGACCGTGACCTTTGCCCCACATATTTATACCGATGTCGGTTGGCGCAACTTCCAAAATTGGATCAATATTGGCGGTTTTGACAATTACCTCTTTACCGCCAACGGACAGGTACAGCGAACACTGACCCGTTTGGCGTACAAGAACCTGCTGCACCCTTTCCAGCCCTTTACGATCGGACAGCGCTATTTCCCCATTAAGCTGGCAAAGAAGCTAGACATTCCGCTGATATTCTATGGCGAGAATGCAGCGGAGTACGGCACGGGCGGCAATGAAGACTTAAAATCTCAAGTGCCCGATCGGTATTTGACCCACGACTCCAGCAATGAAATTCACCTTGGCGGCACGCCGGTCGGCCAATTGGCGGAGTACGGCATCGATAAACGCATGCTTGATCCCTATCTGCCCATGCGCTTGTCAGATGTTCGCGAAGCGAAAATTGAATCGCATTATTTAGGCTACTTCCTGCGCTGGACGCCGCAGGAAAATTACTATTATTCGGTCGAGCACACCAAATTCGAAGCCAATCCGGAAAGAACGGAAGGAACCTTTTCGAAGTACAACTCTATTGATGACCGCGTCGATGGTTTTCACTACTGGACCGGCTTCATCAAGTTCGGCATCGGCCGTTGCACGCACGAAGCATCACAAGAAGTGCGTCACGGTCACATCAATCGTGAAGAGGCTGTCGCACTGGTCCATCGCTATGACGGAGAGTTTCCGAAAAAATACTTCCCGGATTTTCTTGAATACCTGGATATCAGCGCAGAGGAATTCCATGAGATCGCGGATAGTTTCCGCTCGCCCCATCTGTGGAAACAGACCAACGAAGGTTGGCAGCTGCGTCACCGTGTCAGTTAGCTGACGACCGCCGCAATTACTGACATGTCTAATATTCGGCTAATTGCCCGCTTGGATATCAAAGCACCGAACCTGATCAAGGGCATTCACCTTGAAGGACTGCGGGTGATTGGAGATCCGCGGGAATTCGCCGCCCGGTATTACGACGAGGGCGCGGATGAGTTGATCTACATGGATACCGTGGCCAGCCTCTACCAACGAAACCATTTAGGTGATTTGGTTCGCCATACGGCCGAACATGTTTTCATACCCTTGACGGTCGGCGGCGGCGTGCGATCGGTTGATGATGTCGCCAGCCTACTGCGCGACGGTGCCGACAAAGTCGCGGTCAATACTGCTGCGACACAACGCCCGGAACTGATTTCGGAAATATCCCGACGGTTTGGTTCGCAATGTACGGTCCTGGGCATCGAGGCAAAACGCCGTCCAGATGGCGGGTGGCTGGCCTATACGGATAACGGGCGCGAACCAACGGATCTGGAGGTTGTGGAGTGGGCCGTAAAGGGTGAGAAACTGGGTGCCGGAGAGATATTGTTAACTTCGGTGGACCAGGAGGGGACCCGCAAGGGGTTCGATATCGAACTATGCCGCGAGGTGTCCTCACGCGTTTCCATCCCCGTAATATTAAGCGGTGGAATGGGCGAACCTAGTCATTTGGTTGAGGCGGCCACGGATGGCCTGGCCGATGCATTGGCGGTCGCGGACGCAATTCATTACAAGCGGCATTCGATCAAGGATATGAAACAAACAATGCACCATGCAGGCCTGGACATGCGCTTGACGGCAGGCGCCAATGCCGCCGCGGACAGAAAGTAAGACAGAGTGTCTTCCAGAATTCTCGTCGTCGATTACGGCATTGGCAATATCCGCAGTGTCTGCCGGGCCTTTGAAAAATGTGGTGCCAGTGTTGAATTATCCGATGACCCGTCGAAAATCGAAGCTGCCGACCGGATCGTTCTGCCGGGCGTGGGCGCGATTGCCCATTGCATGGACCAATTGAACCAACGTGGGATGACGGAACCCCTTACCCGCTATACCGAAAAAGAACGCCCCTTTCTGGGCATTTGCGTCGGCATGCAAATGATGATGGATGAAAGTTGGGAATTCACCAAAAGCAAGTGCCTGGGCTGGCATTCCGGCGATGTCATTGAAGTGCCGCGGAAAAATGCCAAAGGCCAGTGCCATAAAATTCCCCATGTTGGCTGGAGCAACCTCGATACGCCATCTACCGGAATTCGTAGGGAAGGTACAATTTTGCAGGGCATTGGCAATGATGAGCCGGTCTATTTCGTCCACTCGTTCATGGTAAATCCATTAGACGACAATACGCGTTTGGCCGACACGCGGTACAACGACATCAACATTTGTGCGGCGGTAAGCAGCGGCGCTATTAGCGGAACGCAATTCCATCCGGAAAAAAGCGGCGCCGTCGGATTGCGTATCCTTGAAAATTTCATGGCGTTGTGATGCCGACTGGAAACTGTGAATGATGACGCTAACAGAAAAAAAAGTTCTGGTGACGGGAGCCGACGGATTCATCGGTTCGCATCTGGTGGAACAGCTGATCGCGGATGGCCATGATGTCCGCGCGTTCGTTTTATACAATTCCTTTGGCTCCTGGGGTTGGCTGGACACGCTACCGAAGGATATCAAATGCAATCTCGATGTCTTTGCCGGCGATGTGCGCGATCCGAACGGTGTCAGGGAAGCCATGAAAGGATGCGATGTCGTCATGCATTTGGCGGCGTTGATCGGCATTCCATATTCCTATCATTCGCCGGACACCTATGTGGATACGAATATCAAGGGCATCCTAAATATCTTACAGGCAGGCCGCGAGCTTGGTATTGGCAAGATCGTCCATACCTCGACCAGTGAAGTCTATGGCACCGCACAATTCGTACCGATCACCGAAATGCACCCCGTTGTCGGACAATCGCCATATTCGGCGACCAAGATTGCCGCCGACCAATTGGCGATGTCATTCTATTACTCTTTCGATACGCCGGTGGCGATTGCCCGCCCCTTCAACACGTATGGCCCACGGCAGTCAGCCAGAGCCATAATTCCAACCACGATCTCGCAACTGGCAAGCGGCAATCAAAGGATCAAGTTGGGCGATTTAAAGCCCACTCGGGATTTCAATTTCGTGGCTGATACCGTCGCCGGATTTTGCGCCATAGCGGCATCGGACAATTCATGCGGCGAAGTCATCAATATTGGCAGCAACCATGAAATTTCGATCGGAGACCTCGTCGCTCTGATCGCCGAGATAATGGATGTCGAGGTTGAAATTGAAACGGATCTTGGCCGAATTCGCCCGGAGAAAAGCGAAGTTCAGCGGCTGTTGGCCAGCAATAAGAAGGCCGAAGACCTGCTGGGATGGTCTCCCAAGTATTCTGACCGGAACGGTTTGCGCAAAGGCTTAAGCGAAACCATCGAATGGTTCGCCAAAGCAGAAAATCTTGAGAACTACAAACCGGAAATCTACAACGTTTGATTTTGCACCTTCCCGGTCAAAAACACGATTCAATTGGAAAATATGAGGATGGCTGTGCAAGCAAACCCTAACCCATTCGCCAATGTTGGCATTATTGCTCAGGGAAACTGGCGCTTCTTTATTCCGGATCTGGCGAAACGCCTGATTGAGCGCCATGGCAGTACGTTCCATCTTTTTTGCGGCTCGAAACTGCATGCCAAGTACTACCGAGAAAACGACCGGGAAAATTTGTTTTCTTCAATAACCGTCGTGAAGTCCAACAACCCCGGGGCGTTACCTGTAATTGAGGACGAGGCGGCCGTATTTGCGAAAGCCACCTCGCTTGAGAAAAAATATGGCCGCAGCATCAATAGTCTGAATGTAACCAATCGCCATCTTGGCCACGGGTATGCTCTAGGTGGGTATTATCATCCGAAGTCGTTCTTGTCGGAAGAATCCAGCTTTGCGCAGATGGTGAAGATCACAACCGATATAATTGAATTTTGGGAAGACGAAATCCCGGACAAGGGATTAACGCTAATCATCAATCTACGAAATGACACGGGCGTTATGGTGGCTAATCATCACAACGTGCCGGTGCGAAATATTTATGAATCACGCTACAAAGGCTACAACAACTGGGCGATCGACGGCATGTTGACGAACCCGTTGATCAAAAAGGCCTTTGACGAAATTGACCCCTCGACGGTTGAGCCATCCTTTGCAAATTTCGAAGGCCCGCCAATGGGCCATGCCGTGGCGCGCGGCATGATGATGGACAGTTTTTCCCTGTTGGGAACGCTGAAAATGTCGCTCAAAATGACGAAAGAGCAGCTTTACAACCGCTACAAGGGCAACACCGTCGGAAAATATTATCTCAGCAGCAAGATTGCCATGAACCTGCGGCGGCGGCGGGATGCCAGGTGGCTGACAGACGGTTCTTTTCCGTGGTTAGAGGATCTTGGCGATCAGCCGTTTATTTTTTTTCCCCTACACGTGGAACCAGAAGCCTCTTTACAGGGCCAATCGCCGGAATTCCTCAGCCAACTAAGCGCAATCGTTTCGCTGTCCCGCAGCCTGCCAGCAAAATACCGCTTGGTCGTTAAGGAACATTTGGGTGGCGTTGGACGCCGACCCGAAGATTTCTACGGCCAGATTAATGCGCTTAAGAATGTCATCATGCTGGATTTGCGGGAGCTTGGGAAAGACGTCGTTGATAAAGCGGCACTGGTCGCCACTATCTCTGGAACCGCGGGATTGGAAGCGGCCATTACCGGCAAGCCAGTGATCACATTTGGACGGCATAATAGTTACAACATTCTGCCGCATGTACGAATTGTCACCGATGAAACTCAAATCAGGACTTACTTCGACGAATTGCTATCCGATGATTATGACCGGGAGGCTGCGGCGATCGATGGCGCGCGTTATTTAATGGCTGTCGAAAATGCTTCCTTCGACCTGCAAAATTACAATCACCTAACCGGTAAGGGATATGAGGACGAGGAAGTCATTCATTGCCTGGAAAAGCTTGAAAAAAGCCTGTCCGATATCGACCAGGCCATGATCGACGCCTTGAATTAACCTACCATTTTTGAGTGCATACACCGATGATCGTTGAAACCAACATCGAACCGCTGATGATCCGGATGGATGGCACCATTAGGGGTGCATTGGAGCGGATGAACGCGACGCCGCACTTGATTCAAATCGTCATCGACGATGATAAAAAGGTTTGCGGCGTGGTGACCGACGGGGATGTTCGAAGAGCATTGGTCAATGGCGCCGGTCTGGACAACCCGGTCCAGGATTGCATGCATCGGAATCCTTTGACCGTCGACAGCATTGAGGCCGCGATTGCGTTATTGCCGGATATGGACGGTCGGCATCCATGTATTCCGGTCATCAATTCCGAAAGGCGACTAACGCATCTGGTTAGTGTGTCGAGTAGAACTTCTGGCCTTGAAACCGCGCTGGTCATGGCCGGAGGGTTGGGCAAACGACTCGGAGAACACACAAGGCACAAGCCTAAGCCGCTGGTTGAAGTCGGTGGGCATCCTATTCTATGGCACATTCTAAAAGATCTTCAGACCCACGGCATTAAACGTGTTTTCATCTCGACGTATCATTTGGCCGAACAGATTTCGGACTTTATCGATGGATCCGATTTCAATCTCCAGATTGATACTTTGTCGGAGAGCACCCCCCTTGGTACGGCTGGTGCGCTAGGCATGATCCCACCAGAGATCGACGGTCCCCTTTTGATCATGAACGGCGACATCGTAACGCGCGTGAACTATGCCGCGATGATGACCTATCACCAGATTAAGAATAGAGACGCAACAATCGGCGCCTCGCGGTTCGACCAGGAAGTTCCCTTTGGCGTTCTCGATGTGGATGCCGAAGGCGATGTTGTTAAGATCCAAGAAAAGCCACGGTATGAGTATGTGGTGTCGGCTGGGATCTATATCATTCAGCCGACTATCTACAGATCCGTTGAAGCGGATACCAAGATCGATATGCCAAATTTGCTGCGCGCCTCGATCGAGCGAAATCTTCGTATTGGTCTTTTCCCCATCCACGAATACTGGCTTGATCTGGGTCGCCCCAACGACCTTGAACTAGCGGAAGCGGAATTGGCCCAGTGGCAGAAAAGCTGACCAATAACGGGTCCCGCAAACATACCGGACAAGACATCTCATGGAATTCAACGCAGACAATCTTGATTTTGACGGCAAGGTCATTCTCGTTACAGGCGGCACCGGCTCGTTTGGCAAGGCTTTCCTTCTGAAAGTTCTGTCCGACTACAAGCTTCGGAAAGTGATTGTTTATTCACGCGATGAACAAAAACATTTCGACATGCAGATGAGTCCGGAATTCGCGGCACATGAAGAGACGCTTCGGTATTTCCTCGGCGATGTCCGCGATTATGACCGTTTGGAAATGGCCTTGCGTGACGTCGACTATGTCGTCCATGCCGCCGCGATCAAGCACGTCCCGGCGGCTGAATATAATCCGATGGAATGTATTAAGACGAATGTTCACGGCGCCGAAAATATTGTCATGGCTGCCATTCGAACAAATGTCAAAAAGGTCTTGGCACTGAGCACGGACAAGGCGGTAAATCCGGTCAATTTGTACGGCGCAAGCAAGCTGGCCGCAGACAAGATTTTCGTTGCCGCCAACAGTATCGCCGGAGAAACAGGCACGCATTTCGCGGTTGCGCGATACGGTAATGTCGTCGGTTCAAGAGGCAGCATCGTGCCCTTTTTTCGCAAGCTGATCGCGGATGGCGCAGACGCACTGCCCATCACTGACCCTCGCATGACCCGTTTTTGGATCACCCTTGATGAAGGCGTACAGTTTGTCCTGTCATCAATCGCCATGATGAAACGCGGCGAGATATTTGTGCCCCAGATTCCCAGCATGTCGATCGTCGATATCGCTACTGCGATGGCCCCCGAACTGCCGCATCAAACCATCGGCATCCGGCCGGGAGAAAAACTGCACGAAGTCATGATTACCGAAGATGATGCAAGGAACACAATCAAACTGCCAGACCGCTACATCATTCGACCGACACTTTTTCCCGAGTGGTGCGAAGGCTACGACCCTTCGGAAACAGGACTTGAAGATGGCTTCCGCTACGCCTCCGACAACAATGACCAATGGCTGAACAAAGACAGCTTTCTCGCCATGCTCGACTAGCAGGGTCCTCTTCTTGGTTGCGGCATACGAGGCTTTCCGTCAAACCGTGTCCGAAATCTAAATGAACGATCATCCGCAATATCGCATATTAGTCACAGGCGGTGCCGGTTTGCTGGCGCCATTTCTGGTGGAGGCGGGACAGGATCATGGGCGCGTGGACCTGACCTCACGGCACGACGCTCAACTTCCTTGCGACCTAGCAAATATTGCAGACGTCACAGCCCTAATCAGAACCGCCCGCCCCAATGCGGTAATCCACTGCGCCGCCATGACGGACGTCGATAGTTGCGAGAAGGACCCCGACGCCGCCGACCGTGGCAACCGGTTGACAAGCGAAAATCTAGCATCGGCCCTGCCGGCGGACCGTCAACTGGTCTACATTTCCACCGATCAGGTCTACCCGAATGTATCCGGGCCGCACCTGGAAGGGACGGAAGCCCCGGTCAATACATACGGGCGCAGCAAACTGACAGGGGAGCAGGCAACATTAAGACATCCCAGGGGGATCGTGCTTCGCACCAGTTTTTTCGGCGCCTCCCGAACGCCCGGCCGCAAAAGCCTCAGTGACTTTGTGGTCGACAGCCTGAAAGCCCGAAAGCACGTCACGTTGTTTTCCGATGTTCTGTTTGCACCATTGCACGCCAAAACACTGGCGTCGTTGGTTTTTGAAATTGCCGGGCGCGGACTGACCGGAATTTATAACGTTGCATCGCGAGACGGCTTCAGCAAAGCCGATTTCGGACTGAAGGTCGCGGCTCATTTTGATTTGCAAACAGACACCGCCGCCATTGGAAGATCGACAACCCAATCCGGACGCGCCATTCGCACGGCAGACCTGCGCCTGGATCCGGGCCGGCTGGAACAGGCGCTGGCCCGAAAAATGCCGACACTGCAGCAAGAGATCGAAATACTATGAATAAAGAGATCGCCATTGGCCGCCATGTAATTGGCCTTGATCATCCCACCTATTTTGTCGCCGACGTTGCGGCCAACCACGATGGCGATCTGGGCCGGGCCAGGGACCTGATCCATCAGTGCGCCGAAGCGGGTGCCAATGCGGCGAAATTCCAGAACTTTAGCGCCAAGACGATTGTTTCCGACTATGGCTTCAAGGCGATGCAGGGACAACAATCCCATCAGGCCAAATGGGCGAAGTCGGTTTTTGAAGTTTACCAGGATGCGTCCATCCCAGTGGACTGGACCAAGGAATTGGAAGCGGAATGCGCCAAGGCGGGCATCGATTATTTCACCGCGCCCTATGACCTCGGCATGATTGCCGAACTTTCAAAGCATGTCTGCGCCTGGAAGCTGGGCTCGGGCGATATCACGTGGCATGAAAACATCGAAGCCATGGCCGCCGACAACAAGCCCTTGTTGATTGCTACGGGCGCGGCCACGGCGGACGAGGTTCGCCGGGCCGTGGCGGCCGCGCGCAAGCACACCGACGAAATCGTTCTGATGCAATGCAACACCAACTACACCGCATCTTTGGAGAACTTCAAATACATCGCCCTGAATGTCTTGAAAGCATACGCCCGTGAATATCCCGGCATGATCTTGGGTCTGTCCGATCATACGCCGGGACATGCCACCGTCTTGGGGGCCGTGGCATTGGGAGCACGGGTGATCGAGAAACACTTTACCGATGACGTCAACGGCGAGGGTCCCGACCATGCCTTTTCCATGGACCCCGTCACTTGGAAGGATATGGTGGACCGCACCCGGGAACTGGAACTGGCCCTTGGGCCCGAGGAAAAAACGGTCATGGAAAATGAGCGGGATACCGTCGTCATTCAGCGCCGCGCCATTCGATCGAACAAAGCCCTCAAACGTGGAAACGCCGTCACGGTGGCCGATCTGACCTTTCTGCGGCCCTGCCCGGCTGACGCTCTGGCGCCCTACCAGGCGGCTGAAATCATCGGCAAGACTCTGAACCGGGACATCAGCGACGGCGATTGTGTCCGAGCCTCGGACGTCACCTGAGATAGCCGTCTTGCAAGTGGCCATCGTGATCCCAGCCTGGAACGAAGCGCCAACTATCGAGCGTGTCGTACGCTCGGTCATGCCGGGCCGCACCGTTATCGTCGTCAATGATTGTTCCAGCGATGCAACGGCGCCCATAGCCGAGGCCGCCGGAGCCGTGGTCGTCAACCATACCGCCAACCTGGGATATGACGGCGCGCTACAAAGTGGATTTGAAAAGGCCGAAGAATTGGGCATGGACATCGTCGTGACCTTTGATGCCGACGGTCAGCATGATGCGGCGATACTGGACGAAATTATCCAGCCGCTGGCGCGGGATCAGGCAGACATCGTGATCGGTATCCGCCCGCGAACCGCACGTATTGGCGAAGCATTATTTGGGCTGTATACGCGGCTGCGTTATGGCGTCAGCGATATTCTTTGCGGCCTGAAGGGTTATCGGATCGACCTTTACAAGCACCGCGGCCATTTTGACAGCTATGGCTCCATTGGCACCGAACTGGCATTGGCCGCCTTGGCGGGCGGCGCACGCATAGCTGTCGTCCCCGTCCCCGTCCATGAGCGCGAAGACCGCCCGCGCTTTGGCCAGGGGTTGAGAGCAAATAGCCGTATTTTGAAAGCCATGTGGCGCGGCCTGTGTATCAAACCATGACCATATCCGAGACAAACCCCGGCGCCCGTTACGCCCGCTCGCTGGAACTGCTGGACCAGGCGCGGGGTGCCATTCCGGCGCAGAGCCAGACCTTTTCCAAAGGCTGGACCCAGTTCCCCATGGGCGTCTCGCCGGTGTTCGCAAGCCGGGCCGATGGCGGCTATGTCTGGGATGTGGACGGCCACAAGTATATTGACTGGCCCATGGCGCTTGGCCCACTGCTGCTTGGCCATAATCATCCCGGCGTCAATCGGGCGGTCAAGGATCAATTGGATAACGGCATCGCCTTCTCGCTGCCGACAGAAGCGGAGTTGCAACTGGCGCAAAGGTTGATCGACTGGTTTCCATATGCCGAACGTGTACGCTTCGGCAAGAACGGATCCGACGCAACAAGCGGTGCGGTTCGCGCCGCCCGCGCCTTTACTGGCCACGATATTGTTCTCTGTTGTGGTTATCACGGTTGGCAGGACTGGTTTATTGGCACGACCACCCGTAATGCTGGTGTGCCACAAGGGGTGCAGGATCTGACCATTGCGTTCCCCTACAATGATATCCCTGCCCTTGCCACTCTGCTGGAACAGCAAAGCGGTGACGTCGCGGCGATCATCATGGAACCCATGGGCATTGTGGAACCAGATGCGGGCTACCTGCAGGCGGTTCGCGATCTCGCCACCGAACACAATGCGGTTCTGATCTTCGATGAATGCTGGACCGGTTTCCGCATTCATTTGCAGGGTGCCCATGGCAAATTCGGCATCGCCCCCGACTTAGCGTGTTTTGGCAAAGCCCTGGGCAACGGCGTGCCAATTTCCGCCATCGTTGGCCGGGCCGACATTATGGAGTTGTTTGAAGAGACCTTCTTCTCGTTCACCTTCGGGGGCGACATGTTGGGGATCGCCGCGGCCAACGCCGTCCTGGATGTGCTGGAGACAGAACCGGTATTGGAGGATGTCGCGGCCATCGGAGAACCGCTTCTTGACGGCATCAATGACCTAATTGCACGTCATGACCTGGGCCAATACATCCACATGAGCGGTTATCCGGCGCGCCATTTCTTCAATTTTTGCAACGACGAACACGACGGCCTGCTACTTAAGTCGGTGTTCCAGCAGGAAGCCTTGAAGCAGAATATTCTGGCTGCGGGCTGGCATGCCCCAAGCCGGGCGCATACGGCGGAGCATGTGGTGAAAACCATTGACGTATACGACGGCGTTTTCAGCAGTCTGGCGGCCTGGATCGCTGACGACGCCCTGGCAGATGCGCTTGATGGACATCAGGTTCAATCGGTGTTCCGTGCCCCTTGAACCTACCAGGCCTGAATTCGATCATTTGCCTGTCAGGCCATTCACGGATCTGGAAAGCAGCGGATCCGGCACACTCCAATTCAATGTTTTAATCGGGTAGCTAAGATGCAATTCCTGGACGCCATCAAATTCGAAGACATTTCCATAGCAAACGTCTTGCTAGCTCTCGCGCTATCTCTTTTCTTTTCTTTCGTGCTGCGATGGCATTTCATGCGATTTGGCAAGACACTGAGCAATAGGGAAAATTTTTCCAGCGTCTTTCCCTATATTACCACGACGACCATGCTCATAATCATTATCGTCAAATCTTCACTTGCATTGTCTCTGGGTCTTATCGGCGCATTGTCAATTATTCGCTTTCGGACTCCTATAAAAGAGCCGGAAGAATTAGCCTATTTATTTATCGCTATTTCTCTTGGTATTGGATTTGGTGCCAACTATTTACTTGTCACGTCTGCGGTTGTCTCCATTTTGCTAATCATAATGGCAAGATTTAGCAGTATGAGGTTGCATTCACTTCAACAGCATTTGTATTTAACCATCGATATGCAAGAGCGCCCAGAAGACAATGGTACTTTGGATCTGTTAACAGAGACCATATCGAATCAAACGGAGTTCTGTGACCTGCACCGTTTGGAAATGCGCGACCACGGTGTACAGGTTACGTATTTCATTGATATTTCATCATCCAGCAATGTTTCCGTACTGCTTGACGCAATCGGCAATGTTGTTCCTGGATCAGAAATTAATTTGCTGGATCAAAAACGAATCCCAGGGGTCTGATCCCAATGATTATCAGTGACCGGAGGAAGCCGGGTTCCGGCACCTTGGGATTAAGGATCTTTCTATCCAAAAACAGGTATAAATTGTTTATCTTTGGAATCGTTCTTTTGTTAGCCGGATCCTTCGTTGTAATTTTTAAATATAAATCTCCAATCGGAAAAGAACTTTCTCACTCATATTGGCCGAAAGAGAATTTGGAAAATAAGAATGTAAAGGCACTGCTGCCTTATATTTTCGGTTCCTTAAAAAATAAAGTTCAAACCACGCTTAGTGATGTGGACGCCCCTACCATTTTTGTGGATGTGAAGTTTAAGCAATTTCGAAAATTGAATGAAGCTCGCAAAAAGGTCATCGCCAAGGGTTTTGCCTTGGACGAAGACAGAACCTACGTCCCCGCCACCATTCGATATGGCAGGACAAAATTCAAAATGAGGATGCGCCTAAAAGGGGATATTTTGGATCACTACGATACGGAACGCTGGAGTTTCCGTATCAAGATGAAGGGCAACGGCACGATCTTCGGGATGAAAACGTTTTCTGTTCAAGAGCCCGAGCGCCGCGGCTTTTCCGCCGAAGCCGTATTCTTCGCCCACTTGAAACAATATGACATTCTTGTGCCCCGGTATTTTTTCGTAAATCTGGTTTTCAATGGACAGCCATGGGGGGTCATGGCAATCGAGGAAGTGCCATCAAAGAAGTTGTTGGAGAATTCCCGCCGCCGGGAAAGCGTCATCTTTCACTATGACGATACAGCAAATTGGCAATCAGCCGCCGCCGGAAACGATAAATTATCGAAGTACTATCAAAATCATCGCAGCGCCGAATTTGTAGCTTACGGCATGAAAAAGATCATCAAGGATCCTGAGTTACACCGCCTGTATTTGCGCGGAAAGTCCCTATTGGAGAGTTGGCGTGACGGCCGTTTGAAAACATCCGACGTATTCGACGTCGAAAGATGGTCTTTTCTGATCGCGCTTTCCGAAATTTGGCATTCCAAACATCAGCTCAAGTATCATAATTTGAGATTCTATTTTAATCCGGTCGTCGAAAAATTCGAACCGGTTGTCTATGATCGCGGCCGTGTTTTTTATAATGATGCAAACCGGACAAGTGATTTACTGATTACCCGGAATGTGGCGTTCATCAATCAGTTGCAGCAAGACGCGGACATGAGGCGGGCTTTCGAAACCGCACTAGTCACGGTGGCAAATGACATTGTGTCAAACCGCGTAGTCGGCAAGATCCGCCCCCTTGCCGATAAAATCACTGCGCAACTCATTCACGACAAATTCTACTTGATGGATTTTCCCTTTGACACCCTGGCGTCCCGAAGCAAGGCGCTGTTGTCACGCAAACATTTCCGGCAAAAAAGGATTGTCGCGCCGCGTTATGGCCGGATTGAAGCCCGCGTTTTTCCATCCCTCGGCCATGGCCTGTTCTATAGGACCAGCGAAGGCATTGCCGTTGAGATATCAAATAAGATTCCGCATCGAATTTGGCTTTGTGGGCTCGAATTAAACGATCCCGGCAACAAAATCAGAAAGAGCCTTTATTCTCCGGCGCCTGAGCAAAAGTTTGAAATTTCCGCCGCCCAGATGCCCCGGTCACATCTTACTAAACGTACTTTGCCATTTGCTTTGCCCCTGGCGGTAAGACAAGCCTTGTCCAGAAAAACAACCGTTACAGCCTGTCTCAAGACAGATGCCTCCGATCAGCCCGTATATGAAACCCTATTCGAAACTGCTCCGCCAATCCGCCGCTCCATCTCGATTTTGGATGAACATCTGACCGCGGCGTCATTGTCGGATCGGTTCGCGTTTCTGACGAAGAATTCGGAAAATGAAATCTCGATCACGGCAGGGGAGTGGCGGCTTAATGAGCCGTTGATCATTCCCGAAGATGTATCGCTAAAAGTATCAGCCGGCGTGACCCTGAAGATTGCACCCGGCGTTGTTATCGTGGCCCACGGGCCGACCCAATTCGAGGGCTCGGCCGCCAATCCCATTGTCCTTGAAGCCGCCAATGATAATGCGCTGTGGAATGGCGTTGCTGTATTGCATAAGGAATCCGAGCAATCCATCTGGCGGCATGTGGTCATCAAGGACACGGACAGGTCGCATTATCTTGGCTGGACAACCACGGGCGCCGTCACATTTCATCGCGGCTCCATCGACCTGGCGGACGTGTCGATCAGGAATACGCGGGCCGAAGATGCGCTTAACGTGATATCTGCGAACATCTCAATATCGAGAGTTAACATCGAGGGCGCGCTCTCTGACGGGTTCGATTGCGATTTTTGCGAAGGCTACCTGGATAATCTGCGGGTCTCGAATGTTGGCGGCGATGGGTACGATATCAGCGGCAGCCGCACCAAAATTGAAAACAGCGTCTTTAGAAACATCAAGGACAAGGCGATTTCCGTGGGCGAGAAAAGCAATCTCTCCGGATCGAATATCGACATTGAAAATGCCGGCTTTGCCGTTGTCAGCAAGGACGGCTCCACCGTCGAAATCGATGATGTCGCTCTAGTTGATATACGCAATGTCGGCTTTATGGCCTACAAGAAGAAATCTGAATATGACGGAACGGAAGAAATTCATGCCAGCGGCGTCGTCGTAAAGGGGGACTTTCAATTGGCAAGGTCTTCCAATGGAACAACGGTCGTAATTAACGGCAAGACAAGCGCACCGGAAAATATGGACGTCGAAAAATTATATTCTTCTGGTCCGATGAGAAAAAACTAGGCCAGGAACATCAATATGTTTCTTGACCATGCCACTGGTTTATTCAGGAATTTATTTGTTGGGCATAAGCAAGGTGCCGAAGACGGCAAAGACCTCCGATTTGAAACCAAATTCGTTTCCGAGCAGTCGAATTTGGATTCGATTACCCGCTGGATAAGAGCACACCGTGCGGGGTTTCGTGTCCTGCATCCGGTCAGGCAGGTCAACAATATCTATTTCGATACCTTCGACTATCGCTCATACGGCGAGAATTTGGCCGGCATATCCAGACGGTTGAAAACACGGTTGCGCTGGTATGGCCATTCCGAAGATGTCCTCCAGGCATCAGCTTTGGAATTCAAGCATCGACAGAACAAACAAGGGTGGAAGGTTACTTACCCACTGGACGGTATTGATCTATCGAATAATTGGCCGGAAATCACACGGTCAATTTCCCAGCAGCTCCCACCCGAAAGAAGGGTAATATTTCAGGCCTTTCCAATGCCAACCCTGATAAACCGATACAGCCGTGCCTATTTCTTATCATCAGATGGCCGGCTCCGGGTAACCATCGATGAAAACATCTGTGTGTTCGATCAAAGAAACACGGCGCGGCCGAAATTCAGCCCAAAGATAAACCTGCCGGAATATCTCATCGTGGAATTCAAATTCCATCACGGCGACTTTCAGTCCGTCGATAGCGTTATCAGAGACTTTCCGCTCCGCCCGAGCCGCTCCTCAAAATACGTCACCGGTTTGAAGGCAATCGTCGAAGCGGTGTAAATTGCTCATGATCAAGACACGCCTGTACCTATGAAGACCAATCCGATGAACTCCAAAGAGTCCAACACGTCACATGACTGAAATGCCGGCGTTGAAACGGCAGCACCTGCTCTCGAAGGATTTCGAACTGCGCCCTATCGCCGTGTCGGACGTCGATGGCAAGTACCAGGAATGGCTCAACGATGCAGAAGTGATACGTTATCTGCATGTGGCCTTGACGGACCGTTCACCTGCCGCGTTGATGCGTTATGTTGAAAATGTCGTTTCAGACCCCAATAGGTTTTTCTATATTATTTCCGAACGCGAGACAGCGGTGGAAATCGGCACGATCAGCTTCGCGCTGCTGCCATTGCATGGCGTCGCTTCATATGGCTTCATGATTGGCGACCGCGACTATTGGGGCACGGACGCCGCCCTGCAGGCACAGGTCATTCTGCTCGATTTTGCATTCCACGAATTGCCGGTACGGAAAATGCGGGCAAGCGTCGATATCGCGAACGGCCCATCCCAATTCAATGTCAAAAGGTTGGGGTTTACAAAGGAAGGCCTTTTTCGTGAGGAATGTCTTACCGGTCCGGACGGGAACGAACCCAGCGATGTCCTGCAGTATGGCCTATTGGCCCGTGAGTGGTTGGATTTTGGCGCTAAATTCGACAAGTTGAGAATTCACAGTGACACCTGACAAGACTATCAATGATTGGTCCGTAGGCGATTCAGCGAATGCGGAGGTTTCCGTTACCGAGGCGTTCGTTGCTGAGTTCGCCGAATTTAGCGGCGATCACAATCCACTTCATGTTGATGCGACATTCGCCGAGACAACAGGCTTTAAAAGACGTGTGGCCCACGGCATGTCCTATGGCGCGATATTCTCGCGCCTGATCGGCATGGAATTGCCGGGGCCCGGCGCACTGTGGCTTTCCCAAAGTTATCGCTTCGCCAAACCGGTTTTTATCGGCGACAAATTGCGCTTGTCGGTCACGGTAACCGCCATCAATCTATCCACCAATACGATGGAGTTGACCTGCCGGGCCAAAAATCAAACCGGCGACGAGGTGATGAATGGCTCCTCTGAAGTTATGCTGCTGGAAATTGAAAACGATGAGCAGGAAGAACCCCGCGATAAACAAAGAATAGCCATCGTCACGGGCGGCTCCCGCGGGATCGGCGCTGAAATTGCCCGAACGTTGGATGCTCTTGGATTTTGTGTCGCCGTTACCTACCAGTCTTCCGAAGTGGAAGCCAAAACCCTGGCTGATAGTTTGTCCCGAGGAACCGCCCTGAAAAGCGATGCAGCTGATCCGACGTCCGCGACAAAATTGCTGTCGGCGGTAGAACGCCTATTCGGCGCGCCAGACACGATCATTCTAAACGCCGGCAGCAGCGCCATGTACGGCGATGCCCTAAGCGCGCAGGCTTCCAGTTTTCAGCAGCAAATGGATATTCAGTTTCATGGCCCCCATGCCCTCGTGTCGGCGGCATTGCCGCAGATGATCGAGGACAGATTCGGCGCCATAGTCGCCATTAGCAGCAGTTACGCCAGCAATGTACCGCCACCAGGAATGGCGCCCTATGTCGTCGCCAAATCCGCGCTTGAAGCCTACATTCGGTGTTTAGCGGTGGACTATGGCGCCAAAGGCATTCGATTAAATATTGTCGCACCTTCAATGACCGATACCGCTCTGTTAAGTTCCGTGCCCGAGCGGAACCGAAAATTGGCGGCCGCCCAGAATCCCCGCAGACGACTGGCCGAACCCAGCGACATCGCCTCGGCCGCCGCATACCTGGTTTCCGAAGAAGCCGGCTTCGTCAACGGCCACACATTGTTTGTAACCGGCGGAAGCCATATGTAATGACAGATACGGCCGCACTAAAGGAAGCCTTTCGAGAGGCCTGCGCGAATGGCAATTTCGGCGATGTCAGGCATGCGCTGGACGACTATCTACCCCATCGCACTGGCGTGGCCACAGTGGAATTTATCGCGACCCAGCTTGCCCACGCCAGTGACAGCCTGGATCTGCCAGTTTCGAAAATTGCGATGCTGTCGAGCTTTACCTCGGCAACCGTGGAACCGCATCTCAGGATTCATGAGTTCCAGGCCGGCTTCAATCTGAATTTTCTGTCCATACCGTATCAGCAGTGGCATGGGGCCCTGACCACCGGCGATGAACTGGACGATTTCCAAGGCGACTTTTTGCTGTTGGCGCTTCACCTCGAAGACGTCGCGCCAATTCTTGCGCACAGACATCTCGCGGCGGGCGATCAAATCGAGGCAGAGTCGGAACTGCTGATCGCGGCAATCGCAGAATCATTGTCAGCCTTTAGAGAGCGATCGAGCGCCAGAGTTATCGTTTGCAATTTCATTGACGCCGAACGCGGCGTTGAAAAGCATTTCGACCGCACCGCCGGCATTTCCAAACATTCAAATATCGAGAGATTGAACCAAAAACTAGCCGCGCTAACGCGGCATCACGCGGATGTCTTCCTATTCGACTACGCCCAGACAGTCGCCGATTTTGGTCGCCTCAACTGGTTTGATATCGTCAAGGGCCACCAATTTGGAACCGTGCTGACCACAAACGCTCAATTCCACTTAGCACGGGAATTGGTGGAATTTATCGACTGCATTCGCACGCCCCGGGCAAAGGTGTTGGTTGCGGACCTGGACAATACCTTGTGGGGCGGCATTGTTGGCGAAGATGGACCGGCCGGCATTTCGTATACCGGCGATTTTCCAGGCAACGCCTTCGACGAGTTTCAGTCATTTCTAGCCAATCTCAGAGCATCCGGGATTGCCTTGGCATTGGCGAGCAAGAATAATTTGGATGACGTTTTGGAAGTGTTTCAAGACAACACCGATATTCGGTTGGCTTGGGACGATTTTGCCGCAGCCAGGATTGACTGGAACGACAAACCCAAAAATATTGCCGCAATCGCGGCGGAAATAAATGTCGGCGAGAACGCGCTGACGTTTATCGACGATAGTCCATTTGAATGCAGCTATGTCGAAACGGAACTGCCCGACATCCGCGTGATTAATTTGTCCGGGCCGGCATCGGGCTTTCGCCGTCAGGTGCTGGAAAAGGGCAGGTTTCATACCGCGGTTTTGACCCGGGAGGACGCCGGCCGGGCGCAAGGTTACCAGGAAGAACAGAAACGAAAATCCGCAGAAGATGTCGCTGGTGACACCGACTCCTTTTTGGCCTCCCTGGCGCTTAGCCTTGAGTATGGTGAGCCGACCCAGAGCGAGCTTGACCGGGTTGTCCAGTTGTTTGGCAAGACAAACCAATTCAATTTGACCACAAAACGGCATACCCGCGTGGACATTCAGCGATATTTGAACGACCCCCTGGCCAGCGTGAGGGTCGCGAAGCTGGAGGACAGGTTCGGTCACTATGGGTTGATCGGCGTGGTCGTGACCTTGGACGATGGCCGGAAAAACCGGCGGATCGACTCTTTCCTGTTGAGTTGCCGCGCCCTGGGACGAAGCGTTGAGAACGCGGTCCTGGCGGCGGTCGATCTCGAATCCCGCGGGGACGGGGTCAGTTCGCTGACCGGCATCTACACCGCGACCAAAAAGAACGCCCAAGTCGCGGAATTTTACGCACGAAATGGCTTCGCGGCGACGAAATCACCGGAGATTTTTGTACGGAACTTACAGAATCAGGAGGCACTCCCCATGCCCAAACATATCGAATTTATTAGCCGGAGCTCTCTTTGATGGAACGGGCCGAAATTGAAGAAAAATTGAAAGTGGTATTTTCGGAATTGTTCGACGAATCAATCGGGAACATCAATGCCGCCACAAGCCCCGACACATTGGAGAAATGGGACAGCCTGGCGCACATCAAGCTTATCAATGCATTGGAGGAGTGTTTTGAGATTGTCGTGCCGCCCGAGGATCAGGCCGAAATTTTAACCTTTGAGCTGGCCGCGGACATCATCGGCGACTTGCAGAAGCAATCTTGATCTCCACCAACCACGACAATAAGCGGCATGCCGCTTGCAGGAAACGTTGTTTAGTAAAATGCCAACATTGACCAAACCGCAAAAGATGGAACGGCGGCAGGTTCCTTATGATCCAGCCGCCATACAAGAGATGCCGGCATGGCGAGATAACCTTTGCTGGCCGGGAACGCCGATACAAGTGGCTCAAGATGTCAGGCAAGGACTTACCGGATATCTGGATTTGACAGCCGATGCGCCAGAGCTTGATACCCGGCGGCTCTTGATGACCGCAGGGCCGCGTATCATTGGACTGCTATGGCGTTTGCTGGACTATGCGCGAAGCTTGCAAGAGAGCGATAGGGCTGGGATCGAATTGGTATCCAGCCATCCCGATTTCAACTATTTCAAGAATGGTGGCACTTTTCCGGCCCATTCGGCGGCAAGTTTTTTCCCGGCCCAGATCGTGGTCCCCCTACACCCTCGGATCCGAAAGCTCATAAATATCGCCAGTTGGTCGCCGCTTTGGGCGGTACCGGGCTTTTTCATGTTTCCGACCGCAACCGCATTTTCCAACAACAGCTATTTGATGCACGAATATGTTGGACCGAGCGGCGCGCGCCTTACCTTTAGGGACCCGGGACATTACCTAATCGAGGCGCGCGCGCGGCAAGGAACCGAAAGCACCAACAAAAGCGGGGAATTCAAGGAACTGGCGGCGCGCCTCACCGGGTTCTTTGCGGCAACCGGTCGACTTGAAGGCATCTACCTTGATCGGTTTAGTGAGGCGGGACGGATCGATGTGGAAACAGTTCTGACAGCCGTCCACGCAGACTTAATTCAACTTCGGAATGTCAAATTACCCGAGGCAGCCTGGACTGGTTCGGCGAAATACACCTCGCGAATAGTCGCCCACGAAATCATTCGCAGAGGCGGAGAGGTCATAAGGTTCGATCATGGCGGCAGCACGGGAATGAACGGATGGGCCGAACTGGACGCCAATGCCTCGCTCAACGGTGCCACCCGTTTCGTAATGGCAACGAATTCCGTGGCCCAACTCTCCCGGCAGGGCCGACCGGAAAGATTCGTGACCCCAGTGCACCGAACTGAAATCGTTGGCGGCGCGGGATATCCGCACCTCAGGCTCATTTGCCGTTCGAAACCGTCCAAATCCACCTCTCGGCGACGCCGGGTAATGTACTGCCCGTCGTTTTCCCGCGCCCATTCCGCCAACCCAGGTGAAACGATAGGCGAACCCATTCATACGGACTTCTGTTTGCGAATTTCCAAGGCCCTTGCGGAACTTTCCTCGGACTTCGTGGTCAAACCGCATCCACAATCAGTATCGCCGAACGGCCGCCACCATGCGGAAGCAGTGGCGAAAGTGTCCTACGAGCGGTTCGAGGACGTTATGGGAGATGTCGACGTCTTTGTTTTCGACACCATCAACAGCACGACGTTCTGGGAAGCCCTTTGTACAGACAAGCTCGTGATATTGATGGACATTGGGACGATTTCAATTGGCGAGCGGGTATTGCCAATGCTGAAACGAAGATGCCAGGTGCTGGTGGCCACGTACGATGATGCGGGGAAGCCGCAAATTGACCTTGAAGCTTTGCAGGACGCTGTCATGGCGGACACTCGGCACGCCGATCCAACGGAATTCCGGCAATTGCTGGCGCACAAGGGATAGGACAGGGGAAATTGAAATAGGCCATGCCCCCCTGGCCCGATGAGCGACAAGACAGATTAACGTGTTGATGACTGGATCAAATGCTCCTGGCTGCTCACTCGCATTGGGGACCGTTCAGTTCGGTCTGGATTACGGCATTACCAATGACAAGGGCAAACCTTGCCAGGAGACCGTTGCCGAAATTCTTTCAATCGCCGCCAGGAAAGGCATCGGTCTTCTTGACACTGCAAGTGGCTATGGCGACAGCGAAAAAGTGCTTGGCCTGCTTGCGGCTGAATCCGATGTCTTTTCGGTGATGACAAAAACGCCCAATTGGAATGGCGCGCCGACGAACGAAAGCGCACGGGAGGTTGCCAGCACATTTGAAGCCTCATTGCGGCATTTGAAGCGCACCGGCCTTTGGGGATTAATGGTGCATTTCGCCCAGGATCTGTTGTCAGATCAAGGCGCAAAGATATGGCGCGCCATGGAGGCAATCAGAGCATCCGGGAAAGTTGCAAGAATTGGAATATCATTTTACGCCGATGACCCGATTGACGATTTCGCAGCAAGATTCAAGCCGGATTTCGTTCAACTTCCCATCAACGCTCTTGATCAGTCCCTGGTTAAGAACGGACAACTCGAACGTTTGCACGCGGCCGGAATAGAAATACACGCCCGTTCGATTTTCCTGCAAGGCATTCTGTTATCAAGCGTTGATAGGCTCCCGGATCATTTGAAAAATCTGGAAACATCGCTGCAGGCATTTCAGGCAATTTGCAGGATGGCCGGAATTTCACAGTTGGAAGGCGCGCTTGCTTTTGCCCGTTCATGCAAGGAACTGTCCCGGCTGGTTATTGGCGTTGCAACGCCAACAGAACTTGCGGCCGTTTGCCGGGCCTTCGATGCCGTCGCGCAAACCTCGCTTGATTGGCGAATGGCGAACTGCGGTGATATTCGGCTGACCGACCCAAGGTATTGGTCTGCGGCATGATCACCGCGATTATCCAGGCTCGCCTCTCGTCGAGCCGTCTACCGGGCAAGGTTTTGAAGCCGTTGCTAGGCGTGGCAATGCTGGGTCGGCAAATTGAACGGGTGCGCCGCGCGCGAACGCTTGATGGGATCATCGTCGCGACGAGCACCGAGCAAAGCGACGGGAAATTAGTGGATTATTGTCAAGGCATAGGGGTCCAGTGCTTTTGCGGCAGTCTTGATGACGTGCTGGCAAGGTATCATTTTGCGGCGCAGTCCGTTGATGCCCAAGTCGTCGTTCGCCTGACCGGAGATTGCCCATTGTCGGATCCAGAAGTCATTGATGCCTTGGTCGACAAATTTTCGCAGGGTGGCGTTGACTATGTCAGTAACACGCTCAAGCCAACGTTCCCTGATGGGCTTGATGCCGAGGTTTTTTCGCGTCAGGCGCTGGAAACGGCCTACCGTAACGCCACATTGCCTTCGGAACGCGAGCACGTTACCCCTTACATCAAGACGTCCGAAGCATTTTCAAAATTCAATCTTGAAAACGCCACCGATCTGAGTGCCTTGCGCTGGACAGTCGATGAAGCCGAGGATTTTGAATTGATAAGCAGGATATTCGAGGCGCTTTATCCCCGGCTCCCAGACTTCAGCATGTCAGATGTCCTTGACCTGCTTGGGCGGCACCCGGACTGGACAAGATTGAATAGCAACATCGGCCGAGACGAAGGATATGAGAAAAGCCTAACGGAAGATCAACGGCATCTGCAGGCCCAGTCAGTTGGCAAAACACCCGATTGAGGCCATTCGCAAAACGCCTTGAACTCCAGCCCGCTCTAATTCGTTCAGTAACGAACAAACATATGAAAAACGTATCAACACATAGTATTTCACTCATTTTCGAGCCGTTCCGAATTGCCCCGGCACGCAGTTTGATTGTTATCTCCTGCCTTTTGCTGGCTGGTCTCAGCGAGGCGGTCGGCCTTGCGTCGTTGCTACCGGTTCTATCCCTGGTCGGCGAAGGCGATGGAGAACCTGGCTCCAAGCTGGAGCAAGTATTTGCCGATTTCTTGGCATTCATGGGTATTCCACAGAGTTTGACGGTTATGCTCATGTTGATCGTTGTCGCGGTTTTTCTCAAATCCGCCCTGAAGATGTTCGCGATGAGCTTGGTCGGATCTACCGTCGCCTATATCACGTATACCTTCCGGAGCAGACTGGTTCGCGCCTTGATGGTCGCCAAGTGGCAATATTTTGTCAGTCGGCCAATAGGCTCTTTTACAAATGCAATTGGCGTGGAAGCCAGCAGCGCCTCGGCGACAATTAATTGCGGCTTTCGAATTGTAGCGATGTTCGTACAGGTGTCGGTCTATCTAGTGCTGGCATTGGTCCTAAACCCATATGTTACACTGTTTTCTCTCATCATTGGGGCGGTTCTGATCATTGCGTTCTCCGGATTGGTTGGGTTTTCAAGGCGAGCGGGTTTGCGAAATTCTCGGGCGAACGAGTCATTGCAAACAGCCATCGCCGACGGTTTGTCGGGCATAAAGCCGCTACGGGCCATGGCCAGAGAGCGACGATTGAGCGAATTGCTTGACCGAGAGTCGAACAATTTGTTTCGCGCTCAAAGGCATTTGATTTTCAGCAAAGAGGCATTAACGGCCGCACGCGAGCCCGTTCTCATCTTGGCCCTTGCCCCGTTGATTTATGTGGCAATGACGCATTTGGGCATGCCCTTTGAACAGCTTATTGTTCTCGCCTACCTGTTTTACCGCACGATTAATTCAGTAGGAAACTTGCAAGAGATCTATCAGGGGATGGTGTCTGGTGAAAGTTTCTACCGCGCGATGCAGGGGAAAATCGAATCCGCGGAACAACAGGCCGAAAGCCAGTCGGGCTCGCCCATGCCGCCGCTGCAAGACGTCATCAGTCTGAAGAACCTGTCCGTCGAAATTGATGGGACTTCTATTCTCAATGACATATCGCTGGATTTTCCGGCGAATACTATTACAGCAATTGTTGGCCCCTCTGGTGCGGGAAAGACCACGCTTGTTGATGTCATCCTTGGTTTGCACGCGCCGACTAGCGGCGATATTCTGGTCGATGGAAGACCATTTTCCAGCCACAATATTCTCAGTTGGCGGCAGCAAGTCGGATACGTGCCGCAGGAAATGTTGTTGTTTCACGATACGGTGCTCAACAATGTGACGCTGGGCGATACCAGATATTCCGATAAGGACGTGGAAACGGCTTTAAGGAACGCAGGAGCTTGGGATTTCGTCGAAGAAACACCTGATGAATTACAAACGATGGTCGGCGAAAAAGGTGCCAAATTATCGGGCGGGCAACGTCAACGAATTGCCATCGCCCGCGCCTTGCTGGACAGACCGAAACTACTAATCCTGGACGAACCAACAACCGCGCTCGACCCTGTCACGGAAGCTGAAGTTTGCGATAGTCTGAAGACACTAGGCGAAAATGTGACCATTTTGCTGATTTCACACCAGCCGGCATTGACCGCCATTTCAGATCAAGTTATCCGCCTTTCGCATGGCCGCGTCGTCGATGCAGCGTAAAGTCCGCCTGGGGCAGACAACGCTACTCCTTCATCCTTCTAGCCCTGTTCACCTAGCGGCATCTGCGGAATTTTCACTCATGGCGCAAATCGAAATAGGCTTTGCTTCTTGACCAGATCCAGACCAAATATTGTTCTTATCATCATCGATTCACTGCGCTACGACCGCCTGGGTTGCGCTGGCTACATACCCAAGCTCACGCCGGTTCTTGATCGATTGGTGGCGAATGGAACTAGCTGCACCAACAATTATTCGGTTGGGTGTCCGACCCAAATCGCATTTCCGGGTCTGTTTACTTCTTCCCTGCCCTTCGACCATGGCGGCTACATGGAAGGAATTACACGCCGCCCCACCAGTTTCGTCGAAGTTTTGCAGGATGCGGGCTATATGACTTTCGGTGTCTCCGCCGCGGCACCATCGGCATCATTTCTTGGCTACGGTCGCGGCTTCGATACATACCTAAATCTTTTCAGTACTCAGCATTGGCTTAAGGGCACCTATGTAACGAAAATCGCCGAGGTGCTGGCCGATTGGCGCGGGAACAGTGCAGGGGACGACGTCGCTGCCGCATTGTTGCAGCGCTGGTATCGTCCCGCTCTCGAAGGTGCTCTCTTTATTCTTGAGCAGCAAGAACGCCTGAGCGTTGCGGAGTTGCCGCCGTCGCGAAAATACCTGAAACCACGTATTGAAGCAGAAATCGCATTGTTGGACCGCTCTCCTCTCGCCATTGCCCGAAAGATGCTGGATGTTGGGCAAGAGTTTTATGCCGCTCTTGGAGAGGATAGCGTCACTGACGCCACTCGACAGGCTATCGCCGCTAGAAAGGCGCGCGAAAAACGGCTGAACCGGTATATATTTCTTTCCAACGACCGGTACCATCAAAATGCGGGCCGCATCAATCGCTACGTTGAACGCGCATTTCAAACCGACGATCGGCCCGCCTTTTTATTCGTTCACTATTTCGACGTGCATGAAGCCAGGCTTCTAATCCCAGCAGGTAACGCCGCCAGGTTTTCCCAAATTCCCCTGGATATTGCCCGTGCGGTACGGGGGCGAAGCAACTATCATCTTGGCGGCTTTGTGTGGGATCTCTCCGTATCCTATGCCGACCGCCAGCTCGGCAACCTCATATCAATGCTTAAGACAAGCAAGCTGGATGACAATACGATCTATATCATCACCGCAGATCATGGGATCACAACGCAACAACCGTTGCGCCATTTCGGTGGCGATTTGACACGGCAGTTTTTTTCGGAATTCCTCCACGTCCCATTGATCATCACCGGAGAGGGGGTACACCCGGAGCAAGTGTCGGCACTGACATCGCACATGGATCTGGGGCCAACCATTTTGGAAATGGCCGACCTGTCGATCCCTGACTGCTTTCGAGGTCTCCCTCTTTCACAACGCCGGAACGACCCCGAACCCTATTTGATAGCGGAGAACGCCGGCAATGGAAGATGCGACATGGATCACAAGAAACTTGCAATCTGCATCCATGATGGATTATTCAAGATTATCTACGAAGTTCAGGATGGCGCTGTATCGGAGCGTGAAATCTACGATCTGTCCGAAGATCCCGAAGAATGGACTAACCTAGCCAATACCGACATGCACTTGGAAATCCGTAGTCTTTTCGGGGAACGTGTTCGCGCGCGTGTTAGCGAGGTCGAGAACTCGGTCAAAATGGCTGACTTCGGTCCCCGCATGCACAACTGACGTTGCTGACAGTTATCTTCACCGAATTTTCTCAAACTTTCCCTGGCTTGATCAATGAGTGAACTTCACCTGAACCGTCACCAGTACCTGGAGCTGGAAAAACTTGGTCTGGGCGCCTTTGCACCGCTGCAAGGCTTCATGAACGAAGATGAAGTTCGCTCGGTTGCCGATGGCATGCGGTTACCTGGCGGTGAGGTCTATCCAATTCCAGTCGTCCTTGATTTAGCTCCAGACGAAGCAAAACGATTAAGGGGTACGCCGCGGGTTTCCCTCATCTTCCAAGACGTCGAGGTCGGCGAACTGTCGCCGGAAAGTTTTTTTCAACCGAACAAGGCGGATTTGGCAAAACGCGTATTTGCCACCGACGATATAGACCATCCAGGCGTGGCGCACCTAATGAGCCAAGGTGAAATTTTTGTCGGCGGCGCGATCACGCTAAAGCAGCGGGTCGAATTGGATATTTCCGCTTACGAACTGACACCGGCGCAGACAAAGGCCAAATTCGCCGAACTGGGCTGGAAATCCATCATTGGCTTTCAGACACGTAATGTGCCTCACCGGGCGCACGAATACTTGCACCGTGTCGGCCTTGAAACCTCAGACGGTCTATTCGTTCAACCTCTCGTGGGGCGGAAAAAGAAAGGGGACTACACGCCTGAAGCCGTCATTCGCGGCTACCAAGCGCTTGTGAAAGATTTCTTTCCAGCAAATCGGGTGGTCCTGGGGATCCTTTCCACCGCGATGCGTTATGCCGGACCGAGGGAAGCGGTTTTTCATGCCATAATTCGCCGCAACTACGGCTGCACCCGATTTATTGTCGGACGAGACCATGCGGGCGTCGGCAGCTACTACGGCAAATACGATGCACATGAGTTGACCCGGCGCTTTGACGGTGAGCTGGGCATTGAGGTCGTTCGTCTTAACGGCCCCTATTATTGCCGCCGCTGTGATGGAATTGTAACGGAGCAAACCTGCCCCCATGGGCAAACAGAGCCAGCGGCGGTCCGCGAGATCTCCGGCACCGATATGCGGGCAATCTTGGTCGACGGAAAAGCGCCCGAGCCGCATATCATGCGCCCTGAAATCGTCGCCAGCCTGAAGGGCGTACCCTTATTTGTTGAGGAAAACGATTAATGAGCCAAACCCGAATAGTCTGCACGATTGGACCAGCATCCGAAGACAAGGATTCGTTGCTGAAGTTGCGTGCGGCAGGAATGTCGTTGGCCAGGTTAAATGGCTCCCACAGCGATCTTGATTGGCACAAGGCGACCATCGCTCGAATTCGGGAAACACTGCCCGAGGTGCCAATCCTGCTTGATATTCCAGGGCGGAAAATCCGCACGATCCAACTTGCGCATGAACCGGAATTTGCCATTGGCGACACGATCATTCTGACTACCGACCAAACCCACGACGGCGGTGTAAAGGTGCCGGTTGGGCATCCGACCTTGCATGAACAACTTCATGATGGGGCCACAATTTTGGCCGATGATGGAACGTTGCGGTTTACCGTACTGAAAATCGAAGGGCCTGATATCCATTGCCGCGCGGATGTTGCCGGAACATTGAAGAGCCGCAAGGGAATCAACGTTCCCCAGGTCAATCTGGTTTCGGAGATGATCACCGACCGCGACCGCGTGATGGTAGGTTTCGCCAAGGAAAATGGGGTAGATTTCATCGGTGTCAGTTTTGTTGAATCAGCGGAACAGATCGAAGCCATCCGCACCCTGACGGGCGGCGACACGCCACGCATCGTCTCCAAGGTCGAAAATCAGGGCGGACTTGATAATTTGCAGGAAATCGTCAAGGCGACGGACGCCTTAATGATCGACCGCGGTGATTTGTCGGCCGAAACCAGTTTCGAAATGATGGCCCTATTTCAAAAAGACATCCTACTCGCGGCCCGTGAAAGCGGTGTCCCGGTCATTGTCGCGACCGAGATGTTACACACCATGGTCGAAAATTCATTCCCGACCAAAGCGGAAATCAGCGACATCACGAATTCGGTTATTGATGGCGGATCAGCAACCATGCTGTCCGGCGAAACCGCTGTCGGCGCCAACCCGGTGAAAGCAGTGGAAGTCATGCGCCTTGTTGCATCCGCTGCCGAAACGCATATCCAGGCTGGCCTAGATGCCAGCGAGCCGCAAACCGCCTTGAAGGCAACGCAGGCGATGGAGCGCGCCGTTGCCCTATTATGTCGGTCGTTACCGATCACCAAAATCGTCGCCGTGACTCTGTCGGGTTATGCCGCCCGCATGATCGCTGCACACCGGCCCAGTCAGCCGATCCTGGCGGTCAGCAATGACCCCGCCGCGGCAAGAAGCTTTAACTTGTACGCCGGTGTCGAAGGCATCCACGTCGATATCGAGTTTTCCAGGACGAGTGCCGATCACATCGTTGATTGCCTGGAAGAACTTTGGCATCGAGGGAAGTTGAATGACGATGACCTGATCGTCGTCTCATCCGTCAGTTATCCGAAATCCGGCAACCGCATGAACTTTCTGCAAACCCATAAAGTTAGTGACCTGGTTGAGACCCTATCCTGGACCATGTGACCTTATGCCAACCCAATCTGATAGGGGCAATTGTGTCTCCATTCGAGGCTGTCACGATGGAAGCGCGGCTATCGAAGCGCCGGGATGGCCGCCGTGTTAGCGATGTCACGATGCAAATTCCTATGAAGCACAATTATCGGACGTTCATCTGGCTGGTGGCTACACGATGGCGGTTCGGCTCTAGGACGACAGGGCAACCATGAAAGACGATAGCGGACATAGCAATACGGACAGGCGGTACATATTTACCGTTTGCGCTGGCCGAAACGGGCAAAATTCACTCACACACCTTTTGCAGAATTCGGTTCCCAACTGCCTCGCTCTCTTCGAGGCGCCACATGCAAATATTCACCTGTCCGGACGACTGGGAAATTGGGAGCATAAATTTCGCCGGCGTTTCATAGAGACGCACGAATTACTTGGCCGTGGCCGTGTATTGCAAGCATACGATCAGGGTAACGATGAGTATATCGCGCGCATTGCCAAGAAGCGGCTGCGTCGCATCGATCGGGAGATGACTGATACAAACGCGACGATCTACTTTGATGTGAGCAAGTTTTTTGCCCGTGGTCTTCATGTTGGCTTCGCACGTAATCTGCCAAGTTATTCCGTCGTATTGCTGGTTCGCGATCCAATCCTGAATATGCGCAGTTTTCTAAACCGAAACAAAAATTTTTATCTCGACAATACCCGGCCGGATGCGCCTCGGAATCTTCTGCTTATGGAAGCAAAGGCCCTGAGCAAAGGGGAACTATACCTTTGGGCCTGGTGTGAAATGTATCTACGGTATTTGCAAATGGCCGCTGAAGATCGGGTTGATGCGGCTACGATCATTCATACATCACGGCTACAAGATCTTGACTATATGGCAGAGGTTCTCGGCGAAATCGGTGTATCCCATAGGTCACTCGTCACATCCGCGCCCCGCAATACAAACAGCAGTCTAGGCATCAAGGCCACGGCAATGCGTGACGAGGATATCAGTCTGTTCAATGGGTTTCTCGAGAAGCTGCCTCACGACGTGCGCCGGGCCATTACTTACTTTGACAATTATGTGCCGGGGCAACCCACTTAACACTTTCATAGATTTCAAGTCTCAGGATGTAAGGTAACAATGGTAATCTGGATCACTGGCCTGTCCGGTTCAGGTAAGACGACACTCGCCGTGGCTCTTCATGATTTGCTGAAACCTAACTGCAAACATACGGTGTTGCTGGACGGGGATGTCATTCGCGCGGCCTTTGGCGTCGGGCTGGGATATTCAGAGCCGGAGCGGGTCGTACAAATTCAGCGCATACAAAATTTCGCCAAAGTCCTGGCGGATCAAGAGCTAGTTGTCATCGTTGCCGCATTGTATGCCCATAAGGATCTATTGAGTTGGAACCGGATGAATTTGCCGGGATATTTCGAAGTTTATTTGGATGCATCCATGACCTTGCTGGAAAGCCGGGATCAAAAAAATCTATACTCCAAGGCAAAATCCGGGGAAACCAGCGATGTCGTTGGGTTCGATATTCCATGGCACACGCCCGACAATCCCGACATGCTAATTAATGCGGATTCCGAGATGGACCCTGTTGAGATGGCGCGTCGGCTGATCGACAGAATCCCCACGCTGTCGGGATATCTGGCTTGACTCCGGCAAACCCGCCGTCGCCCGTCGACGAGCCCAGCCGTCCTTTGCAAATTTTATTGATCGGTTCGTAGCGATGTGCGGGATCTTCGCGTTACTCCTTAAACGCCCACTCCTTCCAGAAGACATGGAATTGGCAAGGAGGGGCATTGAAATGTTGCATCACCGCGGTCCCGATGGATCCGGCGAATGGTGCAACGAACAAGCCGGCGTATTCCTGGCCCACAAACGGTTGGCTATCCAAGACCTTAGCGACGCCAGCGCCCAACCGTATGAGTTCGAAAATTTTCACCTAACATACAACGGTGAAATTTTTAACTTCCACGAAATCCGCCAGTTATTGGAAGCAAAAAGAGGCGTTTTCAGGACAACGGGGGATGTGGAAGTCCTCATAAAGGCCTGGGCCCGATGGGGCAGCAAGGCTCTAGATAAACTTGATGGCATGTTTTCCTTTGCCCTTTGGGATGGCGAAAATGGTTATCTGGCGGCGGACGCGTTTGGCGAGAAGCCGCTTTTCTATGCAGAGCGTCCCGAAGGCATCTACGTGTCATCGGAAATCGGACCACTGGCGAAACTGCTGGAGTTGGAGCCGTCTTTTGGGCCAGATCAGATTTCCGGATATATGTCACTTGGTTATGTTCCGCCACCTGACACGATTTACAAATCAATCAAACGGGTTGGGGCCGCCACGCTAGTTCGAATAACGCGGGGTGAAGTCGCCAGTACTACGAAATACTGGATGCCTCCGCCACCGGCTTACCCCGGCAAGCCTCCTTTGCCTCTAAATGAGGAAGATATTGACGAAATCCAAACGGTCCTAGTTGAAAGCGTTAGACGCAGGCTGCTCTCTGATGCACCGCTCTGTCTTTTCTTATCAAGTGGCATTGACTCAGCCCTTGTCGCATCGATTGCCGCGCAAGAACTAAATGCGACCCCAAAATGCCTAACTGTTTCTTTTCCCCAACAAGGGGTAAACGACGAAGCGCTGGAAGCTGCCAAGATCGCAAAATTCTTGAATCTCGACCACGAGATTGTCACGAATCGGACCAAAACGAACCACCCGCGCGGCCATGAGGCGCTAAACCTCTTTGGGCAACCAGCCGATAATTTGGCGGCGATCTCGGTCTATCAGATGAGCGTACTGGCGGCACAAAACTACAAAGTCGCATTAACAGGTTTGGGCGGAGACGAAGTGTTCATGGGCTATGGCAAGCATGCCTATTTCTACGACAAGCGCAAACTTTACAATATTCAGCAATCCCTGCGCCGTTTCATCGGGGGCGTAGCGGCCGTGTTTTCAAGTATGGACAGCAGGTTCTCCCGTTTGGCGTATGATATCGGAGTGCGGGATAGCGAGCGTTATATTGCCAACAAAGTGTTTCCTTCAATCACCTGGCTCAGAGGCCTGCCAGGCTTCGATACATGGGTGGACAACACGTTCTCACATTCCTCCTCCGATCTGGAAGGATTGGTCGCGAATTTCGAATTAATGGAGGTTCTGCCAGGCAGTAAACTACCTGCAATGGATGCTGCTAGTATGCGCGCCAGCTTGGAACTGCGAACGCCATTTCTTTCCCGTTCCCTGGTCGAGGCCGTGGCAAAGTTCGACCCAAGAGCGTTTACGGCATTTGGGCAAAAAAGCGTCCTTCGCCGGATGTTGGCCCGCTATCTGCCACAGCACCTTTGGGATCATCCCAAGAGTGGATTTTCTTATCCAGTAGGTGATTTTCTAAGTGAATTTAGTGACCAAGCTCCTGTGTTTTCGGGGATCTCGACAGATGCCGCGGGAGAACTTTGGCGGCGCCGCGCCACCGGCAATGGATGGACGCGTCTTGCAGCCCGGCAAGCACTGGCGGCGGAATTCTTTCGCACTGCCCATCGCAACGCTTCGCGGAATTGACAAATGATGCCGCGTTCCTACCGTCTATCCCTTCACCCTCCGCTCGAGAAATTTCGTTCAGAGTTGGATTTTGCCTGTCGATTTGTAGAGCAGTGCCATCCTGTAGCCAGGTCCGACTTGGCTTCGTCGATTATTGTGCACTATGGCCCCGAACCCCCGGCAGACGCGATGCACATACCGAATGCCGTGTTTCCCGATGGCGTCATCATTGACGATAACGGCATCCATCCGAACTTTGAATATTTACAGCGGTTGGAAGAAGGAGCGGCGTCTTCATCCATATTTCCGCCAGCCGCAGACAGCGACAAACAACCGAATTCCGACCTAGGCTATGATGCCTTGGGGCTGATCTTTCTGATGCTATCGCGGCTGGAAGAACGCGGCAACGAAGCCAATCAGCAGGATCGCTACAATCGCTTCCCATTTGAAGGCTCGCTGCAGTCCCGTCGTAGCAGTTTGGAAACGCCCTACGCCGATATTGCCGCCAAGCATATTGCCGGCGCTATCCTAGGCACTGCGATGCCGGAGAGCCTTACAGGATATAATGTGGTTTTGACCCACGATGTGGACCGCCTGCGGGGATTTCATAATGTCGAGCATTTGGTCAAAAATGCGATTGGCGACGTTGTTTTCCGAAAGGATATAAAGGCAGCGGCCGTTCGCCTTTGGTTTGCTTCGGCCGCCGGTGAACCATGGAAGGCCTGCCGATATGTCATGGCGAACGCGGAACGGTATGGTTTCATCAGCCGGTTCAATTTCATGGGCCCGACTGAAAACAATATGGACAATCCTTATGCCATACAAAGGCCGGGCATGTTGCGGCGGCTGACGAAGGAAATCGTCGCCCGCGGCCATCGTATCGGTTTTCACCCGGGCGTTGACACTGCCACCGATCAAACCGAATGGGAACGCCAGCGCGCCGGGTTAGAGAAGATCATTGAAATGGAGGTATATGAAGGACGGCAGCACGCCTTGATGTTTCAGATAGATTCGACCTGGGATATTTGGGATCGCGCGGGGATGGAGAACGAAATGACGCTCGGCTATCCGGCGCCGTCGGGGTTTCGCTCCGGGACCACTCGATCACATCCCATCTATAGTCTAAGGCAAAGACGAACGCTTTCACTACGCAGTTACCCGACCGCCATCATGGACTTTGGTTTGTTCGACGGAAAATATAGAAACCTGTCACTGAGTACTGCGCTTGAAGAATGTCAGCGCATCATCGATGTCTGCAAGGCCTGGAACGGGGATCTGGTGGTTTTGTTTCACCCCGCGCAGTTGACCAGGTTGAGACGACAATTTTTCGAACAACTTCTCGAGCGCCTGCAATAATGAATCGCCCATTCGACCCTTCAGATTTTTCTACCGAGAACTACTTTCGTCTTCTCCAGATTCTATCATCGAATGGATTTACGAATGTTGACTTCGCGACCGTGGAGCATGATCAAAAACACTTGGTGCTTCGCCACGACATTGATTTTGATCTGGAAGCCGCCGCAAGGCTCGCAAAGCTGGAGAAAACCAAGGGATACAAGGCCATCTATTTCGTGCTGTTGACGAGCGAATTCTACAATCCATTTTCCGAGCGCAGCCGTTCCGCGTTGGCGGAAATCTTGTCATCCGGCCATGAACTTGGATTGCATTTCGACACATCCATTTATGACGGGGATGCGGACGCGCTTTCGGAAGCCGCGGCGAAGGAATGCCAAATCCTGGAGCAACTGACCGGACAAGATACGAAAGTCATCAGCATGCACCGCCCGCCCGCGGCCTTGGTGGGACGAAATGTCAATTTCGCAGGCCGATTGAACACCTATTCGCCGCGCTTCACCAAGGAAATGGGATATTGCTCGGATTCAAGGGGCGCATGGCGTTTCGGATCGCCTTTGGAAAGCGAAGCCTATCAGATGGGACATGCCCTACAGTTGGCAACGCACCCCATTTGGTGGACACAGGCAACGCCGATATCGCCGCAACAGTCAGTGACGGATTTTTTGCTAACCAGACAGGATTTTCTGGCTCAGGAAGCTGAACGGAATTGTACGGCCTACACTCATGTCAAAACCACTGAATAACACTAGCTACAATTGCTTGGCATTCCTTGCCTGTTGTTACCTTAGACTCCACGGAACACAATAGATGTCTGGCTCAATCAGCCCTTGTCCCGATTTGAAACGGCAAATTTCTGTGGAGCGACGATGAAAAAAATTCAAGATTTCAAGACTGGAACCAAAGCCTCTTTTGTAGTCACGATTACTCAGCAAATGGTTGAACAATTCGTGACGCTGACGGGCGATGACAACCCTGTCCACGTCGATCCGGAATATGCCCGTGACGTGCGCCTTGGACGACCCGTAGTACATGGAATGTTAAGCGCATCGTTTGTTTCGACCCTGGTCGGCAAGCATTTACCGGGCGAAGGCGCTCTTTGGGTTTCCCAGGATTTCCAATTCTTAAAGCCGGTGCAAGTCGGCGACGTGCTCGAATTTGTTGCTGTCGTTGCCAAAGTACACGAGAAAATGAACCTGCTTACCTTGGATATCACCGTCTCCAACGAGCGCGGCGTCAACGTCCTGACCGGCAAGGGAATGGTCAAATCCCTGGCCGATAAGGTACAACCGAAAACAGAGGCCGAAGATTCCGCCGCGACAACTGGCGCGGTGCTCATAACCGGGGCCAGCGGAACCATTGGCAGCGCGGTTGCCCGCGTTCTTGTCGCCAACGGCATTCCGGTTATTCTGCAGTTCCAAAGGAACCGCAACTCGGTTGATGCGTTGGCCCGTGAGATCCGCGACTTGGGGGGCGAGGCGCATTGCCTTCAAGCCGACCTGAGACTGCAGTCGGAAGTGCTGAAGCTGGCATCGGCAAGTATGGGTTTTGGCCAACCGGTAAGAGGCCTCGTCCATTGTGCGTCTCTACCAATTCATTCGACGGCGATTGACCAGTTGGAGTGGACAGATATTTCCGACCATATAGACGTGGCCGGCAAATGTTTCTATCTGCTGGTAAAGAGCCTGATGCCGGCGCTTATCAAATCCGGTGGCGCCTCTGTCGTCGCGATATCGACCCAGGCGATTGATGAAACACCCGCCAAAGGATGGTTGAGCTATTTGGCCGGAAAAAATATCTTGAGCGCTATTGTTCGTTCCGTGGCTGTCGAATTCGGTCCAGATGGGGTCCGGGCGAATATTGTATCGCCGGGCATGGTTGATTCTGAACTTGTTAGCGATATTCCAGAGCGCGCCAAAATGACAGTAAAACAAAATACGCCCGTTCGCCGCTTGTGCGAGCCGTTGGATGTCGCCGACGCCGTACATTTCCTGATCAGCGACAAATCTGGTTTCATTAGCGGTGAAACGATCCGGGTCAACGGCGGCATTTTGATGCGCTGATATGCTGCGTCAAAAATTGAAAATGGAATAATGGACATAGATATTCAAAAAAGTAGCTGGCCGGACATTATCGAGGCTGTCAACGATCTCGACCGCGCGCACGAGTCGGATTCTGGCAAGTTCATCATCGATTTACACGGCAACTGCACCGTGGATCAATTTGCGCCGGCGATCAAGGCAGCCTTCTATCAAAGAAACATCGCACCATTCATCCGCCAAGGGGATTACGACAATTATCTTCAGGAATTATCATCTAGTCCAACAGGTCTAGGTGCGCGGGAACCTGACCTTGGCCTCGTCATTCTGCATTCGGAGAACCTTTGCGTCATTGATACGGCTGGCGACATTGACCAACCGTTGACCGAAGAACGCCTTGAAATGCTGCTCGGCTTTCTTGTGGACCGAAAATATCCGGTTGCCGTCACCAACCTGTCGTGGCCATTCTTTTCGAGCAATTTTGATAGTAGGCGGAACGAGCTCTTCATTCAGGAACTGAACCTTAAAATCGCGCAGGCCGTCGCGTCATCGCCGTCATTGTGGATGATTGATTTGCACATGTATGCGGCATCGATTGGCAATGCCAATGCCTTTGACCGGCGGTCGTGGTTTCGCTACAAAGCGCCCTATTCACTCGATCTGATCAGAAGCGTTTCAGGTGCGATCGGACACATTGGCAGCGATCTACGCGGTCAGTCCAAAAAGTGCTTGATTTTGGATTGCGACAACACGATTTGGGGCGGCATTGTCGGCGAAGATGGCCCGGAAAATATCAAACTCGACGCACACTCGTATCCTGGCAACGTTTTTTACAAATTTCAGCAGCAGATTAAGGCGCTTGAGAAGCGCGGTGTTATGATCGCACTAGCAAGCAAAAACAATGAAGAAGACGTGCTGGAAGTTCTAAATGCTCATCCCCATTGTTTGCTTGCGCCGGATGATCTAGTCGGCTACCGGATAAATTGGGACAACAAGCCAAGCAACGTTGCCGACCTGATTCAGTCACTGGATATCGGCCTTGATAGCGTCGTGTTCATTGATGACAATGACGTCGAGTGCGAATTGATGCGGCAAGCCTTGCCAACAGTCACGACGATCCAGGTGCCTAAAAAGTTGTCGGATTTACCATCTATCCTGCCAGCTGCAAATTTGTTTTCTCCCCGTCCACCGACCAGGGAAGACACCTCAAGAACAAGGATGTATCGGGAAGCCGCCAGCCGCAATAAGGCCGGAAAACAATTCAACTCGATCGACGATTTCTTGGGGTCACTTGATATTGTTGCCAATATTGATCGCGCCAACCAGGCCAATATTCCACGCATATCGCAGCTTTTTGCCCGTACGAACCAGTTCATGCTGACGGCGTACCGTCCTTCTGAGGCTGAAATAAGCGAACTGGCGAACCGCGACGACGCTTTTGTTTACGCCCTGCGTTCCAGCGACAAATTCGGTGATCTTGGGATCATTGGCGCGTTGATATTGAACAAAGCCGATGACGCAATAACCGTTAAGTCATTTGCCCTTAGCTGCCGTGGACTTGGCAGAAAGCTGGAAGACGTGTTTTTTGACGTTGCGGTAAAACATGCAGCAAATGCATCGGGAGCCCAGGCCATTCACTCATACTACCAACGTTCCAAGAAGAATGCCCAGGTTTCCGATTTGTACGACCGGTATGGTTTGACGAAAGACGCGGAATCAGATGGCAGCACACAATATCGTGGGCAAATCGACGATATCGCCATAGAGGTTCCATCGTTCATTAAGGTTGCAAGTAATGTCTGAAAAAATAAGAGAAATCATGTCGAAGGTACTCGGCATTTTGCCTGTGGAGATAACGGAAGAAACCTCTCCCGATACGGTCGATGGGTGGGACTCGATTAAGAACATGAACCTTGTCATTGCCTTGGAGGAAGAATTCGACATCGAATTCTCAGATGAGCAGTTGGACTCCATGCTGAATTTTCAACTGATCGAGCTGGCGATCAACGAGGCTGTCAACGGTGCTGGATAGTCGCTATCGCATCCGGCTTACCAATGAAGCCATCTCTGAATTCTCGGGGATCTCGCTGGTTGGCGCATTGGGAAAGTCGTATAGGCCCAAGTCTTTGGACAATTTTGGCGAAGAGACAATTTGCTTTTGTCAATCCAAGAAAGCGGCGCAGATCGACGAATTGCTCATTAAGCCAGTATCCAATGCCGCGCTGATTGTCCATGAACAGGTCAAAGGCGAGATCGGTGCGGGCCAGTTGGAAGAATTCACACGAAATAGCCTCGTCATTTTTTCCGGCCGCTATTCGCCCAAGGCCGTATTCAGCATCCTGCTCGAACAACAAGGCCCTGCTGACAAAGGGCAACTGCTATTGCTCAGTGAGAAGGCCGCCACAGGGGATTTCCCATCCTGCGAAATTGCACCCGATTGCCGCATTGCAGCGACGGCCCGCATTGGCAAAGGCACGATTGTCGCGCCCGGCGCGATCATCGGTGACAATGCCGTGATCGGGCAAGATTGCATCATTGGCGAGGGCACAATGATCTATCAGGATGTCAAAATGGGTGATGACGTCCACGTCGGTCCCGGTTCGCTGGTGGGCTCGCCCGTGCATGCGAATGAGCAAGTGGAAACGGATCGGAAGTTTGTCGATATTCCGCAAATTGGCGGCTTGCTGATTGGTAACGACGTTCGTATTGGTTCCCAAACCGTCATCAACCGCGGCACCCTGTCCGATACCAATCTTGGCCATAAGATCAGGCTTGGCGACCGCGTAAATATTGGCCATAACGCACAAATCGGCGACAGGGTTTGGATCGCCGCGGCGTCTATTGTATGCGGCTCATCGATTGTTGGCGACGACGCCTCTATCGGCATCAGCGCCGTGGTCAAGAACAAAATGAAGATTGGCGAAGGCGCCATGGTGGGAGCCGGCTCGGTCATCATCTCCGATGTTCCCGCCATGGAGAACACCTACCCGATTCCGGCGCTTGGCGAAAAGGCGCTTTTGACCCTTATGCGCATGATCTCCAAAGCCGCACGGCGTAGATAGGCCGGCTAGCGCTTTGACATCGTACATTGAAGGTCCCGGTCGAAAACCGATTGCAGCAAGGGCAGTTCGAACCGCGGCCGCTCGCCATCAATTTCCTGCCTGATACGGACTCAATCAAAGCACGCGGAAACGTTGATGCTGTGGAATATTTGGAATGGTGACAAAAGTATTGTGTTTTGACCATGAGGGCGGACATGGGGGCTCCTCCCTCAGCCTGTACCATGTTCTCAGCCATCAGGATCGCAACCAAGTAAACGCCAAGGTGATCTCCCGGAAACGAAGCGGCCTTCAACCGAAATATCATGATCTAGGTGTCGAAACCGCGGTTGAACCCGAATTACCGCTGTTTTCACCGTCGGAGGCAGGCTGGAAACCAAATTTGAGTTTGCTGAAAAATTATCTTCCCGGCGTGCTTCGTCGGTACAGAAAATTTGACTATCTCGCCGAAGATATCGAAACGAATTTCGATCTCGTTCACTTCAATCATGCAAGCCTTTTTGTCCTTGCAGCCAGACTTCGCCGCCTGACAAACAAGCCGTTTACAATGCATATTCGGACGCGCCCCGAAAATTCATTCCTGACAAGAATGCAGGCCCGGTCGATTTTAAAGTCATGCGGCAAGCTAATTTACATCACGGAAAACGAGCAAGATTATTTTGCGATGCTGGCCGGAGAGGCACCCGGCGCGGTCATTCTTAATCCATCAATTTTGCCGCCCGGGAATTTGTCATCACACCCTGACGTACCGAACGACGGTCGTTTGAAAATTGCGTCTTTAAAAAGTTTCAGCCCGCGGTTAGGTCATATTCGCCTTATCGAAATCGCCAAGGCGTTTGCCGATATGGGCGAAAGGAACAAGGTGCTTTTCGTTATGGCGGGCGACATGCGTCTATGGTCGTCGCTGCCCGGTAAATTGGGCGAAATCGCAGCCCGGGGCGGAAATTTCGAGGACTATGTCAAGGACCTGGGGCTCGCGGACTTGTTTCTATTTCTCGGCTGGGTTCCAAACCCGGAAAGCGTCCTCGCGGCGTGCGACCTGCTCGCTGCGCCGGGATTCGACAACAACCCCTGGGGGCGGGACATCATTGAAGCTTACTCTCTCGGCAGGCCCGTCATCGCGACAGGGCGTTGGGACAAATTTGTCAAGGATGGTCAAACCGGTTTGCTTGCAGCAGATTTCGAGGCTGGAAAATTCGCCCGGGACATCCTCTTGCTCGCCGATGATCGAAAAAAGTTGGGCCAAATGGGTGAGGCCGGGCGGCGGAATATCGCCTCGCTTTGCTCGCCGCACGACCGGGCACATGATCTCCAAAAGCTTTGGCAATCCGTTGCATGCTCTGCAACCTCCAAACCGGAAGCAAAAGCAAACTAGCTGTCGATACAACATGCGAAACCTAGTCAAAAATGGAACTGAGTATGGCCAATGATTTAAACGTGGCCGTGGTAGGCACAGGCTATTGGGGAAAAAATCTACTGCGGAATTTTAACGACCTGGGCGCGTTGTATGCGTTTTGCGACGCCGAAGAATCCAGCCGGGCCGAACATGGGCCAAATTACCCTTCAGCCGCATCCTACGAGTTTTACAGCGATGTCCTGACTGATCGAAACGTCGATGCGGTCGCCATCGCGACACCTGCGGCGACCCATGGCAAGCTGGTGCGCCAGGCGCTCGATGCGGGAAAGAATGTATTTGTCGAAAAACCACTCTGTCTTGATGTGGCAGAAGCGGAGTCGCTGCGAGATTTGGCATTATCCCGCAAACTAACCTTGATGGTCGGCCATCTTTTGCTTTACCACCCTGCTTTTCAGGCCGTCAAAAAGTTCGTCGATAACGGCAACCTCGGCCGTCTCAGATATATCTACAGTAACCGCCTAAGTCTGGGAAAAATTCGGAAGGAAGAAAACGCGCTTTGGTCTTTCGCACCTCACGACATATCGATGATCCTATCCTTGACGGGCAAAATGCCGGAAAAAATTACCGCGACCGGTGCGCACTATCTGCACGACGGCGTGGCGGATACGACGCTGTCTCATTTGAACTTCACGGATAACCTTCAGGCGCATATCTTTGTTTCCTGGCTGCATCCCTATAAGGATCATCGCATGGTGGTGATTGGGGATCAGGGAATGGCCGCCTTTAACGACGCGGCCCAGGGGGTGGACAAGGTTCTTTCCTATCCCCATGCACTTGGGTGGGATGGCGAATTGCCCTATATCTCCAAGGCCGACGCAGAACCGATCCCTTATGGCGCGGAAGAGCCTTTGAAACTTGAATGCAAAGCTTTTCTGGATGCCGTGATCGACGGCACAACGCCGCCTTCCAACGCGGATGAGGGGGTACGCGTGTTGAAGATATTGGACGCCTGCCAAATGGCCATCACCGAAGGCAGAGTAGTAGAACTATAGTTGGTAGCTGATATGTTCTTGCCATCGACGCCCGAAGCGGTCCAGGTGATTTATCCAATTTCTCCCTAGCCGCAATTATTTTTCCATATGGCCGGCTGCATAGGAAGTTTGAATGCCAGAACCCTATATTCATCCATCTGCCTTGATCGACGACGGCGTGGAAATCGGCGGCGGTAGCAAGATATGGCATTTTTGCCACGTTCTCGGCGGTAGCCGCATTGGTGAGAACTGCGTATTGGGCCAGAATGTCATGGTCGGCCCCAATGTCAGCCTGGGTAACGGCGTTAAGGTGCAGAATAACGTTGCCATCTATGCCGGTGTCACCGTCGAGGACGAGGTATTTCTGGGTCCCTCGATGGTTTTTACCAACGTTCTAACGCCGCGTGCCTTCGTCGAGCGCAAGGATGAATTCGCCCCCACCCTAGTCAAGCGGGGCGCCACGATCGGCGCCAATGCGACAATTGTTTGCGGCAATACCATTGGCCACTACGCGATGGTCGGCGCCGGTGCAGTGGTCACCCATGATGTCATGGATTTCGCACTGGTACTGGGCAATCCGGCACGCCAGATGGGCTGGGTCAGCCGCACCGGCGAACGGCTGGGGCCGGAACTGGTCTGCCCACGCACGGGCGAAAGATATCGTGAAACCGGCGATGGGCAGCTTGAAGCCATTTAGACCGAATAGGCACGCCGGAAATTCTTCAGTAACAAAAGGCAAGTTCATGCAGATTCCATTCGTCGACCTCAAGGCTCAATACGCGCGTCTGAAGCCGGAGATTAGCACCCGTATTCAACGCGTGCTGGACCATGGGCAATACATCATGGGACCGGAGGTCGCGGAGTTTGAAGCGGCGCTGGCGAACTATTCCGGCGCGCGCCACGCGGTTGGTCTGTCCAGCGGATCGGACGCATTGCTGGTGCCACTGGTAGCGGCGGGAATAGGTGTGGGCGACGCCGTGTTTCTGCCCTCCTTTACCTTCACCGCGACGGCCGAAATGGTTCTGCTGGTGGGTGCCACGCCCGTATTCGTCGATGTCGACGCGCACACTTTCAATATGGATCCGGCCGACCTTGAAGAGAAATTAGGCGACGTAGCAAAAACCGGAAATTTGGTTCCCAGGGCGGTCATGGCGGTCGATCTGTTCGGTTTGCCGGCGGATCTGGAGAAAATCAATGCAATCGCCCGGCAGCGGGATCTGTTGGTCATAGCAGATGCGGCCCAGAGTTTTGGCGCTGAGACCGCCAGCGGTAAAGTTGGTGCCTTGGCGGAGGTAACAGCTACCAGCTTTTTTCCGGCCAAACCGCTTGGCGGCTACGGTGACGGGGGTGCTTTGTTGACCAATAGCGATGAATTGGCAGCTTTGTATCGATCGGTACGCTCGCACGGCACCGGTGACAATAAATACGACATTGTCCGCCTTGGCCTGAACGCCCGCCTCGATACCTTGCAGGCCGCGATCCTGCTGGCGAAGATTGAAATATTTGCCGAAGAAGTCGAAGCGCGCCGCAAGCTGGCCGACTATTACGATTCCCGCCTGACCCAGTATGTGGCGACACCGCCGCGCATAGAGGGCTCGAAAAGCGCATGGGCCCAATACACTATTCAATGCGACGATCGAGACCTATTGCGGGCGGCCCTGGGAGAACAGGGTATACCAACAGCTATCTACTATCCGCGCCCCATGCATTTGCAACCAGCCTATGCGGCCTATGGACCCGGCGAAGGCGGCCTGCCTGTCAGTGAAGCATTATCGGAAAAGGTTCTCAGCCTGCCCATGCACCCATACTTGCCGGAGGAAACGGCTGAGCGCATATGCTGGGCCGTGACCGCATCGGTGGCCGGATAGACTCATCGTGAACGAGATCGTATTGGTCATCGGCGATCTGGGTAACGGCGGCACGCAACGGGTATTTGCCACGTTGGCTAATCTTTGGGCCGCGCAGGGCCGCAAGGTTTGCGTGATCACACAATCAGGCCCGGAAACCGATTTTCATCACCTCGAGCCCAGGGTTCAACGCTTTGTATTCGGCAAGCTGGCGGAATCAAACGGTCTGTTTACAGGCCTGTTTAGCAATATTGCGCGGATCTTCAGCCTGCGGCGCGCATTGCGCCAGGCCAATGCGAAGGTGGTCGTCGCCGCCGTGCCGCCAACCGCTGTCCTCGCCGTGCTCGCCGGTATAGGTCTGAAAACCCGTATCGTGGTTGCCGAACGTAACGACCCAGCACGCCAATCCTATGGCCGGTATTGGGATTTCCTGCGCCGGTACCTTTACCCACGCGCGGCGCTTGTTACCGCCAACAGCCTTGGTGCATTGGAAAGCCTGCGGGCTTTCGTTCCGGAGGAGCGTCTGGCGCATCTGCCCAATCCGCTGGTTTCCGGCAACGGCGAGGCCAGCGGAGCAAGAAGGCAGCCAATTCTCTTGAATGTCGGCCGCCTGCAGCGGGCCAAGGGGCAGGATGTCCTGATCGAGGCATTCGCCATGATCGCGGCGGAATTCCCCGAATGGCGGCTGGCCATTGCGGGACGGGGCAAACTGGAAGATTCATTGCGGGCACTTGCGGAATCCAAGGGCATAACAGAGCGCATCGACTGGCTGGGAGAGACGTCCGAAATTTGGAAGCATTACGCGACTGCTTCAATCTTCGTCCTGCCCTCACGTCACGAAGGCACGCCCAACGCTCTACTTGAGGCGATGAGCGCCGGGCTGCCGGCAATCGTCACCCAGGCCTCACCCGGACCGCTGGAATTGGTCGAAGATGGAGTCAACGGCTTGGTTGTTCCGGTCGACGACCCGATGGCCCTGGCCGCAGCCCTGCGAACATTGATCGGCGATAGCGCCCTGCGTGCCAGGCAGGGGGGTGCCGGTCGCGAGCGCATCGGAGAATTTAGCATCGATATCGTTTCGCAACGCTGGGAGCAGGTTCTTGGCCTTATGCCTTTGACTCCACGCCCGCCTGATTCGTCGGTCCATGTATTAACGCAGTAGCCATAAATAGGTCATCCTCGCTATAGCGTTCGGTCCAATAATCGTGGATGGGGCCTTCAAAGAAATCCTTGTAGTGGAAAACAGGAACGAGCCCCACATCAAAGCCCGCCTCTCGCATGGCACTCAGCGTGTCCGGAGGGCGCAGCAGATTTATGGCATCGTCAAATCGCTTCAGATAACTTTCGGGCTCCATGGCATAGAGGTCAGCGAACAGGCTCTTCGTTGACCGGTGATTGCTGTAATCCACCAGATGCAAATGACGGCAATCGGGGACGCAAAGGCCGTTTAGGATAACCATGGAGTCCTGAAAATCGAAGATGTGCTCCAGACAGGAATTAGACAGAACCACATCGAACGGACCGGTCAGTCTTGTTTCCAGCAGCGGTTCGCGAACCACCCGCGAGCGGGTCTTTAGCAACTCCATGAATTCCGGGAACTCCATGCGCGGGCCGTAAAGCGCGACCATGTCCTTGAATACGGCCAGAAAATAGGAATCAACAATGCCCGGCTCATCGAAGACGCATGGGTCGAACCAGGGCTCGATGGCGGTATAAGACGCAGCCCCGCGAAACAACGCCATCGGGCCGAAGCCGAGCAGCGACCCGCAACCGATTTCCAAGACGTGCTGACCCTCGAATGCAAGCGGCTGCCATTCGACGTTACGGTCCAGAATAGCTTCATAGCGGCTGAAGAAATCATAAAACCTTTGGGATCTCATCAAGCGCGGCGAGCGGATGATCTCTTGGACGTCGAAGGTACCGGCACGGCCAGTCAGGCGGCGCTTGATTTTGTGCACTGAATCCGCAGGTGGAATTTCCCACAAACGTTTGATCGTTTTTAGCAAACTAGAGACACCTTCTGTTCGAAAAAATCTTAACCGCATGGCGATTTGGTCTGCCCGCAGCGGGCGGCTGGTTGATGCCCCAAATCAACGCCCTATGCGTTTTATAGGTCCCGAGACTTGTTGGCCAGCCCCTTTGATGCGTTTCCATTCAGCGGATTTGTAATTGCGAGCGATTCGCAATATTTGCTTTGTATGGAACTAACGGATTGAGTATACTACATTTCTAGGGCGCAAATTTTGCAAGGTTTCATAGATAATCATGAATATTCAGCATTCCACTGACTTAGAGGCGCCCCGGGCGGATGTCACGGCAGCCAAGGATACTGATATACTGCTGATTAACCCGCCATATGAGCGGCTGAAAGGCTTCACCATAGCCAGTATACCCAATGGTATTTTGGGACTGGGGACTTATCTCAATACGCTGGGGTACAAGGCCGCCGTTTGGGACGCGGACACTAGCTATGATGAAGGTGTGTTGACCTACGATAATGAAAATCGAGCCAACTCACAAAATAACTACGCCGCCAGTTTGGAAAACGATTCACTTTACGTTTGGCAGGAAATCCGGGAAACCATAGAACGGCTAAACCCGCGGTTCGTCGGCATAACCCTGATGACGCCGACACTGCATTCGGGCCTAAAAATTGCGCAGATTGCCAAAGACCTTGGCAAGACGGTTCTCGTCGGCGGCCCGCATGTGAATATCGTCCAGGCAAAGGTCTTGCGGTATGACCTGATCGACTTCGCCTTTTTTGGCGAAGGCGAAAACTCGTTGCCGAAGTTCATGGCGGCATATCCGGATCTGGAAGAAGTCAAGAAAATCCCGGGCCTTGGCTATCGCCGAGGCGAGGAAACCGTGTTCAACGGCTTTGCCGAACGGGTAAAGAATCTTGATGAATTTCCCCATCCGGACCGCGACATATTGGTTTTCAAAGAGCGCTACATGCCCAGCGAGTTGGCGACGATCATGGCCAGCCGGGGCTGCCCGTTCAAATGCACCTTCTGCGCCTCGGTCCCGATCTGGGGGCGCAATACCATTTACCGCTCGCCCGAGCATATTGTTGCCGAAATCGAGGAACTCCATAAGCGCTACAACACCCGCCAATTCCGCTTCTTCGACGACACGTTCACGGTCAACAGGAAGAAGATGATCGGCGTGTGCAAGCTGCTGGTCGAAAAATTTGGCGACCGGTATTTCTCCTGGTGGTGCCTTAGCACCGTAAGTTCCATCGACGATGAAGTGCTTTACTGGCTGAAGAGAGCCGGCGCCGATCAGGTCCATCTTGGCATTGAAACGGGCAGCGAAAAGGTGATGGAAACGATCCAGAAAGGCTGCACCAAGGATCAGGCGCGGAATGCAATTCTGCTGTCGAAAAAATATGGTTTCTGGGTCAACACCTTCTTCATCACGGGTTTCCCCTTCGAGGAAGAGGCGGATATTCGGGAAACCATGGAATTCGTCAAGGAAGTAAAGCCCGACTCCGTCAACCTTTGCACATTCACACCTTATCCCGGCACGGCCCTCTACGACACCTGTGTCGAGAAGGGGTTGATGATCCCGGACGAAGACTTCGAACAGTTCAAATACATTGGCCACCACAGTTCTTCGAACTTTTTCATGTACACCATGACACAGGAAAGGTACGGGGAACTGCGCGATGAATTGCTGAAGATCACCACTGAAATCAGTGAAAAGATGACGCTCCGAAAATTCCATTACAGGCTCAAGAACCTGACATTCAAGAAAGTTGTCAGAAAACTCAGGCTTCTCGCACGCAAGCAAGCCGTGAAATGGAAGGGACCGGGCCACATGCTGGTCGAGAGGGTGCAGGCGGCGGAGACCCGCAAGCGTCACGTTTCCGACGGCGTTGGTGGACTATCCGTTGAGCAGCCCAGCACACCATCCAACAATGCCTGATACCTAAGCGGCCGATTGACGCGCGGCACTTATGGAACGCTTTGACACCTGCACAACTAGTTTTGTGCGTGGCCCAATATAGCGAATGCGTTTCGCGTATCGGCATGCCATCAATCACATCAAGTTCATGAGTGCTGAATAGATGCCGGCACGGACATCTGTCGTCTTTCTCACACGTTCATTGGAAGCCGGTGGCGCGGAGGTTCAATTAGCTAGCCTCGCCACCGCTTTGCCGCGGGATCAATTCGCGGTCACGGTTCTATGTTTTTACGAGATCGGGCCTTTGCTTGATACTTTGCGGGAAGCCGATATTCCCGTCATCTCGCTGCGCAAAGCGGGCCGTTGGGACATCCCTCGTTTCTTCGCAAGACTGGTCAAGGAATTGCGCCTGCTACGGCCTGATGTACTCCATGCTTTTCTTGGCCCACCCAATATCCTCGCTGCCCTGAGCAAGTGTTTCCTGCCTTCGATGCGCGTTGTCTGGGGTATCCGCGCCTCCAATATGGATCTTAGCCAGTACGACTTCACATGGCGCCTTGGTTTCGCGCTTGAGCGGCTGCTATCGTCCCGCGCCGATTTGATCGTCGCCAACTCCACGGCCGGTCGCGATCACGTGCGTCAGAACGGTTTCGCCGCCAGCCGGCTGACAGTCGTGCCAAATGGTATCGACACCGAGAGCTTTGATGTAGCGCCGCAATGCCGAAATGAAATCCGGCAGGAGTGGGGCGTCGCCGACGACGAATGCCTGATAGGTGTCGCCGCGCGTCTCGATCCCATGAAGGATCATGAAAATTTCCTGCGTGCGGCCGCGCTGATTGCGGGCGATACGCCGCGTGTCCGCTTTGTCTGTATCGGCGGGAACGGCCTGGCGGACCGGGACCGTTTGCACGGCTTGGCCGATGAATTGGGCGTTGCCGAACGCGTGATCTGGGCCGGCTACCGCAGGGACATGGCGGCGGTATTGAGCGCCCTCGACTTACATACCTCCGCCTCCGCCTTCGGCGAAGGTTTCTCCAATACCGTCGCGGAAAGCATGGCCGTCGGTGTGCCGAATGCGGTCACCGACGTTGGAGATTCAGCACTTATCGTCGGTTCAACCGGCGAAGTCGTGCCGCCCCGCGATCCCGCCCGCCTGGCGGATGCGTGGCGGACGCTGCTGTCTCTGGACGATGCCCAACGCCGGCAGCGAAGCGCGGCATGCCGGGCCCGCATTGCAGAGCATTTTTCCCGTGCCATGATGGTTGAACGCATGGCAAGGCTCTACCGCGATCCCAACAGGTTGGACGGACCCTAAAATGTGTGGCATTGCTGGCCTGTTGAACCACCGTCTGGGGGTGGCGGAGCTTGCGGCCGCCGTCGAGTGCATGGGCCAAACCCTGCGCCATCGAGGCCCCGATGGTGACGGTCACTGGCTGGATGAAAAGGCTGGCCTGGGCCTGGCCCATCGCCGCCTGGCGATCGTCGATCTCTCCCCCACCGGCGCGCAACCGATGTCTTCAGCGAATGGCCGCTACATCATTGCCTACAACGGCGAGATCTATAACTTCCGGGAGCTGAGATCCGAATTGGCCTCGGCGGGTGCCTCGTTCAGGGGGGGCAGCGACACCGAAGTCATGCTGGCGGCGATCGAGAGTTGGGGTTTGCCCGCTGCCGTCGGACGCTTTGCCGGCATGTTCGCGTTCGCGCTTTGGGACCAGGAGACCAGAACGCTTTCACTGGTGCGTGACCGCCTCGGGATCAAGCCGCTTTACTGGGGACAGTTTGGCGGGAATTTTCTGTTCGGTTCCGAGCTCAGGGCATTGCGCGCCGGGCCCGGCTGGCGGACCGAGATCGACCGGGACGCCCTGGCAGCCTACCTGCGCTGGAACTACATCCCGGCGCCCAGGTCAATCTACGCCGGGGTGCACAAACTTGAACCTGGCTGCATTTTGACCTTGGCGGCGGATCAAACGCCGCGGATTGAACATTATTGGCAAGCCCGCCAGGTGGTCCGCGATGCCATTGGATCCCGCGTCACCATGAGCGATGACGAGGCGCTGGCGGAGTTGGACGACGTACTCCGGCGCTCGGTGGCCAGTCATATGATATCGGATGTGCCGCTCGGCGCCTTTCTCTCCGGTGGTATCGACTCCTCGCTGGTTGTCGCATTGATGCAAGCCCAGAGCCAACGGCCGGTAAAAACCTTTTCGATCGGGTTCCGGGAAACCGGTTACGACGAAGCCGTACATGCGGCAAGGGTCGCCCGGCATCTGGAAACAGAACATACCGAAATATATGTTGATCCCAGCCATGCGCGGGAAATCATCCCCAGGCTCGGTGCGATTTACGACGAACCCTTCGCCGACTCCTCGCAATTGCCAACCTACCTGGTATCCGAAATGACCCGCGCCCATGTCACGGTCGCCCTCTCCGGCGATGGCGGTGACGAATTGTTCGCCGGCTACAGCCGTTATCAATGGGCGGATTCCATTTGGCGCAGGTTTGGCACTCTACCGTTGGGTTTGCGTCAGGCCGCAGCATCGGTGCTGACAAAGTTGCCCGCAGCGACGTGGTCCGCCGCTGGCTGGCTGCTGCCCGAGAGCTTGAGTGCCGGGCGCCTTGATGATCGTGTCGAGAAGCTGGCGCGTTACATCAGCCAGCCCGATGCCAACGGGATTTACCGCGCCCAACATAGTCATTGGCCGACAGACCTGGCACGCCAAGGCATTGAGCCAAAGGGAGTCTCATGGGACTTTTCACTCGTCAAGGAAATTCCGGATTTCATAGAGCGTATGCAATTCATGGACATGGTCCAATACCTGCCTGACGATGTATTGACCAAGGTGGACCGTGCCTCCATGGCCGTCAGCCTGGAAGCGCGGGTGCCGCTGCTTGACCATCGCCTGGTGGAATTCGCCTGGTGCCTGCCGATGCTGATGAAGAGGCGCGGCGGCACGGCGAAATGGGCCTTGCGCCAGATGCTGTACAAGTATGTGCCCCGCGACCTCGTCGATCGGCCCAAAATGGGTTTTGGCGCGCCCGTAGCGGGCTGGCTGCGCGGCCCCTTGCGGGACTGGGCGGAAGCCCTGCTGGAGTCCGATCGCCTGGTCAGTGAAGGCTTTTTCGCCGCCGCGCCGATAACGAAATCCTGGCAGGCATTTCTAGGAGGCGATGATCGGCTTCGCGAACCGCTTTGGGGCATCTTGATGTTCCAATCGTGGTATGAAATGAACCAATTTGACACCGCCCATTCCATCGCCGCTCATAGCGATTAAAGTAGTTCCGCATGTACTATGACGACAAAATCGAAACGCTTCGTGATCTGTTCGGCACTCAAGAGGTGACTTTGGACGATGGCGGCCTGACGGCAGGGGGGCGGCGCTATCCGGTCGTCGATGACGTCATTGTACTATTGGAACCTTCACAGTATCCGCCAAGCTTGAAGATCCGCCTGGGCCTGTCGGAGCAGACCAGCGTCGCGACGGACGAATTTTCGCCCGACATCCAGCATACCTTCGGCGAGGAGTGGCAGGAATTCCCAGACGTGCTGGAAGAGCATGAGCGGGAATTCCGTGGTTATTTCGATGTTGTGGATCTTGACGGCCTGGCGAACAAGCGGGTCTGCGACCTGGGTTGCGGCAACGGCCGCTGGGCCAGTTTGCTGCAACACAGGGTGGAGGAATTGGTGTTGGTCGATTTCTCCGAAGCCGTATTCGTGGCGCGAAAAAATCTGGCGGAAGCCAAGAACGCACTGTTTTTCATGGGTGACATCAAGCAACTGCCATTTCGGGCCGATTTCGCCGATCTGGTCTATTGCATCGGCGTCCTGCACCACCTGCCGACCAATGCATTGAGCGAAGTGCGCGGCCTGGCCAAGTATGCGCCACGCCTCTTGATCTATCTGTATTCCGCGCTGGATGGCTATCCCATGCATTTTCGGATCATCTTCGCCATGGTGAATGTTCTTCGCCGCGCCGTCTGCGACATCCGAAACGCGACCTTCCGCTGGGCATTCACCTGGGTAGCGATGTGCCTTCTGTACCTGCCGATGATCGCGATCGGCACCATGCTGCGACCCGTCGGGCTGTCCGCGCGGGTTCCCCTCTACGAGTTTTATCACGACAAGACGCTGGAACGCATCCGGCAGGACGTCTACGACCGCTTCTTCACCCGCATCGAACAACGCTTTAGCCGCATGCAGATCGCGACGCTGCAAGACACATTTGCCAAAGTTACAATATCGGATGGCCTGCCGGTTTGGCATTTCCTGTGCGAGCGTTGAGGGCATTAGGCAATGGCGGCACGCCGTATCAAGATCCTGCATCTGATTACCAGCTTGGACACCGGTGGGGCCGAGATGATGTTGACCCATCTGGCACCGGCGATGGACCGGCACCGTTTCGAGAATGTCGTTGTCTCACTGACCACGGCCGGTCCACTGGCCGCCAACATCGGCGCCGAAGGCATCAGGGTGGAGTCCATCGGAATGTCCCGTTCGACGCCAACACCGGCCGCGCTGTGGCGGCTCTATCGCATGTTGCGCGCCGAGCAGCCCGATGTCCTGCAGACATGGCTGTATCATTCAGACTTTTGCGGCCTACTGGCGGGCCAGGCCGCCAGAATTCCGGTGATCGCCTGGAATATCCGCTGTGCCCAGACCGATGACCGCTACCAGCGCGGCATCAATGGGGCGCTGGTCCACTTGCTGGCCTGGCTTTCCAAGTATCCAGACGCCGTGGCCGTAAATTCCCACGCTGGCCGGGATGTGCACGCCGAACTGGGCTATCGGCCAAGGCGTTGGGCGGTGCTGGAAAATGGATTCAATTTGGCAAGGTTCCGGCCCGATCCAACGGCTCGGAAAGGGCTATGCCGCGAACTCGGCGCCCCGGAAACGGATCGTCTGATTGGCTTGGTCGCACGCCATGATCCGCTCAAGGATCATGAAACATTCTTGCAAGCGGCGGCCATTTTGCTTGGCAACACGCCGAACGCCCGTTTCGTTCTGGCGGGGACCGATGTGGATGGGAACAATCCGGCCCTCACCGCCACCATCGATGACCTCGGCATCGGGGACAAGGTTCATATGCTCGGCGCCCGCAACGACATCCCACGCCTGACAGCAGGCCTGGACATCGCTACCTGCTGTTCCCTCGGTGAGGGATTTCCTAACGTTGTCGGTGAAGCAATGGCCTGCGGCGTGCCCTGTGTCGTTACCGATGTTGGCGATGCAGCCCTGATCGTCGGCGACAACGGCGTCGTGGTTCCGCCCGGTGACCCCAAGGCCTTGGCTGGTGGTTGGCGGCAGCTGACCGCCATGGATAGCAGCGGCCTTGTCGAGATGGGGCGGCGCGCCTTGGACCGCGTTGAGGCCCGCTATTCAATGGAGCATTGCGTCATGCGCTACGAGGAATTCTATGCCAGCCTGAGCGGTCCCGTGAACCCATGACGACCGTTCTGATCACAGGTGGCTCAGGCTTTATCGGTTCTCATCTTGTCCGATATTTCCTTGATGAAACCGCGCTGTCCGTCGTCAATGTCGATAAGCTAACTTATGCTGCGGTTACGGTTGGGTTGAGTGAGTCCAGCGCAGACGGTCGCTACGCCTTTGAGCAAGTGGATATTTGCGACGGTCCTAAATTTCGCCAAATCCTGGCAACTTATCGACCTGCTGCGATTATGCACCTTGCCGCTGAAACCCATGTTGACCGGTCTCTGGATGCGCCGGCGCAGTTCTTTCGCACCAATGTTGAAGGCAGCTTTACCGTGATCGAGCAAGCCACCTCCTATTGGCAGGCACTACCGATCACAGAGGCCGAGACTTTTCGGCTGCTGATGGTATCAACCGACGAAGTATTTGGCGCCCTCGGCACCACGGGGCAATTCGATGAAGGCAGTGCCTATCTGCCCAATTCACCCTACGCGGCAACCAAGGCGGCGGGCGACCACTTGGCCCGTGCATGGCATCGGTCCCTGGGTCTGCCCGTGATCGTCTGCCATTGCTCTAACAATTATGGACCGCGGCAAACGCCGGATAAATTGATCCCCAAAGTGATTATCAATGCCATTCGTGGCGAGGCTATTCCGATCTATGGTGATGGCAGTCAGGTCCGCGACTGGATCTGGGTGAAGGATCATGCAAGGGGGTTGGCGGCAGCGCTGATGCAGGGCAAGCCTGGAGAGCACTACCTTTTTGGCGGCAGCGGCGAAACCAGCAATCTCGAGCTTGCCGGCACGATCTGCGACTTGTTGGATAAATTCGATCCAGATTCGAAAAATGGCAGCCGACGGCAATTGATAGAAATGGTGGCAGATCGGCCCGGACATGATCAGCGCTATGCGGTAGATTGGCGCAAGGCTGAACGCGATCTGCATTGGCGGCCAGCGGTTGCGATGCGGTCCGGACTAGAAGATACGATAAGGTGGTATATGGCCAACACGGAATGGTGGATGACAAGACTATCGGAATATCAAATGGATGACCGACTGGGCCTCGCGCGGTTCAGTCCGAAGCAGACGGAAACTCCATCCGGGTGACTTTGATCAAGGGAATTTTGCTGGCAGGGGGCACGGGCTCGCGTCTGTTTCCGCTGACCAGCATGGTCACCAAACAGATGCTGCCGGTTTACGACAAACCGCTGCTGTATTATCCGCTGGCAACGTTGATGCTGGCCGGGATCAGAGACATCCTAGTTATCAGCACACCCGAGGATCAACCTAGCTATCAACGGCTCCTGGGTGATGGCAATCACCTCGGCCTATCGTTGAGTTATGCCGTGCAGCAGGAACCCAACGGCATAGCGGAGGCGCTCTTGATAGGGCGTTCCTTTCTTGCCGGCGCAAGGGTGATGTTGATCCTTGGCGACAACATCTTTTTCGGTCATGGGCTGCAACCGGTGCTTCGCACCGCGCGGGAGAAAGCCGACGGTGCGACCATATTCGGCTACTGGGTGTCCGATCCCGAACGTTTTGGTATCGTCGAACTGGACCGGGATGGCAACCCCGTCGCGATCGTCGAAAAACCGGCACAGCCTCGGTCCCATTACGCGGTTACGGGTCTCTATTTTTATGACCACCGGGCCTCTGATCTTGCCGCCGATCTAACGCCATCGGCTCGTGGCGAGTTGGAGATAACGGATCTGAACCGCCGCTATCTAGAACTTGGCAAACTATCGGTACACAGACTGCAAAGGGGTTTTGCCTGGTTGGACGCCGGCACCCCGGACGCCCTGTTGGACGCCGCCAACTACGTCGCCACCTTGGAACGCCGGCAGGGATTAAAGATTGCCTGTCTTGAGGAGATTGCCTGGCGTCAGCAATGGATCGACGATACCGGCCTGAATTCGATCATTGCGGCAATGCCCAGAAATTCGTATCGGGATTACCTGATCGGCATTCAAAGCGAAGGGTAGACGATATCGCGGACCGAATACCCACCAACGATCTTTCCCGGCAGTCAATGCCATCGCCCGCCCGATTGGCGGAAGTGGCATCGCGGGTGATTGAGCGCGGACAGTACATTCTTGGCGGTGAAGTTAAAGCTTTTGAACGTGCTTTCGCCGAATACTGCGGCGCCGGCCATTGCATTGGTGTTGGAAATGGCACCGATGCATTGGAAATATCACTCCGCGCGCTCGGCTGCGGCCCTGGAGATGAAGTGATTACCGTTGCAAATGCCGGCGCTTTCGGATCTGTGGCCATCCTTGCCGTCGGCGCATGCCCAATTTATGTAGAGGTAGAAACCGATTCCGGTCTGATCGACCCCGATGCCGTCGCTGCCGCCATTGGCCCGGCGACCAAAGCGGTTATCGTTACTCACCTTTATGGCAAGCTCGCCGATATGGACAGCATCTGCCCGATCGCCAGCGCCGCCGGCATTCCGGTCATTGAGGACGCGGCACAAGCACATGGCGCACGCCGTGGTGGACAACTTGCCGGTAGTTGGGGGGCGCTCGGATGTTTCAGTTTCTATCCAACCAAGAATCTCGGCGCGCTGGGCGACGGCGGCGCCGTCACGACCTCCGATCCGAGCCTGGCCGATTGCGTTCGAGCGTTACGCCAATATGGCTGGGGGGCGCGATTCCAAGCGGTTCACCCTGGCGGCAAGAATAGCCGCCTGGATGAGATTCAAGCTGCCGTGCTACTGGAAAAATTGCCCCATCTGGACGCCATTAATGCCGAGTGCCGCCGTATTGCCGACATTTACCGAACCCAGCTGGCAGGCTTGCCGATTACGCTACCAGAAAGCGGCGATGATCACGTCTTTCATCTCCTAGTCGCCCGCTATCCGGATCGGGATCGGTTACGCACCGCACTCTTTCAACAGGGGATAGATACCGAGGTCCACTATCCAATGCCTGACTATCGGCATCCGGGTTTGGCCACCCAATTGGAAAATATTAGACCCCTGCCACGCACTGAACAATTCACGGCTGAAATTCTAACGCTTCCTTGCTTTCCAGGCATGACCGATATGGAACTTAGTCGTATCGTGGGCGCCATATCGTCTGAAATCAGCGGTAACTTGGAAAATCGGTGATGCCTGATTCTAATCTTGAACGCTTCAGCGATCTAAGCTTTGAGGATTTCCGGCGCCTGGCGAACGACCTCGAGATTAGCAAGTATAATCGGATTGGTTTTCCGGACAGCTACCGCGAGGGTTATGAATCAGCAATCCTGAAAGACATTCGCGACAAGCTGCCGGGAATTGAAAAACGGAACCAGGTCGTACTGGATATCGGGCCAGGCTGCAGCGACCTGCCGCTCTATTTGGTGGATCTCTGTTGCAAGCAGGATCATGCGCTAATTCAAGTCGACTCCGCGGAAATGCTGTCGCACCTTCCAAATCATGAATTTGTCCGCAAGATCGAAGGTTCATTTCCCGATTGTATGGAGGCGCTTCGCGGATGCGCGCCAGATGGTGTTGATATCATCGTGTGCTACAGCGTCCTGCACTACGTCTTCATGGATCATGATCTGGGCGCATTCGCCGCGGCGGCGGTATCGCTTCTCCGTCCAGGCGGCGAAATGCTGTTGGGCGACATTCCCAACGTTTCCAAGCGCAAGCGGTTCTTTTCAAGCGAAAAGGGCAAACAATTTCATCGCGCTTTTTCCGGCCTTGACGAAGATCCGGTGGAGCTCAGCACCGAACCCGAAGACGGTAAGATCAATGATGCGGTCATACTCGATCTGTTGGCCGTCTTCAGAAAACTGGGAACGGATGGTTATGTGTTGCCGCAAGCCGAGGGTCTCCCCATGGCGAACCGGCGCGAGGACATTTTGGTTCGCAAGAATTGAGGCGGCTCGATGCCAAATAACTCAAAACTCGTAATCGTGGGCGATGGCGCCTTTGCCGAAGTTGCGGCCGAGTATTTTGGCGACGATTCCCACTATGAGGTCGCTGGATTTGCGGTGGAGCGGGACTACCTGCAGCGAAGCGAATTACTCGGGCTGCCGGTCATTGCGCTGGAAGAAATGGAAAAAATATTTCCGCCCGATGAACATGATGCATTCGCCGCGATAACCTATAACGAGTTGAACCGATTGCGGACCCGGCTCGCGGCCAAGGCGAAGTCCATGGGGTACAGGCTTGCCAGCTTCATCAGCAGCCATGCCCGAATAGCAAAAAGCGCCAGTCTGGGCGAACATTGCTTCATCTTTGAGGATAATGTCGTCCAGCCCTATGTCTCGATTGGCAACAACGTGATCCTGTGGAGCGGCAATCATATTGGCCACCATGGATGCATCGGTGATAACTGCTTTGTCTCATCCCATGTCGTGATTTCCGGTTACTGCAACATCGGCCAAAATTGCTTCTTTGGTGTCAACAGCGCGGTCTCCAACAGTATTGATATCGCCGACGATTGCTGGATTGGCCCAGGGGTGGTCATTAGCGGCAACACGGCCAAGGGACAGGTCTTTCGACCACACAAGGCCGAAGCCGCCAAAGCCGATGCCTACCGCTTGTTCCGGGTTGGCGACTGACCGATGCATTGGCGCAAGCTGGGACGGGTCTATATTCCCGATGGCTCACGTGCCTGGGCGCGCAATCATGCCATGGTTCCAACCCCCTTGGATCTGGGTGACGGCCTAGTACGTATCTATTTCGCAGCCACCGATGCGGACATGATAGGACGCATAAGTTTCGTCGAGATCGACATCTCCGATCCAGCGCGAATCCTACGAGAAGCTGAGGAACCGGTGCTTGACATCGGAGCGCCAGGCGCATTCGACGACAACGGTGTTGTTCCCGCATGTGTCCAACGTGTGGGTGATCAGATCTGGATGTTCTACATTGGCTTCCAGCTAGGTGTTCGGGTGCGCTATTTCATGTTTACCGGTTTGGCGATAAGCCATGACGGCGGCCTTAGCTTCAAACGCTATCAGGATGTGCCCCTGCTAGACCGGGTCGCGGGAGAATCCATTACCCGCACGGCGCCGTTCGTATTGCGCGAGAACGACATTTGGCGCCTCTGGTACATTGGCGGTGATCGCTTCGTCAATGTCGGCGGCAAAGCGATACCCAGCTATTCGATCCGCCATCTCGAATCAGAAAATGGGTTGCATTGGCGCGAACCGTCGCAAGAGGTTTTGCCCATCAATGGCGATGACGAGATTGGATTCGGCCGACCGTGGATCCTAGCCGGCCCCAATGGCTATCGGATGTGGTACTCGGTCAGAACCCGGTCAAAAGGCTATCATCTCGGATACGCTGAATCCCCTGACGGCACGGCGTGGACGCGTTTGGATGATTTGATCAATATTGATATTTCGCAGGACGGCTGGGACTCCGAGATGATCGGTTTTTCGGCGCTGTTCCCCTTACATGCGGGTCTGGCGATGGCATATAATGGGAACGACTACGGGCGTACCGGTTTCGGCCTGGCCGTGTCCGAGGCGGCCTGCTAGAGAGCCGGAACCGGATCAGCGTGGAATGATATTGATGCAAGCGTAAAGATATTGCTTTTGCCTAGGAGCCGAGATCGAGTGAAGAATGGATATGAACGACGATACCTATAAGCAGCAGTCACGTTCCAATGCGCGACAACTGAAAGCGCGGGAGACACTTTCTCGGCTATTTCGGGAAAACCCTCTTCCCGAAGATCAGCTTCTGATTAATCTCGGCTTATTCATGCGCAGTTCTGCATTGGCGCGAATATTTTTCTTAAACGAGATTTACGAAAAAATCGTCGATCTTCCAGGCTGTGTGATGGAGTTTGGCACATGGTGGGGGCAGAGCTTAATTCTATTCGAAAATTTTAGGGCAATTCATGAACCTTATAATTTTAGCCGTCGGGTCATCGGATTCGATACCTTCTCCGGGTATGCCACCGTCGGCGACAACGACATACCTTCGGAAACGATTAAGCCTGGCGGGTACGCAACGACCACAGACTATGAGAAATATCTTGCAGAATTGATTGCCTATCACGAGTCGGAAAATGTGATGTCTCATATTAAGAAGCATCAACTTGTAAGCGGTGATGTGAACGATACCGCACCCAAATTTTTCCGCGACAACCCCGAAACGGTTGTGGCTTTGGCATTCTTTGACATGGCTCTTTACGAGCCTACAAAAAAATGTCTCGAGGCTATTACGCCCCATCTCATAAAAGGGAGTGTGCTGGCATTTGATGAGTTGAATACTCCCGAATATCCTGGAGAAACCCTCGCCGTCATGGAAACCATCGGTCTGAGCGGCCACCAGCTCAGGCGGTCGCGATTCACGCCCGATCGCTGCTACATGATTATAGAATAGCCACGGTTGAGTTCATGACACTTTCGGCAGCGGGCAAGATCCTTTCGGTCGTCATACCCGTTTATTACAATGAAGCGTCTCTGCCGCGATTGTTTGAAGACCTGCGAGACTTTGAAATCAAACTCACTGATCGAGGATTGGGCCTCGACCTGATCTTTGTTGATGATGGCTCTGGCGACGACTCGCTCGCCGAATTAATGAAGATCAAACAGGCAAGGCCCGCAACCAAGGTTATCAAGCTGACTAGAAATTTTGGCTCGGTTGCGGCCTCCAAGACTGGATTCCGTTTCGTTGAGGGCGATTGTTTCTGCATATTGGCGGCTGATCGACAAGACCCCGTGGCCAAGGTTCTGGAAATGGTTGACCATTGGCGCGCTGGCGAAAAATTCGTGGTATGTGCCCGTGAAAGCCGCGACGATCCCGCGGCAACACGTTTTTTTGCCGCCATCTATTATATCGCCATCCGCCGGCTGGTGGCGTCGGACTATCCGCGCGGCGGCTTCGATTTGATGCTGCTCGACCGTGCCCTTTTGTCTCACATGATAGACAGCGGCAAGGACACCCACCCCAATCTCTATGCCTTTTGGCTTGGTATAACGCCAAAGATTCTTCGCTATCACAGAGAGAAGCGGACAGAGGGCCGGTCACGGTGGACTTTCAGAAAAAAGGCAAAGTTGTTTGTTGATACCGTGACCGGCTTTTCAGTCACCCCGCTACGGCTGATCTCAACCTTTGGATTGACCGCTGCAACGCTTAGCTTTCTCTATGGACTGTATATGTTCATCAACGGTCTGCTCGGGAATATTATTGTTCCTGGTTTTACGACCATCATCGTCCTGTTGACTTTCTTTTCAGGCCTGATCCTCGTGATGCTGGGCATCATTGGTGAGTATTTGTGGCGCGTTTTCGATGCGACGCAGAAAAAGCCAGAGAGTGTTGTCGACGAGACATTTCTATAGAAACCAATGATGATTAGCGTGGAACAGTACGCACCGCCATTGCAGACGTCTTGGGATCAATTTGTCGATCAGTCCAAGAACGGTACTTTCCTGTTCAAGCGGGCCTACATGGACTACCACGCGGACCGTTTTACGGACATGTCACTGATCTGTCGAGACAACGATCGGATCGTTGCCCTCTTGCCCGCCAATATTGATGGCACATCGGTCTATAGCCACCAAGGTTTGAGTTACGGCGGATTTGTGGTCGGTTCGGACATGACGACACCTTTGATGAGCGAGTTATTCACGGCCGTGCTGGAACGGCTGCAAGAATTCGGCACGGCAAGACTAACCTACAAAACCGTGCCGCACATCTACCATCGGCAACCGGCGGAAGAAGACCGTTTCGCACTCTTTCAATTGGGCGCCTCGCTGCGTCGGCGCGACGTTCTTAGCGTGATAGACAATGGCATCCCTGGAAAAGTGCAAAGCCGCCGCCGACGCGGTGCAAGCCGGGCGAAGAAAATCGGACTGGAGATTTCCGAAACAGATGACCTCAATGGTTTCTGGCCAATACTCACCCAGCGTCTACAAGATACGCACCAGGTGCATCCGACCCATACGGCCGCTGAAGCCGCAATGTTAAAAGAACGCTTCCCCAACGATATTCGGCTATTCATTTGCGGCCTGAACGATACGATCATGGGCGGCGTACTAATGTTCGAGACAGAGAGAGTGGCGCATGTACAATATATGGCGGCCAGCGATGAGGGCCTGGAGGCCGGAGCGCTCGACCTTCTGCTGTTTCATCTAGTCGAGGAGGTGTTTCATGGTAAGCCCTATTTCGATTTTGGCCATTCCAATATTCCTGGATGCGGAAATCTCAATTTGGGGCTCATCGAACAAAAGGAAGGGTTCGGCGCCCGTGCCAGCGTGCACGACCACTATGAATTGGCGCTCGTGAATCAGACGTGACGAAAGATATGGATAAGCAAGGATCGACCGGCGGCATTCTTCGTCGCCAATTTGGCCGTTTTTTGCAAGTCGGCATCATGAATACAATTGGCACCTATCTCCTGTACTTGGTGCTCAATTTGATATTGCCTTATGTGGTCTCTTACTCGATCACATTCGTCGTCGGTGTTCTGGTATCCGCCTGGCTGAATGCCCGTTACTCCTTCACGACGCATCTTACGGGGCGGTCATTGTTCCGCTTCGTGGTAATTTATGTCATCAGTTATGTTTTGAGCCTTCAACTTTTGGTCTTCTTTGTCGAGGAAATCGGCATTCATCCCAACCTTGCACCCCTCCTCGTCCTCGTCGTATTCATACCCATCAACTTCATAAGCTCGCGGCTAGCGCTGACAGGGCATTGGAAACGCCAGGGATGAGTAATTCGGTTCAGAGTGCCGCGCAGCCACGCCGAGCGGCGCTGGTTGAACTTACTGAAATCAAGGACCCGAACCGAGGCGCCCTTGGCATTGCAGAAACCCCGACGCATGTGCCGTTTCCAATCCGGAGGGTCTTGACGCATTACGATCTGCCCTTGAACGACCGGCGGGGCCACCATGCGCACAGGGAGCTTGAAGAATTCATTATCTGCCTAACGGGCTCGGTCGAGGTGGAGATCATTGATGAAACGGGCATGCGGTCCTTCTGCCTGGATACGCCCCGAACGGGGCTTTACGTGCCTTCATTGACCTGGGTGACAGTGAAGGTCCTGGCATTGGCGACAACCTGCGTGGTCATGACATCGGCCGACTATGACCCCAACGAATACATTGAGGACATGGCCGAATTGCAGGCCCTGTTCGCGCGGCGCCGAAGCGGCAATATCTAATGCACATAATGCTTGCCGTTGCAGTTTTCGTTTGTGCCTTCGTTCCACGCGCCGTGCTGTCGGTACTGGAACCAGCAGCCACTGGTGATTGGGAAATTTACCGGACGGTTGCCCTAAATATCCTGGAGAATGGATGTGTCTCGCTCTCGGATCCGACCGGGGGCGCCTGCGTGCCTCATTGGGGCGGCAATCACCTACCGGGATTTCCGGCATTCGTGGCGCTGGTTTGGGCCCTGACCGAAACTGCCTGGCAACCCGTCGCATTGGTCCATAGCGCAATTTTCTCACTAGCGGTCGTCTATCTGTTTTTGTCATTGCGGCGCGCCGGCTTTTCAATATCAACGGCCTTGCCCTGCGCACTGGTCGTGGCACTGTCTCCGCTAACCGTGCCGTGGGCTCGGTTCACGTTATCCGAAACACTGGCGCTCAGCGTGGTAATATGGATATCGGCAGACCTAATTCGCTCCTTGGCCGAACAACGCTTGCGGCTAATGCCGTTGGCGATAGCGATGGCAGTTGGCCTTTTCATAAGATATGACCTTGTCCTGCTTGCCCTGCCCATCGCCGTGACCGGTTTTCTCATCCACCCGTTTTGGCGCGCGATCCAGCGTGGATTGCTCATGATGGTGATCATATCCATTCCTCTGGGCGCTTGGTGGGTGCGTAGTTTCACGGCCGGACTTGGGAACATGCCGCCGGTCTATTTCTTGGGCAATGGCTATGCTGCACCAATCGGCTATCTCGATTGGGTCAAGACCTGGGCGACGCATCAATACCAGGCGCCGCAATGGTGGTATCCAATTCATTTTGCAGCCTACAGCGATATCGTCATTGAACCCGAAGCCTATGTCAGCGGCGGGGAACGCGAACAGGTCGAAGCCTTTCTGAAACAATTGGCGGCGTTCGATGGACAACAGTTTCCGGCCCATATCGACCGGAAGTTCGCCGCGATCGCCGAAGAGCGCCGCCTGGCGGCACCCGTCCGATATTGGCTATGGCTGCCCCTGCAAAGGATTGGCCGCATCTGGTTCAATCCATGGAACAGTGGCGGATGGCCGGTCTCTGTGGGCTGGCAGGGCGGCCACATGGATTTCAAGGCCGCCGTCGAGATCATACGGCAACATCCCTGGCAAGTGTTGATAAAGGGCGCCAGCGCGGGATGGCGCATCGGCGTCCTTGCCATTGCTTTACTATTGTTGGCGCTATCACTCCGCCGTCCGGTCACATTTGCCACCATGGTTCTTTGGATAGCGATGCTGCATGTCGTCGCACGCACCGTGTTTCTGGGCTGGGGGTTTTTTATCGAAAGTCGATATTTGCTGGAGACAATTCCGTTGCTGGAAATAGCGATCGTCCTGTCAATCTCGGATCTTTGGCGATCGCCATCTTCTGCCTCCAATGTCACGGAAATGAATTGCCACGGAGAAACCGGTAATGACGATCCCCATACCGTTCTCGCTAAGTTCTGATCAAGATTCGAGATTGCTTTTCTTTATAATTTGGCCCTGAGCTGCTCCACCTCTGCCGAGGCCGTGATGGCAGCACCAAAGGCCGCCGGGCGATCGCGAGACGACGCCGTTTCTTGCGTTTGCGCACCTGCAAACCTTCCTCCACTTAGATCCGAATGGTTTTCTTGTGATTGGCCCGAAAGCCCTAGCGTCGAAGCAGAACATGCAGGCGGGGATGGCCGAAACAGCGGTGCCGCCCTGGGTGCGACAATGGCGGCGTATCACGTTTTTCAAGGCCAGGAACGACAAACCAATAGCCATGACACCATGTTCCATGAGCAATTAGGTAGGATTCCGCTATGCTACGCAGATACTTTTAGACCGCTATCATAATCGATAAAGAAGAACCCATGACGAACCTTTCGATCGCCCATCCTGCATCCAGGTTTCGAACACCGGTTCGGGCGTTGCGCTGTGTTTTCATACATGCGCCCGATCCTTTATATGCCGATACTCAGAACTATGGTGCCGTTTTCATGCCGGTCTGGGCTTATACGCTGGCCGCGCACGTGCCCATGGACGGGCGGTTCGAATTGTCATTATGCGATACCCGATTCAGTTCTCTGGAAGAAATCCAGGCGATCGACATCGCCCTTTTCAGTGGCATCAACCAGGATCACGGTTCCTTGATAAGTACGCACGCCGCCCTTCGCGCGCGATTTCCAAACATGGTCTCAATCATCGGCGGTCCGATCTGCTGGTCGTTTGATCAAGCTGAAGATCTCGACAAACTGTCGGATTTTGACCATATTTTTATTGGCGATGGAGAGCGGGAGATCGCCTCGTTGCTAGAGAGCATCCGAACCGAAAAGCCGGTTGAGGCGATTATCCGCAACCCCAAGCGTTTTGATATGACCGAGGCACGGGCACTGAATAGGGATCTATTGGATGCCACAATTGACCGTTACTACGGGGCGGTTCTGGAGGTTTCCCGTGGCTGTCCGTTTCTTTGCGAATTCTGTGATATCCGTGTTCTGCCCGACAATAACCGGCCGCATAACAAAGCAGTGGAGCTCATCATTGCCGAGATGGATCACCTTTGTGACCTAGGTGTCCGTCAGGTGTTGCTTGCCTGTGATAACTTCATCGGCGACCCGAGATGGGCTGAACAGGTGATTGATGCGTTAATCGCCTGGCAGCACGAGAGCGGCCATCGCCCAAGTCTGTACACTTGGCTGACCATCAATCTCTATCGCCACCCTCGATTGATGGAGAAGATGCGCAGAGCTGGTTTTGATCTGCTATTCATTGGCATCGAGAGCTTTAGCGAGAATTCGCTTTTGGAAACAGCCAAGGTGCAAAATTCTTCCGTCGAATTGTCATCTGCAATCCGTCAGGTACAATCGTATGGCTTCATCATTGTCGCCGGATTGATTTTCGGTTTCGATTCTGATGACGCGAGTTGCTTTGACCTGACCCTTGATGGGCTCAGCGAATCCGGCCTGCTTTCCGGTGACCCCTCGCTGCTAACGGCCTTGCCCGGCACCCCTCTGTTCAGACGCATGAAGCTGGCCGGACGGCTGCGCCAGGTTCGTCATGGCTTGGGCGGCTTTAAGTATCAAACCAATTTTCAATACCTGATGCCCAAAGACCACCTAATCGACGGATATCGCCATTTCATAAAGCAGTACAATCGGGGCAGCTATCAGTATGGACGCCTCGCGGCGTATATGGCGTTGATCAAAGACAGCGGAAATTTCGTGCCTTTGCAAAGAGGTGGTTACGGTGAGATTGGCCGTTTTCTTGCCATGGTTATTCGCAACCGCGCTGCTCTGTTACTGCTGCTGACGCGTGCCTTTCGATTTTGCCTTCGGCCGAGCAACCTATACCATGCATTGCGCGGACTGCTGCTTGTCGCCCGCCATTTTGGTATCCCGGGCCGTTTCTCCTACTTCCAGTTCTGGCTGTTTGCGTGGTCCAACTCCGTGTTGAAGTATCAAAATCTATCGGCTCGGGATTTTGATATCGAAAGTGTGAGTGCCAGCTTTGATATCCGGTCAATAATTCCGACTGACTACGAACAAACGGCCGACGAACTTATCCCTCCCAACAAAACCAACGCGCAGCTCAGAACCACAACCAGTCAATTACGAGCCTTGGTCGACAAGGCGGCCTTGGCCAGGACGCGGCAGGAGCGAGGTGAGGCTTGACCCTCAGATCATCGTTCAGTAGATGCAAGCCATGAAATCCGACCCACGAACGGACAAGGCCGGAATTCTAGTATTCGTTCCGACGTTGAACGACGTCGAACATCTGGCGTCGATCACCCAGGGAATCCTTGATCTTGATAGCTCCTACACGGTTCTTGTGCTGGACGATGGTTCTAATGTAGCCGCCGCTTCGATGACGGATTTGAGCGAATGTCTGCATTTTCGCCTACCGATGAACTCTGGATTGGGTGTCTGCACACATATTGCCTTCGATCATGCGTTACGTGAAGGATATCAAGCAGTTGTTCGCATTGATGCAGACGGTCAGCATCCAATAGCAATGATACCGGCGCTGCTTGCAAATCTAGCGAACGGTGAAGCAGACGTCGTGGTGGCGACCCGACAAAACCGAAATCACGGCAAGGGCTGGCGCAGTACTTTTTCGGGCGTTGTCCGTAGCTATTTCTCCGCCGTGGCCCGATTGCTAACCAATGGGCAGGTACCCGACGACGTCAATTCAGGCTTTTTCGCCGCAAGCCGGCCGGCAATGGAAATTCTAAATGCCTGCCGGCTGGAACGTTTTCCTGAACCACAAATGTACATTCTTGCGTCCCGCCGGGGTCTTCGAATCGGCGAAGTGGGCATCGTACAAATGGCGCGGGAATACGGCTCGTCGACCTTAACGCTTAGCCATGCATTGCGGTTTTTTTATCGCTTCAACATCTTCGTATTGTCGGAACTGTTGCAAAAGCGAGGAGCGTGAGATGCAATTTATCATAATTGCCACGTTGGCGCTGATACTTATCGTCTTGATCCGGCAAAATCTGCTGCAAGTCGATCTCTCGTTCCCTCTGTTCGCCAGCCTGGTCCTACTCGGTTTTGCGAGCATGAGTGATCAGTTCATCCTATGGGCGGCGGCTGCATTGGGTATTGTCTACCCGCCGGTCGCCATCATCTTCATGGCCATTGCCATATTGTTGGGTCTAATCACCATTCTTGCCGTCGCCTACAGCCAATTGCGGTATCGCCAGCTGATGTTGCTGCGTTATATCGCGGAAACCGAGCTTGGCCGTCAGGAACTAGAGAGGCGGACCGATTCCTAAAGTCCTGAACGCGAAACCCATGGCTCCACCCAGGGCGTTCGTTTCCTGGCGACGCAAAATGTCTCGTAATGGGAATGACAGCCGGGAGGAGCAATGGCGAGACAACCTACTCATTGTTTTCGAATTGGTATCCAACACCGGCCGGCAATAGCACTTATCGACGCGGCGGAATTCGAGAGGCAAAACTGCGCTATGGGCCGGTGGCTCGCCGGCTTCACCGCCTATGCGCACTAAGAAACGGTGTTTGACGCGGAAAGTGACGTGGCAGTGCATTTTCAACGTATCGCTCAGGTGCGCGGCCCGGCAATGCTGCCTGTCTTTGTACTGTTGGTTTGGCGCCCAAGACGATGATGAAGAACTGCTCGCCAACGTGCCCTGCCTAAGCCGTTCGAATTCGAAATTTCCGATAGTACCCTACGATTTCACGCCATGCGCAGATGCCGTAATAAAATAACACCGGCTGTATAGGCAGCAAGTACCGGTCTTGAGCAACGCCCAAGAATATTGGGGCCAGAAAAAAGACCACGAATAAACGCTCACGCCATTCAGCCCGCAACAGGGACCAGATCAAGCCAGGCAAAACGATAGCGCCTGGCAACATGCGGAGAATGACAAACGGCAATGCAGTGTCGCCAAACGATGGCCGCAGTCCTGTCAGATAGAGAAGTTTCGCCGCCACCAAACCGAACCAGGAAAATCCAAGATTCAACGCCACTGGCAAATCTGGCCACAGCCCTTCAAGATATTGTCTTGGCAAATAGCCGAAGTAGCCAATAGCAACCGAGCCGGATACCACTGCGTGGAAATAAGGCGCATAAAGGGTCCCAATCAAGATAAAAATGCTCGCGACCAGGGCGGCAAAGAACATCCCCCGCCGCCGCGCCTGACGTCCTTGCTTCAAGGCGAACTCCCAAATCAGAACATCGACGCACAAGAAGAGCAGAAGAGACAAGGCGTTGGGCCGCAATAACGCCGCAACGACGATCACCGCGGCAACACTGATCATACGGCGTAGTGACCGCGCCTTGATATGAAACCAGAGCAACCAGAAGGCTCCAACGACTACGGCAAACAACAGGTCGGTACTTACGTTGAGCATGAACCAATAAGGCGTCGGCAAGAGGGCAAACAAGTAAAGCCAAATAGGTGCGGCACCGTTTCGATTGAACCACCAGAGCCAAATTGCCACCAGGGCCGTACTCAACAATAAATAGAATGCGGAAAGCAAAAGAGTATTGCCGTCGCCATAGTCAAAGATATGCAGAACACTCGGAAAAAGCGGTCCAGGTAGAAAAAAATTTCCGTTCAGGTTTCCAGAGAAAAAGCGTACGAAATGATCAACGATCATATGCGCTTCGCCAAAGTACATCTCCCGAGCCCACTGATAATAGGCCAAATCCAACGCCGTATTTGCCGTAAGAGGTGAAATCGGCAGGCCTGCCTCGTTTGGAACTGGTACGAGCATAGACCCGAAAAACAAGGCAGTCCGTGAAACAGCCGCGATCAAGAACGCCATCGCCAGATGCAAAGGAAAGAGTTTGCCGCCCAGTCGTAACATTACTTGCTTTCATTGAACCTAAGAGGAAAAGGCGATCATGGCTCTTGCCGCAATTCTTCCACTCTTTCAAGTGCCTGCGGTCGCAGGCTGATTTGTTGTCGCATCACGGTCATGCCCGCCACTTCGCTCGCGCCAGAGAACGTAGCGGTCCCGCGAAAAAATGATCGCAAAAATAAAAAATACCAAAATGAGATGGCCGGTGCGATACCGCACTGCTGAACCCCCATTCAATATCCCAAGCGGATAGCAGGCAAATAATAACCAGCCCAGCGAAATAGTGCCGACAAAGAAACTGAACACCGGCAATTCACGGATGTTACGCAGCAAGATCAGAAGCATGATGCCGACGATAATGGCACTCTCCAGAAACGATGCCATTTGCAAGGGACCAGAGACGCTTTCCTCAAGGGTTGGGCCGAAAAACCCCTGGAACATACCATAGGGCGCTTTGAAGAAAACGTCGTATTGTTCAGTCCAATACATTTCACGTGAACTGCCATAGCCCAAGAAATGCGGAGCAATTCTAAATGCCATGGAATCAATTTTGTCCCTCAATAAGTAGAGTGGTATTAGTGAAAAAAGACCAGCTCCAAGGACAAAAGCCGCTTTTTGCTTGACCCGTTGACCGAACATGATGAATAGGTAAATCCCTAGGATCGCCGGTACATAGTGCACCTTAAAGATAAAGATCCCGATAGCACTCAGCACTTCGAGCGGGCCAAATCTCACTCTGTTTTGGTAGAGCCTAATAAAGTAGGCGCAAAGAGTTCCCACGAAAAATACAATCAAGGATTCCTTCGTGGCGATTGACGACCATAGGTTAAATGACGGCATCACGATTAACGCGGCTAGATAACGCCGCGTCGCACCATCAACAGCCAAGAGAACCTTTAAGATACCTATGAAAGCGATGGTTTGAAAGCCGATATCAATGAAAATTGCATTACCGAAAAAAAGCAAATGAAAGACCGCGCCGAGAGATTCGGCCAACCTCGTTGAATATACCCGCCCTAAATCAAAAATCTCCCCGACGCTGAAAACCTGCGTCAATTCCAAAATCGTAAAGACACTCCGCTGATATTGGTCGGCATCGCCCAATTCGGTCAGTCTGGCAACCACCAATTCACCAAGGACCGCCATCCCGCAACGATAGAAATATAGAAAGACGAAGAAAACGCCCCAAGCAACTGTGATGCGATTCTTGCTCACGGCACGCTCATTTCGTGTGCTCTGCGAGACCCGCCTGGCTATTCAAATCTGAACGAGATGAAGAGGGTCAAGATAACCAAACTGAAGATAACCGCTACTGCCGTGGGCTCGCCAATAGTCCTCGCCAACTTCGGTTCCTTGGGTTGGGATGGGACCCAAGGCTTCTCAAGCACCCTAATCATGTGTGGCGGCTCTGAATTTGCCAGCATGGCCTTTTGCTCAAGACCCATCAACACTGCAAGAAGGGTGGTACGAACTTCAGCCAGCTCGGCTTTTTCAAGTTGTGCTTGAATATACCTCTTGTTTCGCGCCTGTTTTCTCCGAGACTGTGCCGCGAGTAGTTCATCTGCTTCCATGGGTACTGTCCTGAGAAGATACAGCGCAAAATCCCGGTCGGCATGCACCACGCTAATCTTGAAAAACGGTGTGTTCTCGAGTGGATCGACATTTACGGCGCCGTCGATGTATTTCGCCAATTGGCCAAGATCAGGAACCAGAGGCGGGTTGAAATGAAAGAACCGCCTGAGCCGCTGGCGGATGGAAGTTTCGTCAATTTGCGGCTCAATCCAGGTTTGGTTCGTTTCATCCCAACTTCCCTTAAAGGCTTTCTGAAGTAATCCATGCTTTTCCTGCAGGACAACCGCTAGCCTCCGTGATCCGAGAACTTGTTTAAAATAGTCGAAAGACGTTGGTCCGACAGACCCCCCAGGGATGATTCCGAACGATCGGGCCGCCCCAAGCAAACCACCGCCTCTTGTCGCGGGGACACCAATGCCTTCCCCGGCCGATGGCGCGACAATCATTTGTGCTTCGTAGCTGGGTGAAAAATTGCGGGCGTCATTTATGCCTTTTGCCGCGCCAACCAATGCAGCCAAGAGCACTATCCATTTCCAACGCCACAATTCACGGGCAAGGATGCGTAGATCAAACAAACCTTCTTGCTGCGCTGGCTGGTCCGACACGGTTCCACTCCCGGTATTTTCCGATGTTGCCCCCGACATGGCCGCTTACTCGGCTCTTGGTCGACGACAGATGTTGGCACGGTTTCGCTTCACCCGAATCATGACGTTCCCTCAATCCTGACAGCATACTTGGTATCGCAAGCCACTGCGCGGCAGGGTCACCACGCGGCTTGCAACTGGTATATACGAATTCATACCACGACCCAAGGTTCAATGTCCGTCTTTGCCAACGCCCGCGCCGCGACAAATTGCAAGTGTCTGCCGTGTAACTTCATTCATGCGAAAGCCCCCCCCGGCCTTGTCCCGCGGCGCCGCGCTGTCCTTTGCCGGCTCCTGCGAGTGCCCCATGACAACGTCTATTCCGTCCCCGCATCTTGGCGTATCCGTCGCCACCGCTGATCATCCTGCCGCCGCTGCTTCAAACGGCAGCGGCCTCTAGCCAAGCAACCGTTCGGAAAGCCGCTCTTCGCCGTTTCCTACGCTGGGGGTTTTAGTATCTGGAACTGTACTGGTGGGAAGCTTCTTGCGATTGTTTGTATTGATTTCCATACGAAGCCGTCGGCGGGATCGACCCAGTATAGGTTTTCGAAGCTCCAGTTCAGGGTTCGGACGAGGTTTTTCTCGCGCACCAGGATGGTTTCGAAGTCGAGCTCGACGATTCGGACCTTTCGGTGTCCGAGACTTTCGAATGTTGAATCCACCACCAGGCCGTAATGGGGTCCCTGATCGAGGTCGATGTAGCGGGTATGTTGCAGCGGCCCGGTCTGCTTGTCCAGGCTGTGCAGCCGGCGGTCGACCGGATCGATCTTGTCGGCGCGGGTATTCTTGAGGTTTTCCGGGAAGCCGAAGGTCTTTACAACGCGGCCACCCCGCAAGGCCAGAACGGAGCGGTCGAGGCCGGATATCCAGTGCTGCTCACGGCCCTGGCTACGGGCCAGCAGCAACAGGGCCTGGGGGCCCTCACCAACCCTTGCGGTCATGGATGCATATGGTAGTTTGGCGATGGTACTACGCCGAAGCGGCAGATCGGGGTGACCAAAAACCTGGGCTTTTGCCACATCGAAGGCATTGCCGATAATGGGAGATGTAACGCAGCCGCCCAACAGTAGGCTGCTTCCACCAAGCAAGAGTGATCGGCGTGTGAAGTGTGGCATCATGGTACGGGCCGATTTAGGCAAATTGGCAACTAATCCTTCCAGGGGCATGCGATTCCCGCTATTGTCACGGTTCTCTCTTATCGGGAATCTTGTACGGCGCATAGAAAGAAATCGAGGACATGGAATGGTTTCCAGTCGAGAGAACATGACGGACAAGCTGCGATATCAGAAACGGCGGCCTTTGAAAGATTGCATATGGGTGTCCCTCGCATTGCTGATAATCCTGTCCTCATGGCTGGCGCCGACCCCGGGGCAGGCCCAACGCTTTGGCGGCAATGGCGGCAGTGGTGCTCTGGGCGGGCTATTGGAGCAATTGCAGGAGTTGCAAGGCAAGGGCGCCATTGATGCCTTGGAAGGACGCGCGCCATCAAATTTGGATAGAGCCCGCCAACTCGGCGCGGATACTGCTTCCAGAATTCAGCAAGGCGCTTCACAAGGCTCGCGTCTCTACGAACTGAATCTGGAACGCCGCGGTCTATTGGGAATGGAGCAGCAACTATTGGCGGAAAAGTACTGCCATGATGAGCTGACGCCGAACCAGTTGATCGCTGTGGGGTTAATCCGGCAATTCTCCGCCATCGAGAAAGACTATTGCCGCCGCGCCACGGAATTATTGCTGCAATATGGCTACGACATGTTTGGCCAGGAGGCGGCCCTGCAAACGTTGGACACCGGAACCATTTTTCCGGACTATGTTCTTGGCGTGGATGACGAGTTGGTCGTGACTTTTGTCGGCCGCCTGAACCAAAGCTACAGTGTGCGGGTCGACCGCAAGGGTCAGATTCTGCTGCCTAATTTCAAGCCGATTTTTGCCGCGGGTCATACCTTTGGCAAGATCCAGCGGGAAATCGCGGCCCGAACGGCAGCAACGCATCTAGGCACCGACGTCTATGTCTCCTTAGGCGCCGTACGCATTGTAAATGTGCTGGTCATGGGCGAGGTTCGCGAGCCCGGACGCAAACAAATGACTGCCCTAGGGACCGTACTGGACGTCATCCGCATGGGTGGCGGGATCAAGAAAACCGGCAGCTTGCGGAGCATTCACCTTCAACGCGGCGATCAGGTTTTCTGGATTGATGCCTACGATATTCTATTTTCCGGCATGGCCGCGCGGGATTTGACATTGCGTGACGGTGATCGGATCATCGTTCCTCCCTTGGGGCCCACCTATGCCCTGGCGGGGGATGTAAAACGTCCTGGCATCTACGAAATGCCCGAGGCCCGGCGCTCCCTCACCATCGCCGCGGCTTTGCAGATGTCCGGCGGCACCATTCGGCCCCAGGGTAATGTTTTTCACCACCTAAGCTTTCAGGATTCAGGGCATCAGCAGCTTAAAGAGCATAGAAATCTAGCCGCCAAGGTTCGGGATGGCGACATTGTCCGGGTCAGTCGCACCCAAAACATCCAGTTGGGCGCCGTCGATGTCAGAGGACACGTCCAGGTACAAGGCCGGCGTTCGTTGGCGGCAACCGCGAGTGTTGCGAAATTGCTCGGTGATGCGAGCTCTTTGAAGCCGGATCCATATCTATTGTTCGGCGCCTTGGAAACAACCGACCCGAAAACACGTGCCCGGCGGCTGTTCCCGGTGAATTTGAAGAGCGTACTGCATGGAACGGAAGATTATGCATTGCGTGATGGCGACCGCCTGATCGTCGTCGGGAGCGAAGATATTCGCTTCCTCTCTTCGGCCAATGTCCAGGATGTGGTCAGCCGTCGCATAGATGCAGAGTTGCGGCAGCAGGACTTGGCGGAAAAGAAATCGGGCGAAGGATCCAAGAATGGAAATGCCACGCTGATTCTCGAAGATCCATTGTCCGCGATCCAGCGGGCCTTGACGGAAAGAGGCAATTCAGATCAGCCGAAAAGTGACTCCGAGAAAAAAGATAAACCCAAGGATGAGGACCTGGACGATATCTTGCGGCGCGCCTGCGCGGGCATGCGTCAATTGCTGGCAATCGTTTCGGTTAATTCCGCCAACCGCTTCGCCAACGCGGTCCGTACCATTGATACGGCCGGTATAGCGCGGGTGAATAGACAGGACTGCCCACGGATCTTTGACGATTATGGCGGACTGCTTCCACTTGCGTTGGAACACGCCGTGGCGGTAAATGGTGAAGTGCGGCGGCCCGGCGCTTATCCCGTCGTCGGCAATGTCAGCCTGACCGAGCTTATCGCCGTCGCGGGCGGTTTGAGCCGGGAGGTCGATCTGACCCGCGTGGAAATTTCCCGCTATACACCGGACTCCGTAAAGGGCTCATCCGACACATCGCGCGGCTTGGTCAATTTAGCCAGCATCGGTGCCGACAAGGTTATGGTGGGGCCTGGCGATGTGGTGCGTTTCAATCCGGTGGTGACCGACCGGGATACGGGACCGGTGCTGCTTGCGGGCGAGTTCACGCGGCCCGGATTGTATGAAATTCGCCGCGGCGAACGGCTTTCCGAGGTCATTGCACGTGCCGGCGGCCTGACAGCGCAAGCCTACCCTTATGGCGGCGTCTTTACCCGCGAACGGGTCCGCACCGAACAACAGGCCGGACTGCAGCGGGCCCAGCGCGAATTGACGTCATCGCTTGCCGTCGTCGCCGTACAACGCAATGTAAATCCATCTTCCATCCTCGCCCTGCAGCGTTTCGCCGAACAATTGGGCGCGGTCGGGTCTTTAGGCCGGGTTGTGACGGAAACCGACCCAACCGTCCTGCAGGTCCGCCCGGAGTTGGACGCGGTATTGGAACCGGGTGATCGTTTGTACATGCCGAAACGGCCGAATTTTGTCACCGTGATTGGCGATGTGTTGAATCCCGGTGCGATGCAATTTATCGCGGGGAAATCAGCGGACGAATATATCGGACAGGCTGGTGGTTTCCAGCGTTCCGCCGACGAAGACCGGGTTTTCGTCGTCTATCCCAATGGCCATGCGGAGCGTCTCGCCGTCGACGTCTGGAATTTCAATCCGGTACAGTTGCCGCCCGGCAGTTCGCTGGTTGTGCCGAAGGACCCGGCACCGCTGGATCTGTTTACCTTAGTCCGCGAGGGCTCGTCCCTAATCAGCCAATTGGCCGTGACCGCCGCATCCCTCGCCGTGATCAGCCGCGATTGATAGGCACCGGATTGCGCTCGTTGATACTGTTTTGACAATGCCAAAAATTGAACCCTATCGGCTTGGCCAAAACAGGAGCAGCCGGATTGCAGGCTTGCCCCTGCTTGGTGCCGTCGCGGCTATGATCTGCCTGACGGCTCGCCCAGTCTACGCTGTTGATCCACCGGTTAATCGTCCGCTGAGTTGGGCCACCGCTAATGATTTCGGTAGCGTCGGCTTGTTACAAACCAGAACGGCCCGATTCCGGAATGACGGCGACATGGACGTGGGCACCGTGTTTCTGGATCCCTATAAACGCTACTATATATCCTTCCAAGCCATGCCTTGGATGGAAGGCACCTTTCGTTACACCGAGGTCACCAACCGTTCATTCTCCCTCGGCGGCCTGGCATCTGACGAGGATTTTCAGGATCGTGGCGCTGATTTGAAATTCCGCCTGTGGGAAGAAAGCGAATTCGTGCCGCAAATTGCGTTCGGGTTACAGGACGGCATCGGTACGGGGCTGTTCTCGGGTGAATACCTGGTCGCCAGCAAGAGCTATTATGATCTGGATTTTTCCCTGGGGCTGGGCTGGGGCTATTTTGCCTCGGGCAGCGGCATCAAGAACCCCTTGACCACATTTTCTGATGCTTTCGCAACTCGCAGCAGCGGCGGCGGCTTGGGTGGCGAGGCAAATATCGAGGATTATCTATCCGGCCCGAATATCGGATTCTTCGGCGGTGTCGCATGGCGCACTCCCGTCAAAGGCCTATCGCTGAAGCTGGAGGTCAGCACCCAGGACTACCAATCGGAACCGTTGGGCAATGAATTCAAACGGGATATGCCGGCAAATTTTGGCATCGTCTATCGACCAGTTCCCTGGATCGAACTCTCGGGCGCCTATGAACGCGGCAACATTGCCATGTTGCGCGCCTCGGTTCGCGCCAACGTCAATGACCCCGGCTTGCCCAAGATCGATCCACCGCCGCCGAAATTGACGCCGCGGCCCGCCAAGGCCGAGCCCGGGGCCCGGGCGGCGGTGCGGGGCGACGCCGATTTCGCCTTAACACCCAGAGTTGCCAACCGCATCGCCCAACCTGGCGATCCCGTTGCGATTGCACCACAAATGCGGGCCGCCAATGACAGGACGGAAACCGCAGACCTTGTCGAAACGCTTTTCGCCGGTTTCGAGGCGCAGGCGATGCAAATTTCGTCGGTGGAAACACGGGCGGATGAAACCAGAATATATCTTGCCGACGGTCTTATCGAGGCACCGAGGGCGCGGCAGGTCAGGGCAGCTCAGCTCGCCGCCGCGGCATTACCCTCACGCAGCGGCCGCATCACCCTGATCGAACGCAGCGCGGGCCGGGTCACCCATCAAGTTACCCTAACCAGGAACGAAATCGAGCGAGGCAACATCGTCGACTATATGTTCGACAATCTGGAGGCCAAGGGTTTTGCCATCGACAGCATCGACTTCAGCCACTCCCAGGCGCGCCTGGTTGTAAGTCGGATGCCGGACCTGGATGTCGATGGAGAACGGGCCGCGGCAAAGATTGTCTTCAATGCCGCGCCAACCCCCCTAAGGAAAGTCGAAATCGTGCAGTTGGCACAAGGCCTGCATTTGAGCCGCGCCGTTGTGCGGCGGCGCGATGTACAGCGTGCCGCCAGAATAGATCAGATGTTCGACGGCCTGGAAGCAAATGGCTTTTCCGTGGAATCCCTGGAGATAACCCGGGGCGCCGCGCGGGTCTATCTTTCCGCCATGGGCGGTGGTGCCGGGACCGCCCCGAACGGCGACTATGAAGCAGCCGCCAAATTGGTCGCTGAAAACGCGCCAAGGGAGGTGTCCTCGGTCGAGATCGTGCGTCTGGATGCAGGTGTGGAGGCGACGCGCGTCAGTTTGCGCCGTGGCGCACGGAAGGGCTTGGCCGCCGGCAAATCGGAGGAGACAACCGATGAATTCGTCCCCGATCTGACCGACAACGAGAAAAACGAACTGGCTTTGAAGATCTTCAAGGATTTGGAGGAATCCCATTTCACCGTCGACAAATTCGAGATCACGCGGCGTAAGGCAACGGTATTCGTTACACCGACGAAATTCCGCGAACATGCCCGAAATGTGGGCCGGGCCAGCCGCGTGATCGCCTCGCATGCCCCCACCTCGGTCGAGGAAATCGAAGTCGTTACCATGAATGCTGGGTTGGAGACCGCACGCGTTAAGATCATGCGCCATGATTTAGAGGCGGCCGTACAAAGGCGGAGCAGCCCCGAGGAGATATGGGCTCATGCGACAATCACCGGCCCGCAACCGTCGCCGCCATTCGGCAAGAAACTGCCCGAAGGTGTAACCTCGATCAGCAATCCGCGACGTTATCCAACCATGTCGTGGGATGTCCGCCCGGCGCTGCGCAGCCATGTCGGCGGACCTGATGCGCTTTACCTATATCAGATATGGATGGCGTTTTCGGCCTCGGCGGAGTTGTATCGCGGCGTCCTGTTCAGCAGTACCTTTGGCAAGAATATCACTTCGACCCTGGATGAGATCACTTTGGTGTCGGACAGTCAGTTGCCACACGTGCGTAGTGATCTTAGGCTGTACAGCCAGGAAGGCGAGGACGGCAATATCATCCGGCTACAGACCGAATACCTGTTTCAACCGGCCGAAAATTGGTTCGGCCGGGTGTCGGCGGGCTTGTTTGAACAGATGTTCGGCGGAGTTGGCGGCGAGGTCATGTACCGCCCGTACGGCTCTCGCCTGGCGCTTAGCGTCGATGTAAACCGGGTGCAGCAAAGGGACTATGATCAGCGCTTCGATTTTCTCGATTACAAAGTCACCACCGGCCATCTAAACGTCTATTATAAGATTCCCTTCATGGGTCTATTGGGGGAAATTCACGCCGGGCAGTTCCTGGCCGGTGATCGCGGGGCACAGTTCGCAATCATCCGAGAGTTCGATACCGGCATCGCGGTCGGTGCCTGGGCGACCTTCACCAATGTCTCAGCCGAAGAATTCGGTGAAGGCAGCTTTGATAAGGGTCTCTATATGCGGATACCATTCGAGGCTTTCCTCGCCACATCGTCACTGCGCGGCGGTTCCCTCTCCTTCCGCCCGCTGACCCGTGATGGCGGACAGCTATTACTTATGCAGCACCGCCTACATGGCATTATCGAGGGCGGCAACCTGGATCGTGTCATGCACAAATGGGACCGCTTCCTGGATTAAGGAGTGGGACGCCGCAAGCCCCCCGGCGGCAAACTAGCCCAGAAGCCCGGAATAAACCGCCAGGGTACATGCGACGACCTGATCTATACCCAGATCACTGGCAGCCTTGGCGCGGCCCGCGGTCCCAATTGCCAGCCGCTCGGCCGGCGTCTCGATCAAGCGGCGCAAAGCCGCCGCCAGTGCGGCGCTATCCCCAGCTGGCACCAACAGTCCTTCCACCCCGTCCTTGATCACCTCCCGGCAGCCTGGTGTGTCCGTTGCAACCACCGGACGCCCGGCCGCGGCGGCTTCCAGCAGCACCTTCGGCACGCCCTCACCGTACTTCGAGGGCAGGCAGACAATATGGCACTGCGCCATGACCTCCGGCATATCCTCGCGCCGACCCCACCATTCGACGATGCCGGCCTCCGCCCAGCCGCGCAAAGTCTCTTCCGGCACCGCGCGGGGGTTGGAAGCATGCGTATTACCCACCAGGGCAAAGCGCGCGGCCACGCCATCGGCCCGCAACTGCTTCGCGGCGTCAACGAATTCCTGGATGCCTTTCTCCCAAATCAGCCGCGAGGGCAGGATGACCATCGGTTCACCCGCCGGTTCCGGGGTTGGCTGAAACAGCGCAAGATCAACGCCCGATCCCTGGATCAATACGGTAGCGTCCAACTCAACCACCCCGTTGTCGATCAGAAACTTCCGGTCACTGGCGTTCTGCACGATGACCCGCCCGTTGCCATGACCGAAAGCGATACGCATCACCGACAGGACCAGAGGCCGAAGCAGCCGCAACGCCCCTTTCGTGGCCACGAACATCTGTCCCAGTCCGGTGATCGCATAGACGACGCAAGGCACACCAGTCAGCCGCGCAGCCATGCCGCCGTACAAATTTGGCTTGATGGTCAGGTGATGCACGATGTCCGGGCGCAGGCGGCGATAGAGCCGCCACAGGGCCATAACGGTCCTCAACTCCTGCATCGGTCGGGTACCGCGGCGGGACATGGGAATTTCGTGAAAGGTTAGCCCCAGCGCCGCAAGTTCATTGATCGAATAGTCAGCGGGCGCCCAGACATTGTCGGCGGGCGCCGCCACATGTACATCGTAGCCCTGGCGCTGTGCCGCCAGGGCGATGGGCAACCGGTGGGAAACGAGAAAATATGCTTCGTTCACCACAAACAGCAGGATTGGCTTCTCACTCATTATGCCTCGGACACCAGTCCCATTTTCAATTTCGCTTCCGTTGCACCGCATCTGACCTTGGAACGTATTTCTAGACCGTATTTGCATTCCCCGCCACTAACGAGGAATAATTGCCGCAAATCAAGACGCAGAAACCACATATCAGGGCCCAGTGCCCGGCCAACCACCGAGGATCGTCATGAACAATGCCGCCAACTACCAAACCCTGCAGGTACGAAAGGAAGGACCCATTGATTGGTTGAGCCTGGACCGGCCCGATCGCCTGAATGCCTTGAACGGCACCATGGTGGACGAGTTGAACGACTATCTGGAACGGTTGATGACCGACGACAGCGTGCGCATTGTGGTGATGCGGGGTAATGGACGGGCTTTTTGTTCCGGCATCGACATCAAGGATATCAGCCAGGGACAGGGCGTCGTGGGCAACGGCATTTCAGCCGATATCGCGGCGCAACGGCGGGTATCGGAAGTCGTCCGCCGCATGCGCCGCTGTCCGCAGCCAATCATCGCCCTGGTCCATGGCATCGCCACGGGCGGCGGCTTCGCCCTGGCGCTGGCCGCCGATATCCGTATCGCGGGGGAAAGTGCGCGGATGAACTGCGCCTTCATCAATCTGGGTCTGACCTCCTGCGACCTGGGCCTGAGCTACCTGCTGCCGCGCATCGTCGGTACATCCATTTCGTCGGAATTGATGTTGACCGGCCGCTTTATCGAGGCCGAACGCGCCTTGCGCACCAACCTGGTTTCCGAAGTGGTGCCCGATGGGAACATGGAGGATGCCGCCCGCCCGTATCTTGATGACATGATGGCCACATCCGCGTTGGGCCTGCGGATGACCAAGGAGGGCATGAACATGGGCATCGACGCGCCGGGCCTGGAACAGGCCATCGCCATGGAAGACCGCAACCAGGTCCTGACGATCCAGTCGGAAAATTTCCGCGAAGGCATGAACGCGGTAATCGAAAAACGGGAGCCCCACTTCGACCAATAGGAACCGCGCCAATTCGCTATCCGTTCTCCGGCCAATATGCCCAAGGCCTGCGCTAAATCAGCGCACGGGGTTGTGGCGGCCTTGACCGCGGGAAGCAGCACCGGTTCACTCACCCATCATTCATGGGTATATGGAGTTAGAATCCCGGACCATGGCAAAAGAGACATCCGCCACACCCGCACCGCCTGTCTTCCAGGGACAGCCGCGCCCGGCCGTGGCGCCATTGCTGGACCAAGCCGCTGATCTAGCCATTGCTCAGGTGCTTGATGCCGATGGCGTGCCCAACGGCGGCCTGCCCGAGCCCGATCTGTCCGAAGCGCAGTTACGCACCATGTACGAAACCATGGTGCTGGTCCGGGCCATCGACGAGAAGGGCTGGCAACTGCAACGCTCCGGCCGGCTGGAATTCTGGATACCGTCACGGGGCCAGGAAGCCGCCCATATCGCCTCCGCCTTCGCCATGGCCCCGGCGGACTGGATTTTCCTGGCGGACCGGGAGCCCGGCGCCATGCTGCTGCGCGGGGCCAGTCTGGAAAGCCTGTTCGCGCAGTTCTTTGGCCGCGCCGGCGAACCGCTGAAGGGCCGGCGCCTGCCGCTGCTGCTGGGTGACCGGGCCCTGAACATCATTCCCTGCATGACCCAGGTCGGCGCCTATCTGCCGCACGCGGCGGGGGCGGCCTGGGCCGCCAAGCTGAAGGGCGACAACACCCGTTTCATCGTCTATTTCGGCGATGGCGCCACCTCGCGCGGCGAGTTTCACAGCGCCATGAATTTCGCCGGCATCCATCACCCGCCCATCATCTTCTTTTGCCAGAACAACGGTTGGGCCGTCTCCACCCCAACCGACCGCCAAACCGCCGCCGAAAGCTTCGCCGAAAAGGGCGACGCCTATAAGGTCCGCAATCTACGCGTTGACGGAAATGATCCCCTGGCGGTCTATGCCGCAACGAAAGAGGCGCTGGCCCGCACGGCGGACGATGGCGCGACCTTGATCGAGGCGGTGACCTACCGCCTGGGTTTTCATACCTCATCCGACAATCCCGACCTGTACCGTTTGCCCAAGGAAGTCGCCGCCTGGGAACGTTGGGACCCCCTGCCCCGCACGCGCAAATATCTGGAGGGGCGGGGCTATTGGGATGCCGCGGCCGAGGACGAGTTGCGGCAGCGCTGCCAGGACGAAGTTCAGGCCGCCCTGAATGCCGCCGAGGCCATGCCGGCCGGCGGACCGGCCGCCATGTTCGATGACGTCTTCGCGGCCCCGACCTGGCAACTGGAAGAACAGCGCGAACGCCTGCTGGCCGAGTTGGAGGATGAAGCGTGACCCAGATGACCGTGCTGGAGGCCCTGGGCGCGGCCATGGCGCACGAGATGAACCGGGATGCGGACGTGGTGATCCTGGGCGAGGACGTGGGCACGGCGGGAGGTATTTTCCGCGCCACCCAGGGGCTGCAGCAACGCTTTGGCGCGGACCGGGTGATCGACACGCCGTTGGATGAAAAAGGCATCGCCGCCCATGCGGTCGGCATGGCGTTGTACGGTCTGCGCCCGATCGCGGAAATTCAGTTTTCGGGCTTCATTCATGACGCCTTTGAACAGCTTATGTTCGGGGCCACGAAATACCGCTGGATGACCGGCGGACAATACAGCGTCCCCATGGTGATCCGCGCACCGTCGTTCGGCGGCATCAATGGCGGCTTCTGGCATTCGCAAAGCCCGGAAGCCTATTATTGCCATGGCGGCGGCATGAAGATCGTCGCACCATCGACGCCGCAGGACGCCTATGGCCTGCTGCTGGCCGCGATCCGCGACCCCGACCCCACGTTGGTGTTGGAACCGGTCCCCCTGTACCGCGCGCTGCGCGGCGAGGTCGAGGATGACGGCCAGGCCATCGCGATCGGCGAAGCCAGCACCATCCGCCCCGGTATTGACCTGACGGTGGTGACCTATGGCCCGCTGCGCCATGATGTACTGGCCGTGGCCGAGACCATGGCGGCGGATCCCGGCTACGATATCGAAGTCATTGATCTGCGCAGCCTGATGCCGTTTGATATCGATGCCATCACCGCCTCGGTACAACGCACCGGCCGCCTCGTGGTGGTGCATGAAGCGCCGCTATCGCTTGGCTTTGGGGCGGAACTAACAGCCACCGTACAAGAGCGGGCGTTCGGCTATCTGCAATGCCCCATAGGCCGGGTTGCCGCGCCCGACCTGCCCTACGGCTTCGCCGGCGGGGACCAGTATTACCGGCCCAACAAGGCCCGCATCGCCGCCGCCATCCGCCGCGCCATGGAGTTTGATTTCTAATGTATGCATTCAAGCTGCCGGATGTGGGTGAGGGAATTCACGAGGCCGAACTGCTGGAATGGCGCGTCGCGCCCGGCGACAGGATCAATGAAGGCGACGAGATCGCCGTCATCAATACCGACAAGATCACCGTCGAACTGCCAAGTCCCTGCGCCGGCGTTATCACGGCGCTGTACGGCGAGATTGGCGATGTCATCGAAGTTGGCACGGTATTGGTCGAGATCGATCGTGACGATGGCAAGGAGGCGACACACCAGGCCCCGCCGACGCCACAACCGCGCAAACAAACGAAGAACCGCGCTGGAGCAACGGCGGGAAAGAGCATTGTCGCCGCCCCCGCCGTCCGGCGCCTGGCCAAGGAATTGGGCGTTGATCTATCGGCGCTGCGAGGCAGCGGCCCCGATGGTAGAATCCTGCGCGGCGATGTGGAGGCCACTGCCACGTCCTCCCCGTCCCTGGATCGGCGCCGCCTGCCCCTAACCGGCGTCCGCGCCGCGGCGGCACGGCAGTTGGATGCTTCGGTGCGTACCGCCGCGACGACCACGACATCATTCGAGGCCATGGGCGACGGCCTGATCGCGGCGATGGAGCGCCACCGCCAATCCCCCCTGCCCCTGATCGCCAAATGCCTGGCCGCCGTACTGAGCCGTCATGAACGGTTCAACGCCACCATTGACGGGACCGACGGCGCCCTGCTGCCCCATGCCGGCGTGGATCTGGGAATCGCCATGGCGACCGAGGAGGGCCTGGTGGTGCCCATCATCCGGGGATTTGATCAATGCTCCCTGGATGCCGCCGCCACGGCCATTGAGCGTGCGGCGGTACGGGCCCGGGCCGGGCAATTGCAGGCCGATGACTTGCGGGGGGGCAGTTTCACCTTGTCCAGCACCGGCGGTCTGGAAGAAGCCACGATTGTTTCGACCCGCCCGATCATCAACCCGCCGCAAACCGCCATTCTGTGGGTTTCCCGCATCAATATCCGGCCCAGGGTCGCGGCGGGCGTTCTGGAGGCGGGACCAATGCTCGCCCTCTCTCTCAGCTTCGATCACCGCTATATCGATGGGGCGGAGGCGACCTATTTCATCAATGATCTGGTTGCGCTCCTGGAAGAACCGGAAGCCGCCCTGAGTTGATGGAGGTTACGATGCGCCGTCCAAGACCTGGCGGATCTTCATCTCGAAATCCGTCCGCCTGAACGGCTTCACCAAGAGCGGCGTGCCTTCTTCCAGACGGCCATGATGCATGAGAGCATTTTCCGCATAGCCGGAGATATACAGAACCCTCAGGCCCGGCAGCATCTCACAGGCCCGCTCGGCCATCTCCCGTCCGCCCATGCCGCCCGGCAGGACGATATCGGCGATCAGCAGATTAACCCCAGGATTCCGTTCAAGCTGTGCCAATCCGGCGGCTGCTGATCCCGCTTCGAGAACCTCATAGCCGACCTCGGTCAGAATACTGACGGCAACCGTGCGAACCTCGGCATCGTCCTCGACCACCAATACGACTTCGCCCCGCGCCGTCGCCCCGGTCGCGGGAGGGCTCACACTTTCACGCGCGGCGGCGGTCGTGGTGCGCGGTAGATAAATCTTCATCGTCGTACCCTCGCCCATCTCGCTGTAAATGCGCGCGTGCCCACCCGACTGTTTGACGAAGCCGTAGATCATGCTGAGCCCAAGGCCACTTCCCTTGCCCACGTCCTTCGTGGTGAAAAAGGGATCGAAGGCATTCTTCATGACCTCCGCATCCATGCCCGTGCCGGTATCGCTGATCGCCAGAAGCACATACTGGCCCGGCGCCACGTCCTCCTGCGTCGCGGCATAGTCATCGTCCAACCGGATATTGGAGGTTTCGATGGTCAGCCGGCCGCCGTCCGGCATGGCGTCGCGGGCGTTGATCGAGAGATTGAGGATGGCGTTTTCCAATTGTCCCGGATCAACCTGACATTGCCAGAGCCCGGCGCCCTCGACCAACTCGATACCAATATCCTCTCCCAAGGTACGAATCAGAAGATCCTGCATACCGGTGATCAGTTGGTTGATATCCACCGAGACCGGTTGCAGGGGCTGGCGGCGCGAAAAGGCCAGCAGGCGATGGGTCAGGTCGGCGCCGCGCTGCGACGCCGCGAGGGCCCGCTTGGCGAAATCTGAGACCTTGCTGTCGACCACGACCCCTTCAAGCACGAGTTCCAGGTTGCCCATGATGACCGCAAGCAGATTGTTGAAATCATGGGCCACGCCGCCGGTGAGTTGACCGACCGCCTCCATCTTTTGCGCTTGCCGCAACTGTTCCTCCAAACGCAGGCGTTCGGTAACATCCTGAAAGCTGCCCAGAATTGCATCCTCGCCGGCATAGTTGATCGGCTGCAAGGCATGAACCGTTGAAATACGCGAACCGTCGGCCCGGAGCATTTCCAGGGATTCATCGGTGATCAGCCCTTCATTTTTCAACCGCGCAGCCCGGCCATCCCGCTCTCCAGGCTGCCAGAAGAACGGGCCGATTTTTTTTCCAATCAATTCCTCCGTGGCGAGGCCAAGCACCGGCCCAACCTTGGGGTTGGCATACAGGATTGTGCCGTCGTCATGGCGGGTAATTAGCAGCGGTACGGGCGACCCCTCGGCAATAGCGCGGAAATTGCGTTCACTCTCATGCAAGGCCTCTTCGGCCCGTTTTTGTTCAGTAACATCGAGATGTACCGAGACACTGCCCAGGACCTCGCCATCCTCCCCGGTGATAGGCGCCCCCAGCATCCACAGGGTCCGGCCAGGAAGCCTTTCGGAATGATAATCCTGTTCGGATACCACTTTCCCCGATGTCCGGCTCCGCTCTATGAAATCAGCAAAAGCATCGGGTATTTTACCGACAAACAATTCTTCGGTGGTTTTGCCCAACAGTTCGCCAATGGGCTTTCCGTAATAGTCCGACGCCAGCTTGTTCAAGAATGTGATCCGATCTTCATTGTCACGAACCACAATATTGGCCGGCACCGTATCCAGGATGGTGCGAAGCAGCGCTGAATTCTCGGCCAGCGCCTCTTCCCGTTCTTTTAGTTCCGTAATGTCCTGGGTAACGCCAAAGAACGACAAAAAGCGGCCTTCCGTGTCATATTCCGGCCTGCCTTGATTGCGGACATGCCGGATTTCGCCGGACGGCCGGACAATTCGGAATTCGACCCCATAAGGTTCGTTCGTTGCAGCGGCGGTTTCCCGAGCCTTGAGCACCTCCTGCCGGTCGTCGGGATGAATTGTCTGCAAGGCATGATCGAGACTAATCGGCAGACCAGAAGGGTCCAGACCCCAAATTCGATACATTTGCGCGGACCAATCGGCCTCATCGGTCTCCGGCGTCACGCGCCAATGGCCAATTTGGCCAATCCTCTGCGCTTCGGCCAAATTACGCTGGATTTCTTCCAGGGCCTGTTCGCGCAGCTTGAGATCGCTGATATCCGTGACCAGGGCGAAGACACCTTCCACGGTACCGTCGGACGCAATGCTGGGAACATTGGTAACCTGAACGTATCTGGTTCCCGATCCGACGGTTTCGCGCGCCGCTTCATAGGTTACCGTCTCGCCGCGAGCGGCAGCGACGAGGTATTGATGCACCTCGTCATCAACTTCCACACCCAATACATCCCGCGCCGTGCGGCCGACAAAATCCCGCGGCTCAAGGCCGAACCAATCGGCATAGATCCTGTTGACGAACTGGTACCGTCCGTCGGTATCCATGTAAATCAGGCCACCCGCGATATTGGCAGTTAGCAGGCGAAACCGCCGCTCCCGTTCCCGCATGGCTTCCTCTGCCCGCTTGCTCTCGGTAACCACGGTGGAAGATCCACGAAAACCGGCAAAACCGCCGTTCTCATCAACATATGGCGTACCGCTTGTCCGCAACCACACCTTGTCGCCATCCGGGGCATGGGGGCGCCAAAACTCAACATTTTGGAACCGCCGGCGCGTCCGCATGCATTCATCGATATACCGCAGCTCTTCCTGGGTATCGAAGTCGTCGCCAATCACCTCCCGCGGCGTCCGCCCCAGGAATGCGTCCAGGTTCATGCCGATGCTGCGTTCGGCCACCGACGAGAGATAGATGTAACGCAGATCCGCATCCGTCTCCCAATAGAAATCCGCGCTCGCCTCGGCGAAATCACGGAAGCGCGCCATGGCTTGCTCAACCTGACGGGCAGGCGCGTCACGGCCATTCAGGCTATCCCGTTTCCGCCACGCGATCAGGGCCGTGGTCAACCAGATGACGGCCAGCGCCGGACCACGGTCGGCGAAAATCTGCCGCCACGACCCGGCATCGGCGGAAATCGCATGGCCCGCGATGGCAAGAATTGTGCCGAGAACCCCAAGCAACAATACTTCGCGCAGGTGCGGTGCCCAAAGGCCGATCAAGGCAAGTACAATGTAGGGGAGGCCCGCAAGTCCGCTATCCGGCCACCAGATGTCGAGCGCCATCAGCCCCGCCGCCACAACGGCGACGAGTATTCGAAGCGAAACATGAGGACTATCACTCATTGCGCGCTCATCAACGACTGCGGGGCAAGCGAACGGTTACAGAAATAGTGTATTGGCGATAATTTTCCTACCCATTGATTACCAATCAGCTAATAGTCGAAAAATGCCCGCAGCCGCGATACGGCCGCAATATTCCGGATATCCGCCACCACTTGCTATGCAGGCTGGACCGTGGCTGCTAATTTGCCGCAAACAGCATTACGAACAGGAATTGTCATGAAATTCGGACTGGTTCCCATCAACATCGGCGTCGCGGCGCCGGAGCAAATGATAACCATTGCCCAGGCGGCGGAAGAAGCCGGCTTTGAAAGCGTCTGGACCTTCGAACACGTCATCGTGCCCGTGGATTACCAGTCCAAATATCCCTACAACAAGACGGGAAAGATGGGCGCGGCGCCGGAAACACCGTTTGTCGACCCGCTGATTGCCTTGACCGCCATCGCGGCCCATACCAAAACCATCCGTCTTGCCACCGGCGTAAATATCGTCGCCCAGACCAATCCTCTGTTGCTGGCGAAACAGACGGCCAGTCTGGATTTCCTCTCGGGCGGGCGTTTCATGCTGGGTGCGGGCATCGGTTGGCTGCAAGAGGAATTCATCGCCATGGGCGTGCCGTACGAGCGGCGCGGCGCCCGCTTTGACGACTACATGGTGGCCATGAAGAAAGTCTGGTCCGGCGATGTGGTCGAACATGAAAGCGATTTCCTCTCCTGGCACGGCTTCAAGAGCTACCCCCTGCCGGTACAAAAATCGGGGCAAAAGCCCGGCATTCCGATCATCATGGGCGGCCGGGCCGGCAAGATCTACGAACGCATTGCCAAGCACGGCGACGGCTGGTTCATCCCCGGCGCCGGCCCTGACGAGTTGCCCGGCATGCTGGCCGACTTACGGGCCGCCTGCGAGGCGGAAGGGCGAAACTTTGACGAGATCGAACTGACCACCATGTGGGGGCCCAGGGGCGGGGCGGAATCGCTCAAGGTGCTGGCCGATCTGGGCGTCAGCCGGGTCGTCACCATTCTGGACGGCAGCGGCATCGATGGCATCAAGGCCATCGCCGAGGCCCATATCCGCTGACGATATCCGCTGATCAAGACAGGTATGCATCATGGACGAGAGTAGAATTCCCATCCTGGTCGGTTGCGGCCAGATAACGCAACGGGAAACCGATCCCGCCAAGGCCCTTTCACCGATGGATTTGACCGAGGCGGCGGCGCGCCAGGCGGCGGATGATGCCGGCGCCAGCGATGCCCTGTTGTCGGCCCTGGATACGGTCGTCGCCATCCGCTCCTTCGCCGATACCTCGTGGCGCTTTGGCGCGCCCTTCGGGCAATCGGGCAATGCGCCAAGAACCCTGGTGGAGCGCCTGGGCGCGGCCGATGCCAAACGGCAGGTTTATACCTTCCCCGGCGGCAACATGGTGCAATGGTCGATCAACCGGATGTTCGAAATGATCACCCGGGGCGAGTTGGGCGCGGCCCTGATCGCCGGCGGCGAAGCATTGTCGACGCAGAAGGCGGCCCAGCGCGCCGGCCTGACGCTGGATTGGCGGGAAGATCCAGGCGGCGAGCCGGAAATGTGGGGTGTTGAAACCCGGGGCTGGAACGATGTGGAGGACCGCCACCGCATGGCCGGCGCCATTTTCGCCTATCCCCTGTTCGAAAACGCCCTGCGCCACCACCTCGGCCGCACGGTCGCGGAACATGGCGCCACCCTGGGCGAACTTTTCGCCCGCTTCGCGGCCGTCGCCGCGGCCAACCCCCTGGCCGACCGGCGTAATGGCTTCAGCGCCGAACAGATCGCCGCCGTCGGTCCGGACAACCCCTACATCGGCTTCCCCTATACCAAATTGATGAACGCGAACGCCTTCATCGATCAATCGGCGGCGCTGATCCTGACCTCGGTGGCCAAGGCGAAATCACTTGGCATACCGCGGGACAAATGGGTTTATCTGCACGGCTGCTCCGATACCTATGATCATTGGTATATTTCCGACCGCAAGAATTTCCATACCTCCCCCGCCATGCGCGTCGCGGGCGAAGAGGCCCTGGCGATGGCCGAGATCGGCCTGGATGATATCGGCGCCTTCGATATCTACAGCTGTTTTCCCTCCGCCGTGCAGCTTGCCTGCCAGGAACTGGGCCTGGCTCTGGACGACCCACGCGGCCTGACCGTTACCGGCGGCTTGCCCTATTTCGGCGGCCCGGGCAACAACTACGTCACCCATTCCATCGCCGAGATGATGAACCGGGTCCGCGCCGAACCAGGCATGAAGGGCCTGGTCACATCCTGCGGCAACTATGTCACCAAGGAAGCCATCGGCATCTACAGCACCGATGCGCCCGAAGGACCATTCGCTCCAAAAGACCCAAGCCTCTATCAAGCCGCCATCAACGCCGATAAGGGCCGGCCCTCGGTGGAAGCCGCCAACGGCGGTGCGGAGATCGAAACCTATACCGTCATGCACGACCGCGCCGGGCCGTCCTACGCCATCATCATGGCAATCCTGGACGACGGCAGCCGCTGTATCGCCAATACAGCCAACGATCCGGACTTATTGGCCGATCTGGTCGCCAACGATTACATGGGCGCGCCGGGCATGGTCGCGCACACCGATGGGCTGAATATCTTCACGCCAACCTAGCCGCACATAAACTTCGGGAAACAGGGGTAGGTGCCGTGGATGATGTAGTAGGAGATCATCCAATAGATGGCGTAACACCAGGCGGCGAAATAGCCCAGCAATCCGCCCCATTGCAGGCCGGCATACAAATATCCGCGCCAGCCGCCAACCAGCGCCCGGCCGTTATCCCCGCCCGACAGCCGTGAGGTTATCCGCTGTCCCGCCACGGCGGAGATGGTGATGCCCCCTGGTTCGTTTTGTTCCATCAGGCACATGGCGAAGCTGGCGCCGTTGCCGGGCTCCCCCGCCGCCGTCGCCTCGAACTCGGCCAGATTAACGCCAATGCGGCAGTGTCCGTTCAGGCGATCGCGCAAACACCGCGCGAAGGCGACCGCATCAAGCAGCCGGGGAAACACCGCCAGTCGACAGGGCCAAGGCGCGTCCACCGTAATGCCATGGAAATTCCGCAGTTGGTCGCCAAGCCATTGGCTTTCGACCTTGCCCTCGGCGTCAATGTCAATGGCGGCGATCGCGACCATGCGGTCTTCGTAGTCTTCATCCGACCAATAGCCATCAAGGGCGGACTGGACAGCGGCGGCGGTAGCCATGACGTGACCTCGCACATGAATGCTTCAGGAACCCATGCGACAGGTGCCCATTGTACCGTGCCGGCAAGCGATAGGGAACATGGTTCCCCTGGCCGGCAAACCAAGCTACCGTTTGAAAAAAGTCAGAAACGGGAGACGCTGGGTGTCGAGCATCGAAAGTCAGAATAGCGGGACCGTCAGGCCACTGCTGGTCCGCTCCTGGATGATCAATGACATCATGTGGTTGGCCAACGCCCGCCGCGCCAACGGGGCAAATGCGGCCGCGCATTCAGACTCAATTTCAACCTACAGAACGAGGAATGAACATCGTGAGCGATGCAACCGACGATGAGACCATGGTCCCCATGTCCGCCCTGCGCGCGGCCTTGAAAATGCGCGCCGCCGCCTATGCCCATATGTTCGACGTCATGCGGGAGCATGTGGGGCTGGAAAAAGCGCAGGAAATCGGCCAGGAGGCGACAAGGCGCCTGGGCCAGAGCATGGGCGGCGCCTTTACGGATTTCGCCCCCGACGATTTGCCCGGCCTTGGCGAGGCCTTCCTGGGCGGTATTCCGGGTATCGGTGAACTGTTCGTGCCGGAAGTGGTGCAGTGCGACGAGGAAGAACTGCAGATCTATTTCGAACGTTGCCCGCTAAAGGACGGTTGGACCGATATGGGCAAGTCCGACGAAGACATGGAGGAGCTGTGCAAGTTCGCCGGCGCCATTGACGGCGGCCTGTTCGAGGCGGCCGGCTTCACCTTCGCCGGAGAAACCTGGAAGCCGGGCCAGCCGGGCTGCTGCCGCCTGCGGGTGCTGCCGGGACCGGGTCTTGATAAGGATCAATAGGACCGGTACCGCCGCGTGCGAAACTGCCTGCGTATTGGCAAGATTGGGAGCGACGAAATGTCGGATGATAAAATTGCGGTGATTAGCCCCCTGGGCCGGGAAACCATCGCCGCGCAAAGCAGCGCGCCGCGGCCGGAGACACTGGCCGGCAAGACGGTGGCGGAAATGTGGAACGGCGATTTCAAGGGCAATTTCACCTTTCCCATCATCCGCAAACTGCTGTCGGAGCGTTACGAGGGCATCAAGTTCGTGCCCTACAGCGAATTTCCTTATTCGACGATCCGGGGCACGGCGGAGCATCAGCGGGACATTGACGCCCAGATGATCGCCCTGGCCAAGGAAAAAGGCTGCGACGCCGTTATCGCCGGCAACGGCGGCTGAGGCACCTGCACGCCCGCCGTGGTGCGGTCGGTAGTAAACGCGGAACGCGAAAATATCCCCGGGGTGGCGGTTACCATCACCGGTTTCTCGGAAGCGGCCCGTCTGGCCGCCAAGGCTGACGGCCTGGCCGAACTGGCCGTCGCCGAATACCCCGTCGCCATCGGGATCCAGGACCCCGACGATATCGAGGAAACCATACGCAGCGGTTTGTTCGAGCAGATCGTCGATGGCCTGACCGGCACGCGGAACGGCAACGGGCGAGCCGCCCAGACCGGGCTGGACCCGGATGCCATCGTGTTCGAAGGCAACCTGGAACAGGTCAACGAACATTTCGCCAGCCAGGAATGGAGCGATGGCCTGGCCATCATCCCGCCGACCCGGTCACGGGTCGCGGAATTCCTCCGCTTCACGGACCATGCGCCGGACGAAGTTATCGACGTGCTGCCCCAGGCCAATTTGGCGGCGACGCCCCTGAACATCGCGGCCAACGGCGTCATGGCCGGCTGCCGTCCGGAGCATATGCCGATCCTGGTCGCCGCCGTGCAGGCGATTGGCGATGAGCACTACAATCTGGGCAACATCGGCACCACGGGCACGTTGGTGCCCTATCTGCTGATCAACGGCCCCATCGTCCAACAGCTGGGCATCGAAACCAGGGGTCAATTGATCTCGCGCGGACCGAACCCGGCCTTGGGCCGGGCCTTGGGCCTGATCGTCCGCAATATCGCCGGCTACCGGCCGGGACGGAACTATCTAGGCACCTTCGGCTATCAACTGCCCTTCGCCCTGGCCGAGAACGAGGCGGCCAGCCCCTGGCAGCCGTTTCATGTGGAGCATGGCTTCGATGCAGGGCAAAGCGTCGTCACCGCCGGCGCCTCGATGATCTGGGGCTACCCACCCGCGCCGCACAGCCGGCCGGAAAAAAGCGGCGCCCAGGTCACGTTGGAACTGCTTTGCCGGGAACTTTACAAGAAGACCATCCTGCATTGCCTGCCCGAACGTGGTCCGGACGGTTTTCGGCACATGGTCACCCTGTTGTTGACGCCGCCCATCGCGCAATCCCTGGCGGACGAAGGCTATTCCAAGCAGGACGTGCGCGACTATCTGTACGAAAACGCCAAAGTGACCCGGCGGGAGCTGGAATGGCACACCCGCTACAGCTTCGCGCAGGCCTTTACCATCGAGGAGAAGGTGGAAAAGGGCATGTTTCCGGAGGAATTCCTGGTCGGCGGCGACGAAATGGTGCGCCTGCTGCCGAGCCCGGATATCCTGCACCTGATCGTCTGCGGCGAACCGGGGCGCAACCGCCTGATGGGCATGCACAGCGTCTACGTCAAACCGACCTCCAAGGAGATCGAGCTGCCCAAGAAATGGGATAATTTGCTGGGCGGAGGTTAACCCCTTCCCTTCAGCGTTCGGCGGCCTCGTTGGCGGCGAAATTTCGGATCCGTCTTTCGGAAATGAAGCGCAGGATGGGATCGGGCGGCAGCAGGGCCGCCTTGGGAATCGCCTGCATGATCCGCAACTCCTCGCTATCGATGCCCGCGATCTGCTCGGCCAGCAACTTGCCCGCCGCCGCACCCCGTGTCATCGGCGCCGCATCCGTGCTCAAGACAGCATAGAGGCCCTGGCCGATCTCGCCGAAAATGCCGCCCTCGTTCCGCGTGAAGCCCATGATACCGCCCCAGGTGGAGATGAATTCGACCTCGCCCAGGTCCGGCCAGCGCTTGCGCAGGCCGTCGCGATGATGTTTTTCGATTTCCGCCATCAATTCCGGGCCGAAGCGCTTCGGCCGGGCATACCAGAGCGTGTTGCGCATCAGGATACGGCCATCGAGGGTGAGGCGTACGGTGCTGCCGTTGGGACTGGCGGGCAACAGGCCGAACTGCTCCTCGGCGCCCATATGGGCTTTTTCCGCCTCGGTCAACGGCCGGGTCAGAGAGGCAAAAGTAGCGATCGGCACCACCCGGTGGCGGTCGAAGCCCATTTCCTCGGCGAATACATGGTTGGCCAGGATCAGTTTGCCGGCCACCACCGCGCCCTCGGGGCATTGCAGGCGGAAGCCATCGACGGCGCGCAGTTCGCTAACCGGGCTGTCCTCGTACAGGGTGGCGTTCGCGGGCAGGCTGGCGCCCAGGCCGCGCATCATGGCCGCCGGCTGCACCAGGGCCGATCCGGCAACGCGGACGCCGCGATTATAGAAGCGGCTGCCGGTAATCGCCTCAATCTCGCCACCGCCGAGCCTCTCGATCGGCACGTCGAGAACTTCGAGGCCCTTCGCCACCACATCAAGGTGCACCGCGCCCTGATCGGCCGCCGAGACATAAATCTGGCCCCAATCGCTCCAATCACAGCGGATCTGATGCTGCTCGACGGTTTCGCGAAGATAGGCATGGCCGAGGGAGAACAGCCGCATGCTGCGGCGTCCGATTTCCGGATCGTCGATCCTGCCGACACCGTGATGGGACAGCATGAAGCCGGCATTGCGGCCCGAGGTGCCATGGCCGACGCGGCCCGCTTCGATGACCGCGATGGATTGATCGGGACGCAGTTCCGCCAGCCGTCGGGCCACCGCCAGGCCGCATGTTCCGGCACCCAACACGGCCCAATCGCAACGCACCTCGCCCTGCACGCGCAGCGCCGCCGGCGGCGCGGGCAATGTTTCAAACCAACCGTTCCTGGCGTCGGTGTCCGGTAGCTTGCGGGCCTTTCGCGTGCCGAGAAAGGCGGCCATGTCAATCTCCCCACTGGCGGATAGTTTGCCGGCAATCTTATAGGAGAAGGCGAAACACGTTCCAGGTAATTTGACCGGTGCACAGGACGGGCCAGGCGCGGGGGCGCGTCCTGATAAACATGCTGCGGCCGGCTATATATTCCGCAAGGCCTTCTTGGTTTTCTGAATGGCGGTTTCCAAGGTCTGCAGAAATTGCGAGCGGTCCCGCTTCGAGAACGGCGGCGGCCCGCCCGTGACCTCACCCATCTCGCGCAGGCCCGCCATCAACTCGCGGGTCGCCATCGCGGCACCGATGGAATTTTCCGTGAAGGCCCGGCCGTCGGGCCGGATCGCACCCGCGCCCTTTTTCAGGCATCGGTCGGCAAGCGGGATATCGGAGGTGACGGCGATATCGCCGGCCCGGATATTTTCGGCAATCCAGTCGTCGGCCGCATCGGGTCCCTGGGGGACGACGACAATCCGTACCCTAGGATCGGAGTTGGGGCGAATGCCGCCATCGCTGACCATGTAGGTCATCAGGCCATGACGCTCGGCCACCCGCAGGGTTTCCTCCTTGACCGGGCAGGCATCGGCATCGACATAGATATCGGGCATGCCACCGGCTGCATCGGCGGGCTGGTTCATGCCTGCTCCGAACCCGTCTCGAAAGAGATATTGAGCTGCGTTCCCGTGGCCTCGGCGAAGCGGCGCAGGGTGTTCAGGGAGGGGTTTCCACGGACGCTTTCCAGCCGGGCGATCGCGGTTTGCGAGGTGTTCATCCGGGCCGCCAATTGCGCCTGCGTCAGACCGGCATGGACCCGCGCCTCGACCAGCGCGGCGGCCAGGGCGAAAGCCCCATCCAGGGCATCATGTTCGGTCTCGGGACTGGAAGTTCCCGTCCAGCCCGGGCCGACAATCGTCGCCTTTTTCATCACTCACCCCTTTCCGGTTTCGCTATGCCTCGGCTGTTCCGGCACCGATCTTGACGGCCTTCGGGCCGTCCGACGTCTGTTTCAAGGACCGCCGTACGAAATCAAGATGCCTTGCCAAGTCGACCCGGCCGCCGGCACCCATCTGTCGCCTGAACGGCTGAAAAAAGCCAATTTCACCGTTATACATGATGCATACCGATGCCGCATTTCAATGCTGCACATCACTGCATTTTATATCATATATGCTATAAGCGCGCAACTGATATGCTGCATTGCCCAATTCACCGTGCTGTTTGGTGACTCAGGCAGATTGAATTCAAGCATCCTATTGGCATTCAGCCCCAGAATTCCTGCACCGGTGTCATGGCCAATGCCGCCCATGGCGCGCGTGTGGCATGGTCCCCATTGACCCGCTGGTTCCAGCCCTAGGTTTTCAGTCTCCATTGCACCAAGGTATAGGGCGTATCGGCATCGTCGTGAGGCTCGAATACCGCCGCCACCGCCGCGCCGATTTCGACCTTCTGGTCGTCCGGGCCGAGCAGATTGCCGATCATGCGGATGTTGCCCGCATGGGGCAGTTCCACCAACACCGCCGTGTAGGCGCCGCGCCCTTTCAAGGCCGGATGCACGGGATGCCAGGGCCGCTCCCAACTGTAAATAATGCCCGTACCCTCGACCTTCTCCCAACCCATGTCGAAGGAATTGCATTTGTGGCACAGCCATTCCGGGCCCCATTGCCAATTGCCGCAGGCGGCGCATTTTTGCACCATCAGTTCGCCGCGCCGGGTGCCTTCCCAATAAGGAACATCCAGGCCGTCGGCCGAGGGAACGGGCGCCGGCATGCCGGCTGGCAGATATGTCTCACTCATCACAATGTCTCCTCTGAACCCATGATCAGGCTGCTGACCGGGGTGACCATGGGGCCGGCGATATTCATCGCCAGTTTCACATCCGGCACCTGATTGCAGGACTGGCCGCGAATCTGCCGCACCGCCTCCAACTGCAGGCCCAGGCCATGCATGTAACATTCCGCCAGATTGCCGCCGGACGTGTTGAGCGGCATCCGCCCACCAGGCGCCGATAGGTTTTCCAGGGTGAAGAACTCGTTGCATTCCTCCGGCGCGCAGAAGCCATGTTCGACAATGGCCATCATCACACCGGTGGTGAAGTTCTCGTAGCTTTGCAGCACGTCGATATCGTCCGCCGTCACGCCGGCCGTTTCGTACAGGCGCGGGGCCACGGTAGCGAATGATGAGGACGGGAAATTGCTGGCATTCATCACCGGCGCGCCGCAGCGGTGGTCGGAACCCTGAGCGGCGGCCAGCAAATACACCGGCTTCTGCTTCAGATCCTTGGCCCGTTCAGCCGAAACAAGGATCAGCGCCGCCGCGCCGTCGTTTTCCTGACAGCAATCAAATAGCCGGTTTATGGGTTCGACGATCCAGCGGCTGTTGTCGTAGGTCTCCGCATCCAGGGGCCGGCCATGCATCACCGCGCGCGGATTGCTTTGCGCGTGCTGGTACGAGGCCATGGCGATGGCGCGGAGGACGTCATTCTTGACGCCATGGTCGTGCATGAAGCGGGTCGCGCGCATGCCGTACTTCTGGGCCGGCGACATCACCCCATAGGGCGCCATATAGGCGGCATCGCCCGAGACCGTCGGATCCGGCGCGCCTTGCCCGAAACGGCGGAACTGCCCCTGGGCCAGGGCGCGGAAAACCACGACGCAATCGGCATAGCCGTTCGCCACCGCTGCCGCACCATTCGCCACCGCCGCCGCGACGCCGCCGCCGCCGCCGCCGAACTGCATATTGGAAAAGCGCAGATCGGGAATGCCCAACGCCGCCGACAGGCGGGAAGGGTCATTGCGGTCATTGGAGTACGAGGCGAAACCGTCGATCTCCCGCGGCTCGATCCCCGCATCCTCCGCCGCCCGCAGGATGGCCTGCAACAGCAGGACAAGCTCGGCGTCCGGCGACTGGCCATGTTTGTAATAGGTGCTCTCGCCAATCCCGGCGATGGCCACCTTACCTCTGATACTGCGCCCGCTCATGGCCGCACACGAAATACATGGCCAGCCGCCGCCGCGGCCGGCCCAAATGAGTTCATTTGCACTGGATTACTCCTCCCCAAGGCAACAAGATAACGCTTGGGCCGTATTCTAACATCCATTCGAATTCGTCGGCGAATCCGAATTGCGAATTGTGACGTCTGATGGGGATGGTGTAGCCTGCCCGCGGTATTTGAATGGAGAGATCAGGTCATGTTGGAGACGGCGGTATTCGAGGCGGGCGGTTATCGGTATGTGCGCGGGCCCTTTCAGTATTCCGGCGGGGTGGCGGCGGAACCGGGTTTTGCCATCGAACGGGTGCGCTTCGCCCGGCCGCGGCCCATCGCGGAGGGCTTTGAGGCGATCGAGGCGCATCTGACCACCCTGGGCCGGCCCTTCACATCCTTTTGCGCCTGTGAGCTGCGTTCGCCGGCGCCGTTTGATGACGCCGGCTTCATCGCCTTCAACCGGATCTATGTGGGCACCTTGGAACGCTGGGGCATATTCAAGGACGATGAGAACCCCGTCGCCCGCTCCAACGTCTGCCCCGAGATCAACCCGCCCGGCGAGCCGGTTTTCCAGGCCTTCTGCTACACGGTGCCCGATACCGCGCCCAGCGACGAAGTCAAAAGCTTCGTCATCGCCGGTTCGGGAGAGGCCGAGGAAGGCCCCGGCGACTATGCCGAGCGTATCGTCCGCCTGGGCGAGACCACGGCGGATGCCATGACCGACAAGGCCCGCCATGTGCTAAATACCATGGAGGCGCGGATGTCGGCCCTGGGCCTGAGCTGGGCCGACGCCGGCACGACGCAGGTTTACTCGGTTTACGACCTGCATCCATTTCTGGCCTCGGAAATCATCGGCCGGGGCGCCGCCGCTTCCGGTCTGACCTGGTATTACGCCCGGCCACCCGTAGCCGGCCTGGACTATGAAATGGATGTGCGCAACGTGCCCATGGAACGGACAATCTAAGGAGGGGCCGCCGGCCGCACCTTTCGGATTCACCCAAGATATGGGAAACTTCGCACTCCGATAATGCTTCGGAAGACTGGAGGACGTGCCATGAGCCTGACGGCGGAACAAGACTCCCTCGACCACGTCATGCGTGAAATGAGCCGCGAGGCGGCGCTTGAACTCTGGAAGACCCTGCCGGCGCCGGCGCCCGACGAGGTACATGGTGAATACACCGGCCATGTCCACGATGGCGGTGATCTGGCGGTCCGGGAGGCCAAGAACGCATTCTTTTTCGATTCCCCATGCGGCTACTGGCTCGGCAAGGCCTATAAGCCGGGAACCGGCGACGAGGATGGCGGCCGGGGTGAAGGTTACAACATTTTCCGCGAAGCCGACGGCGCGGTGCGGCGCTATCGCCGTTTCGCCACGGAGATCGGACCGTCGATCCTGGACGGCCGCCCGGCCCTGATCATGTATTACAGCGCGTTTCGCAACTATGCCGGCGAAATGGACCTGATCGACGAAATCCGCCGCCTGGATGACGGTGTCTACCTCTGCGTTTACACCGGCACCGAGTCGGTAGAGGGTTTTTCGACCGTGCTGCCGGGCCGGGCGCGCAGCGAGCCTGAGCTATTCGCCTTGACCGCCCCCGTCAAACCATGGGTCGGCCCCGACGATCCGCATAAGGAAGCGCAGTAAGCAAGCGCAAATGGGGCCGCCCGTCAGCCAGGCTTGCGGGCGTGCACGATGCGGGTCATGCCGGGGATTACCTCGGCGTCCTGGGCGTCGATGAAACCCGCCGCTTCCATCGCCTTGGCAATGCGCGGCGCCGTCATGGAGGCGGCTTCCGGCGTGAAGGCCATGTGCTGCATGTGCCATAGCGCCGCCAACTGCGGCTCCGCCTTATCGGCATCGACCATGAAGTCGTGCACCATCAGGGTGCCGCCGGGACGCAGGGTCTTGAAGGCATCGTCAATCAAGGTGGGAATGGCATCTTCCGGCACGCCGCTGAACAGATAGGACATCAGCACGGCGCAACGTTCCGACGGCCATTCGCATTCCAGGGCATTGGCGGGGATATAACGGACCCGGTCCACCAGGCCAGCCTCGGTAATATATTCCCAGCCGATTTCCGAGACATTGGGGAAATCGACAATGGTCGCGCTCAATTCCGGATTAGCCTTGCACAGACTGATGGTCATCGCACCGGTGCCACCGCCCACATCCAACAAGGTGCGGGCATCGTCGAGATCGACCAGCCCGGCGATCGTCAGACCCGGCCCGAGGGAGCCCGCATGCTGCGCCTTGGAGTAGATCCGGGCCTGTACGGGATCGGACATCCAACTGGCGTAGGAATCGATCGCCTCCCGATCCAGACTGCCGTCCATGGCATCGTTCAACTGTCCCAGGACCGGATACATCTGACCGTCGATCTGATAGCGCAGATAGTCGCCGAAGTCGTACTTCGCGCCCTTCACCAGAAAGAATTCCGAGGCCGGCGCATTGGCCAGCTTGCCGTCCTCCTGCACCAACAGGCCAAGACTGCGCAGGGCCCGGGTCAGGGTGGTGATGCGGTTGACCGGCACGCCGGCGGCTTTCGCCAGCTCCGGCTCGGTCTTGGGGTCTTTTGAAAGGTGGGAAAAGAGGTCAACGTGGAGGGCCGCAAATAGAGACTTCGACGCCATGAAACCAAACGCAATTTTCGAAATGTCTTCGGCTGTTTCAGCCGCATGAGTAGACAAGATAAAGCTCCCTGCAGTTGCTACTGCATGATCTCGGTTATAGACATTGGGCTCACCCATGAGCGCAGCTCAAGACCACTGTGCATTCTTGGGCACGGTAGGCGTGGTCGGGGTACAAGCACGGGCCCATCAAACACCAGTGACGTGGCAGGCACACACCAGCGGATCGGCGACGGGTCATTCGAGCCCATTAATGATAACGGAATGACCCGGAAATCCCATCATAGCAAACACAGCCGATTTGGCTAGGGCGGCACGCGATGTTGTTACGATATTGGCTGTTTCGCGGGGCTATTTCCCCGCCGTCCCAAGACCCAGCTGGGGATAGCGGGCAATCACCTCGGTGAATATTGTGCGCACCTCGGAACCGTCGCCATTGCGCGCATTCTCGTCCAGAGCCTCCATGGCCTCGAACACCCGGTGCTTGACGAAAAATCGCCAATGCACCGGCAGTTCCTGCAGCAATTCCGTCAGGGCGGCGTAGTTCGCCCCGGTCCAAAGACGCTCGAACGCAATGCGGCCGGCGCCGTAATCAAAAAAGTCTTCACTGCCTTCACTACCACGGGCGGCACGAAGATCAGCCGTGGCGGCCTCGTCCAGTTCACCCTCGGTGATGACCACGCCATAGTCCGCCCGCGCCGATCCGATCGAGACAAAGCCGCGCCGCACATCCAGCAGCACCGCGCCGGGTTCCCGCGTCAACGGATCGCCCCAGCCGCCGGCACCACCCGAAGCAACCAGGATCTCGTCGCCGGGATCAATGCTCAAGATATCCGTGTTGCCCAAGTTGACTTCGCCCGGCCTGCCGGAATTGAGGAAGAAGGCCGAAACCGCCCCCGACCTGCCGCCCCGCACGCCCCAGGAGGTAAATCGTGTGCGGTCGCGGTTGCGCGCGGTAACGCGGGTGTTGGGTGCCTCGGCCCGGAATTCCAGCACCGTGGCCAGGCCGCCGCGGTATTTGCCCGGCCCGCCTGAATCCGGTGCCAGGCCATAGCGCAGGATGCGGATCGGCACTTCGGCCTCGTTGATCTCCACCGGCGTGTTTTTCAGGAAGGCGGAATTTGCGCCGGAGCCCTCGGTGCCGTCGCCCCATGGGTTGCCGCCCGAGCCCCCGGTTATGGGATCAATGGAGGCGACCACCCGGCGGCCGGTCAGGTTATCGATGGCATTGACGTTCATGATCGGTCCGCCGCTGGCCGGGCTGGCGGGCAAACGGTCCGGCGCGGCCTGCACAAAGGCGCCGAAGATGATCGCCTGCAACCGCTGAACCGACAGGGTACGAAGCCCCACGGCGGCGGGAAAATCCGGATTGACGACGCTGCCGGAGGGCAGAATACATCGGCAGACCCGTGAAATGCCCGCGTTCAGGAACAGCCGGGTATCGAGGGAATAGAGCACATAGACCAGGCCGATCATCAACAGCACATGGCGCACCTCACCCCCGGTGGGGATATTGACCGAACCTTCGATCTGCGGGTCGCTGCCCGTGAAATCGAACAGCAGATCATCGCCGTCGATGGTCATTTTCAGGGCAATGCGGCAGGGATAGCCCTCCGGCGCGTCCTCGTCCATGTAATCGTTGAAGACATACTCGCCATCGGGCAGATCACGCAGAATGGCGCGGGCCTGGCGCTCGGCATAGTCCAGCAGATCGGCGGTGCCTTGTTTGAAGGTCTCGACACCGAACTTGTCGATCATCTCGTGCACCCGGCGCTCGCCCGTGTTCATGGCCGCGATCTGCGCCTTCAGATCGCCCCAGTTCTGCTCCGGCATGCGCACGTTGGCCAGCATGATGGAAAGCACATCATCATTGATCACGCCCTTTTCCATGATTTTGGCGGGCGGGATGCGGATACCTTCCTGATGCACTTCCGACAAGGTCCGCGACAGACTGGCCGGCACGGCGCCGCCGACGTCGGTGTTATGGACATGGCCGGTGACGAAACAGACGATCTCGCCCTGATGAAAGACCGGCTTCCAGATATGCATATCCGGCGAATGGGTGGAGACGAAGCCCGAATACGGATCGTTGGTCAGGCAGATATCGCCCTCGTCATAATGGTCGATCAGGTCAATAACGTTTTTGTAGTTCAAGCCTACGAACCAGGTGGCGCCCAGATCGGTGGGCGTGGCGAAGGTCTCGCCATCCGGCGTCGTCAGACCGGTGGTGAAATCCTCGGTCTCCTTCACGAAGGTTGAATGGGCCGTGCGATAAAGGGTAAATGCCATGCTCTCGGCGGCGGCCCGGCAATGGTTCTTCAGAATTTCGAGTGTGATGCTGTCAACGGCCATGGCCTACGCCTCCATTTCCAGGATCAGATTGCCGTAGCCATCAACGCTGGCCGCGAAGCCATCCAGGATACAGGTGGTGCAATCGTCCTGGGCCACCACCGCCGGGCCTTGGAAATGCTGCCCCGCGCGCAGGTCGGTGCGATGATAGATCCCGGCGGGATGGCGTTCTCCACCAGCATAGACCTCGACCGTTTCGGCCGGCGCCGCTTCCCCCTCTGCCGCCGCCAGGCGGGAGAAACTCGGTTTTGGCGGCTCGCCGATGACCACCAGGCGCAGATTTATCACCTGCACCGGCGCCTCAACATCCGCATGTTCGTAAATGCGCTCATGCTCGGCATGGAAGGCGGCGGCCATCGCCGCGACATCGCCATCCTCGGCCACCAGGGTATCGATTTCAAACGACTGGCCGCGATAGCGCATGTCGGCGGAATAAAGCAGCGTCGCCTCGCCCTCGAAGCCCTGCTCCTCCCGCAACCAGGTCAGGGCGGCCCGGCGCAGTTCAGCGAAGCCGTCCCGGATCACGCCCGCCGCCTTTTCATCCAGGTCCAGATAGACGGTGCGGATGAAGTCGTTCTTGATATCGGCGATCAGGCCGCCGAAAGCGCTCAACACACCTGGCGTCAGGGGCACCACGATGCGGCGCATGTTCAATTCGCGCGCCACATGGCAGGCCAGCATGGGGCCGGCGCCGCCGAAGGCCACCAGGGACATATCACGCGGGTCGATGCCATAGCGGGCGACCATCTTGGAAACCTCCAGATACATCCCCGATACCGCGACCTTGATGATCGCCTCCGCCGTATCCTCCAGGCTCATGGACAAGGGCCCGGCCACGGTACGGACGGCCGCCTCGGCCAGATCCTTGCGCATGCTTACCTGGCCATAGCCCAGGCCAGTGGCGCCGAGGAAGCCGCTGACAACGAAGGCATCGGTGATGGTCGGCCTTTCGCCGCCTTGCCCATAGCAGGCCGGGCCGGGGTTGGAGCCGGCGCTTTCCGGTCCCACCTTCAACACGCCATGAGGATCGACCCAGGCGATGGAGCCGCCGCCCTCGCCGATGGAGGTGACCGAAACAGTGGGGATATGGATCGGGAATTCACCGATCATCTCACCGACGCCGTATTGCGGCTCGCCCGCGCGCACCACCGCGACGTCGGCGGAGGTGCCGCCGATATCAAGGCTCAAGGCATCCGCCACCGCCGCCATGCGCGCCACATGGCAGGCACCGATAACGCCCGATGCGGTGCCTGAAAGCAGCATCTGGGCGCATTGGCTCTTGCCCGCCTCGGCCGTCATGACGCCGCCATTGGATTTGGTGATCATCGGCTCCGCCGTGACGCCGGCCTCAACCAAAGCGCTTTGCAGGGAGCCGAGATAATGGCTGACCCGGGGCTGGACGTAGCCCGCGACGACGGCGGTGACGGTGCGTTCGTATTCGCGGATGATCGGCCAGACCTCATGGCTGGAAACGACAAACAGATCCGGCGCCTCGCGTTTGACGATGTCGACGACGCGCCGCTCGTGGTCCGGATTGCCGTAGGCGTGCAGCAGAGCAACCACGATGCCTTCGCCGCCAATGGCCCGCACGCCGTCAATCGCGGCCAGAACGGCGTCTTCGTCCAGGGGTTCATCCTCGCCGCCGTCGAACAACATGCGGCCTGGAATAGAGAAGACTTTTTCGCGGGTGACCAGAGGCACGGGCCGGCGCGAGAACAGATCATAGGCATCGGGCATCTTCAGCCGCGCCACTTCCAGCACATCCTCGAAATTCTGGGTGGTGAACAGGCATAGATTGATGCCCTTGCGCTGGATGACCGTGTTCACGCCAACCGTGGTGCCGTGGGTGAAATAGGAAATATCGCCGGGCGGCACACCATGGCGCTGTTCGATTTCCCTGATGCCGGTCAGGACCTCATCGCCCGGCCGCTCCGGCGTGGACAGCACCTTCAAGGTATGCAGGGCGCCGCTATCTTCATCGAAAACACAGAAATCCGTAAACGTCCCGCCAATATCAACGCCAACACGCCAACTCATGAACCGCTCTCCCTCCGCCTGAACAGAAGTGTAACGGCGGACGGCGGCCGAATCCATGCACTCCATGCGCCACAAATGCAGCGGCACAATTTGACATAAGTCAAAGCCCTTGGAGCGCCCGCTTGGCAGGCTTCATGTCCGACATACGCCATCGAAAACGTAATGCGCGAATACACGCGCGGACTATCAAACAAAAACAAGGAGACAGGGTCATGAAATTCGGCTTGTTCTATTTGTTCAGCGATTTCGGCAACATCTCGCAACAGACACTGTTCGACGAAGTATTGGGGGAGATTGAGGTCGGCGAGGAGATGGGTTTCGATTCCGTCTGGCTGCCCGAACATCACTTCGAGATCTACGGCATGTTGGGCAACCCGTTGTTGCTGGCGGCGGCTGTGGCGCAGCGGACGAAGACCATGAAGATCGGCACCGCCATCGTCGTGCTGCCCTTCCAGCACCCGCTGCGCACGGCGGAAGATGCGGCCACGGTCGATGCCCTGAGCGGCGGACGCCTGTTGCTTGGCGTCGGGCGCGGCTATCAGCCGCCCGAGTTCCACGGCTTCGGCCTGGACCAAAGCCAATCATCGGAAATGTTCGAAGAAAGCCTGGAGATAATCACCCGGTCCCTAAGCGGTGAAAAATTCGCCTTCGACGGCAAGTTCTGGCAATTCAAGGATCCCATCGAAATCTATCCCAAGCCCTTGCAGAAGCCTTATCCGCCGTTGTACGTGGCCTCGGTCAGCCGGCGCAGCCTGGACGTGGCGGCGCGCCACAACATGTCGCTGCTACGGGCGCCGCAGTTCAGCAATCTCGACGCCGTGGCCGACGCCTACAACGAATATGTCACACTGGGTCAGGGCTATGGCCATGACATGACGGCCTTGGATCAGCCGGTTTCGTTGCGGGTCCATGTGGCGGACACGGACGAGGAAGCCAAGGCCCAGACCGAACATGCGCTGTGGTTCTATCATCTGCTGGCCAAGCTGGTGCCCGGTGCGAAGGGACGTGAAGAGGTGCCGAAGGGCTACGAAAAGTATCCCCTCAACCCCGATTCCCTGGCCAATCTGACCCTGGAGGATGTTTGGGAGCGCGGCACGGTGTTTGGCTCGCCGGAGCGCGTCATCGACATCATGAAGATGTACATGGACAAGCTGGGCGCCAGGGAGTTCATCATCCAGATGCGGGTCGGCGGCCTGGAGCATAACCAGGTAATGCACTCCATGGATCTGTTCACCAACGAGGTGATGCCGGCCCTGCGGGCGGAGGAAGCCCGTCTGGACGGCGCCAAATAGGCGGGCGTAAGCGCCGGAAGCTTCAATGCGAGGGCCGCTACCGCGCGTCCGCGCAGTCCATCGATCACATGGGGACCTAGCAGCCTGCTAGGTCCCGGTGATCTCGTATACGATACCGCCGACGATCATGGCCACGCTTTGTGTGTTGCCGGCATAGGGCAGATATAGGCATTCGTAGTGGATCCAGTCCTTGCCGGCGAACAATGACTGGCCGGTAAGACGCAGGGGGACCCTCTCCTCCTGAATTAGAAAAACGGGTGCCGCCATATCCCGGGCGTCTTCCGGCGGATACAATTCGTCGAAATATTTTCCCGTGTTATCGCGGCCCAGCATTTCAGTGGTGTGGGTCCCCAACAGGCGCCAGCGCAGCCGCGGCGGTTTCGTTTCCAGGCCATCGATCAAGTAGAGATGCGGCAGGGTTGCTGCGGGAATATCAAGTGGATCAAATACCGACCACTGCGGCATCACATCGGTACCACGTTGACTTCGCCAAATTTCCAGCAACTCGACCAAGACAACCGGTTTCAGATTGAGCGTACGATCAATGGTGATGTCAACGGTCATGTAAAATTTTCCGGGTCCATACATCCATAGCAACATACAAACGACATATTCACCAAGCATCTCTTCCAAAATTGTGAAAGCAATTGGTTCAACGAATGGCAAATAGCCGATCGGAATTTGACGTGCCCCCCCAAATCCGTGCCAAAATGGGCGCAGGATAGTTGCAGAGTTGAGGTATTCTCATGGTTTATGATCCCCGCATGCCGTCACGGGACGATTGCGTGCTTGGCAATCTGGTCGAGCGTTGGGCGCGGGAAAAGCCCAATGACATCGCCGTCATGTTTTACGGCGGCGAGCAATGGACCTGGGCCGAAACCCTGGAGCTAACCCGCCGGTCCGCCAAGGGCTTGGCCGACAAGGGTGTCGGGAAGGGCGACCACGTACTGTCCTGGCAGCCTAATAACCGGGAATCTGTGCTGATCTGGTTTGGCTTGAACTATCTGGGTGCCGTCTATGTGCCGGTAAACACCGCCTACAAGGGCAATCTGCTGCAACATGTGGTGCAACTATCCGACGCCACCTTGATGATCTGTCATGCTGATCTGGCGCCGCGCCTGGACGATATCGACTGCGGCGCGCTGCGCGACGTGATCATTACCAATGGCGAGGCATCGCTGAAAAATCAGACCACGCACCCGGCATCGGCGTTGCTGCCCGAACAGGGTTTGACGGAAATGCCCGATGTGGTGGAGCCGTGGGATACGCAATACATCATCTTCACCTCCGGCACGACGGGACCCTCCAAGGCGGTGCTGTCGTCCTATATCCAAGGCTATGCCATGGGGCCGGAACCTTACGACTATATCACCGGCGAAGACCGTGTTCTGATCAACCTGCCCATGTTCCATGTGGGCGGCACGATATTTTTTATCATTGCCCTGGCCAACGGCGGCTCCGCCTTTTTGGATACCCATTTCAAGACCGATGAATTCTGGCAGACCGCGCGGGAGAATGAGATCACCCTGACCTGCCTGCTGGGCGCCATGATCCCATTCCTGTTGAAGCTGCCGCCCTCCAACATGGACCAGGATCACAGTTTGCGGAAAGCCACCTGCGTACCCTGGAACGAGGACACGGCCGCCGTGGGCCGGCGCTATGGCATTGAGATGCGCACCACGTTCAATATGACGGAAGTCTCCTCACCGATGATCTCCGATCCTTTCCCGCCCGAGCCCGGCACCTGCGGCAAGGTGCGGCCGGGCGTCGAAGCCCGCGTGGTGGATGAAAATGATTGCGAGGTACCGCCGGGCGTCGCCGGCGAATTGATCCTGCGCACGGACCGGCCCTGGGCCATGAACCACGGCTACTACAAGAATCCGGAGGCCACGGCCCAGGCCTGGCGCAACGGATGGTTCCATACCGGCGACGGCTTCAAATATGACGAGGACGGCTATTTCTATTTCGTTGACCGGATCAAGGACGCCATCCGGCGCCGGGGCGAGAACATTTCTTCGTTCGAGGTAGAGAGCGAAGTCACGGCCTTTGAGAGCATTCGCGAGGTTGCCGCGATCCCGGTCTCGAGCGAACTGTCCGAGGATGAGGTCATGATCGTGGTGACGCCGGCACCGGGCCAGACCATCGAGCCGTTGGAGTTGTTCCGTTTCCTGGAGCCGCGCATGGCCCATTTCATGCTGCCCCGCTACATCCGGATCATGGATGACCTGCCCAAGACGCCGACGCAAAAGGTGCAGAAGCATCTGTTGAAGGACGACGGCGTCACCGCCGACACCTGGGACCGGGAAGCGGAAGGCATAACGGTGAAGCGGCAGAAGATCGGCGTTTAGACCTAGGGCGGCTCCGACCATCGTCGGAGCATCCGGCCTGTCCGGTTGTTCGAACGCGGCCTCGACTACGCGGCGAATGACTTTGACATCACGGGTGGTACATCACCCGTGGTCCATTTGCTGTCAATCGCCGGTCATGATAGAGCACGGTCGGGGATAGAAATTGTAGCACGAGTCGGAATTCACACATGACCTGGATACTGGGCGATCTGTTGGACAAGGTCGGCGCCATCGTCAACGACGACGCGCCGGCCACTATTCATGACAACCGGATCAGCACCTGGCCGGAATTTACCAAGGCTAGCAACAATTTGGCCCGCGCCTTTTTGGCCGCCGGCGCGGGCACCGATGACAAGGTCGCCTTCTATATGCGCAACCGCCCGGAATACAGCGAATGCTTCGCCGCCTGCGTCAAGGCGCGGCTGATCCACGTCAACGTCAACTACCGCTACCGCCATGACGAATTGCATTACATCCTCGACAATGCCGATGCGGCGATCGTCGTCTACGCGGCCGAGTTCCGCGAGAATATCCAGGCCCTGAAGCCGGACCTGCCCAAGGTTCGGCTATTTGTCGAAATCACCGACGGCGGCGCCAGTCTGGAATTCGCCCGGCCTTATGAAGAACTTGCCAACGATGGCGGCGGCCAGCCCCTGGGCATCGAACGTTCGATCGAGGATGGGCTGTTCATCTATACCGGCGGCACCACGGGCATGCCGAAGGGGGTGATGTGGCGGGCCGGCGACTTCTATCAGGGTATTCTTGATGTGGGCAAGACCATCCGGGCCGTGCCCAGCAACCCCGACCAGTTGCTCGCGGCCGTTGCCCAGAATGGCCGTGGTCTGACCGCCATGCCGACCTGTCCGCAGATGCACGGCACAGGGTTTGCCCTGATGCTGGGAACGTTGGTGTCAGGCGGTGCGGTTCTGACCCTGCCTTCGGCCTCCTTCGATGCGGACGAGGCCTGGGCGGCCGTGGACCGCCATCGCGCCGACCGGATGAATATTGTCGGCGACGCCTTTGCCGCCCCCCTGGCGCGGGCCCTGGATGCGGCGCAGGGAGAAACTGGGGTCCAATATGATTTATCCTGTGTGGAATCCATATCCTCTTCCGGCGTCATGTGGAGCATGGAGAACAAGCAGGCCCTGCTGTCCCATCTTCCGGAGGTCATGTTGATCGACAGTTTCGGCGCCACGGAAGCATTGGGTTTCGGCGGTTCGGTCACGACCAAGGATGGCGTTGTCGCCACCGGCAGTTTCACCGTCGGCGAAACCGCCCGGGTGCTGGACGAAGATGGCCGAGACGTGGTGCCGGGCAGCGGCCAGTCGGGCTGGCTCGCTTCCGCCGGCAGTCTGCCCCAGGGCTACTACAAGGACGCGGAGAAAACCGCCCAGGTTTTCAAGACCTACGACGGCGTCCGCTACGCCATCCCCGGCGACCATTGCCTGGTGGAGGCGGACGGCACCATGACCCTGTTGGGCCGGGGCAGCATCTGCATTAATTCCGGCGGCGAGAAGATCTTCCCCGAAGAAGTGGAAGAGGTTTTAAAAACCCACGCCCAGGTCATCGACGCCCTGGTGGTCGGCGTGCCGGACGAGCGCTGGGGCCAGGCGGTCACCGCCGTGGTCGATCTGGCCGACGGCGCGGGGCGGGAGGATCTGGACGAGGCCGGATTGCGCCGGCACGTGCATGACCGTCTGGCCGGATACAAGGTGCCGAAACGGGTGCTGGCGGCGGAAATTCCCTTGCGCGCTGCCAACGGCAAGGCGGATTATAAGGCAGTGCGCCATTTCGCGGCGGACAGTTTGGGGATTACATTGTGATGGGGAGACGATGTCATGAAACCGGAAGAGATTCTCAGCCATGAACCGAAGGTGCTGAGCCAGGAACAACGGGAATTCTATTTCGAAACCGGCTATCTGGTTCTCGAGAACTTCGTCAGCCAGGATTGGCTGGACCGGCTTTGGGCCACCACGGACAGCTTTATCGAGGAAAGCCGCTCGCGCAGCACATCCGATAAAGTGTTCGATTTGGAGCCCGCCCACACGGCGGAAGACCCGCGTCTGCGCCGCATCTCGCAACCGGTGGAACTGGACCCGGTGTATGAGGAGTTTGGCCTGCGCGGCCCGATCGTCGATCTGGCCGAGGATCTGGTGGGTCCGAACGTGAAATATCATCATTCCAAATTGAACATGAAATGGGCCGATGGCGGCGAAGAGGTGAAATGGCATCAGGATATTCAGTTCTGGCCGCACACCAACTACTCCCCCCTGACCATCGGGCTGTACATGGATGACGTGGATGATGAAATGGGGCCCATGGGCGTCATTCCTGGCAGCCACAAAGGCGAGATCTATGATCTTTACGGCGACGACGGCAACTGGGTCGGCGCCTTGAAGGACCGGGACCTGGCCGGCGTGAACATGGACGACGTGGTCTGGCTGAAGGGGCCCAAGGGCTCCGTCACCATTCACAATTGCCGCATGCTGCACGGTTCGGCGATCAACAATTCCGCCCGTTGCCGGCCGCTGTTGTTGCACGCCTACGCCTCCGCCGATGCCCTGACCATGAGCAACAGCGTGGTCACCGGCATGCCGCACGCGGACACTCTGATCCGTGGCGAGGCGGCGAAATGGATCCATTTCGACCCGGAACCCTGTCTGATCCCGCCTGATTGGTCGAAGGGCTATACCTCGATCTTCGCGCTGCAGCAGGAAGAGGACGCGGCGGACTGATGTCCCCCGCCGGCAATGGTTGCCGATTGTTGATCGCTGGCATGCTGTTGGCAATCCCGGCGCTGCCCGCCGCATCAGAGCCATGCGTGGAATGCAGAAAACTTGACGGCTTCGTGCCGCCCAGCGCGATCAACGACGAAATCCGCAAAATGGTCGGCAAGTACAAAGGCGGCGGCGGCGCGGAGAATGTCGCCATACAAAAGGCCAGAGGCGTGATCGAAACCGGCCTTCATCCGATATTTCCCGGCGGCGCGGATTGCCCCGAAATTGATAGCGAACAATGGGCCATCGACTATTCCCAAAAACGCCGCCGCGCCGCCCTGCATAAGGGCATCGATATTCCGCAGCCAAGGGGTACGCCGATCCTGGCCATATCCGATGGCACGGTAGTCGGACGCTTCATGAACGACGGTAACAGGAAGGGCATCGAGGTGATGCTGCGCCACACCCCGGAACAGACGGGCCTGCCCTATTGGAGCTATTCGCAATACACCCACCTGCGCGAGATGTCGCCGCTGCCCATCGGCGCAAAGGTTCGGATGGGTGATGAAATCGGCAAGACCGCCAACACCGGCAAGATGGGCCGCCGCATCCGCCGCGACGCCCTGCATTTCGCGGTGCTGTACAGCCGCCATCCCGAATGGTCCAACGACGGCCGCGTCGTCACACCCAAGGACGGCTATTTCATGGACCCGAACGCGTTTTATCGCCTAATGCCGCCCCATGACTCTCAATCTCTGGCGCGATTGCCGGATGATCGGAAAGCCGTACCGGTCCCCCATATGAAGAAAGACGGCAGCCTTAGCCCGCCCGGCAGCAGACGCATCTGGCCTTACGTTTGTAACTGACCGGTTTTCCAATATGATTTCGCCAAAATAGGCGGCTAAATCGCGCCATCCTCCCGCAAACTGGCGATTTCGGCTTCGTCCAGGCCCATCCATTCGCCGTAGACGCGGTCATTGTCCTCGCCAATTTCCGGGTTCAGGGTCAGTTCCATGGGCTCGACGCCATGCATCTTGATTGGACTATGGGGCGCGGCGATGCGGCCGACCACGGGGTGGTCGACCCAGTGCAGCATGCCGCGCTGGTGCATATGCTCGTCGTTCACCACTTCCTCCAAATCCCGCACGGCGGCGGTGGGGATGTGGTGGCGCTGGGCCGCGGCCTCGGCCTCGTCCTTGGTCATGGTGGCGACCCAGTCGCCGACCAACTGGTCGACCTCGGCCATATGCACGACGCGGGCATTGGTGGTCAGATAGCGTTCGTCCCCGGCCAGATCCTCCCGCCCCATGGCCGCCAACAGGTTCTGCCAGTGGCCGTCGCCAACGGTGATGATGGCGACATAGCCGTCTTTGGCGGCGTATACGTTGTAAGGCGCAATGGACAGACCGCCGTGCTGATTGCCGGTACGGGTAAGGATTTCCCCGCCCGCGCGCTTTTGTCCGAAATACATACCCAGGTTCGAGGCCAGGGTTGGAAAGATGCAATCCAGCATGGCGACTTCGACCAAGCGGCCCTTGCCGGTGCGCTCGCGCTCGAACAGCGCCGTCATCACCGCGCCATAAAGATGCGTGCCGGTGATGAAATCGCAGATGGCCGGGCCGGCCTTGACCGGCGGGCCGTCGGGAAAGCCGGTGACATGCATAACGCCGCCCACCGCCTGCACCGTCAGGTCCATGGCCAGATCGTCCCGGCGCGGCCCTTCCCGGCCGTAGCCGGAACCGGAGGCATAGATCAAGCGCGGGTTGAGCTTCATCAACACGTCCGGGCCGACGCCAAGGCGGTCCATCACCGTTGGCGCGAAATTCTCCAGCACCACGTCGGCCTTCTTGACCATCTTGAAGAACAGCTCGCGCGCCCTTTCGTGCTTCAGGTTCAGGGTCACGCCTTCCTTGTTGGCGTTCAGCATCGCCAGGGGGACCGAGCCGCCATCGGCGGCGGTGCGCCGGCGCAACGGCTCGCCGGTGGGCGGTTCGATCTTGATCACCCGGGCGCCCGCCATGGCCAGCATGAAGGATGCATATGGGCCGTTGTAGATCTGACCGAAATCAAGGATGGTAATACCCTCCAGGGGGTAGGAAGACGCGGACATACGGAACCTCTCGCAACGGATGCACTTTGATCTTGCCGTATTATAGCCCGGCCTGCGGGCAACCGGACAAAAATTGGGGACCAACACATACATGCCCAGCCAGATGATCTTGTTTTCGGTCGGTTTTCGCCCGTTTTTTCTGTTCGCGAGTGGCTATGGCGCCCTTGCCGCCGGCGCCTGGACCGGCTGGCTGGGCGATGCCTGGGGCCTGCCGGCGGTCTATCCGCCCGCCGCCCTGCACGCGCACGAAATGATGTTCGGCGTTGCCCTGGCCGCCATCGCCGGATTTCTGCTGACGGCGGTGCCGCAATGGACCGCCGGCAGGCCACTAAGTGGCGTGCCGCTGGCGGCCCTGGCCGGGTGCTGGCTGCTTGGGCGGTTGGCGGTATTGGGCGCCGGCTTCACGGGCCCGGTGCCGGCCATGCTGCTGGACCTGCTGTTTCCCCTTGGTCTGTGTCTGGCTATCGGTTCCATGCTGATCCGGGCGAAAAACCGGCGCAACTATGGCTTCATCGTGCTGCTTGGTCTCGCCGCCCTGGCCAATTTCTGCTGGCATTTGGAGATGGCGGGCCTGATGGATGAAGTGGAAGGCGCGTTCGCCGACGCCCTCTCGGGCACGGCATTGGAGTTGATGCTGAACCTGTTGCTGATCATCGTCGCCATCATGGGCGGCAGGGTGATCCCCATGTTCTCGGCCAACTGGATGCGCCGCCAGGGTGAGGTTCTGCCCATCGTTCATCTGGAATGGCTGAAACGGGGCTGTATCATCGGGTTGATACTGGTCGCCGGCGCCGAATTTTTCTCACCCCTGCTGGACGAGCGCTTCATCGGCATTCTGGCCCTGCTGGCCGGACTGGCCTATCTGGTACGCTTGTGGGGCTGGAACGGTTACCGGACCTATGCCCATCCCCTGGTCTGGATATTGCACCTGGCCTATTTCTGGCTCTGCCTGTCGCTGTTCCTGAAGGGCGGCCAGTATCTGGGCGATCTCATCCCGGAAGCCGTCGCCCGCCACGCCGCCGCCGTGGGCGCCGTGGGCACCATGATCATGGCCATCATGCCCCGGGTCAGCCTGGGCCACACGGGCCGGGACCTGATCCTGCCCCGACCCATGCTGGCGGCCTATGCCCTGTTCGTCGCCGCACCCATTCTGCGGATCGCCAGCCCTTATCTGGAGGGTGATTGGTACCAGGCGAGCCTGTTGGCATCGGGCCTGTGCTGGACGGCCGCTTTCGCAGTATTCCTAGCGACCTTCGCGCCGATCCTGCTGGCGCCACGGGTTAATTAGGGATAGCGGGCGACTTCCTTCAACAGGAAGACCTGGCCCCCGTCTTTAGGCTAAGAGTCCGTTATCGTCCCACGACACCATGGCTGCCGCGCCCGCGCCGGGCCGTTGCTAGTAGAAAAATGCCCGCCGCCAGTGTGACGGCGCATAGCAGATAGAAAGCATTGGCGTAACCGCCGCCGAACTCCACCATGGCGCCAAAGACCGGCGGGCCGGTGACGATGCCGAAGAACAGGAAGAACTGTCCGCCGCCCGTGGCCTCGCCGACCTTGCCCTCCGGCGCCAGGCGGGCGAATTCCGAGAGCAGCAGGCCCAGCACGCCATTGATGCTGGCGCCCAGCAGCACGGCGACCAGGGCGCTCAGCCAGAAGGGCCAGGCGGGAGAAAAGAAACTCATGGCCAATATGCTGCCCGCCATCATGATGCCGATCAGACCCAGCAGGGCCCAGGTGCTGATGTAGCGCCCCGCCACCAGGCCCCAAAAAATCCGCGCCGGAATGGCGGAACCATGAATAATCGCGAAAATGCCGCCCGCGAAGGCCATTTCCAGGCCATTGCCTTCCACCAGGAAGATCACCGCGAACGACAATATGGCCAGTTGCGCGAAAGTGAAAAAATAGCCCGCCGCCGCCAGGGTGAATAAGGGCGGGTTGGTGATGATGACGCGCAGGGTGTCGGCAATGCCGCTCAAGCCGACGGGATGGGCCGGATCCCGGTCGTCGTCCAGATCGTTGCGGATCGCCTGCAGGCCGATGAGGGTTACGGCGGGAATGATGGCGATCAGGATCACAGCGATGCGCCAATCATACAGCGCCACCAGGGGCGGCAGCAGCAGCCCGGCCAGCATGCCGCCGGCGGGCGTGCCGGTCTGTTTCACGGAAAATACGAACGGCTGCCAGCGCGGTGGCGCATGGCGGGCGAGGATGCGGGAGCCCGCCGGGTTCAGCGGCCCCACGGCAAAGCCGAGCAGGACGGCGCCGGCCAGGGCCGCGACCCAATTAGGGAAAACACCAGCCAGGGCGATACCCAGGATCGCCGCCAGCAAGGCCACCTGGGAAGTACGGATGACGCCATAGCGGGCCAAAACACCGCCCGCGCCGAGACCACTGATCATGCCGACAATGTATAGAACCGCCACATAGATCCCGATGCTGGTGGGCTTTACGCCAAGGTCGGCGGCGGCCTGCACCGCCACGACGGGGCCGGCAAAACTGCACATGGTGCCGAACGCCTGGATGGCCAGCATCGCCGGCAGGGCAATGCGGATTTTCGTTTGCCATAGTTCCCGCATGCCCGGTCACCCATCCTCAAATCGCACCGGTAGAGACTAGTACCGATGCACGGTCATAGGAACCTGTGGCGATTCCGATAGGGGGCAGGTGGCCAAGCTGCGCTATACTTCGCCTCATGCATTTTTGGACAATCCCCGCCGGATGGATGTGACATGGATATTGGCATTACAGCGCCCCTCCCCGCCTACACGATCGACCCGGCCTTCATGGCCAAAAAGACAGAGGAACTGGGCTTTGAATCCCTCTGGTATGCCGAGCATCCGGCGGTGCCGGTGCATTCGGACAGCCCATTCCCTTCCACCGGCGGCGAGATCCCCTGGACCTATTCCCATTTCACCGACCCTTATGTCTCGCTGGCCCGGGCCTCTGCCGTGACCAGCCGCATCAAGCTGGCAACCGGCATTACCCTGGTGCCGGAGCGCAATCCCGTGTTGCTGGCCAAGGAAGTTTCGGTGCTGGACCTGCACAGCGGCGGACGCTTCCTGTTCGGCATCGGCACCGGCTGGCTGCGGGAGGAGACGGAGCTGATGGGCGGCGACTTCCCCCATCGCTGGAGCCAGACCCGCGAGGCCCTGGATGTCATGAAGAAGCTATGGTTGGAGGAGGAGGCGGAACATCACGGCAAATATTTCGACTTTCCGCCCGTGCGTTCCTATCCGAAGCCGGCACAGAGACCCTATCCGCCAATCCTGATCGGCGGCGCGGCCAAGAACGTCTTGCGCCGGGTGATCGACCATGGCGATGGCTGGCTGCCCAACCGGGTGACGCTGGAGGCGCTGGCCGACAGCCGGCGGCAACTGAACGAAATGGCCGAGGCCGCCGGGCGCGACCCGAAATCCATCACGATCACCGTCTATGGGCAGGCGGCGGACCGGGATTTGTTCCGGGGCCTGTTCGATGCCGGCGCCGACCGGGTGGTGGCCCGGCCCGTACATGTGGAGACCGAGGCCGAGATGGCGGCACAGCTGGAGGCCATCGCCAAGGAGGTCATGTAGGCCGATAGGGCGTCAATCGGGGCAGCCAGCGCGGCACTTGGCGTTTGTAATCCAGATAAGCCTCACCGTAGCGTTTGGCCAGGTCGGGTTCTTCGGAGAAAATAAAATAGACCGTGTTCAGGGCGAAAAACAACACCGCCCAGATGAACAGCGGCCATGAATGCAGAAAGACCGCCTCCGCCGCCTGAAAGAACAACACGCCCGTCAGCATGGGGTTCCGCGTATAGCGATAGGGGCCGGTGACGATGAATTTCGCTATAGGTTCCCAGGGTGCCGGCGTGCCGCCGCCGCCCTGGGTGGCGAACAACCGTACGGACCAGCCCATCAGAACCAGGCCGGGCAGCCCCGGCAAGGCCGCAGCAATCCAGGGAACGATGCCCTGGGGCGGAAACACAGCCGCAAATTCGGTGTTTCGCGTGAACCAGATGACCGCCGCGGGCACATAGACCAGTGCCGTGCCTGGCAAAATAATGATCGCTTTTGCGAACGGCCAGTTCATGCGAATGGCTAGTCCGGCGGCAGCGGCACGGCGGTCATGTCCCGGCCGATGGTCAAGAGGCCGTCGTAGGTCTCCCGCACCTCCGCCTCCAAGGCCGCCAAATCCGCCTCCGACTTCGGGCGCAGGTGGGTCAGGACCAGATGGCCGACGCCGCATTCCTTGGCGACCTTGGCCGCCTGGGCCGCATCGGCCAGGGTGAATGTCGCCACATCGCTCAAATGGGAATTTCCCCTGGTCTCGCCACTGCCGGCAAAACAGCATTGCACCAGGATATCCGCGCCTTCGGCCATCTTGCGCAGGCCGCCGCAGTCGATGGTGTCGCCGCTGACCGTGATCACTCTGTCGCCGGCTTCGAAGCGGTAGCTCATGCATTTCCAGTTGTTCTTGAATTCCTTACTGAAATTCAGGCCATGTCCATGCACCACATAGGCGCAACTGACCCTCCAGTTCGCTGTTTCGACGACATCGCCTGGTTCAATATCCATGGCCTGTACAGGTTTCCAGCCGCCAAACGCCGGCTCGCCGACCGAGCGCCATTCGATGTCCTTGGCATAAACCTTGTTAACCAGGGTATCGACGATCTCGGCGGTACCCGGCGGGCCATAGATTTTCAGCTCCGCCGTGCGGCCGCGCAGCCAGGTGGTGATCATCACATCGGCCAGGTCGCTGATGTGATCCAGGTGATGATGGGTGATGAAAACCGGGTTCACCTGGGCCGGCTCCTCGTCCGCCTCGACCAGGCGGATGCCGACGCCCCGCCCGGTATCGAACAACAACCGCTCCTCGCCATGACGGATCAGCGTGCTGGGACCAAAGCGGTCGGCGCTAACCCAGGGCCCGCCCGTGCCCAGCAGCAGAACAGAGGTATCATCCTGGTTCGTTGTGTTCATCGTTGGTCGGTTCCTCTACAGAAAACGCGGCAGGACTTTCTCGGTAAACATCACGAAGGAGGCATGGCTCAATGGCGCGATCATCAGATACTCAAGCGGCAGGGTTTCCTGCATTTCCTGGATATCGTCGATGACCTTTTCTGGCGTGCCGCAAATGGCGATCTCGTTGACATAGCGCGCCACAGGGTCATCGTCATCGCGCAACGATTGATCCAAAGCCTCCACCTGCACGGTCTTTTGCGCGCCGGCGGCGGTGCCGCGGATATTTGCCTTCTTACGCAGATAACTGCCGAACATGAACTCGGCGCCCTGCTGGCCCACCTTCCGGGCTTCCGCCTCGGTCGCGCCCATGGCCAGAGTGCGCGCCATGGGAATGTCGCGGCCCGCCATGGAAAAGCCCGCGCCCTCCAACGTCTCCTTGTAGAAGGACCGCTTTCTTGAAATCTCGGCATGGGTCGCGTGCGGATCCATCATGATGGAGTGGCCTTCGCTGGCCGACCATTCCAAGGCCTCAAGTGACGATGCCGCCAGCCAGACCGGCATGGGGTCCTGAAATGGCTTCGGCAGCACCTCCACATCCTCGAACTGCCAGAACTCGCCCTTGTGATTGACCTTGTCGTTGTTCCAGGCCTTGAGAACGATTTCCACCGCTTCGCGGAAACGGGGATAGGATTCCTTTGGCTCGACGCCAAAAACCTTGTGTTCGGTGGGGTCGAAGCCGCGGCCAGCGCCCCAGTTCACCCTTCCGCCGGACAGATTGTCCAATAGGGCAACCTCTTCGGCAAGGCGCAGAGGATGGTAGAACGAGGCCAGGGAAACAGCCATGCCGATGCGCAGACTTTCCGTCCGCGCCGCGATATGGGTGCCCATGAGATGCACCGAGGGGCAAACGCTGTAGGTGGAGAAATGATGCTCCGCCAGCCAGACCGCATCATAGCCCGTCCGATCCATGATCTCCATGCGCTGGAAGGCCCGGTCGTAAACCGTTGCCAACGGTACCCGCCGCCCCGGCCAACTGAAAAACTGAAGTACGCCGAATTTCATGATGGTTACTCCCCCAATTCAATACATCCCGTTCGTCCGCCAGGTGTTCTCCGGCACCCGTGTCGCGGGACCATTAAGCAACGACACCGCGGCGCAATCAAGGGATGCGGCCCCGGCAAAACGGAACTTAATGGAAAGTTCACCGCTACCAACGAGCCCATGGATCGTGCATAGTGCGATATCTAGGTTAAACGCCATATTTCTATTGGGGGATGTTGTATGGAGCGTATTGCCATTCAGGAACCGATGGCCTCACCCAAGCTGCATCAAATGCGTGACTATTGGCTGAGTGCCCGGGGCAGCCGTCAGATGCCGTCGCGGCGCGATATCGATCCCATCAGCATTCCACACTTATTGCCAAATATTGTCCTCACCAATGTGTTTCGCGATCCGCTACGCTTCCGCTACCGCTTGATCGGTACCGCCATTACCGCCGTGACCGGACGGGATGCAACTGGCAGATGGCTCAACGAGGAACTCTATGGCGACAATTTGGACGAGATGCTGTGGACATTCCGAACCTGCGCCGAAAGCCGCGCGCCGGTAGCAGTGCGGCAGAAGGCACAATTTCCCGATAGGGACTGGGTTGTCGTTGAAGTCTTGCTGGTGCCCATGGGGAATACCGACGATGTGGTGGAGGTGATCATGAGTTGTCTGATCGCCGTGGACAAGGACGTCAAGCAACCGTCGGCGGACACCGGCTATATCCTGGACTGGCGCCTCGATGCGGCGGGCTGAGGTATTTGGATACTGCGCCTTTGCCGTGCGCTAGCCCGGTTTGAAGACAGTGTCAGCAAAGGCGGGCAACTCGCCACAGCGCCGCGCCAGGGCGGCAAGAGCAGGGTAGGGATCATCCTTCAACAGATAGCGCGCCGCGATCCCGACAAAGTCATACGCCACCACGCCATTGACATCAGCCAGGGTCAGATGATCGCCGCATAGATAGTCGCCACCGGATGCCGCCTCATTCAAAGCGGCCAGGCCGCCGCAGACCTGGCCCTCCACCATCTTTACCCAGTCGTCATAGACCAGTTCCTTTGGCCGGCGGTTGCGCTCGTACGAAGACGCGACGCCCTTTTCCATGACCCCGTGGCCGATGGCGGCCAGGCGCAATACCGCGCGGCGATCAGCACCGCCGGCGGGCAGCAGCCGGTGCTCGGGGTCACCCACTTCCAGCAGATGATCGATGATGGCATTGCTGTCGATCAGACATTCGCCGTCGTCCAGCACCAGGGAAGGCACGCGGACCACCGGGTTGATTTTGGCGATCTCGTCGGCGTCATCGGCGGTCGACAGACCGCGCTGATCGTAGGGCAGGTCCAGCAGCTTTAGAATTACGGATGTGCGGCGGACGAAGGGTGAAAGATTGCGGCCAATGAGTTGCATTTTGACTATTCCATGTTGCTCTTGTTGTTGCGGTAGCCCAGGCGAACGGCGGCAATGGCGTCGGCCACGGCGGCCTGGCTGGGGTCAATGACAGGCACGCCAAGCTTGTCTTCCAGGCGATGGCGGTAGCGGGCCATGCCGGCGCAGCCCATGATCAGGACATCCGCCCCATCCTCCTCGATCAACTGCCGGCCTACTTTCGTCATGCGCCCCTCCACTTCATCCTCGGCACCGAGCCCGGTGACGCCGACGCCGATGGGCCGATCGCCGGCCAGGCGGCCTTCCAGGCCCATCTGCCGGATATAGCGGCGGTGGCGGGAAACGCCGGCGGGCAGAATGGCGATGATGCCAAACCGTTCGCCTAGGGTCAGCGCCGTGGTGATGCCGCTTTCGGAGATCCCCATGACCGGGCGGGACGTGGTCTCCCGCGCCGAGTGCAGGCCGGGATCGGAAAAACAGGCGACGACGAAGGCGTCGGCTCTGTTGCCCTCGCGTTCGATCAGCGCACACAAGGGGCCAACCACGCCGTCCACGTGGCGCTGGCTCTCGATGCCCGGCGGGCCCTCGGCAAGGGTTAGGCAATCAATGGCCGGGCCGTCCGCGAAACGCAACGGCGCCATGGCCGCGTCGATCCCCTCGGTGACGTCGGTCGAGGAGTTGGGATTGATAACGACGATACGCTCAGACATGGTTGCCTCCCCGCGATATCATTCCGGCGGCGCGACCGCCCCGGTCCGCTCCGTGATCAGGCCGTAGGCCTCGATCCGCCGGTGCTGGTCGAAGTTAAACACGGTGTCACGGATATAACGTCCCCGGTCCAGATCGCATTCGGCGACGATGACCTCGTCTTCCGAGGTCGTGGCCAGGGCCACGATCTCCCCGGTCGGTGCGATGATGCAGCTTCCCGCCATCATGTCGACGCCGCCCTCCATGCCCGCCTTGGCGGTGCCCACGGCCCAGGTGCCGTTTTGATAGGCGCCGGCCTGCATCGAAACGTGATTGTGGAACATGCGCAAATGCGGGCTTTCCGCGGCCACGGAATTATACACCGGCGTGTTGTAGCCCAGCATGACGATGTCGACATCCTGCATGCCCATCACGCGCCAAGTCTCGGGCCAGCGTCGGTCGTTGCACAGGCACATGCCCATCACCCCGCCCATGGTGCGGAACACCGGAAAGCCCAGATCGCCAACCTCGAAATAGCCCTTTTCCAGGTGCTGCCAGGGCCGTTCGGGTTCGTAGTTGGAATGGCCCGGCAGATGCACCTTACGGTATTTCCCGACGATCTCGGCCTGCTGGTTGACCAGGATAGCGGTGTTAAAACGGCGCTTCTTACCGGTATCGTCAAAAAACATTTCCGAATAGCCGAGATAGAAACCAACTCCCAGTTCCTTGGACAGATCGAACAGGGGCTGGGTTTGGGCCGAGGGCATTTCAGTCTCGTAGAAACTGTCCAGCTCCGCCTCGTCCTCGATATGCCAGCGCGGGAAAAAGGTTGTCAGGGCCATTTCCGGATAGACCACCAGGCGAGCGCCCCGGGCGTGGGCATGGCGCATCATATCGGTCATGCGCTTAACGACGCTGTCCTTGCTTTCCTCCCGCTCTATTGGGCCTAACTGGGCGGCGGCGACGGTGATCAGACGTGACATGATGGCTCCCAAGGTTCCTATTCCTGCATTGTGGTATTATAGGGCATGAAGCAAAGAGGGCTATTCCTTGGCGATACTTTTTTACTGTCCCTGGGACAATTCGGATCAGTGGCTGGCCGCGTTGCAATCGGCACTGCCGGAAGACGACTTTCGGGTCTGGCCAGACGTGGGCAACCGCGAGGACGTCGATTTCGCCATGGTCTGGAATATCCAGCCCGGCATTCTTGCCGGTTTTCCCAACCTTTTGGCCATCGCCTCCCTGGGCGCCGGCGTCGATGCCCTGGTCAATGATCCCGATCTGCCGCGCGGCATACCCATAACCCGCCTGGTCGATCCGTTGATGGCCGACCGCATGGCCGAATATGTCTGCGCCACGGTGCTGCAGCATCACCTTGGCCTGGATATTTATGGCCACCAGCAACACCGCCAGCGCTGGCAACGCCACCCCACGACGGATGCCAGGGACCGCACCGTTGCCTTGCTGGGCCTGGGCCAGATGGGCCAGCGCTGCGCCCAACATCTGGGCGCCCTGGATTTCAATCTGCTCGGCTGGAGCCGGAGCGCAAGGGAGATCGCCGGCATGCGCTGCAGCCACGGCCACGAAGCCCTGAGGGATGTACTGCGGCAGACCGATATTGCCGTGCTGCTACTGCCCTTGACCGATCAGACCGAGAACCTGATGGACGGGGCCGCCTTCAATGCCATGCCCAAAGGCGGATATCTGATCAACTGCGCCCGCGGTGAGTGCGTGGTGGAGGCTGACCTGCTTGCCGCCCTGGACAGCGGCCAACTTGGCGGCGCGACCCTGGATGCCTTCCGTGATGAGCCCTTGGCCGCCGACAGCCCGCTTTGGCGGCACCCAAAGGTACGGATCACGCCTCATATCGCCTCCCTATCAGCGGCCGAAACCGCCGCCCCCATTCTGGCCGAGCAAGTGCACCGGGCCCGGGCCGGTCAGGCAATTGCGAACCAAGTCGATATCGCCGACGGCTATTAGGTGGTATTTAGGATCGTTGTGAATTATTGGCTTATTTAAAAAATGCCGGCAAATCTTGCGGTAAAATTGACTTGGCTGGCCATGCTGATGCTGTTGCCTCATGGCGCGATGGCGGCCGAGGCGATCCCCGATGCCGCCGATCCGTACCTGTTGCTCCGCGGCGTCAATCCCGCACACCCAATTCAAGATTGGCTGACCCCGGCCAAGCCGACCGAGGTGCAGCCATATCCCACCAATGGCGCATTGGTGAAACAAACGCCGCCGGTTATTCGCTGGCCCCATGACAGCAAGATGGTGTCCTGGCAAGTCGCGGTCAGACTCGACAATGGTGATGTATTGGGCCGAATGGCGGTGCAGAACTGGCTGTTCCTGGACCGTGAATTGCCGCCGGGGCGGCACGCCTGGCGTCTGCGCGGCTGGCCAAGGGCCAGTGGACCCACCGCGTGGAGTGCGTGGCGTTATTTCACGGTACCACGCAACGCCCATTCCTTCGTGGTGCCGGATTTCGACCGTGTATTTCAAAAGACAAAGAAGCGAGCCCGGCCGCGTCTGATATCCCCGGGCAAGGCCGGGCGCCTATTGCTGAATGCCGTGCATTTTGGCGAGCGGGGCAAAATGTTTGAAAAACTGCGGCGACGATTGAATAACGAATATCTGGGTCGGACGCTGCATGACGAGCCACCGACGGCAACATATCAGATTGAGGATTTCTACGAAAAAAGGCGGGTCGGCATCGGCATAGGGCGCGCTGTATACCGCGCCGCGCTACCTGCCCGCTTGGCAGCCTATGCCTGGATCGGCAGCAAGGATCGGCGCTATTTGGAAGAGGCCATGCGCCAGGCCCGCCACCTGGCCGCCTGGGACCCGCGCGGCAGCACCGGGCGCCGCTCGCAAGATTCCATTTCACGCGAAATCGCGCTCACCTTGGCGACCGTGCTGGATCTGACCTACGACTATTGGGAGGAAAAGGAACGCCAAGAGATTGTTGCCGTGATCGTGACGCGAACCCAGGATTTAGTCGATCATTACATCTCGGGCGGCGCCAATCAGCTTGTTCGCATGCCGTACAATTCCCATGGCTACCGGCATTCCGGCGCCATCGCAGCCATCGCCTCACTCTTGGCGGGTGAAAGCCCCCGCGCCCGCGAATGGTTTTTCCAATCCCTGCCTGTTTATCTGGCGATGAATAATCCCTGGGGCGGCGATGACGGCGGTTTCGCCAACAGCCTCAACTATGCCGGATGGAACCTGTGGGCCCATCTGCGGCATGGGGATATTATCGAATCGGCCACCGGCCTGGCGCTGCGGCGTTCCGCCTGGTTGCAGGAGGTCGGCCAGTATTTGCGCTACTTTGCCCCGCCAGGCACGCCCGACAGCTTGTTTGGCGATGGACATGAACATGACCGAAATCGCCATTGGAAACATCTCGCCAATGTCTACGCGCAGCGGATAGACAGGCCATACTATCGGCGTTTTGCCGCCGACTGGGGCAAGCCGCCGGTCATGCCAATGTGGATTTTCGCACCCCTGCCAAAGACCAACGGTACCGTATCAGAGTTAGTCGATGGATCGATCCCCGACGCCGCGCATTTCCCGTCGATCGGTTGGACGGCCATGCACAGCGACCTGGCGGACCGGCAGCGGACATCGGTCTATTTCCTGTCGTCACCCTACGGCTCCTTCAATCATTCCCACGCCGCGCAGAACAGTTTTGTCATTCATTCCCAAGGCCAACGATTGGCCTTGTCCTCTGGCTATTACGATTTCTACGGTTCGGACCATCACGAGCAGTGGACCCGGCAAAGCAAATCGAAAAACGCCATTACCTTTGATGGCGGCAAGGGGCAGCCGGTTCACAACATGTCGGCGCGGGGCCGCACGACAGTGTTTAGACAAGATGATGACATGGCCGTCGTGGTGGGCGATGCAACAGAGGCCTATGGCAATGGCATGACCAAGGCCATCCGTACCATGGCCTATCTGCGTCCCAAGACCATCCTGGTCTATGATCGTTTGCAGGCCAAGGAACCCCGGCGTTGGGAATGGAACTTTCATGCGCTGTCAACGATCATGGATTTTGGCCCGAACGCCGCCGCCATTACCAACGGCCCGGCGTCCCTTTGCATTGAAATGCTCGCCGGCCCGGAGATGAAGCTCACCATGACCGATCGTTTCAGCGCCGATCCCGACTCCAAGATTGGCGACTATGCAGCCCAATGGCACGGCGTTTTCGCGACCCGGGAGCCGACGGCGAGCGCCGAGATCCTGGCGCTGATGACGGTGGATTGCGCCCCAAGCTCGGTCGCGGACCTAGCGCCGCAAAACGGCGGCGGCTACAGCTTGAAACTGGATGGATTGGAGCTGATCATAGACGCCTCGGGCGCGATGCGGCGGAACTGACCGTATGCGGTCTCGGATGAGCCCATGTCGAGCATGATGAGGCCGCTGGCTGAATTCTCCCTTCAGGACCGACAGGCGGTGCGGGCGGTTTTGTTCGACATTGACGACACCTTGACGACGGACGGCAAGCTGACTGCCGAGGCCTATGACGCCATGGGAGATTTGCAGGCCGCCGGATTCTTGCTGGCGCCAATTACCGGCCGTCCGGCTGGCTGGTGCGATCACATCGCCCGCATGTGGCCCGTCGATGGTGTGGTTGGCGAAAATGGTGCTTTCTATTTTCGTCATGATGCGGATTCGCAACGGATGATCCGCCACTATGCCCAGGACGAGGAAACGCGGGCGGCATATCGGCGCCGGCTCGACGAGTTGTGCCGCCAAATTCTGGCGGAAGTCCCCGGTTCCGCCCAGGCCTCCGATCAATTCAGCCGCCAGGCGGACCTGGCCATTGATTTCCGGGAAGATGTGCCGGCGCTGCCCATGGCGGATGTTGAGCGCATCGTGGCACTCTTTCAGGCGGCCGGAGCCCAGGCCAAGATCAGCTCAATCCATGTCAACGGCTGGTTCGGCGACCATGACAAATTGTCCATGACGCGGCAGTTCCTGTTGCGGGAGACATCACTGGATCCCGACGCAGACAATGGGACGATCGTGTTCGTCGGAGATTCCCCCAACGATGCACCCATGTTCGGCTTCTTTCGGAACGCTGTAGGCGTCGCCAATTTGTCTACTTTCAAGGGCCGATTGGACGCCGAACCACGCTTTCTTACGGACGCTTCTTCGGGCGCCGGATTCGCCGAATTGGCGCGGGCCCTGATGGCCGCGAGGTAAATTGCATTGTCCCACCAACCGTGCAACAGTCCTGTTACAAGGCTGCAAAAAGCAGTCGAGAACTGACAGCAGGAATTTTGGGAGAGCATCATGAATTCGTTTATGACCAAGCGGCGGTTTCTGTCCGCCGGCATCTTCGCCACCACAGCCTTGGCATTGGCAATCTCCGGCGCAAACCCGGCGGCGGCGGCTTGCAAGAACCGTGGCAACCTCGATAGCCGCTTTTGCGACGACAACGGCGACCTGGTCGCCGACACACCCACCGATGCCTCGAAATGGCTCAACCCGGGCACATTGATATTTTCCTATACGCCGGTGGAAGATCCTTCGGTGTATGAGAATGTGTTTGTCGAATTCATGGACTATATGGCCAAGAAAACCGGCAAGAAGGTCAAATGGTACGGCGCCGAGTCCTATGCGGCGCAGGTTGAGGCCATGCGCTCGGGCCGCCTGCATGTGGCCGGCATCTCGACCGGCCCCACGGTATTTGGCGTTAATCTGGCCGGCTATGTGCCTATCGCGATCATGGGCAAGGCGGACGGCCGGTTCGGCTACCGTTTGCAGCTGATTACCCACAAGGATACCGATATCACCAAGGTATCCCAGATGAAGAACCGCAAGATCGCCCATGTCACGCCATCATCAAATTCGGGCAATCAGGCGCCGCGCGCCTTGTTCAAATCCCTGGGCGTGGTTCCGGACAAGGACTACAAGGTGATCTATTCCGGCAAGCACGACAATTCCATCATGGGTGTCGCGAACAAGGACTATGACGCGGCTCCGGTCGCCTCTTCGGTCCTCGACCGGATGCACGACAAGGGCATCGTCGACAAGGGCGACCTGCGGATCATATGGCAATCGCGTTTGTTCCCGACCACCTCGTATGGCTATGTATACAATCTGCATCCCGATTTGCAGAAAAAGGTTTCGGAGGCATTCCTGACTTTCGATTGGACAGGCACGGCCCTGAAGAAGGAGTTCGGCAAGAAGTCGGATAAGTTCATCCCCATCACGTTCAAGGAACATTGGTCCGACATCCGCACGATCCAGGAGACCAACGGCGTGGTGTACAGCGATGCCGCTCTAAAGGGTCTGAAGCTGAAAAAGAAGAAAAAGAAAAAGAAGAAATAGGGCCTCATTTCGCGTCTATGAACCCAAGGGCGCGGCGGATCACAAAAGGTCCGCCGCGCCCCATGTGGTAATATGAACCATGCTGACCATTACCGATCTTGTTAAGGAATATCCCACGGGCCTTCGGGCCCTGCATGGCGTTAGCCTGACCATCGACAAACCACAGGTCGTCGCCATCATCGGACCCTCGGGGGCCGGCAAGTCCACCCTGATCCGCTGCGTCAACCGCCTGGTCGAGCCCACATCAGGTTCGATCGTGCTGGATGGAGCGGATATCACCAAGCTGAGCCGGGGTGCGCTGCGCAAGGCGCGCCGGCGCATGGGCATGATCTTCCAGGAATACAATCTGGTGGAACGGCTGACAGTGATGGAGAATGTGCTGTCGGGCCGGTTGGGCTATGTCAGTTTTTGGCGCAGTTTCCGCCGAAAATATCCCCCTGCGGACGTCCAGGCCGCCTATGCGCTGTTGGACCGGGTCGGCCTGAAGGGATACGAAAATACCCGCGCCGATTCCATTTCCGGCGGCCAGCGGCAGCGTGTCGGGATTGGCCGGGCGCTGATGCAGCAGCCCGACCTGCTGCTGGTCGACGAGCCCACCGCCAGCCTGGACCCCAAGACCTCGCGGCAGATCATGCGCATTATTGTTGAATTGGCGCATGAACGGGGCACGCCAACTCTTTTGAATATCCATGATGTACCGCTGGCGCAGACCTATGCGGACCGCGTCGTCGGCCTGGCCGCCGGCAGGATCGTCTTTGATGGCGGCCCGGATGAACTGAACGAAACCGTTCTAACCGAAATCTACGGCGAGGAAGATTGGAGCACGACGGTCGGCGGCGGCGATGATGATGGCGGCGACGACCGCCCGGGCGGCAGCGACGATTTGGAAAAGGCGGCCGCCGCGGGATGAGTACGCCCGAGGCAACCGCCTATCCCACAACCTGGAGCCGGCCCGGCCTGATCACCAATCCCTTTGCCCAGCGCGCGGTTGTTGCCGTGGTGGTGCTGTATATCCTTTGGGCCGTCGGCTCGCTGGAAGTTGATTGGCTGCGTGTGGTTCAGGGCTTCGATCGGGCAGGCAAATTGTTCGGCCGCATGTTTCCCCCCGATTTTGGGCGCTGGGAACTGCTGTTGAAAGGCATCAGGGAAAGCCTGCAAATGGCCTTCGCGGCCAGTTTTTTCGGCATGGCCCTGGCTATTCCCGTGGGCCTGTGCGCGGCCCGCAATCTTGCACCCCGGCCGGTCTATCTGGTGGCCCGGGGCATCATTGTCATCACCCGGACCTTTCATGAAGTCATCATCGCGATCATTTTTGTCAAGATCTTTGGCTTTGGCCCTCTGGCGGGCGTCCTGACCCTGATCGTGGCCTCCCTTAGTTTCATCGCCAAGATGCTGGCGGAGGATATCGAAAATATGACCTCCGGCCCCATGGAGGCGGTGCGGGCAACCGGCGCCAGCTTTCCGAAATTTCTGATCTATGCGGTGACGCCGCACATCCTGCCGCGCTATCTGGGTGTTTCCATCTACCGCCTGGACGCCAATATCCGTCATTCAACCGTGGTCGGTATTGTCGGCGCGGGCGGCATCGGCCAGGTTCTGCAAGCCTCGTTCAACCGTTATGATTTCGATTTCAGCCTGGCGATCCTTATCTCGATCGTGGCGCTGGTGTTCATCGGCGAATTTTTCAGCGCCTGGATCAGGGGCAAGCTGCGATGACGGTCGAGGAACACGCCAAGCGCTATCCGGAAGTTTGGCGCCGCTTCAGCCCGCGGGTCACGCTAATCCGCTATGCCTGGTATCTGGGCACGATGTTCGTGGCGGCCTGGGCGGTGCATCAACTGGATATTCCCTGGTTCTATTTCCTCGATGCCCATGTGCAGGCGGCGGATCTATTCGTACGCATGTTCCCGCCCGATTGGGGTTTTTTCGAGGTCGTGGTGGACCCGCTGGTCGAGACCATACACATCGCCACCCTGGGAACCATCGTCACCTTTGTGATTGCTTTTCCCATTGCCTTCCTTTCGGCCCGCAACACTACTTTCAATACGGCGACCTGGCTTATCGGCAGGTTCATCCTGGTCACCTCCCGCTCGGTAAACACGGTGGTCTGGGGCCTGTTGTTCATCTCTATTTTCGGGCCGGGGCCGGTGGCCGGCGTCTGGGCCATCGCCGCCCGCTCCATCGGTTTCATGGGCAAACTGATCGCGGAGGCGATCGAGGAGATCGACGAGGGCACGGTCGAGGCCATCGAGGCCACCGGCGCCTCCCGCCTGCAGGTCCTTTGGATCGGCATTCTACCCCAGGTGCTGCCGGTCATCTGGGGCACCTCGGTCTACCGCTGGGACATCAACATCCGGGAATCCACGGTGCTTGGATTTGTCGGCGCCGGCGGCATCGGCATCATGCTTTATTCATCGATCAACCAGTTCGCCTGGCGCGAAGTCGGCGTCATGCTGATTTCCATCTTCGCCGTGGTGGTCGTAAGCGAACTGCTATCGGCGGCGATCCGCCAGCGGATCACCTGAATACTAACCCAATGTTCGGACGCCGGGCCCGGACAGTTGAACCTATGGCCGTTCGATCAGTTGATACATCACGCCGTGGCCGTCCTTGGGATGGATGAATACCTGGGTCCCGGCCTCAATAACCCGCGCCCCGTTGGCCTTCATTTCCGCCGTTGCCTCGGCCAGATTATCCACCGCCAGGGCAACCAGATGCACCCCTTCACCATAACGCTCCAGCGCGCCGCCAATGGCTCCGCCTTCGCCCAGGGGTTCGGCAATCTCGATAAAGCGGCCATCGTCACCCAGGGGCAGGATCGCCCGGGTCATGCCCAATTCCGGTATCTCGTCGGGGCCCTTGCTGGCCTTCATGCCCAGCTTGTCTTCGTAGTCCCTGAGGCTCTCTTCGATATCCTTGACGCGCACCACGATGTGATCGATCCATTTCGGCATTGCTCTTCCTCCTCGTTTTCAAGTTGCTTGCGATTGTTTTCCCGGTTTCGATCCCGGCTTACAGCTTGGCGCTGGGCCGGCTGGAAACGGATTCGTACCAGCGCCGGGCGTTCGCCGCATCATCGGGCAGGCCCATCTTCAGCCAGCCGGCGAAATCGATCATGATCATCAGATCGATATCGGCCACGGAATAGTTGTCACCGGCGGCGAACGGCTTGTCGCCGATCAGGGCGTCGACGCGGCCCAGGAACAGTTTCACCCGCTCCTTGCCCCGTTCGGCCAATTCCGGGATCTGTTCGAAATTGTCCGGTCCCGGCAGGGCGCGGCCCTTCATGGGCGGTGCTGAGTTGCGCAAGGCTTCAGCCATCGCCAGCATGCCGCTGAATTCGATCTTCCAGCGGGTATCAGCGATCCGGCCCTTCTCCAGTGCCGTCGCACCCATCAGCGGCGGTTCGGGGTGCATATCCTCCAGATAGGCCCAAATACCGGCGGTAGTCTGCAGAATATTGCCATCGTCGAGAACCAGCGCCGGCACGGTGCAATTGGGATTGATGGCGCGGTATTCCTCGCTCATCTGCTCGCCCTTGCGCATGTCGATGTCGACGGTTTCGATATCGAGGCCCTTTTCGGCGATAAAAATGCGCACGCGCCGGGGTGAGGGAGCGGTCTTGCAATCGTAGAATTTCATGATGCGCGGCTTCCTGTTCTAGAGGGAATGCTGGAGTTGTTGGCCCAATCCTAGACGGTTTGCGCCAGCATTAACAAGCGTCAGCGGTTTTGATGCCGGTAGTCTGGGACAGATTGGCGCTGCGTATCCAGGCGTCACGCTCCGCCAGGCGCACGGCGGGATCGTGGGTAAGATTGGCCAGCAACCATTCGATATCCGCCCAGGTGCCCCGTGGCCCGCTCAGGCGGCGCGGCGGTATTGCTTGAGCGCCGCCGGGTCGGACCTGGGCAATGGCGAATTGGAAGGCATAGTTCGGCGTCAGGCCCATGCGCAGGTCGGAAAACACAATTTCGTCTCCCAGTTGGCCGGGCCGCTGATCAAGGCGGTAATAGCCGCGGCTGAACCAGGCCAGTTTGTCCAGACTGGGATTGCCACTGAGGCAGGCCGCCAGCGACAGGCCGCGGGGATGTTCATAGACCGTGGTTTGGTCCGCGCCGGCGAAAACCGGCAGATAGATGTTCAGATAGCGTCCATTCTGCATGGCAATGACGCGCCAGAAATAGCTGTTGAAGGGGGTGGGAATGGCGAGCATCCTCTCGGCCGCAATGCCGGCCCGGTCCAGCATCGCCTGGGCCCGCGCCGTCACGATCTGCTGCGCTGCGACGCACCAAAGCTGATAGCCGGTGGACAAGGCCAGCGCCAGCGTCACCACCCGGCCCATGCGGCGCGACCATTGGGGCAGACACAGGGCCCAGATCATCGCAATCAGCAAGGGCAGCGTATACAGGGCGTCGATGATGAAGATCGAGCCGACGGCGAATGGCTCCCCCGACAGCGGCCACAACAGCTTGGTGCCGTAAATTGTCATGGCATCCAGCAGGGCGTGGGTGGTCAGGCAAAGAAAAACCGCCAGATAGGCGGCCGGGCGCTGCCAGCGCAGAGCGGCGATGAAGCGGACCATGGCCTCGCCGAACAACGGTGTCAGCGCGGTCTGGACCAGCAGCGAATGGCTCCAGCCCCGGTGCCCGACAAAGGCATCGACCGGATCGTCGAAGCGGATCAGCACATCCAGGTCCGGCAACGTCCCCAGCAGACCGCCCGCGATGGCGGCGCGGCGCGGGCCGAGACGCCGGCCCAGAACGGCGACGCCGACACCGGCGCCAAGCACGATCTGGGTCAGCGTATCCATATGGTTTGTCTCAACATTTGTTGAGTTCCGTGCCACCCGCTCCCCCTCCCGGCCGCCCACGGGATCATACTCATTGGGC